>NZ_AQOV01000002.1:0-600000 GCF_000365425.1 Methylomonas sp. MK1
GCCTTGGTATTGGCTGGCATCGGCGCGGGTGGCTAAGCGGCCTTCGATGGCCGCTTTTTCCAGCGCAGCGGCTTCCGCCACCATGCTGCTGATCGCGTCGATACAGTTATTCAGGTTGTTTTTGATGGTGTTGAAATCGCCGTTGTAGTGGTCGGTGATTTTTGCCGGAATCGCCCCGCGAGAGATGTTGTCCACGTACTCGGCGGCGACGTTCAAGGGCCCGATCACCGCGTCCAGGGTGCTGTTGACGCCTTCGACGATTTTACGGAAATCACCTTGGTGCTGGGTCGCATCGGCACGGGTGGCCAGACGGCCTTCGACCGCAGCGGTCGCCAGCATGTTGGCGTCAGCGACGAGGGCATTAACGGCATCGATACAGGTATTCAGATTGTTTTTGATGACGTTGAAATCGCCGTTGTAGGTGTCGGTGATTTTCGCGGGGATCGCACCTTTAGAAATGTTATTCACATACTCGGCGGCAACGTTGAGCGGGCCAATCACCGCGTCCAGGGTGTTGTTGACGCCTTCGACAATCTTGCGGTAATCGCCTTGGTATTGGCTGGCGTCGGCGCGGGTGGCTAAGCGGCCTTCGATGGCCGCTTTTTCCAACGCAGCGGCTTCGGCCACCATGCTGCTAATGGCGTCGATGCAATTGTTCAGGTTGTTTTTGATGGTGTTGAAATCGCCGTTGTAGTTATCGGTGATTTTCGCGGGGATGGCACCTTTAGCGATGTTGTCCACGTAAGCGGCCGCCACATTAAGCGGCCCGATCACGGCATCCAGCGTGTTGTTGACGCCTTGGACGATTTTCCGGTAATCGCCTTGGTATTGGCTGGCGTCGGCGCGGGTGGCTAAACGACCTTCAATCGCGGCTTTTTCCAGATTCATGGCTTCGGCGACCATGTTGGAAATCGCGTCGATGCAGTTGTTCAGGTTGTTTTTGATAGTGTTGAAATCGCCGTTGTAGTGGTCGGTGATTTTCGCCGGGATCGCACCTTTGGAGATGTTATCCACGTACTCGGCCGCGACATTCAAAGGTCCGATGACCGCATCCAGGGTGCTGTTGACGCCTTCGACAATTTTACGGAAGTCGCCTTGGTGTTTGCTGGCGTCGGCACGGGTGGCAAGGCGCCCTTCAACGGCCGCGGTTGATAAGCTGTTGGCGTCGGCCGCCAGGGCGTTAACCGCATCAATACAGGTGTTTAGGTTGTTTTTTATGACATTGAAATCGCCGTTGTAGTGGTCGGTGATTTTCGCGGGAATGGCACCTTTAGCGATGTTGTCCACATACTCGGCGGCCACGTTCAAAGGACCGATGACGGCCTCCAGCGTATCGTTGACACCTACGACGATTTTCCGATAATCACCTTGGTGTTTAGTAGCATCCGCACGGGTAGACAGCTGGCCTTCTACAGCAGCGTGCGACAGCATAACGGCATCGGCAATCAAAGATTGCACGGAGAACACGGCCGCCTTGACACCTTCATTCAGTTGATTGAATTCCAAGCCATAGTTATGACTATCGTTTTGCGGCATTTGGCCCCGGCCGAACAGGGTCATGGCATGAGTCATCGCATTCACGGGACGGAGTACGCCCATGACGATGTACCAACTCATTGCCAGGAAACCGAATAGCAGCATCGACAACACCATCAATGTGGTGTTTAGAATCTCATCTAATCGCGTCACACGTGCATCCAAACCTGTGTACAACAGCTTGCTGAATCCGGATGACAGCGCGAAGTTTTGTTGGATGGCTCGAGTAAAGGTACTGAAATATTCATTTACCGAAAACTCGAGCTTCGCGGCTTGCAAAATTTCGGTTTCGACCAATGTCAGAGCTTGTTTGGCATCGGCGCTAGCTTTGAGTAATGCCGAGCGGAATCCGGCATCCATATTGCTGATTTTGGCAGCACTCTCGTCGATAATAGTCAGGGTTTCTTCGGTATTTGCAATAACCTCCCGCAGATAAGCTGCTTCAGCCGGCGTAACCGTTTTTCTGAGCAAAATCGGCGAGCCTACCCCTCTTAGCATACCCAATTGTTCCGATAGGTCGGGAAATAAGCTAATCGCCAACACTTGTGCATAATACGTATCGATTTCAGGGTCCAACGCTAATCCTGAAGCGTCTGTCACCTTGCGGTTGAATGCATGCAATTGCTTGATAAATTCGCCATGCTTGGCAAGGTTAGTCTGAGCATCGAATGTGTTAGCCGAAGCCGCCAACTCCTGCCACTTTTCCCGTAAGGTTTGCCAGGGCAAAGTCAACTTTAATGCCGACAAACGGCCGTCCAATGCGGAGATATTGACAATCTGCTGATTGACTTCGTTGCGTTTAGCCTCCCGGCGACTAGCTTCCTGTGAGTTGCCGGCGATAACCATCGCATTCAAGCCACGGTGCTCCACCACCAGCTGCATTAATTTAATAGTCTCGGCGGTGTAATCGACGCCCTGTTTTTCCTTTAATGCAAAGTCTTTATCTACAATTCTGTCTACTACCAAAAAGTAGGTTGGCACCGCGAACATAGCGATAGCCAGAACGACCAGGGCAACAAATTTTTGCCAAAGTTTTATCTTGTTTAGTAGGCTAGAAAATTTTCCTTCTTTGAAAGGCGCTTTAATACGACCTGCTTTGATATCGGCGTATAAAGCGGCTGCCTTTTTAACCTCGTTCCCGTTGGGTTTGAATCGGATAGAACGATAGCCGATAGCTTGTCCTTCGCTATAAATTGGCGAGACGTTGGCTTCCACCCAATAAAAATCGCCATTTTTGGAGCGGTTTTTTACCAAACCGCGCCAGGTACAACCGGACTCGATGGTCCTCCACATCCATTCATAAGCTTCTTCGGGCATATCCGGGTGGCGAACCAGATTATGTGGTTGGCCAATTAACTCCTGTTCGCTAAAACCGCTTAGCTTTACGAAGGCCGGGCTAACACTGGTGATATATCCACGCAAATCTGTGGTGGAAGTAAGAATGTCTTCTTCGGAAAAAGTCAGTTCGACGTCGGTAACAGGTTGATTATTTCTCATGGCTATTGTCCTTAGTTTGCAATTGGCGTTTTACCAATTTGGCTCAAGCCTGAGCCAAGTGCATATTGCCCTGAAGCTTATGTTCAAAGGCACTCACCAGTACTGGTACATCCAAAATTAAAGCGACTTCGCCACTGCCTAAAATAGTGGATCCACCCAGCCCCTCCACATGGCCGAATAACTTGCCAAGGGGCTTGATAACAGTCTGAAACTCGCCGATTAAGCGATCAACGACCAGTCCCGTCTTGACACCCGCTGCATGCACCACGACGACATTCGGTCTACGCGGTTGATCTCCTCTAATGTTGAACAGATCGCGCAAGCGGATAAAAGGCAACACTTCGCCGCGCAAATCCATGTAATCCCTATTATTCAAATCGCCGGACAACTCCAGACACTCGACAACCCGGTCAAGGGGAATCACGTATGACGATTTACCTACACCAACCAAAAAGCCATCAATGATGGCCAATGTCAGTGGCAAACGAATTCGGATGGTGGAACCTTGACCAGGCCGGCTTTCGACTTCGATATCGCCGCGTAAATCGGTAACGTTCCGCTTGACCACATCCATGCCCACGCCGCGCCCGGACAGATTGGAAATTTGGCTGGCGGTGGAAAAACCGGGTTCAAAAATCAAGCTATAAATGTCTTGATCGCTTAGCTTCGCATCGGGTTGAACCAAACCTTTTTCGATGGCTTTTGCCAAAATACGATCACGATCAAGGCCGCCACCGTCATCGCTGACTTCTATGGCGATACTGCCCGACTCGTGGTACGCGTTTAATCTGAGTTCGCCGCGACTGGATTTGCCACGCGCGGCGCGGACTTCGGCAGACTCGATACCATGGTCCATGGCGTTGCGGACCAAGTGCATCAGCGGATCGCCGATTTTTTCGACAACTGATTTGTCAACTTCGGTATCGCCGCCGGTAATGACCAAGCTAATATCTTTTCCCAGCTCTTTGCCGACATCGCGCACCACTCTCTGGAAGCGGCTGAATGTGGCGCCTATCGCCACCATGCGTAGTTGCAATGCACCGTCGCGTACTTCTTCGACCAAGCGCATCATTTCGCTGGTGGCTTCCAATAGTCCGGAATCGCTGGTCTGTAACGCACGCAGATTAACGCCCGCACCCGAAATAACCAGTTCGCCTATCACATCGATTAGTTTGTCCAAGCGCTCGGCGTCGACGCGTATGGTTTGGTTTTCTCGGGCTTTGTTGTCTTTAATCTGCTGTTGCTTTTCCAGCGCCGCATTAACCAGCGGCTGTTGCACCACTTGTTGATCGACCAAGATTTCGCCTAGGCGTGTGTTCGGTTGCGGTACCTGCGCCTGTTGCGCATTGAGCCCTTCTTGTAGTTCGCGTTGGGTAATTACCCCGCTTTTCAGCAATAGCTCGCCGAGTTGGGCATTGTCTTCGCCCAACGAATTGATCAGTTCGACGTAGTAGGGGATTTTGTCTTCCAGCGGCAAAATGTGGATGTAACTGCCTTCGCGCACAAAATCGAACACGCTTTCGATAGCGGCTTTGTCTGCGTCGCTTTTTAGGACAATTTCAAACCCCAGGTAGCTGCTTTCGGGATCCATGCTTTCGGCATCCGGCATCGCGTGGCTGAAAGTAGTCAGCGACATAATTTCACCCAGCGTTGCCAGATAACGGATGAAAGACAACGGATCCATACCGTCGCGTAGACAGTTTTCGCCGAATTGAATAAACAAATGCCAATTGCCGCTGTCGATTACACCGCCACCGCTGACTTCGAACTGCTCGCCAGCAGTCTGCGCGGTAGTCATAGCCTGCTTCGGCTCCGGCTTCAAAAAAGACTCTAATCCATCGAGCAACTGTCGTTCAGCATTCGTCATTGATGGGTTGGCGCTGACATTACCGTCGGCCACAGCTTGAATCAGCTCAATCATATGGTCGCAGCAAGGTAGTAGGATGGCGACCAGTTCCGGTGAAACGCTCAACTTTCCGTCGCGCAAGGTATCGAGTACGCTTTCCACCACATGGGTGAAGGCAACGATGTGATCCAGCCCGAACAATCCCGCCGAACCCTTGATGGTATGTGCGGCTCGGAAGATGGCGTTAATTCGTTCGGATGGCTCCTGATCGTCTTCCAGACCGAGTAAGCCGTCTTCCATGTCTTGCAACAACTCCAGACTTTCAATCACAAAAGTCTTCAGAGCATCCCGCATTTGGTCATCAAAACTCATTTCGCATACTCCTTAATTTTGGGTCAGTACAACCTGATCGCCAAAAGCACCCGTCAGATTCGCTAGTTCCAATACATCCAACACGGCTTTGCTGTGCATCACGAAGCGCAGGCTTTTGCCTAAATGCGCGGCTTCCCGTTTGATTAGAATCAACAACTGTAGGCCGGCAGTATCGATTTCGGTGACGTTGGCAAGATTGATTTCCAAATCGTCACCCGCCGTTAGAAACATCAGCAGGTTGGATTTCTGATCCGCCGCGGTATAGATGGTTAACTCGTCTTTAATAGTTAGGCTTGGCATGGGCGATCTCGATGGAAATGGCTGAAGTAACAGCATGAAACAGCGGAAAACTCCGCCCTTCATACGCCTATCAAGGCAAAATTAACTTGGAAACCGCCGCTAACATTTGCGCGGGCTGAAACGGTTTGACGACCCAGGCTTTGGCGCCCGCAGCTTGGCCTTCCTGTTTTTTGCCTTCCTGGGATTCGGTGGTCAGCATAATTACCGGGGTAAATTTATAGGCCGGCAGCTGCTTAAGTTCCTTCACGAAGGTAATGCCATCCATGTTCGGCATATTGACGTCGGATATGATTAGATGAATCTTCTGGCCGTTGAGCTTACTTAGCCCATCCTTGCCGTCACACGCTTCTATCACCTCATAACCGGCGCCCTTCAGCGCAATACCTACTACCTGACGGACTGAAGCCGCATCGTCTACTACCAATATCGTTTTTGCCATATGCTTAAATCCTAGAAAAAAGTAATTTCTTGCGTTTGAGGTTCAACTGCTCGACCGCCATGACCATGGGCTTGGTGTTCGGATTCCATGGTGTAGGTACTGGTCAAGCCGCTTAAAATGTGATCCGCATCTATCGGCTGCAATGCAAATACGCCACCGGCATGGCTGCGGTTGAGTTGCTTGGGGAAATCGGCAATGCTGTCTTTGACGTGTTGCAGAATTTGGCCGATCCGATCTTGGAATTGAAAATGCACCAAGGATTCGTCTATCTCACCTTTTATGGCAAGCGCCGAATGGCTTAGGTTGCTGGAATAGCTCTGCAATTTGGCAAACACATCATGCAGGTTATCCATTACTGTTTGAATATTGCCGTTACAGGTCGATACGGCTTCGGCCTCGTTTTGCGCACTTTTTTCCACCGCTACCAACGCGGTTTGAATGGCGGAGCTAACTTGCTCTACTTTGGAGCCGATCTGCTTACCGGTTTCGCCGGACAAGTTGGATAGCTTTCTAACTTCATCCGCTACCACGGCAAAACCGCGGCCGGCTTCGCCCGCTCGAGCCGCTTCGATAGCGGCATTCAAGGCAATCAGATTGGTTTGTTCGGCAATCCGCGCCACCTCCTTGGCCATCTGTTTTAATTCATCTATAAATCCAGCCAAGGAGCGGATTTTTTGCAAGACCGCCAAATTCTCTTGCAAGGCCGCATCCATGGAGCTAACTACTTTTTGCAAATGGGCGTTGCTGTTTACGAATACTTCTTCGCCATTGCCACCGAGAGTGGAATGAGAAGATCTCAAAGCCGTATCCAGATTACTGGTGATCCCGGCAAAGCGTTGGGTCAACAAAGTAATCGCCTGCTCGATTTGTTGCCGGGTCGAATCGATTTGCGCTGCCCATACCGGCGTGACTTGCTCGGCAAACCGATCCAGACCGGAAATATATTTTTCTACTTCGGCTATCGATAAGGCGGGCGCTTTGTCGGCCAAGGTGTTTTGGGCGGCGGTAATACAGCGTCCTTTGGTAATCCAAGCGGCGATTCCTGCCGAAATCAATGCAACGCAAATCATTATTGCGAATTGAAATATAGACATGTTGGCTTAATCTCCCTGGTTTTTTCTTGATTTCGCAGCACACTTATCGCCGATCATTTCGGTTCAGTGGCCTTGAATTCAACTTGGAAAAAAAGTATAGGCAGGAAAAGTAGGTTTATCTACAAAGCCTCCGTTAAACTGTAGTTCTAATCCCACAACTTATATTTAATTTGCGAACTTGCTAACGGATGTCGCTTGCAATGCGTGTTCAAGGCTTTTAAAGTGCCGAGCTGTTTTATCCAGTATTACAAGGACATTCGCTTTCATGACTCAATACCCCGAAAAATCTTGCAGCATCGATCGATTGGTTCGTCACCCGAAATTGGTGGCGGCAACGTTGGCCGGCGAAAAAACCCAGCAACGCCGCGACGGTTTATATGCTTACCCCGGCGAAACCTTTGTATTGGAAGACGTAGTATTTGAAATAACTAGCGTGGAGCGGCAGAGAATAGGGGATATGAGCGATGCGGATGCCAGGGCGGAAGGTTATCCGAATTTGGCAATGTATAAGGACTTAATACTGAAAATGCACAGCGGCATGGAGTGGAACGAGGACGGACTGGTCTGGGTACACAGCTTTAGGCGTCAACTGCTGGAATAAGAATACCTTTCTCGGCTAACTCCCGCAGCATTGGCGGGCCGTTGGCCATTAAGGCTTGGCTATCGAGGTGCGGGAATTCCGTGGCGACCGTTTGTAAACAGCTCTCGCCTGTCATCGGTCCTCTATCCTGCAAAATTTGCAGCAGGCGTATCGTCAAACCGGTGGTTTTCAGGAAATGCACATGATCGAGATTGTCGCGGTAGACGATCAAACAAGTGGCTTGCTCCGGCGGCTCTAACGGTAAAAAGCCTGGGCCTATTGCCTGCACCGGATAGCGGTAGAGCAGGGGCCAGGCCAAGGGCGATAACGCCATGCAGCGCGGCAATAAGTTCTCCAGAAAATCGCCATCACCCAGCTCCGGCGTGTCCTTGGCAATCGACAAGGCCATTTCCACCCATTCGTAATGCGCCAATTCCAGCAGAAACGGATAATCGTCCGGATTGTTCCGTTCGTTTTGCAGATAGGCCAAAAACTCTTCGGCAATTTCCGAGAAATAGGGCGTTTCGCAGCGATGCCGGGTAAAAAAATCCTGGGTGATTTCCAGCCATTGCGTGTCATCGAGGATAGCTCGTAATACTGGAAAATTACTGGCAATAAAACTGTCGATATTATTGAAAAACAACTCCCGATACATCGCCATGCGCCGTGGCTCGACATCTGCCGGCGGTGGATTGTTTTCCGGATCGCGAATATAAGCGGCAAATTGGCCTTGGGTAGCCTGAAAATCGGCAGCCATCAGGCCACCTGTTTTTGCCGGTCAGCCGCATAATGCTGCTGAATGGTTTGGATAGTATCGACTTCTTTGCTTAATTCAAGTAAGGAAGGAATATTGAAATCCCGCTCCAGCAGGGTAGGAAACACGCCGAAAAGCTCGTAAGCCTTGCCCAACAAAGTCCAGACCGGATCGATCACCGGTGCGCCGTGGGTATCGACCAGAAAATCCTCTGCTTCGACATAATGACCGGCAATGTGTGCGTAAGCGATGCGCTCGGCAGGCATGGCCCGCAGAAAGGTCTCGGCATCGTAGCCGTGATTGACGCTGTTAACGTAGATATTGTTGATGTCGATCAGCACATCGCAGTCGGCTTCAGTGACTACCGCGTTGAAAAAATCGATCTCGGCCATTTCCTGTCCCGGCGCGGCGTAATAGGAAATATTTTCGATAGCCATGCGCTGTTCCAGAATATCCTGCACCCTGCGGATACGCGCGGCGACATGCTTAACCGCGTCTTCGGTAAACGGCATCGGCATCAAGTCATACAAGTGCCCGCCGTGACTGCAATAGCTGAGGTGCTCGCTGTAGAACTTGATACCGTGTTCGCGCATGAACAGTTTAAGGTCGCGCACGAACTGTTCGTCGAGCGGATCGCTGCTGCCTATCGACAGAGACAAGCCATGACAGACAAAATTAAAACGTTCGGTCATGGCCCGAAACTGCTTGCCGAACTTGCCGCCTATGGTCATCCAGTTTTCCGGCGCCACTT
Organism: Methylomonas sp. MK1; assembly: GCF_000365425.1. Classification (NCBI taxonomy): domain Bacteria; kingdom Pseudomonadati; phylum Pseudomonadota; class Gammaproteobacteria; order Methylococcales; family Methylococcaceae; genus Methylomonas; species Methylomonas sp. MK1. The sequence goes on from NZ_AQOV01000002.1 coordinate 9,170, forward strand.
CGTAAAAATCGACGTTACCGGGCGGTTGCTCGACAATCTCACCCAAAAATGACCGCCTTAAACCCAAGCCGGCACCGTGAACGAGATTGCGAACGCTATCCATGGCTTACTCTTCCGGCGCTTCTGGAGTTTCCGGTTTGTGCGTAGACCGCCAAAACAAGGCAACGCCAATGGCCACCAGTGCGCCCAGGATATACATTTCGTATTTTTTGACCTGGCCCATGATGGACTCGGCAAATTCGCCGAAGGTGTAACCCAGATAACCGACTGCTATCGCCCAAATGCCGGCGCCGAGGAAGTTAAGCAAGAAAAACTTCAAGGGATGAATCTTGCTGGCACCGATCACAAACGGCGTGACGTTACGCACGCCGTAGAGAAACCGAAACCCCAATATCACCGGTATCTGATGCTTGTGCAGCAAATCGAAAACCTTGTCGGTTTTGCTGTGCCAAAGCGGACGTTTCTCCAGAAAAGCGATACCCTTCCAACGGCCCAGATAGAAAAAAGTCTGGTCGCCGGCAAAGGTACCCAAAAACGCCGTTAGCATCACCCATTCCAACTGCAAATAGCCGCCATGCGCCAAAAAGCCGGCGATGACCAGAATGGTTTCGCCTTCCAGATACGTACCGATAAACAAGGCTAGATAGCCGTAATCGATAACCAGCTGCTGTAAATCATTAAAATCCATAGTGTCGGTCTATTGGCGATAAGTCGAAATTAATGGCCGGCGGTTTTGTCTGCGTCCATTTTACTTCCGCAACTGCCTTCCTCGCCTTTCATCATGGCGCCACAGCTATGTTCGCCGGCTTTTTTGTCGCCACCCATCATGGCACCGCAGTTGCCTTCTTCGGCTTTTTTAGACTTATCGGCACCGTGATCCATACCGCCCATGCTGCCCATACTCATCATGCCGCCGCCAGTCATCATGCCCATGCCACAAGCACCTTCTTTACCCTTCATCATCGCGCCGCAAGCGCTCTCCATGCCTTTCTTCATTTTGCCGCCGCTCATCATGCCGCCGCACATGCCTTCACCGCATGAGCCTTCGGTTTTCTTGACTTCGGCTTTTTTAGCGTCGCCTTTTTTAACGCCGTTGCCGTCAATCGCGTTGGAACCGCAGGCGCCTTGGCTAATTTTGCCGTTGGAATGATTGTCGGCAACTTGCATATAGCCGCTGGACAGCTCGGAAACAGCGAATGGGTTGGCATCGGCTTGCACGTTGACAGCCATACCGGACAAAAGCGCACCGCCCATCGCGGCGGCCAGCGGAGATTTATTAAATTTTTTCATGCGTTTATCCTCTCGTGTGATTTTTTAATTATATTGCTCCAGCATATAACTGCCGGGGCTTACGACTGACGCGTAATCTTTATGGCTCTACTCTGATTATTGCATATTCAGTCTAAATTCTTTGCCTTAAATTCGCAGACATCGGCGATGCAGCAAGCACCGCAACGCGGCTTCCTGGCCACGCAAATATAGCGACCGTGCAAAATCAATAAATGATGTGCGTCTTTCTTATATTGCTTGGGCACGGTTTTATCCAGCTTCCGCTCGACTTCCAGTACATTTTTGCCCGGCGCCAGACCGATTCGGTTGGCAACCCGAAAAATATGCGTGTCCACGGCAATGGTCGGTTCGCCAAATGCGGTGTTTAAAATTACATTCGCCGTTTTGCGGCCTACCCCGGCCAGCGCCTCCAGCGCTTCCCGCTCGCGCGGCACTTCTCCGCCATGCTGTTCCAGTAGAGTCTGACAAAGTTTTATGACATTTGCCGCCTTGCTGTTGAATAAGCCGATAGTTTTGATGTGCTCCTTTAAACCGTCTTCACCCAAGGCCAGGATCGCCTGCGGGGTATTCGCAACCGGAAACAGCTTGGCAGTCGCCTTGTTGACGCCCTTATCGGTCGCTTGCGCCGACAACACCACCGCCACCAATAATTCGAACGGGGTAGTGAAATTTAGTTCGGTGGTCGGATTGGGCGTGGCTTCTGCCAAGCGCTGGAATATCAACAGGCGTTTTTCGTTATTCATGCTCAAAAATGGATTCAAAGCCAAGCTTTCCAGGATTATCCCGGCTTGCAAGGTAAACATTGGTAGCGTCCTTATTCGCCCGCTAAAGCGATAAGAAAACGAGTAATTTAAATTGCCACATTTATTTTGGAACCAAACTCCCGCGCATCAAGTCACTAGCTAGCACTCAGAACGGGTGCGAAAAATCACAACAATTCAATTCGGGGGAATTATGAAAATATTTACAGCTATTTCTATTAGTGCATTACTGTTCGCTAGCACCGGCGTATTCGCCGAAGAACACGCTGCCGCGGCACTGGAGCACGCAAATCAGGCGGTCACTCACGGTAAAGCCGGCCATAGCCCGATTTTGGTGGAACATGCCGAAGCCGCCTTAACCCATGCCAAAAAAGGCGCCGAAGTCGCCAAGGGCGAATCTAAAACGCATCTCGATGCCGGGGTAAAATCGTTGGAAAGCGCGATCGAGCACGGCAAAATGGGCCATGCCGACGTAGCTACTAAAGCGGCGGAAGAAGCCGTCGGCCATATCAAGGCCGGCAACAAATAGATCCATTCGCGATCAAATAGGTAGAGACGCAAAATTCAGCGTCTCTACCTACTTCCCTAAACTGAAACAGCACCGGCGATATGCCGATGCGCTTGATAATCCAGCAACTCGAAGTCGGCAAATTCATAGGAAAATAGCGATTCCGGGCGACGCTTGAATTGTAGTTGCGGTGGCGCTAAGGGTTGCCGGCTGAGTTGTAATTCAACTTGTTCAAAATGGTTGCGATAGATATGCACGTCGCCGAACGACATGATCAACTCACCCACGTCCAAGCTGCATTGTTGCGCCAGCATATGGGTCAACAAGGCCACACTCGCTTGATTGTAGGGCACACCCAAAAAGCAATCGGCACTGCGCTGGGTCATCATGCAGGACAACTTGCCGTTCGCCACATAAAATTGATACAACACATGGCAGGGCGGCAGGGCCATGCGCCCGGCAGCAGCATTCTCGCGCGGGCCTACGGTTTCATCCGGCAAAAATGCCACATTCCAGCCGCTGACGATGTGCCGACGCGAATCCGGTTTGTTTTTTAAACCGTCCAGCAAAATCTGCATCTGATCGTAACGCTCGCCATGCGGCCCCAACCAGTTACGCCACTGTGCACCGTATACCGGCCCCAGCTCGCCGTCCGGCGTGGCCCACTCATCCCAAATCGTTACACCGTGATCATTCAAATATTGGATATTGGTATCGCCGCGCAAAAACCACAACAGTTCGTAAGCAATGGATTTGAAATGCAACTTCTTGGTGGTCAGTAACGGAAAGCCGTTCGCCAAGTTGTAGCGTATCTGCCGACCGAACAAGGAGCGAGTACCGGTACCGGTGCGATCGCTTTTGTCGATGCCGTTAGCCATGATGTCGGCGAGAAGATCTAGGTAGGGTTGCATAGTGCTCTTAGGTCGAAAATTGGCGGGCAGTATAACTTGCCGGCTTGATGAATACGACTGTCACATGGTGGTGTTTAAGCAGCATTGATGGCTGCCACCGAGAAGCTTAGCGGCACGGCAAAACCGCTTGTCGGTAGCCATAAACGTTTCGTGGGCACCGCCAACGGATAAAATGGCGCCGCTGAAAAGCTCGGAGGCAACAACCGAGCGTTGGCGGTTGTTGCCGGGATGTTCATCGACACCATTGAACGAAGTGGCGGTACCATCAATCAATTCGCTGTAGCATCCAAGCGAAAGTGTTGGTTTTTTTTACACTGGCGACCAAAATCAACGCGGCTTCCGCTGCCGCTCTTCAATAACCCGATTAGTTTTAAACACTTAACCATAGTGGCGCCAATTTTGCTGGTGGTTTTACGAATAGTCGAAAACCTTTAGGCACTGACTACGCAAACCCTTGAAACCAAACGATAGACCAACAGCGCAGCAACTTCGGAGAACGCCATGCAATTTAAAATTTTATTACCTTCAGCTTTATTGGCACTTTCCGCCATACCGACCGCAAGTTCCGCGCAAGGTGTGAGTTTGGCAGCGGGCTTTACAGACTTCAGCACATGGAGCCTTTATGGCTCGGCAACTGCAATTAACGCAACTCCCGGCAATGGCTTTACCTACAGCAACTTGGAATTGACCTCACCGGGAACTGGCGGTAGCGCTGGCGCCGGATTTGCTCCGGCCGCTATTACGCTAGACTTCAACCAAGCCTTCAGCTTTGACTTTCATTTCTTTATTCCGGCCAACACCGGTATTCGCGGAGACGGTTTAACTTTCACGTTATCGGATACACCCGGTATTGGCGGCGGCGGTTCGGATTTGGGCTACGCCGGACTATCAAACAGCCTGGCATTCGCTGTCGATACATTTAATTTCGGCGGCGAACCGGAATCTCCCAGTATTCAGATTCTACAAAATGGCGATGTCAATCCGCTGGCCTACACCGAAACAGGCTTGGGGGATTCAATCAGAGACCCAAACTGGCAATGGCGCGCTACTTTTACCTACACGCCATCGGGTTTGCAGGATGAAACTGGCGATCTGACCGGCACTATTTACCATGCAGATTTGGGCACGTTTTCTGTCACCGCTACGTCAGTGGATTTAAGCAACCTGGGTACGGCAGTGGCAGCTGGGCATCAGTTGTATTATGGTTTTACTGCCGGGAACGGTTTAGCCGACGACGGCCATTTTGTCACTTCGGCGACCCCCGTGCCTGTTCCGGCTGCGATATGGTTGTTCGGCACTTCTATCGCCGGGTTGTTTGGGTTCAACCGTCGCCGTTCGGCATAACAGCTTTCGAACTCTTTCCCATTAGCCAAATTGGCGTGATTTTCACGCCAATTTGTTTGGTTGGACTAAATCAATAGGCTAGCAAAAACAAATAGCCGCCATTACGGAAACTCTGAAGAAGTTGATTCCAAAGATACCCTAAAGGGCACAAGTGACTTCACAAGCTCTCGGCAACTGCTCCTGCGAACTCCCGCATTCTTGCAGTGGATCACGAACGGAATCAATAACATACCTGGTCTCCATGCCCTGCGGGTACTGAGCCTGTCGCAGGACTAAGCACGTTGGACTCAACAATTCCGCTAAAAGCTCAACCGTTGGCAGATAGAAATATGCCTCAAAGTGTCTCAGCCAAAGCCCTGGAACTCCTAAATTCCAGCAATTTGCCATAGGCCATCGGCTTGGCATGCGGATAACCCTGCCCAAATTCGCAAGCCATTTCCCGCAAAATCAATTCTTGCGCGGGCCGTTCGACGCCTCCGGCTATGGTTTTTAGTCCCAGGCTTTTGACCATGGCCGAAATCGCCCGAATAATGGCTTTACTTTCCGCGGCCATATCGGCGTCCGAAACAAGGGATTTGTCGATTTTCAGAAACTCCAATGGCAGACGGCGAAGATTATTCAAAGAAGAATAGCCGTTGCCAAAATCGTTGATCGCGGTCTCGACCCCGTGCGACTTTAATTCCCGCAAACGATCAGAGTTTGAAGCGGCTGGATATTGCCGAAAAGACTGATACACTTCGCCGTCAAGCTCATGCCCGGAAATTAGTAGCCGGCAAAACCACCGTTTTTTTGCGTGATGCAAGACTGGCACTGAGCAATAGAAAAAATTTATTTACACTGATCGCGAGCTGAGTAATAGTTTTGCCGTAGCGTTTAATCAACAGGAATCCAATGAAAAATATGTTCTTCGTTTTTGCCCTGTGCCTGTCCGCCGACAGTTGGGCCGGGGTTTTTAAATGCACTGACGCAAGCGGTCACACTAATTATCAATCGTCGCCCTGCACGGTGGAACACAAAGCGGTGCAGATGAATACTAAAACCGGCAGCAGCGTCGATTTAAATGCGCTGGAAAGGCAGCAAGCCGCGGAAGCCGAATTGAAAAAGCAGCAGTCTGCGCAGGAACAAGCCGAGCACCAGACCAAACTCGACGCTATCGCCAAAAATAAACAAGACGCCAGAGTTCAGAGTGAAATGACGCAGACGCTAATTAAGCAAAACCCCATGCAATTTTCCGCATTCGCCATCCCACCCTACGACCCGGAAAAACTACCCGCGCAAGTCAAACCCTTCGAAACGCGCCTGCCGGATGTCGAAAAATTCCGAAGGCTGGCCGCACAAAAAGCCTTAGCCAGCGGCGAGTGTCAACGCATCGAAGCCGATGAACTAACCGGGAAAAGCAAACCGGATCAGCTAAATTTTCTGATTAATTGCAGCAGCGGCAAAACCTTTTTGTTCAACGAGGCTGATCTCGTTCAACCATGATTGTCGGCAAAACGCTGTTTATCACCGGCTGCTCTTCCGGCATCGGTTATCACACCGCTCTGTTTTTGAAACAGCGCGGCCACCGGGTGATTTGCTCCGCGCGTAAGCCCGAGGATGTAGAGCGTTTGCGTGGTGAAGGCTTCGAATGTCTGCAACTTGATTTGGCGGATTCTTATAGCATTTGCCAAGCGGTGAGTGAGCTAATCGCACTGACCGACGGCAAGATCGATGCGCTGTTCAACAACGGCGCCTTTGGTCAGCCGGGTGCCGTGGAAGATTTGAATCGGGATGTGCTGCGGCATCAATTCGAAACCAATCTGTTCGGCACCCACGAATTAACCAACCTGCTATTACCGCTGATGCGCAAACAGGGCCATGGCCGGGTGATCTATAACAGCTCGGTACTAGGGTTCGTGGCGATGAAGTTTCGCGGCGCGTATAACGCCAGCAAATTCGCGTTGGAAGGCTTGGCGGATACCTTGCGCTTGGAATTGCGCGGCACCGGCATTCATATCGTGTTGATCGAACCGGGACCGATAGCAAGCCGTTTCCGGGAAAATGCCTTTGCTTTGTATCAAAAACATATCGATGCCGAGCATAGTTTTCATAAAGACACCTACAAAGCCATGGAAGCCCGGCTGCAAAAGCCCGGCCCGGCCGCACCGTTTACGTTACCGGCCACCGCAGTCGCGGAAAAAGTGGCGCATGCCTTGGAGTCGAATCGGCCGAAAATTCGCTACCGGGTGACAGTGCCCACACATTTGTTTGCTTGGTTGAAACGGCTGCTGCCCAGCGCATGGCTGGATAAGCTGCTAGTCAGCGTCGAATAAGGCCGCAGCGGCATTTTTCCACCGCCGAAAAAACCATAAAAACCGCTATAAACAGACTAGCAAACAGAATGAACTGTGCTATCATCCCGGCCCAACATGTAGTGGTTAAAGCGGTTGGGTTAGCAGCTATATGTTCTTATAAAAATAACTGTGAGGTTCAATACATGAAAATTTTAAAAAGTGCTGTTATCGCGTTCTCTTTAGCTGCTGCCATGGGTTCTTTCTCTACCGCTGCGGTTGCCGAAGCAGGCAGAACTAGCTACAAACCTATCGATGCAATCAATATGGTTCTGGAGCGTATTGCTACTGCCGAGACTGCGATTAACAATGGCGCTGAAGACGCTGAAGTTGCAGGTCTGATCAAAAAAGCGGCTGATATTTCCGAAGAAATCAATGCCAACGATAAAGTTGCCAGAGATAACTCTAAAGTTAGACAACACCTGAAAGCAGCCATCTCTTCTGCTAAAGCTGCTAATTTGCAAGAATCCAAAGAACATTTGGCTAAAGCGAAAGCAGGCACAGAAGCTTTGAAAAAATTGCTGTAACTCATTACGCGCAGGGTGTCTTGCTTCAGGACACCCTGTTTTTTGACCTCCGCCAAGCTCTCGTCGCCTGATCAGGCAAATCTACAAATAAAACAGTTTTTTCTCTATCTGGCTTTCCAGCCAAACCAACAGCTCGGCAGCGCTTGCAGCGTTCGCCTCACCTGAATCAAACACCGCACCAGCACTTAATACTTGCCAGCGATTCAGCAACGTATTTAATTTGGCCGCATTAGTCGCGGTGAAATGAAACTGACGAAGCACCTGTTTGTATAACTCGGTTCCCGTTGCCGGCAACGCTCCCCTGAGCTTAGTCAGCGCAGAGATCATAGCTTCCACACTAGCTAAACGCGCCTGCATCCACGCAGCCACCGATTCTTCATTGATATTCTCCAGTGCCGATTCGGCATTATCCGATACCACTTTTAAACAGTGAATCAATTCGCTGGAGCTGAATTTAACGGCTATTTCGTAAAACGCCGCAGCCTCCATATCGCGCAGATTGTCGTCGCTATACTCGGCATCGGCTCTGGACAAGCTGATTAGCGGTAGCGTCGGACAAGGTGCATCGAAAGCCAATTGCGGATAAAAACGCCGTTGGGTTTCGGCGTCGGTGATTTTATCGGCCAAAAAACAACTGCCTAGCGCTTGGTGGCGATGCCCGGCTATGCCGAAATTGAGCAGAATAGGTTGGGCAACTTCGGGAAACTGCGCCAGCGTATAAGCCACCGCGCCAGCCATCGCAATTTTGCCCACACCGCTAATCACCAAGGCAATGTCAGCGTTACGGTATATTGCGAAGGGCTGCTTTTGCGGCAGTTTTTTTAACCGCCAAGCCTGGATTAACGGCTTGGCCTCACAGGGCAATGCGACAAAGATAAAAGTTGATGGTGCAAAGTCAATCACAGTTTTTAAGAAAAATTCCCTTATATTTTAATCAATTGTTGAATATTCATGATAATTCACATAAATTTAAGGTTCGTCAATTTTCAAGGGGAGACGTGCCGTGACTGAAATGAATTCCGTAGCTAACAACACCAGTTCAAATAACTTGCATCTGGTGACAGCATTGCAGGAAGAACGCTCCGCCGTATGGGCTTTGTATTGCCAACTTGCCGAAATGAAACCATTCTCCAGCGAGAACGCGATTAGGCCGATGCTGTCTGAGTTTTCGCAATTGCTGATAGATTACATATCGTTTGGTCACTTCAGCATCTACGAACATCTAATAGCCGAAAAGCAGCACCAAACTTCAGCGCTGTCTCACGCTGAAAAGATATATCCGGCATTCTCCAGCACTACCGCGTCGGCGGTCACTTTCAGCGACACTTACGATGACGGCAGGCGTAAATTTAATACCGAAAATCTGGCTCAGGATTTATCCATGCTTGGCGAACGGCTGGCTGAACGCATGGAGCTGGAAGATCGGCTGTGCTCCATGCTGCTGCATTGATTCGCGGATATTGCCCCTGAGAAGGTAGCTGAATCGCCTATTTGCCTTCGGCTGCCGAAATCCCTGAAACAGATCCGGCTGCGCCCTTAATAAACAAGTCCTTCAATCGACTGAAGGCCGCCTGCAAGGTTTTGTCCATCACCACCTGATTGCCTATCGAAACAATTACCCGCGCCAGCTCAGGCATCTTGGTTTTGGTCGCCAGCATATATATAGGCTGCACATATAAAATCGAATTACCCATCGTCAATATCACCATCCGGCCTTTTTTAACTTCCGAGCCTTGTTGATTCCATAAGGTAAACTGCGAGGCAATTTCCGGATTTTGATCGATCAGCGCATTGACCTGAGATGGTCCGTTAACCTGCACAGCCTTAGGAAATTTGAAAATAGTGATACCCGGCTTGTAACTGTGGTCGCAACTTTTTTCGTCAACTGTGCCGGCAATCCCAACCATGCTTAAATTGTCCCTATGGATCGGGGTCATCGGATTAATCATCACAAACTCCTCCAAATCGTTGCAACGATCAAAGTCCATCGTAATGAAATACGGTAAGACAGGCTGACCATCCACGGAGGCGAATTGCCAGGTTTCCGCCTGCTCATAAAACAACTCCGGGCTGTTTTGATGATATTTAGCGTAAATTTTCATCTGCATATAGTACAAGTCGCGCGGATAACGCAGGTGCTGCATTAGCTCGTCGGGCATTTCCCGCAAATTTTTGAAAACGCCGGGATACGCGCGGTTATAAGCGTTGATGATCGGATCCTTTGGGTCGGAAATATAGTAATCGACGCTGCCGTCATAGGCATCGACCACAATTTTTACCGAGTTACGGATGTAATTGAACTTGTGCTGGCCGTCCAGATAATCGTCGGCTGCCGGTTTGGAGACCGGGTAATAATTGGATAAGGTATAGGCGTCCTGTATCCAGTAGAAGCGTTCTTTGTTAACGACTAGATACGGATCTTTATCCAGATGTAAAAACGGCGTTAGCGCGGTAATTCGCTCGTCGATATTACGACGCAGCAGTAACTTGCTTTGCGCGGATATGTTTGGCGAGAAGAAGATTTTTTCGTCTTTCAGATAAAACGCGAACAACATTTTTCTGAACAGCGACGGAATCGGTATGCCGGAGATACCCTGATAATCCAGCGATTCCCCTGGCGCGGTGCTGGAAATGTCGGTGACAGCCAAATTGTTTGGCACGATCGCGTAGCGATATTTCTCCAAGCCGTAATAAATGTCGGGATATTTCACGGAAAATCCGACATCCGAGGTCATGTTCAAATCGCGCAAGTACCAAACGATAGGAATGCCGGCATCCTGAGCAGCCGGCGAGATGACCGCGCCGTACCCATGGGTGTAGCGCAAATGGGTGTTTTCCCAGTTTTGCGCCTCTTTGGGTAGTTTGTCGATGTTCACTTCACGGGCTGCCAAATTGACCTGTTGATGATGTCCGTTAATGAAATATCGGTCTTCATCGACAGTCGGAAAGCCATAATAAGGCCGAATTCCTTGTAGCTGCATATAGCTGTCGATCAGAAATTCGCGATCCCATACCGGAATATTTTCGAAATGTTTTTTGGTCGACCAGGCTTCTATATCTTTGGTGGCGTCCAGATTGACCTGAAAATCGACGGTTTTAATATTGTTTAAATCGAACGCCGCCATGGTGGCATCAATGTTATGCCGAATCGAATCACCTTCGGTGCGGGTAAAATTAGGCTTGACGATAAATTTTTCAATCAACTCAGGTAGGGTATGGGAGCCTTGCAAGCCCCAAACTGCCAAAAACCCTAAGGAGGCAACGATTACCGGGGTTTTGCTACGATGTCTCTCCGACAAGGCGTAAAAAACTACCGATATGGCAATCGCCAAAAAGAACAGGACTTCAAGCCAAATCATCGGCAACTTGTAACGCAATTCGACAAAACCGGGGCCAAAAAACACCGGCTCATTACCAGCCGAATATAACAAGGCGAAGCGTTCCAGCAAAAAGCCCCAAATCACAAATAACACTACAAATGCAAATAGCATCGTCAAATGGATCTTCGCTCCCAGTGGAAATTCCTTGCTTTGATTGGGTACAAACACATGCTCCATCCAGTACAGCACACCGGTCGCCAAGAACACAATAACTGCCGTGGTTAGCAACTCCTTCTGAATCAGCATGTAAATCGGATAGGAAAACATGTAGAAGCTGACATCGTTGCCGTATACCGGATCGACGATACCCGATGCGCTACCGAAGAAAAACAGCAGCGCCTGCTCCCATTGCAAATAGAACGGTACAGCAATAACTACGGCAAGCAGCAATGAAATGGGGGTATAGACTCGGGCCGAACCGCTCATGAACACATCGGCAAAGCGTTGAAAACGCCGACGCTTGGAATCGTCCATCAATATTTCATCGGGCGGGTTCAGGCCCAGGTAGCGAGAGGCAATCCAGAAGTGGAACAGGAAAACAGCAAAGAAAAATGCAGTAACCGCACCGGAAAAAATAAATCGGTAGAGTAATTTCAACCAAAAGTAAGCTTCGAATTCCAGCGAACGGAACCACCATAAATCCACGAAAAAATCGAGAAACACGAAGTAGAACGCGACGTATAGCACAATAGCAGCCGCCAGGGTTGCTAAAGTGATCGCCGGCAACAGTTTCCAGTTACGCATAATTTCCTCTTTACTTAGATATCCGAGCGCCTACTTGCGGAACATGGCGCCAACCAATGGCCGACAATGTCCCCTTAACATCAATGGCTGAGCATTCTAACACCCAAATCCCGATTGTGATTGTCCGGCATATTGCCTGATTGTTGACTGGATTGCCGAGTTGTTTGCCGCGGGGAAAAGAGGCGCGATCAAACCGATATCAAAAAGTTGATTGTCTCGGGCAAATGACAGGAAGCGGGAGATGTGCCAAATGAGAGCAACGGCAGTAGGTCGCCAATTTTTGCCGGATTTTAGGGCGCAGGATGGTGAACAATTCGACATGATCATAACAATACAGCCTTGTTTTGTATCACCGTCACAGCTTAAGACATCATGCGGCTTTTATGTAGGCCGATAGCAAAACGCCGCTGCCGGGCTTTAGCTCGGCAGCGGCGCTGGTTTGACGCGAAGCAGTGACAGACTACTTTTTAAACATCGCCATGATCCGCTGGCGATTGGCAAAGCCGACATAACTCAAGCCACCCAATATCAAGCCATACAGCAATTGTCCGATAAAAGACGGCTGATTTCCTGCTGCTTCCGCTTTCGCTGCGGCGTCGCCCGTATTCAACGGGGGAGGCGGTGGAGGGACAAAAGCCACTTGTTTTTTATTGCTGATTTCCGGCAAACCTAAACTTTTCCAGGCATCGTAATCCTGCCAGGCCGGATATTTACCTTGCCAGAATTCTCTGGTGAAGTAAGGCGCTAAGCTCATGCCATGGACTTTCGGGATGCCTTTCTCATCGGAAAAGCCTTTGTATACCACCAAACTGATGTCGCCGCCCTCGCCGATACCGTTAGTAGTGAAGGATTTCTCGACGTGGTCGTGAAACATCCAAACGCCTTGGCCGAAGCTGTTCAAACCGTCATCGACCCCGCTCAATTCCAGATCGATACGCTGAGCCGGCACCATGCCGTGCACGTCGCGTTTAATATAAGAGGATGGACCGTTATCGACGCCGTCGTAATGGGTCACCATCGGCTTGTGACCGTGCACGTGCAGCGCAAATGCTTCTTCATGACCGTTCAACACCCGCAATTTGACCTTTTTGTTTTCTTCCATCAGGATCAGCGATTCCCTTAAGGTATAAGGAAATGAGCGACCATTCAGCATGAAATAATCGGGGGTAGCATCAGTAATGTCATATTCCTGATTCATCCGCCGGGCAACGATCCGCGGATCATTAGCGGAACGCACCATTTCATGCAATTCCTTATCAACCGATTGATAGTGTAGATCGAACTCGGCCGCATATTTTTCTTTGACCGCTACCGACGGATGGCGAACCTGTCCATTACCGACATTGAAAACCTGCACCCAGTTATTGGGGCGATTTTCCTCGACCACAAACATACCTTGCAAACCCATCGGAATATGGGTGTGTGGCTGTACATGGCAATGATAATACATGGTGCCGGGTTGGCGCGGCTTGATCACATAAGTTTTGCTTTGGCCGGGCAAAACATCCATCTGCCCGGTTTGACCGACACCATCGTTACCTTCACCACTATGATCCATGTACGGATGATCCACACCATGCAAGTGGATTGAGTGCGGAAAGTAATGGCTGTTTTCCAGAACCAACCAAACAATATCGCCTTGTTCGACCCGTATCGTCGGTGACGGCGCGCGCAATAAAGGGTTCGCCACCGGCTCGTACAAGCTCAAGGTAGACATATCGCGAGTTTTCGGCGCGTAGACCCAGAAAGTCGGTTGGATGCCGGGGGCAACGTCAAAAGTGGTGGTGGGATCTTTCATGTCTGGCGAATGGCCGTTCAGTTCGGCAATTTCCAGCTTAATAATATAGTGGTCGGGGTCGCCGTCGCCGTCCATATCTTCGCCGAGCGTGATGGCATCAGCGGCGAGTTGTGTCTCCATTAGGGTAGACATTGAAATGTTATTGGTGCCTTTAACAAAAGCAGCGATTTCAGCAGGATTATCGGGGTTACACATCCGTGATTCTTGTATTTCGACTCCGTCGATCACTTGCGCATCACGCCACTTGGCATCGGTAAATTCGGAACAAACTTCCTCTGCCGCACCCATCTTGACGCTATTGGTCGCCGGTAGTTTGTCTACCGCCGCCATAGCCCATTGCGACGCCGGAAGCAGGATGGCGCCACACAGAATGGGGATAACCTTTTTATGCATACAAAACCTCATAAAACAGACGAATTGACGGAAGCCTTAAAAAGGTTTCCGAATATCAGAAAAGCCAGATACTGTAACCAGAACCCATGGGTAAAGTACAGTAATTATTTAATAAACTCGCGACAATCCTGACCGTTATTACACAGCTACCAAACGATGTAATTCGGGAAGGCGGCTAATGCCTTATAATTCCATGACGAGCGATTATTGCCAGTCAATCCGCGACATTTTTGCAACAGACCACTCAGCCAGATTATGCCCAGCATCAGAGTATTGCTTTGTTTGATTTTCATTTTTTTAGTTCACGGCAGTTTCGCCTGGTTGAACAATCAGCCGCAAGATGCTGGTACGGACGTACCCTCCGGCAAGTTGATGAGCCTGTCGTTTGCGCCGTTCCGGGAGGGCTTTAGTCCGCTGGAGGAAAAATTCCCGTTGCCGGAGCATATCGATGAAGACTTGCGCCTGCTGGCCGACAAAACCGAAAGCATCCGCACTTACTCCAGTCTTGGCGGCCAACAACCCACCCCGGGGTTAGCCCGCAAACACGGATTGAAAATGATCCAGGGCGCCTGGCTTGGTTACGGTTACAAAGACAACAGTAATGAAGTCAATGCGTTGATCAAATCGGCTAATGAAAACCCCGACGTCGTGAAACGAGTGATCGTCGGCAACGAAGTGCTGTTGCGTGGTGATATGGATGTCGACCGACTGATCGGTTATATCCGCGAGGTGAAGAAAGCGGTCAAGCAACCTGTGTCTTATGCGGATGTTTGGTCGATGTATATGAAGTACCCCAAATTAATTAACGAAGTGGACTTCATCACCATCCACATTCTGCCGTATTGGGAAGACGAGCCGATTTCAGTGGAAAATGCCTCGCAACATTTGGAAAAAATCGTCAAGCAAGTGGAAGACGAAGCCCGTGGCGTAGCTCCAGGTAAACCTATATTGATAGGCGAGTCCGGCTGGCCCAGCGCCGGCAGGCAGCGCGGCATGGCCATTCCCGGCGTCGTCAACGAGGCCAAATTCATTCGCGGCATGATCCAGGTCGCCAATCGCCACGGTTTCGATTACAACATCGTCGAAGCCTTTAACCAACCCTGGAAAAGCGAATTGGAAGGCGTGGTTGGGGCCAACTGGGGCTTATTCTCGGCGGACCGCGAACCGGTATTCCCGTTGACCGGCCCGGTGAACGAAACGCCCAATTGGCTGATCCGCTTTGCCGTCGCCACGCTGATCTGGTTGCTGGCTATCGTGAAGTATGCCAAAAAGCTGGAGCAGGTCTCGCTGATCCGTATGTTAGCGTTTTTCACCCTGGCGCAAGTCTTTAGTGTTTGCCTGGTGACATTGGCCGACTTTCTCTGGTACACCAGTTACAGCACCTGGCAAAGGCTTTATGCCATAGCGCTGGTAATCGCGAATACAATTCTCGGCGCGCTACTGCTTGAGCGTGGTAGCGATATTTTGATTGATAAATCAGGCTGCATTAAGTTGGCCAATAGCTTGAGAGCCGGTTATTTAATCTTTATATTGCTAGCGCTTTATAAAACCTACGGACTGGCTATGAATGGCCGTTATTTGAGCTTTCCGATCGAACAATTCACCGTTCCGGCTTTTGGGGTAATCGGTTTGATTGCTTGTTTATGGCTAAGTGAGCGCAAATTCAATGGTCGAGTTTTGGCGTTTGACAGCCTAATTGGCGGGAGTTTGCAAAGCCGCCGTGACCGGTTCTTTGCTTATTTACTGAGTTTTGGCGCTATCGCACTGATACTGGGCGAAGCCAAAGCCTTTCTGGATGGTCGTGATTTCATTCAAGCCCATCCGGGCTTATCTGAGGGCCTTCCCGTTGCGTTGAGCTATACCCTGTATAACCAACAACTCCTTGGCTGGCTGGCTTGCCTGCTTATCCTATCCTTGCCGTTCTGGACTAACAATCCTAGTAAGCAGGACGCTTAAGTTTTCCGTTAACGGGTATTACGCCGTAATACCCGTTTTTTTCCGAACAAATCGCATCCAATATCGAGTGACAGTTTGCCGCGCGTCAATTTGTCACATTTTCAAAACACACATCCGCCATTAAACTGTATGCAACTCTTATGTATGCGCTCCCTCTCCTAAAGGGTAAAGAGTTTTAATATCCTTCCTCAATGCGGCCTCTGGGCCGCATCTTTTTTCTGGATGAGGTTGCTGTCTATGGAACGAAACTACTACTCGACTACGTCAACTTTCGTGCATCCTAACGAACTAAATTGGCGCACAGCTTTTCATGAAGCCGGACATGCTGCGGCTATCCATCTTGGCAATCGCCAAAAACAATTACCTCCGGTATTTTTCGAAATACATGTCAAACGGCCAGTTAACGCTTACGACGATTTTTTTGCGAAAGTCGTAGACGGCAACTTAATCCAAAACTTGCCGATTGCCGTCGTGGAAAGCTTTAACGACTTATCTGACGACAATCAGCAGCACGCCTGCCAACGCGCTTACGAAGCGGATGTAGTCAACTTATTGGTTGGGCCGTTGGCGGAAGCAAAATACGTGTCCATTCGCGACGACGAAGTTTTTAATATTAATCTAATAAGTTTCAATGCTTTACATAACTACGGCGGCTACAGTGATTTGGAAAAGGCGCTCAGCTACCTGGATCACTTTATCGCGTCAAAAACCCAGCGCGAAGAGAAAATGCAGGAATTGTTGCTCCAGGCTTATCGCTTTATCGACAATCGCCGCCATTGGAAATGTATCCTTAATTTAGCCCACTATATCCTGGACAGTCAGCAGGAAATCATCTCCTGCGATGAGGCAATCGGCATATTTGATCGCTGCCTGACTGCCAATACACCGTTCAGATCGGTTCGTTACCCATTTCTGTTTGGCTGAAAGTAAGCGAACAAATTGTTCAGGTGTGGGGAGCGATTTTGTAGGGGCGGCGCTAAAAAACTAACTTTTCGCGCTAGATAGTCTGAGAGTCTAAACGAACCGCCAAAAAGTGGGCGTCAGTAAAGACTATGGCTCGAACACCGTACAGCGATTACGCCCGCCTTGTTTGGACTGATAGAGCGCTTGGTCGGCCCGCACGAACACATCGTCATGCATGTCGCCCTCTTTAAACTCACTGATACCGCAACTCAGGGTTAGATTGACATTTTCGCCGTTAGAATTAAATCCGCAGCTCTGAATCATCTTGCGGGTGTTTTCCGCCATTTCCAGCGCCTGAAACGCATTAGTATTCGGCATCAGCATCACAAACTCTTCGCCGCCGTAGCGAGCCACGAAGTCTGTTTCCCGACAGTTATTCAGTAATAATTGCGCAACCAAAGCCAGGGTTTTATCGCCGGACTTGTGGCCGTAGGTATCATTGATTTGCTTGAAAAAATCAATATCCCAAATGATCAGCGCTAGCGGCGCTTTATAACGCTTCCAACGCTTCAATTCCATTTCCGCGCGATTGTTGTATGCCAAACGATTCGGCAAGCCGGTCAAGGAGTCGTTTAGGGCTTTGTCGTGCTCTATCTTGAGTTTAACGCGCAGGGTCTCGGTCTCGGTTTCCAACTCCTGCAATTTTTGCGTCATTAACTCAATTTTTTCTTGCGCATCCCGCTGCCTTTCATCTTCTATTTGTTTATGCTCAAGTAACCGCTCCAATAACCGATCAAGATGCTCGGCTGTCTGGTTCTTTAACATATCAAGTTCATCGGCAGCTTGTGTTGAGTCCTTTAGACTGCCCACTTGCCTATGAATTTCTGTATTCATAATCTCGCGATCATCAATCAATGCTCGATTAGCTTGCCCAGCTGTTTCTACGTCTTGTCCGAGCTCGTCCAGCTTCTCGCTCAAATCGCCTAGAAACACATCGATGCCTTTCTGCTCGGATGCGCTGTAATCTTTGATATTCAGCAGCAAGGTAATCGCCGAGTCGATGACTTTCTTATACGAATCCTCACTGAGATTAGCCCTGACCCGTTGCTTTAACAGCGAGGTCTGTTGCTGAAAACGCAAGGGAACCTCGGCATCGCTGAGCAGTTCATCCAAACGCTCCAGCAAATAGTTGTTTTGCAACGCAGGAGCATCGTCTTCCCCCGCGCTAACATCCTGCTTGGCTTGCTTGGAAATGTGTAATAAAGTTTTAGATACAGCTTGCAATTCGGACAGCAGTTCATGGGAGTTCGCACCGCTCCGCAGTTTGGCGCCTATCGCAAGCAGATGCGGCTCCAGCAACTTGTGGCTGCCTTGGCAAAAAATCAACAGCTGGATGACCAGCTTGTATAAAAACTTTTCGTTATCGAGCGGAGCGGAATAGGGGGTAGCAGTCGCCATGTCTATCCGACTTGGTTACACGACAACACAGCGGTTACGGCCGGTTTGTTTGGCGCGGTACAAGCCTGAATCGGCTCTGTTGAAAATCGATTCATTATTATCTCCATCGATAAACTGGCTAATTCCGCACGATAAGGTAATAGACACTTTGTTGCCATTCGCATTGAAACTACTTTTTTCCACGGTTTTTCGAAGTTTTTCCGCGATCACTAAGGCGGATTTGGCATCGGCGCCGGGCAATATCATCACAAACTCCTCGCCGCCGAAACGCGCCACAAAATCGGTTTCCCGGCAGTGTTTGAATAATAATTCGGCGATAACAATGAGGGCCTTATCCCCGCACTTATGCCCGTAAGTGTCGTTGATGTTCTTGAACAAATCCACATCCCAAACCATCAGCGTCATCGGCAATTTATGCCGTCGGCAACGCGCCATCTCATCCGCCAAACGATCCTCGAATGCCAAACGGTTCGGCAGATTAGTCAACGGATCGCGGGTTGCGCGATGTTGAGCAAGATCCAGTTTCGAGCGCAAATCAGAAGACTCGGACTCCATTTCCCGCAGCCTTTGCGACAAGATCTGCATTTCGCGCTGGGCCTTATCCCGTTCCTGTTGTTCCTGAAGATTGTGCGCTTGAATTTGTTGCGTGATAGTGGTTAATCGACTGCTGACAATTTGTTTCAGCGGTTCAAGCTGCGTCGCGTTCTCCGACTTTTCGCGTAGCTCCATGATTTGCTCGGATACGGCCTGATCCAGCAGATTACGCTTCTTAACTCTTATTTCGTTTGCGGCGTTAACGCCGGTCGCTTTTACACCTAACTCGGTTAATTGCTCGGTCAATTTCGACAAAAATGCCGCCATCTCCTGCTGTTCCGATTCCAAATGTTTTTTTACCGCCAACAGCAACGCAACCGTATCGTCAAAAATAGGCCCTAAGGCTTGATCAGCATGCAGCCGGTTTTTGATCTTTTCGGCATCTTCGGCAAACACCAACGGAATTTCAGCATTGTCCAACAAGCGGACCAGTTGAATATTGATAGCTTTAGCATCTGCCCCGGTCAGTTCCAAGGCCAAGTCAATGTTGGCAGGCGGCTTGTTGTCTTCTATAAGCTCCAACAGGGCCAGATAAAAGGCCTGATTGTTACTGAAGAGGCGGTTTTCGTATTTTTCGCGAATCTCATCGAGCTGATCCAAGTGTCGGGGATATTGCTTGCCAAGAAACTCGAACAGCAAGGAAGCGTCCATGAGGGTAGGCTCAGGCGATTCTTCCAGCATTATCAGCGCGTTGGAAAATGCCGATAGCTCTTTCTGCAATTGCTGACTTTGCAGGCCGCTTTTTAATAAATTGCGAATACGGTTTAAGTGAGGGTCGAGTTGCCGGTTCAGGCCTTTAACGGCCAGCGCAAAACGGACGATGGTTTTGCACAACAACTCTTCGTTGGCTTTGTATTGTTTTTCAGTGTGTTCCTGGTCGTCCAACAGCTTGAGGTATTTTTCCTTCCACCTGTCCGGACCCTCATCCTTGTTTTTAAAAAAAACCATGAAACGTGCCCTAATTCTGAAATTCTTAGTCGCTTGATTATAGACTATCGTTGAATTTGTGAAGAATATCCTACAATCAACATTCGCCTCTCACGTCCTTGTGCGGCAATTCGTTATTTGGCCGTTTATTTTTTCTGACTTTCTTGCGCTATCAATTGATTAACAACGGTCAACATATTGGCTTGGGATTTGGCCGACTGCGCAGTGACTTTGTATTTACCGTTGACGATCAACGCAGGTACACCGCTAATACCATAACGCGGACCGGTAGACTCGGCCTGACGCAATTTGGCATCGACTAAAAATGAGTTAAAAGCACTACGAAACTCCTCGTCCTTAACCCCATGATCGGCAAAAAACTTAGCCAGTTCCTCTTCGCTGACTAATTTTTGCTTCTTGTTTTGAATCGCATCGAACAGATCGGCATGGACTTTATCCAAAACACCCAACGCTTCGGCAGTAAAATAAGCCTTGGCATGCTTGCCCCACAGATCGCTGAATACCGCCGGTTGACGGATAAACTCAACATTGGCCGGCTTGGTTTTCAGCCATTCCACCATGGCCGGCTCCAGGCTATAGCAATGCGGACAACCGTACCAAAAAAACTCGATCACTTCGATCTTGTCCGGATTTTGTACCGGCTGCGCCGGCGTTACGGCTTCGTAACCCCCCTCAGCATTTACCAGCGAAGAAAAGCTCAACAGTCCCAATAATGCGATTATTTTTAACATCAACGTTCTCCGTAATAATGTATATCCCGATAAAAAAACCATGTTCACACTCAAATGTGTAAACAATTTGACAACAAACCGAGCGCAACCATCAAGCCATTCACTTGTCATATCCGCGCGTCGTCAAGCTCTCATGCGTTCACGCAAACGACAATCCTGCAATCTATCGTTAATAAGCCCCTGCGAGACTGACCTTACCTAATTTTCTAGGGGAGGCTAGTACGCTCCAGCTGCCAGAGATAAGGGGTTTCAGTGCGAGGAAGGTAGATTGCGACATGCATGAGGAAGAGAGTTTAATCCTTGTGAATTAAGGACTGGATCAAATCCGGCAGAGCAGCGGCTCCGCCGGACAACGAATGCTTATTTCATCGTGGAGATGTAGTAAGCAACCGCTTTAATATCCTCGTCAGTCATTTTAGTGGCGATCATGTGCATCATGTTTTCCCGATTATTGCTGCGCGCGCCGGTTTTGAAATCAGTCAGACTTTTAATCAGATAATCAGCATGCTGAGAATGCAAGGACGGGAACGAGGCCGGCTTATTGCCTTCCGCATAAGGGCCGTGGCATGCCACGCACGCCGATACTTCGCGGCTGATATTACCGTTACGGTATAAATCGCTACCTTGCGTAATTAAGGCGTCCAGCGCGGCTTTTTCTTGCTCGGGTGTTTTAGCAGGCGCATCGTCGTCATCACTCGGCGGCAGTTTCGGCGCCGGATTGGTGGAAATTTTGTTGCCGGCATAATAACTGGCAAGTTCCTGAATTGTCTGATCATCAAGGCCCGCCGCCAATGGTGCCATCATCGGTGCCAAGCGCGCGCCACTCTTGAACGCTTGTAATTGTTTAACCAAATAAGTTTGGTGCTGTCCCGCCAATTTCGGAAACGCCGGCATCGTGCTGTTACCGTCTTCGCCATGGCAGCCCGCGCAACTGGCGGCTTTGGTTTTTCCGGCGCTGGCGTTGGCATTACCTTGCGCGTTTACATGGCCGGCGGCGGTTGCCAACAACAAAGAGATGGAAACAGTCAGCAATTTTTTTATCATTATGGGCCCCTGCTCAGGAAGGTTGATCGACATTAAGCAAGCTGATGTCAGCTGCCAGACGTTATAATGCCCGGATTCTAACCGATTTATAAACACTAAGCGAGACTGTGATGAATCCCATCTACCACCAGGCCAAGTTCATCAACAGCGCCCCCAAACTGAAGGACGCACCGCCCGACCAAGGCATGGAGATCGCTTTCGCCGGCCGTTCCAACGCCGGTAAATCCAGCGCGATCAATACCCTCGTACAACAAAACGCGCTGGCACGCGTCAGTAAAACCCCCGGGCGCACGCAATTGCTGAATTTTTTTGAAATCGACGCTAAGCGCAAACTGGTCGATCTACCCGGTTACGGTTACGCCAAAGTCCCGGAAGCCATCAAAAAAGACTGGCGGCAAATGATGGAAAGCTACTTGCACGACCGCCAAGCTCTGTGCGGCATCGTCCAGGTTATGGACATCCGTCACCCGCTCACCGACTTCGACTGGCAAATGGTCGAGTGGTGCGAGCACCGTAAACTGCCCTTGCACATCCTGTTGACCAAGTCCGACAAACTGAAATTCGGCGCGGCCAAGACGACTTTACTACAGGTGCAACGGGATTTGAGTCAGGCGGATATTGTGGTGACTTTGCAGTTGTTTTCGGCTTTGAACAAAGTCGGGATTGACGATGTGCACCAGGTTTTGGATGAGTGGTTTGGATTCCGGAAGATGGTGGTTTCAGAGGATTAGGCTTCGCTGTTCTAACGAGAAACCCAATATCTCCTTTCAAATACCAAATATCTTCTTGCTGAAGCGACAGGAGATTGAGAACAGCGGCTCTGAAACCGCCTGAACGACCAGCAAACCTTTCAACTTCGAATGCATGCTAAAAAGAACAGATCTAACTGTTTTGCGCCCAGCGCGACTGCATGCTGATATGGCCTTCCGGTTAATTGCGAATCATGGCATCGAGGGCAGTCAATAATATGTCCGGGTTGTTACTGATTTCCTTGCTTAGCTGATTGTTAACCAAGCCCTAAAATTTCCTGGTACTGTCATTCCCGCGGAAGCGGGAATCCACCGTGACAACTGGGCTCCCGCCTACGAGGGAGCGACAATATTTGCGGGCCGGTTTAATAGTCGGCGCGGCGATATTCTTAATCCGATCATAATCTGCCCTTAATTCTGTTTTAAGCCAGCCTCCCTAGAATTTGCCGCAACTGAATAATTTCCCAACAAGGAGTCGTATATGTTCAGAATGACAAATATCATGTTGATCGGTTTGTTGTTTTCGTCAATGGCTTTGGCCGATGACGATTGGGGCGAGCATCGCCATCATCGGCACCACCATCATCATGGGCACGGCTACGGCCGCGAGTATTATCCGGCTTACCCGGTGGAGCGCGTGTACGTGCCCGAGCGAGTAGTAGAATACGTGCCCATGCAACAGCGCTATTACGCGCCACCGCCACCCCCGCCCGTCAGATATGGTGGTTACGACCAGCGTTCTCCGCAGGGCTTGGTTGGCGGTTTGGTGGGCAGTGCGATGGGTTATGAAATGGGTCGGGGCGACCCATTGGCGGCCGGTATTGGTGCTGCGGCCGGTTCGTGGATTGGCAATGGTATGAATAGATAATGAAGAAGCTCACAGTCTGTTCAGTCACTGCTGCTTGTCTGTTGTTATCGGCTTGCGCTTCGCAAACCGGTTGGACGCCAACCGTCGACACTTACAATAACCAAAACTCTTATCGCTTGAATCAGGATATGCATGAGTGCCAGCAATTGGCGTCGCAAGCGTCCGGGGGCACCGCGAAGGAAACGGCAATAGGCGCCGGCGTTGGCGGTCTGATTGGCGCGGCCGGTGGCGCCGCTTTGGGTGCTGTGCTCGGCAGCCCTGGAAAAGGTGCGGCTATCGGTGCGGCTGCCGGCGGTATCGGCGGAGCATCCAAACAAGGTATTCAATCCGAAGACCGCTATAAAAATGCCTATAACAACTGCCTACGCCAACGTGGCCATCGGGTAGTTAACTGAGCAATCCGTCAAGTCAAACCAGCTCGGCAATCTCTTCTGAATTTTTCAAGTCAATCCATTGAAGACTGCTTGTTTGAGCAGTCTTCCTCGCGGAGAAACAGTTATGTTTTTAGATACGGTATCGGTTTTTTCAAGCCGATTTAGCCTCAACGTGCGGCGATGGCGCGCGGTTATGCCGCTGATGTTTCTTAGTCTGCTTAGTGCCTGTTCTAGTGTTCCGACGCTGCAACGCACTGACGATCAAGCCATGCTGACCGGTCCCACCAAGGCCACGTACACCAAATCTTATAAAGTTAAGGGCAAAACTTATTCCCCTCTACACAGCGCGCTAGGTTACAAGGCGCAGGGCTTGGCTTCCTGGTATGGCGCAGAGTCCGGTAATTTTACTGCCAACGGCGACCGCTTCGATCCGCGCGGCATGACGGCGGCGCATAAAACGCTGCCGATTCCCTCTAAAGTTCGGGTGACCAATCTGCGTAACGGCCGTTACGTGGATGTGGTGATCAACGACAGGGGGCCTTTCAAAGCTAATCGACTTATCGATCTGTCCCAGGGCGCGGCGGAACAGATCGGTATGCGCGGATTGGCGGAAGTGACGGTGGAATATTTGGGAAGTTAGGCTGGTTCAGGCTTGTTGCTGCGCTGGGACATCTCCTTTATGCCCTGTGGGTACGCAGGGATAGGGGGCAGGAGGTCCCTGTTTAGGAATGCCGCAACGCCGGCGCTTGGCACCGAAGCGACTGGCGTTGCGACGATTATGTAAAGCGGTGGGCTATACGTTTTTGTGTCTTTCTTCCACCATTGCATCGATATATTGCATCACCTCGGCACTGGCGGCCTCGGCCAGTTGCATTTGCCGAATGATCTCATCGAGCATGCCTGGATCATCCACCCATTTGTCGCGAGAAACTTCATAAGCCTTTTGTGTAGTCCTATGCACATCGGCATGCGGTTGATTCAATTTAGCGTAAGCGCTGGTCGAGCGGAATTTTTCATAACCCAGTCCCTCGTAATACCATTTTCCTAAGCGGCAATTATGGTTGTCTACCATGATGGCTTGGTGATGAGGGCATTCGTTGGCTGTTTCGACGGCCACATAGCCGTTTTGTTTGTAGACCACATGATCGAGTTTAGCCAGGACGCCGAAAGATTTGTCTTTGGCATAAGAAATGTAATCGACCGAGATCTTTGCGGACCGGGATAAATTGGAAAATTGTTGGCGGAAGGAATTGACTTGCGCCAGTATCTCTTGCGAAAGCGCGGAGGAGCTTTCCGCTTCGGTTTGCATTTGTT
This sequence comes from Methylomonas sp. MK1, assembly GCF_000365425.1. Taxonomy (NCBI): domain Bacteria; kingdom Pseudomonadati; phylum Pseudomonadota; class Gammaproteobacteria; order Methylococcales; family Methylococcaceae; genus Methylomonas; species Methylomonas sp. MK1. The sequence continues at coordinate 34,095 of NZ_AQOV01000002.1, forward strand.
CGACTCGTTTATTGAACGACTTGAGGGTTCTGGACACCTCAAGTGCGGCGTTCTTGGTGTGTTCGGAGAGATTTTTGACTTCGTCGGCGACCACCGCGAAGCCTCGGCCGTGCTCGCCGGCGCGTGCCGCTTCTATCGAGGCGTTTAAGGCCAGCAGGTTGGTTTGATCGGCAATCCCGGTAATCATCGATAAGGATTCGGTGATTTTTTTACTGTCGTTAATTAGCGCGCCGATTACATCCGATACCGAGTGTACATTGGAGTTGATGTCGGACAGGGAATTACTGATGGTTTCTACGGCGGATAGGCTGGCGTTGGCGTTCTCGCCTGTTTCCACAGCAATATTCTCTACCTTCTGCATTTGCTCGGTGATATTGAGCAAGTCGCTTTGATTACCTTTCAGATTGTTGAGCAGATTGTTGGTGTTGAGCGCATGCAGGCCTGCCGATAAACGCCGTTTGATCGTCAGTTTGTCGTTTTCATCCATTAATTTGATGGCGTCGTTCATATTCTTCGCCGACTTTTTCAGTATGCCTGGAAAGCCGTCAACCAGCGCATAACGGTCATAATTGCCTTCTGCGGCGTGTTTAAAACAAGAGTTCATTTCTTTGAAGTAAGACTCCATGATGTCCAGCGTCTCATTCAGCTCCCAGGCTATCTTGCCGACTTCGCCCATGCCGCGCGTTTTGGTGACGCGATGATAGAGTTGGCCTTGATTAGTGTGTCTTAACACTTCTTCAATCCGCTCTAAGACCAGCAGGCATTGTTTGCCGGCGTGCCAGGCATCGAAGGCCACCACCGGCAACGGCAGCAGCAAGCCAAGCATGAGCCAGGAAAATCCATGCGTGATAAGCGTGTCGATGAAAGCGGCAACAGTGAAAAATATAATGGTTGCCACCGCATAATTCAGCTTGGTTCTTAAAAACGGAATATTGGCGTTTGAATTCATGGCTTACACTCCGTTGGGTTTATACAGGCTTAACACCAGGCTATTGTAATTTTTAGCGCCGGCTTGCTGAACCACGTCGAATAGGTATTCCAGCGATTTATCCGGGGCATCTTTAACTGAATGGCGTTTCTCGATGGCCAACATTTCCTGATAAATCGGTATGATGACCCCAAGTGCGTTACGGGGCGGGTTACGGCGCACCGAATAGTAACCCTGCAATTTACCGTCTTTGTCATAGTCCGGAGTAATGTTGGCAAATACCCAATAAAATCCGCCATCCTTGCATAGATTCTTGGCAAACCCGAAAAACTCGTCACCGGCTTTTAAGGTATTCCACATGAATCTAAACACGCCGCGCGGCATATCCGGGTGTCTGATGATGTTGTGTTGTATGCCCAGCAATTGGTGTTCCGGATAGCCGGCGATTTCCATAAAAATGCGATTAGCGTAAGTGATCCGCCCCGAGGTGTCGGTCTTGGAAACGATAAAATCGTCATCCGCGAGTTTTTTTTCGTTATTGTTAGGCGTGATAGTCGGCTTCATATTCCGTACCTTAATTTGGGGCTATTGGTGGTCAGTCCAGGCATATTTTGTGCGAAAACCGGATGAGCTTGATCATGAGCGCATCGGACATTGCTTCGATCCGGGGTTGCGATAGCCGTGCATGTTGTGTGGTATTCGCTCGCCACACAAGATTAGCTCAATTGAGCAAATTAATCAGGAGGCGTTTGATTGAAGTGGCTTCGAAGGGCTTGTCCAGTATGGCTGATACTTCGGATTTCTCTATCGCCGCCAGGCGATTTTGGTTTTGCTCGCTGGTGACCATGAGAATGGGCACCGAGCCGCGCTCGGGATGATTGCGGATATGGTCTATCAACTGCAAGCCGTCCATCTCCGGCATGTTGTAGTCGGTAACGACCAGATCAAAATACTGTTGATTGAATAGTTGTAAACCTTGTTTGCCGTCATGAGCCGTAACGATCTGGTAGATGCCGATGTTTTCGAAAACCCTGGTGAGATATTTCAACGAAAATTCGCTGTCGTCCACCAGCAGTACTCGCAGGTCTTCTACATCCAGGTGCGTCAGGTTAAGTTTTTCCGGGCGAACATATTCCAGCGTGGAATGCAGGGCGGTTTCCAAGGCCTGACGGGTAAACGGCTTGGGTAATATGGCAATCGCGCCGGCCTGGCGGATCGGTTCCAGGTATTTGATATTCGTCTCGCTGGAAATCAGCAAAAAGGCCATTTCATACGAGGCATCGTCGTTGCGCAGTGCGTGCACCAATTCCACGCCAGTCATGTCCGGCAGGTACATGGAGCTGATAATCAGATCGGGCCGGGAGTGCTGTAAGCGTTCGAATAGCTCGGCGCCGCTTTGCACACAGGTAATATCGTTTATATCGCAGTCGAGTAAAAAGTGGGAGATGATCTGCTGCTGAGTATGGGACGGTTCGACGAGAAAAACCTGTAAATTGGCAAGCTGATGGTCTGACATGGATTAGTGGTTTTTCATGCAGTATAGGGTTAAACCGATATGCGCTTGTTTGGCAAAGTGCTTGGCTGCGATGAAATCCTCGCGAGTTAAGGGTAGTCCATGAATAGAGTGGTCGCAATAAATAAGGCCGACAGTCTTTTTTTCCGCATAAACCGGGAAAACGAAGCACTCGTATTCGCCGATATGCTGGCGGATCTGCGCGGTGTAAAGCTCATGATGTTGCTGGGGAAACAGCCAGACGCCTTCTTGCTGTTGTAGGGCGTGAAACAGTAAGTTTGCCGAGGGTTCGGAATTGTATATGCGGATTTTTTGGTCGAGCGCGATTTTGTGCCAGCCCAGGGAAAATTTTTCGTTTAGCGTCTGTTTATCCGGACTGAGCAGCATGAACAGGGTTCTGTCCATTTCCACGCCACGGTGTATGCCTTCCAGCACCATTTCAAATAGGCCGTTTAGATCGATTTGTCCGCTGATGTGGCTGCTGATGTCCTGCAAAATTTGAAATTGCAGCTGCTTCTTATCGCCCTTTTCCTCTTCAGCGTCTTCGAATTTGGCGATGATAGCTTCGGTGCTGATGAATTTGGAGGCGTCGTTAGCGCCGAATTGCCGGGCAATGTGCACCGCTTCCAAAGTGTTTTTGTCGATCTTGGCTTTTAGGGTTGCCGGCGACAGGCCGGAAAATTCAGCAACTTTTGCCAGACAAGCCTGCATTGCTTCCGAGTCTTTGCCCGATTTAAGCGCCGCGCAGATCTGATGACCCAGTTGCACCATTTGCACCCGTCTCTCCGCGGAATCCGGTTTGGCGATGGCCTCTTCTATCAAGCCGCTCAGGCACCAGGATTTACTCAGTTTTTTGCCCAAGTCCTGCAAGGTAAAGCCTAGTATTTTTTTCTCGGCTTCGCGATTGTTCAGCCCGCTCTTTTCTATCAGTTCGTGGACTTTTTTGGATTGCGGATTGCCGGAGCACCAGAAGGCAATATGGCCGATATTGTGCAGTAGGGCAGCAATAAACACTTCTTCCGGCGAAGTGTCGCCCATGCTCAGCGCCAAGTCTTTGGCTTGCACAGCAGCGTGCAGAGCCAGTGCAATTTCCCGATTGGCTCTGTCCTTGTTGGTGGACGACAGCATCGCTTCGAAAAACGAACAGGCCAGGGTCAGTTCCCGTATTACTTCTGCACCCAGCACGACAATGGCCCGCGATACGGTGCTCATCTTTTGCTTGGAGGGGTTGTAATAAGGACTGCTGCCCACCTTAAGCAGTTTGGCGGTGAGATTAGGGTCTTGCAGAATCACCGTCGCCAGCTCAATGGCCCCCTTGTGCCTGTCGTCCAACGCCGCGTAGATGTTATGCGCGGTGTTGGAGAAGATCGGCATTTCCTGCACGCGGAGCAGCTCTGTCCATTCGTCCAGAGTTTGCGGTGGCTTTTGCGCGGTGCCGGAGGGGGTCATATGTTTATAACGCTTTGATTTTGGCGAATTGCTCGTTCAGGCTTTTTAAGGATGACTGCAAGCCCGCCAGTTTCTCGCGCTCTTTCTCGATCACTTCCGGCGGCGCTTTGTCGACAAACGCAGCATTGCCGAGCTTGCCTTCGATACGCGGCAGTTCTTTCTCGATACGCTGAATTTCCTTGTCCAGTCTAGCCAGTTCGGCGTCTTTGTCGATCAGTCCGGCCATCGGGATCAGGATTTTCATGTCGCCGACCAGCGCAATCGCAGATTCAGGCGCATTGTCGCCTGGATTCAGCCAAGTGATGATTTCCAGGCGGCCGAGTTTTCGCAAATAGTCTCCAAGCTCTTGCAAATAGACTTGGTCGTTGGCATTACCGTTTTGCAGCAGCACGTTCAATGGTTTACCCGGCGCAATGTTCATTTCGCCACGAATGCGGCGGATGCCGAGGATAAATTCTTTGACCCATTCAATCTGTGGCTCTGCTATTGGGTCAATTGCATCTGCTTTATCCAGTTCAGGATACGGCTGCAGCATAATGGTTGCTGCGGTAACGCCGGCCAGCGGACCAACCCGTTGCCAAATCTCTTCGGTGATGAAAGGCATGATCGGGTGCGCCAACCGCAACAAGGTTTCCAACACCTTCAACAAAGTTTGGCGGGTACCGCGTTGCATTAGTGCATCGTCGCTTTGCAGCGAAATTTTCGCCAGTTCCAGATACCAGTCGCAGTATTCGTTCCAGGTGAATTCGTATATTGCTTGTGCCGCTAGATCAAAACGATAGCTTCTAATCGCTTCATTGGTATCGCTAATCGTATGTTGTAGCCGTGCCTTAATCCAGCGGTCAGCCGGGCTGTAACGGCACTCGGCGCAGTCGATGCCGTTATCCTGATCTTCAGTGTTCATCAACACGTAACGCGCTGCATTCCACAATTTATTGCAGAAGTTGCGGTAGCCTTCGGTGCGCTGCAAATCAAAGCGAATATCTCGACCCGTCGAAGCCAACGAGGCAAAAGTAAAACGTAGCGCGTCAGTACCAAACGATTGAATACCGTCCGGGAATTGCTTGCGGGTGGCTTGTTCGATTTTTTTCGCCAGGTGCGGCTGCATCATGCCGGACACGCGTTTAGCCACCAAGTCTTCCAAATCAATGCCGTCGATGATGTCGATCGGGTCCAGCACATTGCCTTTGGATTTGGACATCTTCTGACCTTCGGCATCGCGCACCAGGCCGTGTATATACACTTCCTTGAAAGGCACTTCGCCTTGGAACTTCAAACCCATCATGATCATCCGAGCTACCCAGAAGAAGATGATGTCAAAGCCAGTCACCAATACACTGGTGGGGTAATGCTTCGCCAATTCCGGGGTTTGCTCCGGCCAACCCAAAGTCGAAAACGGCCATAATGCTGACGAGAACCAGGTATCCAGTACGTCTTCGTCTTGCTTGAGCGGGTAATCGGTTGCCAGGCCATGCGTGGCGCGGATTTCCGCTTCGGAATGGCCGACGTAGGTATTACCTTGATCGTCATACCAAGCCGGAATGCGGTGGCCCCACCAGATTTGCCGGGAGATACACCAGTCCTGGATGTTGCGCATCCATTCGAAATAGGTGTTTTTCCAGTTGTCGGGTACGAATTTGATCGCGCCGGTTTCCACCGCTTCGATGGCCGGTTTGGCCAATGGGGCGATTTTCACGTACCACTGATTGGTCAATAACGGCTCGATCACCGCGCCGGTGCGGTCGCCGCGCGGCACCATCAATTTGTGGTCGGCGGTTTTTTCCAGCAAGCCTTGGGCGTCCAGATCGGCGACAATTTTCTTGCGGGCTTCGAATCTGTCCAGGCCGATATAGGCCTCAGGGATAATAGAAAAGCCATCGTCGTTACTGCGTATCGCCGCATCGACGGTAAAAATATTGATCAAGCCGCCATGCGGTTGATCGGCAATCACTGACATTTGTTTATGGCGAGTCCAGACTTCGTAGTCATTAAAGTCGTGAGCCGGGGTGATTTTGACGACGCCGGTACCGAATTCCGGATCGACGTACTCGTCGGCAATAATCGGAATGCGGCGGCCGGTCAGCGGCAGTTCGACGAATTCGCCGAGCAGATGTTTATAGCGCTCGTCATCGGGATGTATCGCCACTGCCGCGTCACCCAGCATGGTTTCCGGACGGGTAGTCGCCACCAACACATGGCCGGTGCCGTTGGTCAGCGGGTAGCGCATATACCACATAGAACCATTTTCTTCTTCGGACAGCACTTCCAGATCGGAGACGGCGGTGTGCAACACCGGGTCCCAGTTCACCAGACGTTTTCCGCGATAGATTAAGCCTTCTTCGTACAGCTTGATGAACACTTCCTGCACCGCGTCGGACATGCCGTCGTCCATCGTAAAGCGTTCTTTTTCCCAATCCAGCGACGAACCCATGCGCCGCAATTGCCGGGTGATGGTGCCGCCGGATTCCTCTTTCCATTCCCAGACTTTCTCGATAAACGCCTCGCGGCCCAAGTCGTGGCGAGTTTTGCCGTCGGCGTTGATGATGCGCTCCACCACCATTTGCGTGGCGATACCGGCGTGATCGGTACCCGGCTGCCACAGCGTGTTGTAGCCCTTCATCCGGTGGTAGCGGGTCAGCGCATCCATGATGGTGTCCTGAAACGCATGCCCCATGTGCAAACTACCGGTAACGTTCGGCGGCGGAATCATGATGCAATAAGACTCGCCCTCGCTTTTGGCGGCAAAATAACCGCTCTCTTCCCAAAGTTGATACCAGCGTTGTTCGATTGCGTGCGGGGAATAGGTTTTTTCCATGTTCTGTGTCGGATGAGCTTGCATTAAAAACAAACAATATTTTACCTGTAAAACGAAGGTGAGCTAGAGTAAAAGGCAAGACGGAGTTGTAACTTGCTGATTTATCGCGGATACCGGCAGGAAACATACTTTCTGAAAGCGATGTAAGCACCGGCAAAATCTTTGTTAGAATCAGGTAAACGTCTGCACCTTCCTTTTTGGGAGGATATACAGAAATTATAGTACGCTCTTGTTAGGCTGAGATGTCTCATCAACTTGGTTAAAAATCTTATGCACCTCACTTTTTACAGATTGGTATCTATTGTTTTATGCCTCTTGGTAACTGCTTGCTCAACTGTTAGCTGGTGGCGTTATGCAGGTGATTCGGTAACTTTTAATCAAGCGACAATGGTTTTTGAACAGCGTTGGTTCCTTCTCTATCGCTACAACCGAGCTTGTGCCGTTTGGAATACATATTGGGGAGGAGTGTTGGAATCATCTAAGCTGTATACAGGTACCTTTTCGCATAATACGGTATACCTCTATAACAAAAGAGAACTATATGGTTTAGGTACTACTGTTTGGAATTATATTGAACCCATAATCATGTCCCTTGAGGATAGCCGTTTAACGGTCCGGCTTGAGCCGCCTGCAGGCGAAGGCTCTGTGGAATTCGTCACATTCGATCCGATTAGTAATTTAGAGAAACCAGAGTCTGATGGCAGTTTCCAGACCGATTTAATAAGCATCCCTGAAATTAATGAGCGCAAAGAATGTGAAATGGCTATAACTGCCGCATCGAGCTAATATTTCGGGTTATTTTGTGCGGCGTTTAGGGCCGTAGGCTGGGTTGAACAGCGTGAAACCCAGCATTGAAGGCCTTTTGCTGGGTATCGCTATCGCTCAACCCAGCCTACAGGGCTATCGCGCCTACCACATATCCACCCAATCATGACTCTTCGCGACCTAACTCAACAATTCGCTTCGGAAGGCCGAGTCGAAGCTATCATTTTGCGTCCGGCGCGCGGCGAGCCGGCGGTTGTGGTCGATGAGGCCCGCGCGGAGCCTAGGCAGGGATTGCTGGGTGACCGGCGAGCAAACACTGTTCGTTCCGGCAGGCAATCGCCAAAACGCGAACTGACTTTGTTTCAGGCCGAGCATTTACCTCTTGTCGCCAATTGGTGCGGACTCGCGGAATTGGAGCCGACACGGCTACGGCGCAACCTCGTGGTTTCGGGGCTCAATCTTATCGGTATGCGCTCGCCGTTTCCTGATGTGGTGCTGGAATGGGCGATTGGTGGTGAGGTGATTATTCAAGTCACCGGGCCTTGCGATCCGTGCTCGAAAATGGCTGCGGAATTGGGGTTGGGAAGCTATAACGCGCTACGCGGTCACGGCGGGATGACGGCTCGGATTTTGGCCGGCGGCTTGATTCGAGTAGGTGACAGGGTACGCTTGAATGCGATTCAAAATGTGGAACCGAAGGCTAGGCTGGGTCAAATAAAGTGAAACCCAGAACTGGTAGCTCCGATTGGCGATAGCGTAATCGGAGGAATGGGATGTTTCAAATTCGTGCGATTGCAAATGCCGGGCAAATTTTGCTAATCAGCCATTTGATATCAAATCAGCGAATGTTCCTTGAGCCATTCTTTCAAAGCGTCGTTCATCCGAGTTTGCCAGCCGCTCCCTGTCGCGCGGAAAGCAGCGATGACATCGGCGTCAAAACGAACAGTCGTGGAAACCTTGGTTGGTGCCTGTTGTTTGCCTCTGCCGCGCAACACATTCTGTAACGACTCTGGCAATTCGGAAAACGTAGATGCGTTTTTAAAATCGTCGGACGTCAATTCACGGACTTCACCATCCGCATCAGTCAAGGGTAAGGGATTTGCCATGTTTGCGAGCCTCTCTCGAGTTAGCTTTGCGAAAACTGATCACCCGGATGCCATCGGGAATATATACAAAGCACAGAATATGGAGTCTATCGTCGAGATAACCAATTGCGATCCAGCGAATTTCGCCATAGTCGCGCCGGTCATCGATCAAATAGACAGCGGTTTCAAAGTCGAATTCGTCGGCCCGTTCAAAGCTTAAGCCACGTTCTCGCTGGTTTTTGTCGCTTTTGGCATGGTCGAATTCGATGAGCATGGCTTACTGTAACGGTCATAAGCGCAATTGGGCAACTATTTTGTTACTACATGCTTGTGATGTAGTAATTGCTAAAAAGAAGGAATAGGGGCTAGCTGGTTTGGCGCTTGTCAGGCCCGCTGCCGCTGCAACACCAGTGCGGTTTTGGTGAAGGCCTGCAATACCGGCCCCGCGCCGGCAATAGCCACCGCATCGACCAAACAATACCAGGCGGCAACGCCGCTGGGCGGGTTGCCTTGCGGCAGGTGTGAGGCTGGATCGATCTCTGCCCAGGCCCAGGTGCCGGCGCTGGTGCCGACGATTTCCAGCCAGGACGTGATAAAGAACGCTCCCAAGTAAACCATAGGCGAACGGCCCTTGAATAAGTAGCCCAAAAACACCACAAACAGCACGGCGCCGATAATGTCTAGGCGCCCAATGCCACTGAGGCCCCAAGCGACCCAAGTACCGCAGACAGTAACAACGAAAACCGCGATGCGGCGGGCGTGTTGCTGGAACAAGCCGGAGCGGCCTAGTGCTACCGCGGTGAGATAAACCAGACCATGACCGGCGGGCACGTAGGCCGGCACGTTGCCGAAGCGGTAGATATAGCCTTTCATGTATACGGATGCGAAATACTCGCCGATCACCGCAAAGGTTACCGCCACGGCTACTTGGGTGCGCACATATTTGCATTCGCCGCGCAGCCAGGCAATCAAAAATAGCCAGCCGAAAAACGCCAGCACGTATTGCATGAATTGCGGCGCGAAGCCGTCCATCGTCAAACAGATAGTGGTGGTGACAAAGGTAAACCCGGCAATCTGATAATCGCGTTTGCGGTGCTCGGCGATGGTATTGACGGCGGGGAAGTGCGGTAAGGAAAAGAAACTCATAGCTCAGACAAAGGCGTAGGCAACGGCGACATAGCGCAACACTTTACCTAAAAAAATCGCTAACAGCGAGGACAGCATGGAAAGGCGCAGCCAGCCGCCGGCGAAACACAGGCCGTCGCCGACTAGCGGCAGCCAGGAAAACAGCAAGGCCCAACTGCCCCAACGGCGCACGGTGTTTAATGATTTTTGATGTTGTTTTGCTAAAGCGTCGGCGGGATATTTTTTGGCGGCCCACAGCCCTAGCCACCAAGTCGTCATTGCGCCCAAGGTGTTACCAATAGTGGCGATGGCTACCAATTGGCTGACCGAGTGCTGTTGGCTGTTAACCAGATAGGCCAGGACCGCTTCCGAGCCCCCAGGTGCCACGGTGGATGAGATGAAGGCGCTGATAAATAATCCCAGAGGGCCGAGCGATTCTAACTGCATTTGTTTAGCCCATAAAAAAGCCCCTGAAACAGCTGTTTCAGGGGCTTTTTGCTTAATCTTTATTTATCCGGTAAGGCGATGACGTTTTTGCCGGATACCATTTTGATCAGCTTGCCGATCAATTGCATGACATAGCCAACACCATGCGCTATTTGCTCCAGCACGGTAGCGACAATTTCGCCGGCACTCATGCCTTTAAAGCGCTTTGCCAGCCAGGGCGCGGCGATAAAGCCGATAGCCAAACCAATCACGGTAGTGCCGGACACAATCGAGTCGTCAGCTACGGGAGCCGGAGCGGGTGCCGCTGCCACTACGGGCGCCACCACAGCTGAGCTGGGAGCCGGCGCATCGAGTTTAGGATCGTAAGGTCTGCCGCTGTAATCGTCGGGGAAAATCGCTGCGGTTACGCCAGGGATGCTGGGTAAGTCTTCGCTGCCTTTGCCGACTTTTAATTGGGCTTTCATGCCTTTTTCCATGTGCTGAGCGATGTCACAATGCACTAAGTAGGTTTTATCGCCGGGCGGCAGGATTAGCGTGCCGGATACTTTGCCCGGACCGCTGACTTCCAAATGGAACATCCCTTTAGGGTACAAATATTTTGGTAAGCCGTGCATCATCCATTGATGGCGGATTTCATCTTCATTGATGAAATGTACGGTGAGCTTGGTGCAAGGTTCGAATTGAAATTCCTGCTGATCGAACGCAAACATGGTGCCGGGGAATTTCTCTGAATACTTGTGTCCGGCATGTACGGTAATTTCCTTGGTCGCGGCAATTTTATCGCAGCCGCCGGGCAAGGTGTCAGTGTTTTGGCCCATGACCATGCCGCCATCCATATCCATCAAATGACCGTCGCCGTGGTTCATCATCTGATTGTGATCCTGCATTTCTTTTGCGGACACAGTAGTAACAGACAAGGCACAGACCAGTGTGGCAAGTGATACGAATTTGACCATTATTGCATTACCTCGAAGGGGCGTTATGTATAGCGTCGATTATGCCGCGATAGTTCTGATTGACAAGGCTGCCGGAAAGTACGTTATTCCGCCTCGCAGCATAGGCGGAATAACGGGTCTTGCGGCGTATTTCTTAGATTTCTTTCGCTTTACCGATCATCTCGTCGACTTTACGTTTGAAGCCGGCGTTAGACAGATAAAAAATGTACAAGCCAGCGAACAACACCAATGCATACAAGGCATAGCTGCCTTTGCTGGTCGGTTGACCTGCGCCGGCTTTAAAGCTCATGTGGGCATCCAATCTTTCGCCGTTATCTTGCAGTAGCGTGATGTGGATCAGATGTTTGCCGGCTTCTTGTACGCCTGATGGCAGGTTCAATATGACGGTGCCGGATTTATGTTTTTCGGCTGCTTGGAAGAAAACCCGTTTGCCTTCCGGCTCTTTGGTCACTTCAAATTCGATAGCCATGCCGCGATAGCGTTGGTCTTGATAGTCGAAGACCAATTGAGTCAATGTATTGACATCGGGAATATTGCCGCAGAACTCTTCCGCCGGGTAGGCGTTAGGCTGGTAGGCGGTGTAATGGATCCAGTGATCTTTTTCCAGTTCGAACTTACATTGGTCAGTATCGGTACCCGCCGCACCGCCGTGGGCCAATACTGCTGATGAAAAAATCAGGCCCAACAAGCCCAGTAAACCGTTTCTTAATATGCGAGAGCTTCTCATAAATACCCTTCCCGTGTTAATAAATGCTGTAGTTTTTATTATTTTTCATGTGGTTATACATGAACGTGTTTAAATCATTGGCGAACGTAACTGCCTGATTTCGATCAAAACAGCGCCTAACTCTAGCACATCGCCCTAGCCAAAGAAAGGCTATCGTGCCGTAGTTGAGATGATCGATTCAAGCTGTAATTTTTTTTGTCAGCAATCAAAGACAATCCTTATAATGGGGTTATGAATCATTCCTTTAAATTGTCTCTGCCTGTTCAGGTCTACTGAAATATCCCCTATCCGGTTAATTAAATAACAACAATATGTCCAAATTAATAAACTCTGCCGAATGGAATGCCGTTAAGCAACATCACCGCGAGATTGCCGGCAAATTTTGCATGAAGGATGCGTTCGATAAAGATCCGCAACGCTTCGACAAGTTTTCCGTGACATTTGACGATTTGCTGTTCGATTTCTCTAAAAATCTAATTACCGAAGAAACGTTGCCTTTGTTGATTGAATTGGCAAGCCGCGCGGAGCTTTCCGCCAAGACCGAAGCTATGTTTTCCGGTTCCATTATTAATACCACGGAAAAACGTGCTGTCTTGCATACAGCCTTACGCAACCGCAGTAATAAGCCGGTATTTTTTCGCGGCGAAGACGTCATGCCGGAAATCAATAAAGTTTTGGCAAAAATGCGGGTATTTACGGAACAAGTCCGTTCAGGCGCCTGGACCGGCTACACCGGCAAAACTATTACCGACATCGTCAATATCGGTATCGGCGGTTCCGACCTGGGACCGAAAATGGTCGATACCGCTCTGGCGCCCTACGGTAAAGACGGCTTGAAAGCCCATTTCGTTTCCAACGTCGATCAAGCCGACATCGTCGAAACGCTGAAACCGCTCAACCCGGAAACCACGCTGTTTTTGATTTCCTCAAAAACCTTTACCACGCAAGAAACCATGACCAACGCCCGTTCGGCGCGCAACTGGTTCTTGCAGGCGGCTGTCGATCCCGCGCATATCTCCAAACATTTCGTGGCCATCTCGACCAATGTCACCAAGGTGAAAGAATTTGGCATCGACCCGGACAATATGTTCGAATTTTGGGATTGGGTCGGTGGCCGTTATTCCTTGTGGTCCGTGATCGGCATGTCGATTGCGTTATACATAGGTATGGACAATTTCGAAGAGTTGCTGATGGGCGCGCATATTGCCGACGAACATTTCCGTAGCGCGCCATTCGAAAAAAATATCCCGGTTATCATGGGCTTACTAGGTATCTGGTACAACAACTTCTTCGAAGCGGAAACTTACGCGATTCTGCCTTACGCCCAGTCATTGAAATACTTCGCCGATTATTTCCAGCAGGGCGATATGGAAAGCAACGGCAAAAGCGCCACGATCAGCGGTGACAAGGTCGACTACAACACCGGCCCGATTATCTGGGGCCAGCCCGGCACCAACGGCCAGCACGCTTTTTTTCAGTTGATTCATCAGGGTACCAAACTGATTCCAGGCGATTTCTTGGCGGCTGCGCAAAGCCAATACAATTTACCGGATCATCACGATATCCTGATCTCCAACTTTCTGGCGCAAGCCGAAGCCTTGATGCGCGGTAAAACCGAAGCCGAGGTGAGAAAGGATTTGAGTCACGAGCCTAATCTGGACGACGCTTTGATTGCCTCGAAAATTTTCGAAGGCAACAAACCGTCCAACTCGTTTTTATTCAAAAAACTTACTCCCAGAACCTTGGGCACCCTGATTGCCTTTTACGAACACAAAATCTTCGTGCAAGGCGTAATCTGGAATATCAATTCCTTCGATCAAATGGGCGTGGAATTGGGGAAAGTGTTAGCGCGGGCGATTCTGCCGCAGCTGAAAAACGAAGACGTTGTCACCGACCACGACAGCTCCACCAACGGCTTGATCAATGCTTATAAGCGCCTGCGTAAATAAGCTTACCCAAGCGGGTAGGCTAATTTAGAAGGCGAGCAACCAGTCTGTGTTGGGCAAAGCCGTTATCTAAACCTGAAGGTTGCAGCATATTTCCGCAACCTTCAGGCGCCTTAACCCCTCCAAGTAATTATTTGTATCGTTATCCTTGCCGGTCGCGCAAATTGATTCAAAAATGAGAACCTAGGTTGAGTTACTACTTGGTAGATCCCGCTTACGGCATATTGCTTAAAGCATTGGGCATAGTGGAATTCGGCTGCGTGGTCAACAAGACTTCGCGGATCGCGGAAATAATAGACTCCGGCTTCTCCAGCGGAATGACGTGGCCGCTATCTACCCAGCGTTGAATTGCCCCTGGATATAGCTGCGCAATATCCTTGCGTTTTTGATTGGCATCGAGCGCCAACTCCGAGGTGTCCTCCAGAGGTTGCGCAGCGCTCAGCACTATGATCGGTCCGCCGCTATAGGGCGGGGCGGCCAATACTTCGTCACCGGTTAGATCCAGAGCCGCCAGCTCTTGTTCGGCAGTTGCCGATGTCATCAAATCGAACAGCAAACGCACCCAGAGCGGCCAGTTTTCGATTGCCCCGGCGCCTTTGAGTTGAGCAGGGTGAGTCGAATCAACCAGAATCAAAGCCGCCACGTCCTGTGGGTGATGCCGGGCATACCATTGCATATACAAACCGCCCAGCGAATGCCCCACCAGCACATAAGGCGGCGTTAGACCCTGGCTGGCAAGCAAGCCGCGCAACTCTTCAATAATATGTCGGCCGTCCCTCGTCGTTGTCGCCGCTGCGCTATTCCCGTACCCGGCGCGGTTATAAACCAAGGCTGTGGCATCGCGCGCTATCGTGGGATAAATTTCTGTCCAATACTCGAAAGTCCCGCCTAGTCCGTTTTCGAAGATGACCGGTACAGTCTGGTGCTTGCTAAGCGCAAATTCCACCTGCCGGCCGGTGACTTCTGCCGTTGTGATGTCGGGGATGGTGGCGGCGCAGCCGCTCAGCGAGAGCAACAAAACGGCCAATAGTGGTGATTTAAATTTCATCGGTTCAGTAACGGGTTTTGGCTGATTCGCCCTTTTTACTACAGATTGCTTCCGAGACCATTCGCCCCAAACCTTCATGCTTCGATTGGGTTCTCGGCTATTGCTCCTGCATTCATGCAAGCCCAGCACGAATGGTTTGGCGGGAAAAGTCATTTCGGGAAGTTGTTTTTAGCGAAATCCTCAGCGATTTTGCGGCGGGAAGCGTTGATCGAAAATCCCGCCAAGAGGCTGCCGAAGAGCAAGGCAGCGCCGGGCAGCGGCACCGCGGTTACGTCGCCGCTGCGGACTGCCAGAACATAAAATTGGTTGCCCTTGCTGATGTAGTTTTGCATGCCGGTGGCGGTGCTCAAATACCAGGCTTTGTTGGCATCATTGTAATAGCTGCTGCCTAGCCAATAGCTGAAGGATTGCAGGTTGCTGAACAGGCTTTCGTCATTGGGCGTGGACGGGTCGTCGACGAGGCCGTGGCCGGGTTGGGGCAAGCCGCGCGAATCGGCGTACCCCTTATTCGCGAAATCGCCGTAGAACAGATGCGCCAGTTCCGAGCTGGCTAAATCGACGTTGTAACCACAGTCTGTGCCACTGTAACCATAGTCGCAGCCCTGGGCGCCCAGGTCGTGAAAGGTCGGCAGACGCCAATCGCTGTAGGTGGTGCCGCGCACGCTGTCCGTATAGCTTAGGTCTTCCACCCAGGCCACGGCGTTTTGCCAGCTCATTTTGCCGGGATTATAGGAGCCGCTAGTATTGGCGTAGTTGGCGTCTGCCAGCCAGGTAACGTTGAGCTCGCTGTCGTAAATCAGGCCGCCGCCGCGGTCGAGCAACTGGGCTTGGGCGCTACCTGCCGCCAATATGCAGAGCCCGGATAGCGCGGCGTATATAGCTTTCTGTTTCATCATTTTCCCCCAAAAAGTAGTTCTCGAACGGATGTAAATACTCGGAAACCTGCCTAGCGGAGCCGAGTTTTGGCGGCATTATCGGAAGGCGCGTGTAGCCAGGGAACCCTACCGGAGTAGGGTGTTGGAACGTTAGAGAGTTTTGTTAACATGTATTTCTAATTCAACTATTGGCTCGATAATTTAAAGAGGAATTTACAATGAAACGCAGTCTGAGATGTCTTGCCCTGGGCTTAATGCTGCCGGTATTACCGGCACACGCCAGTGTTTTGTATACGTTGGTGGATCTCATGCCGGATAGCCCGTTAGTCAGTTCGGGGGCGGTCTCTATCAGCGATGCCGGGCATGTTCTGGGTTTTACGGGGGATGGTGAAAGCTTTGTTTACAAAAACAATAGTGTGAGTTGGCTGTCCGTACCCAGATATTCAAGTCCTACCGGGATCAATTCAAGCGGTGTGGTGGTGGGCAATTCTGGCGGGCGCGGGATTGTGCACAGTAATGGTGTCACCCAAATAATCGGTGGTTTCAGCGGCAGTCCTTATTCCAGTGTGGCCTACGGAATCAATGATGCCGGGCAAATAGTCGGCAGTGCATGGAATGCCGAGGGCAACCAACGAGCCACTATTGCCGGCAACGGCAGCTTGACTGATCTGGGAACTTTGAATGGTGGTCACTGGAGTGCGGGTAATGCAATCAACAATAGCGGTCAGGTCACTGGCGAGAGTCAAACACCTAATGGTGGTCACGCTTTTATTACCCGTAATGGCCAAATGGTGGATCTGGGCGCGCTTGCCTGGGGTGTCAGCAGAGGTTATGCCATCAACGACCTTGGTCAGGTGGCCGGCACATCCCATGTTACCAACAATGAAAAGCACGCATTCATTACCACAGCTGATGACCAGATGATGGATATAGGTTTGTCCGGCTATAGCAGCGAGGCATTGGGTATCAATAATGCCGGACAAGCCGTGGGATATTTCGGCGATAATTTTGGTGGATCGAAACGTGCTTTCGTCACGCTCAATGGCGTCATGACAGACTTGAACACGCTGATTGCAGCCAATATCGGCTGGACGCTGATGACAGCTTACGATGTCAACAATAGTGGACAAATCGTTGGGGTGGGAATTGCCGCGAATGGCGTGCAACGAGCCTTTCTATTAAATCCGATTGCGTCCGTGCCGATACCTGGCGCCATCTGGTTGTTTGGTTCCGCGTTGCTGGGTCTCGTTCCGCGTCGTCTGCGTGCTCGACTCTGAAGTCACATGGAGGTTTTAGAGATAGCGTTTAGCTGCGTTGTATTGGTCGCCGAACGGCACTAGAGCGCCTTTGGTTACCTGCGTTAGGCATATTTTTCGCTCCTATGCCCAGCGTTTCTATCACTCGGAGCGCTGGAGAATCAAAATGCTGCAAAAACTTGTAACGGTAACTTTCTTCTTGATCCTTTCCGGCTGTGCAACAACGTCAAGTAACCCTTCCGCCCAGGGAAGCAACAAAGCCGAAAGCAAAATATCAATGGCCATTGGCCGTGAAATTGGCAACTTCAAAATCACCAATTCGCAGGCAACCGAAGCTCCCGCTGGTTATAACGGCATGCAGTACACCGTTAAAACCGACGACGGAGCGACCTTTAAATGTGAGATTTTAGAGCCATCCGGTTTCGGGAAAGTCGCAACTTGGGGCATGGCAAGTGGGGCGGACGCCATGTGCACCGATTTCACCAAAGGGTCAAGCGACGTAGGTAAAACCAACAAGGCAAGTTGCAACGCTTTGCTGCAGGCGGCGGGCAAATGCTGACTTAAAGCCCCGCGCGGCCTTAGACTGCTCTAATTGGCCAAAGGCGGTTAAGGCAAGAAACAACGTTTTCAAATAGTTAACAATTCATCGCGCAGTTCTAAACCGTAGGCGTACAAAAATGCATCTAAGAGATACCGCTATCCAATACTTTTTGATGTTTATCCTGCTACTCGCGCCCGCTTCAAAAGCAGCGATTGCAGCGCCTGTAATTGTTGATTTATTAACCCGGCCATTAAACACCGTTCGCCTTTATGACCTTAAGAGTACTGAATTATCGAAGGGCGCACCGGCCTGGGCTTCGACGAGCTCAGCCCGAACGGAATACCAGTGATACATCGGGCCGGGTTGATGACCTCTGGTGCTTGGCTGGTCTTAGGTGTTGACTCTAAAGGGGTTACTTGGAATAGTTCGACTCTGATTTTTGAAACACATGCAGCAATCGGGGACGACTTCGCCTTAACCCAGTGTGAAAATCGGGCTCCTGCCTAAGCGACAATATGTAAGGGCTGGGTCAAGACAAGATGGCGTTTTTGCATTTGCTATTCGCGTGTGTTTAGGCTCTAAACCGGAAACCGGAAACGACGCCAAACGTCGTCTATCAATGTTAATGAGGGGATTTGCGTGAAAAATGGGTTGAGCGCACTGGTGATAGACGATCATCCTTTGTCGGCCAGCGGCATTGCGGAGTTTTTGCTTTCCCATTGCGGATTTAGCGCGGCACGACCGGTGTCTGCCGTCGCCGAATTTTGGGCTGCCCTTGATCTTGTCAACCCGCCGACGTTGGCCGTGGTGGATTTCTGGTTGCCAGACGGCGCGTCTCTGGGCTTGCTGGCAGAATTAAAACAGCGCAGCCCGGCCACACGCCTACTAGCCATCAGCGCCGACGACGACGCGGCGGTGCTGGACAAAGTAAGGCTGGCAGGGGCAGACGGCTTTTTGCATAAACAGGAGTCACCGGAGGTTTTCGGTCGGGCCATTGCCGCGCTGTTGCGGGGCGACAGTTGGTTTTACGGCGGTGTAAAGTTCGCCGGGCGCGAGTTGCAAAATAAAGAATTGCCTGTCACCGCGCGCGAACTCGGCTTGACCGCCCGCCAGGGCC
Organism: Methylomonas sp. MK1; assembly: GCF_000365425.1. NCBI lineage: Bacteria > Pseudomonadati > Pseudomonadota > Gammaproteobacteria > Methylococcales > Methylococcaceae > Methylomonas > Methylomonas sp. MK1. Next base: position 52,688 of record NZ_AQOV01000002.1, read on the forward strand.
AAGTGCTGGCGATGATGCTCAAAGGTTTGCCGAACAAGCGCATCGCGCTGAATTTGTCCTTATCCGAGCAAACCGTCAAGGAACACGTCACCCGCATTTTGGAGCGCTTGGGTGCGCGAAATCGGATTGAGGTAATCACTATGTTGCGCGGCAAAAAGCTGGAAGGTTCCTGATGCAAACCGCCCAGCCTGAATCTACTGCCGACCAGCTATTGCGCTTTGCCGACATCAGCCCGGCGGGCCAAGCCCGACTACTGGACATGACGCATAACCGGCTGGTGTACGGCATCACCATTATCCCGTTTGTAGGCTTGCCCTTCGTGTACTGGAAGCATCAACTCGATCAAAACGTCTTGGGATTGCTGGTTTGGACGGTGTCGTATTTTATCGTCGTGCTTGCCGTGCGCCTGCAACGGCGGCAATACCTGCTTGATAGGGCCCGTCTCGATCCGCTTGCGGCAGTCGCCCATTGGCTGCCCGTCATTCTGCGCATGGCCTTAGCGCATGGGCTGGGCTTGGCGGCGCTGGTGCTTATCGTCGCCGGTCGGGTCCCATTCGAATATACGTTGCTGCTTTACATGAGTTTGGCGGCAATCATGGCCGCCAACGCCACCCACCAATCACCCGTATTCAGTGCGTTTCAGCGGTTTTTTGGTGCCGCTTGGGGCGGCTGTACGTTGTTGACGCCTTGGGCGTTTCCCGAGCACTGGCATTTAATTATGCCCTTGTGCTTCAGTTACGTCTTGTCGATACACCGGCACTCCTCCATTGCCCATGGTTTTTTCCTGCAACAAATAAAACTGGAAGAAGATAGCGCCAAGTTGGCCGAGAATTATCGGCGCGCCAAGGATGAAGCCGAAGCCGCGTTGCATGCCAAAATCCAATTTCTGACCACCGCCAGTCATGATCTGCGCCAGCCGGTGCATGCCATGGGCTTTTTGATCGAATCGATTTCCCGCCGCAATCAGGAACCGACTTTGCAGCCCGCTTTGCAAGATCTGCAACAAAGCGTGCAATCGATTACGCAGATGTTCAATTCGCTGCTGGACTTGTCGAGAATTGAGTTGGGCGCCCAGTCGGTCAATCTGCAAACTGTGGCGCTGGACCCGCTGATGAACGATGTCGCCACGCTGTTTCGGGAAGAAGCCCGCTCACGGCAAATCGATCTCAGAGTGCGCTTGAGCGGCGGTCGGGCGCTCGTCATCGCCGATGCTATGTTGCTGCGCCAGTCCATGATCAACCTGATGCAAAATGCCTTGCGCTATACCCAGCAAGGCGGGGTGCTGATGGCGGCGCGGCGGCGTAACGCTTGCTGGCAGTTCGAGGTGTGGGATACCGGCGTCGGCATCGCCGAAGACGACCAACAGCGGATTTACTCGCCGTTCTTTCGTCCCGAGCATGCCTGGCGCATCGACAACGCCGGTCACGGCTTGGGCTTGGCGGTGGTGGCGCGTTGCGCCGATTTGATGGGCGCCAGCCAGGGCCTGCGTTCTCGGGAAGGCCGCGGTTCGCGCTTCTGGTTGCGGTTGCTGGCCGCCGTTCCCAGTCACGAGCGGTGGGCTATGGCGGCTGACCAACACGTCGCACCTGCCAAGCAAGCCGCAACGCTTAGCGGCCGCTGCCTGGTGATCGACGACGAACCGCAAGTCCGCAACGCCTGGCAAGCTTTGTTGAGCGCCTGGGGCGTGGAAACGGCTTGCGCGGCATCTGCCAACGAAGCGCTTGGCTTGCTTGATGGCGGTTTCGAGCCCCACGCCGTTTTTTGCGACCAGCGCTTGCGCTCCGGCGAAAGCGGCTTCGAGTTGTTGCAAGCCTTGCTGGAACGCTGCCCGGACGCCGCCGGGGCCATGATCAGCGGCGAATTCGATTCGCCGGCCCTGGCCCAAGCCGAGCAGGAGGGCTATTTGGTCTTGCACAAGCCGTTGGACCCGGAAGCCTTATACACCTTGCTGTGTCGGCTCTTGCCGGCGGCCAACAACGGCTACTCGTAAAAAGACGCCGCTGCGATTATCCCAAGCCGCAACAAATGGCGCCTATTTTGCTGGGTGCGATGGATACTCACCCTTAAATCAGGAGTTTGCGATGAATATTTCGACTATAGGAACCAACCTTGCCGCTAACCAAGCAGTCAGCGGAAAAACTTTGCCGCCTCAGTCCATCGGTAAAGTTGTCGAGGTAGCCGAGCAAAGCCAAGCACAGCGGACAGTCGATATGCGCCAGGTCTCGCTCAATGAAATCAACGCGTTGATCAAATCCGGCGTGGACGGTTTGCTGGACGTAGTGCCTTATATTCCAATCTCCACCAGCAACCCATTCGCCGCACCGGATGCCGGCGACCTGAAGGTAGATTATTTGGGCCAGATCGAGGGGATGATCGACTTCCAGAAAAGCCGTCACGAAGACACCACTTTTCTGGAAAAAGTGTTGAACAACGTTAAACGTATCGACGGCATGGCCTTGCCGCCGAAACTGGATGTGATGGCTTGAGGCCCAGGGCGCGAGCCATCAAAACCTTCTTAACCCAGCGCCAATCGATTTATCTTAAACATGGCCCTTGACCCTCACGCAACGTCACGCTCTATGCTAGCGGCACGCATAAGGAAGGAGCTAATCCATGTTGCTTAAAGTGGGCGATCTCGCCAAACGTTGCGGACTGACGGTCCGTACCTTACACCACTACGACAGCATCGGTTTGCTTAAGCCTTCCGCGCGTTCCGATAGCGGCTACCGGTTGTATAACCGGGCCGACATTTCCAGATTGCATCAAATTCAAGCCTTACGGCGGTTTGGTTTGTCGCTGGCCGCTATCGGAGACATTTTGGCAAACCCCGGACTGAATCTCGCGACTATCGTCGAACGGCAGATTGAAGCCCTGGACCAGCAAATCGCGCAAAGCCAAGCCTTGCGCGACCGCTTGTCCGGTCTGCAACTGCAATTGACGCGCGGAGAAGAGCCGGAGCTTGCCGATTGGCTAATAACTCTGGAGATGATGACCATGTACGATAAATATTTTTCCGCCAACGACTTAAAGCGCTTGCCGCTACTGGATATAGACGAAACCTCCACCGCCGGCGAATGGGCGGCACTGGTTCAAGCGGTGCACGAAGCTATGCGGGCCGGGCTCGTGCCGGAGAGTGCCGAGGCCCAAGCGTTGGCAAGGCAATGGATAGGCATGCTGGTGCGCGACACCCAAGGCGACCCTCGGTTGCTGGTCAAACTCAATGCGATGATGTATGGCGAACCGTCGGTACAAGCTAAAACCGGCGTGACGCCGGAACTCGTCACTTACATCCAGCGCGCGTTCATCGAGACCAAATTGACGATCTACGAAAAATACCTCGCACCGGATGAATTTGACTTCATGCGTGAGAACTACGGCAAGCACGCCGACGACTGGCCGCCGCTGATTGCCTCCATACGCCAACATCTGGAAGACGGTACGCCGCCGAACGATTCGCGGATGCAGCAACTGGCGCGGACCTGGCTGGATTTGTTCCGCGCCTACGCCGGCGATAACCCGGAAACTCATGCCAAAATTCGAGCCGCCAATCAGGCAGAGCCTTATCTGTTCTTCGGTACGTTTATCGACCAGCCGCTGTTGGCTTACGTGTTTCAGGCGATGGCCGAACTGGGTCATGCCCGATTGCCGGGGAGCGGTGTGGCCTAGTAGACCGGCCCTAAATTTCCTGTAGCCGTCATTTCCGCGAAAGCGGAATCCACCGTGATAACTGGACTCCAGCCGGCGCGGGAGAGACGATATTTCTCTTAATTTACGGAGTATGCATGACCCTAATAAATCTGGTTCGCAAGTTGGCTGCCCGAAAGATAATTACCGGTTGGCCTTTGGTTTGGGTGCTGATGGCCGGGTTGCCAACTGGCGCACAGGCGTCTTATATCTGTCCCAACGGGCCGGGGCCTGGCGAAGTGCAGCTGGGCATCACGGGCGGTTCGCATGGCGTCGCCGCGATGCCGGTCTGCGAAGAGAATATTAACAACGTCTACGAATCCGCCGAAGATGCCGAAGCACCGGCACCGCGCGCCGATCCGCTGCAAACGCGTATCGGGGCGATGAGTTCGGTGCTGGAAGCAATGTCCATGGGCTATGACCGCTTACATGCCGCGCTCAACAAAGATCCGGAACTTAAAGCCATGGGCAATGGCATGTGGCAATATCAGCAAAACGGTCAGCCGCCGCGTCCTGGCGAAGGTTGCAGCGCGCTGTATACCAACCTGAAGGGCGCTCTGGTACTGTCGGGCCCGGATGGCGACTACAAAGGCGCGCTGATGACTTTTTGGGGACCGGATATTCCCAGCCCCCAAGCGGTCGGCACCATCAAAGTGACGCTGGATCAAGCGGACGGCCAGCCGCAAACGGTAACCGCCTTTAACTATGCCTCGCCAAACGGCAAGGTCGGCGCTATTGCGCTGGCGGTGCCGACCATACAAGCGCTATTGGATAACATGACGGACCAGCAATCCTTCGATATTGCTATCGACGGGAAATCCGTAATTCATCTCGAATGGCAACACGGACTGGCGGCACGCGACCGGTTACGCCGTTGCGTGGCTGGGCAAGGTTGACCATGATCGGTTCGCTGTCGATAGGACTGACTCATCTCATCGGGCAACTTGCTACACTTTGGCCTCCAAAATCAGGTTGAACGGCGTTTCCGCTGCCCGGCGCAGACTGTTGAAACCGGCTTCGCGGAAGATGCCGGCCCAGCGCGCTTCGCCGGCTTGTGCGCCCAGAGCCAGACCTACGTCTTCTGACAACGAGTGGGCGCAGCAAATCGTCGTGGAGGCGGCGTAAAACAGGCGGCCGACGGTATTCAGGTTGTCCTCCACCCGGTCGTTGGCGTAAGGTTCCACCAGCATCACCGTGCCGCCCGGAGCTAGGGCTTCGGCGGCATATTTAGCCGCGCCCAGCGGATCGCCCATGTCGTGCAAGCAATCGAAAAAGCAGATCAGGTCGAAGCCGGTCTTCGGGTATGCCTGAGCACGCGCGACTTCGAAACGCACCTGTTCAGCCCGTCCCTGGCGCTCGGCATGCCGTTGCGCAGCTTGGATCGAACCGGCATGGCTATCGAAACCGTAAAATCGGGATTTCGGAAATGCAGTAGCCATTTGCAAGGTGGAATGGCCGTGGCCGCAGCCAATGTCGGCCACATTGGCGCCGGCGTGCAGGCGTTCTTCGATACCGGCCAAGGCAGGCAGCCACTGCGATACCAAGTGCGCCTGGTAATAATTGCGGTAAAACGCCGAAACGCCGCAATACAGCCTGTCGTGGTGGTCGCCCCAGCCGACGCCGCTGCCGGTCTTAAATGCATGCAGGGTTTTCTCCTCGTCCAACCACATCGACGCGGCGACATTCCAGGCCGGCGCCATGAAAAACGGGCTGTCCTCATCCGCCAAAACCAAGGCTTGTTCCGGTGTCAGTTCGTAGCTTTGGCTGGCCGGATGGTACAGGACATAGCCGGCGGCGGCTTGGCTGTTGAGCCATTCGCGGACGTAGCGCTCGGCACAACCGGCGTTTCGGGCGAGTTGTTGCGGACTCAACGGTCCCGCGTTGGCCATGGCCTGGTACAGCCCCAGCCGGTGGCCGAGGCTGACCATCACGCCGCCGTACGAGGCGGCCAGATCGCCGACCGCGCGGTCAAGAAAGTGTTGTAATTGTTCCGGATCGGGTTGCTGCGCAGAAGCGGCCATCTGTCCTCCTATTAATCGGGTAAAAAGTGGTGACCATAGTTTGCGGCTTCTAACTTCACCGGGCGAGTGTCAAAATGACCAAGTTCGGTTCATTTATGCCAGGGTATGCTCCCGGCACGAGGTTTTAACCATGGCCAAGATTCACGTCAGTATCGTTGCGATCCCCGATGCTATGTTTTCGACACTCAGCGGGATTTATGATGTCTTGAACGCCTTTTCGATGTTGAGCGGCTATGACGATGTAGTTCCCGAAACCTCGCCGTTTTAAGTCGATATCGTCGGCCCTTCCCGCGACGCCTTTCGCACCGCCAGTGGCTTGACGCTTCAGCCGCACCGCACGTTCGAGGAGCTTCGCGCCAGCGACGTGGTGATAATTCCGTCGGTTGCGGTCCCGGAAGCCATCTGGAACAGCGGGCGTTATCCCGAAGCCGTGGCATGGCTGCGGGCGATGCATGCGCGGGGTGCGATCTTGTGTTCGGCCTGCTCGGGCGTGTTATTGATGGCGGAAACCGGCTTGCTGGACGGCAAGCCGGCGACGGTGCATTGGGCTTTTGCGCCGACCTTTCGGCAAAACTTCCCACAAGTGTCGCTACGCCTGGAGAAAATGTTGGTGATTGCCGGAGACCGCGAGCAGTTCGTCATGTCCGGCGCCTCCGCGTCCTGGCACGATCTGGTGCTTTACCTGGTCGCGCGCTTCGCCGGCCCCGCCACCGCGCAAGCTTTCTGTAAGTTTTTCGCACTGGAATGGCATCGCGACGGTCAAACGCCGTACTTGGTGTTCGAACAACCCGCCGACCATCAAGACGCCGTGGTGAAAGACGCGCAAAGTTGGCTGGCGCGGTATTTTGCGGTCGCCGCGCCGGTCGCGGCACTGGTAAAGCGGGCCGGGATTCCGGAACGCAGTTTCAAACGCCGTTTCAGCCAGGCCACCGGCTATTCGCCGATCGAATACGTGCAGCAGTTGCGCATCGAAGATGCCAAACGCCGCCTGGAAAGAAGCGACGCCACGGTCGAACAGATTAGCTGGCTGGTCGGCTACGAAGACTCAGCTTCGTTCCGCCGTTTGTTCAAACGCATCGCCGGTGTGGCGCCTGGGGATTACCGCAAAAAATTCAGTCTGCCCCGTTTCGTACAGGACGCCGAATAATTTGTGCCGGGCCGGCTTGGATTTACCCTCGAGCCGGCCCGTCCAACGACAGCCGCAAACCGCGAAAGCGCTTGCGGTACTGGGCCGGCGTCAGTTTGACCTGGCGTTGAAACAGCCGGTTGAAGAAACCGGCATCTTCGTAGCCGACATCGCGGGCGATGGTTTCGACCGGCTGGTCGCCGGCTTCCAGCATCTGCTTGGCTTCTTCCAGACGTAGCGTATGTACATATTCCAACGGCGACAAGCCGGTCGCGGCTTTGAAGCGACGGTTCAGGCTGCGCTCGCCGAGGCCGCTGAGCCGGGCCATCGCCGTAACCGGCGCAGGGCTACGGTAGTGTTCTGCAATCCAAACCTGACAACGGGCGATAAGCGCATCCTCGACCTGGCGAGTCTGCGCCAACCGGGCATAAGGTTGTTGGCCGATTTGGTGCCAGTCGATCAGATTTAGTCTGGCGACCTGCATCGCTGCTTCCACCGACACCAGCCGGGCTATCAGAAACAAGGTCAGATCCAACCAGGAAGTACCGCCGCCGGCCATGATCAGGCGCTGATCGTCGCCGGAACACACCAGCGAACGCTGGCTGTGCACGTTGACCTTGGGAAAGCGTTGCCGCAATGTCGCGCAATAGGCCCAGTGGGTGGTGGCATCGTGGCCGTCCAGCAAACCGGCTTCCGCCAGCAGCATCGCCCCGGAGCAGGAAGCGGCTAAGGTCGCGCCGGCTTGATAGCGCTGTGTCAGCCAGGCAATTTCCCGGTCGAACAAGCCGGCCATCGGCTCGCTGGGCGGAATGTTGACTTCCGGCACGCACACCACTGCCACCGGCGGGCAATCGGCCAGCGCGTAATCGATCGACACTGGAACGCCGTTGCAGACAGTTAGCGGGCCTGAGTCGGCGGCCACCAGCAGCGGCCGGATGGCTTGCAGGCCGGCTTGACCGCTGACGATTAACGGCCAGTCTCGACCTACCGACAGTAATAAATCGTACAAACCGAAAATCACCGATGCACTAGCGGCCGGAAAAACCAGAATCGCCACCGGTATGGGCGCAATGGCCGATTCGTCGGTTTTCGCGCCGATTTGGCGATGGCCTGGTGCGTCGGCTTGGGCTAAGGTATCGCCTGTATTGGAATCAATCGAGTGTGTCGCCATGCCTACCCCTATCGAATTATTGCTGGACCCGATTTCGCTAACCCTGTTTGCGCTGTACGCGCTGCTGATAGCCTGGGAAGCCTTGCTACCGGCGCGGCCGTTACCGACCGTGCCAGGTTGGCGCTGGCGCGGTATCGCCGCGTTCGTCTGCTACTGGTTATTATCGTCTTATCTGCCGCTGCTGTGGAATGAATACCTGTTGCCGCATCAGCGGTTCGATCTGACCGGCCTCGGCGATGTTTACGGTGCGTTGGCCGGACTATTGCTGTACGAGTTTGGCGTTTACCTGTGGCATCGGGGCATGCATGCGTCGAACGGCTTGTGGCGTAGTTTTCATCAATGGCATCACAGCGCCGAGCGGCTGGACAGTTACGGCGCGTTCTGGTTCAGTCCGCTCGACATGCTGGGCTGGACGGTCTTGTCCAGTTTGACGTTGACCTTGCTGATCGGCATTACGCCGCAAGCCGCAACCTGGGTGCTATATGCGACGACGTTTTGCAGCGTGTTTCAGCACACCAACGTCAAAACGCCGTGCTGGTTGGGCTACCTGTTGCAACGGCCGGAAAGCCATTCCGTGCACCATCAGCATGGGCTGCACGCCGGCAATTATTCCGACCTGCCGTTATTTGACATCCTGTTCGGCACGTTTCGCAATCCGGCGGATTTTGCCGAGCAGACCGGTTTTTACCCCGGCGCTTCGAACCGGCTCCGGGATATGCTGCTGATGCGCGACGTCACTCGGCCGCGATTCAGCGCGCCGAGTACGATTACCGACAGCGAGCGGAGGAGTCCGTCCTGAATTATTGGCGATTTACATTGGTGACAGCGGCGATCTGTATATTCACCCTGATTGGCACGGTTTGGCGCATCTGCAGGGGTTGGCCGAAGCCCGCCGCCGGCTTTCATTCTGTTCACGCAGAGTATTTTGGTAGAACTGCCCGCTACACTGATTGATCGCTACGGTTTATCAGTAACGTCTCCGCTTGCCGAAAACTCAAACCCAAAATACCCGATTTTTGCATGGATTGCTTCAGCGAATAGGCCAGCGCCGTTGCTAATACTCGGGAGTAATACGGCAGGGTTTCCAGATATACCGGCAATAGGTCGTCGATTTTTTCGGCCTGTTGCATTTTCTGTTCAAGTTGCAGACGGCGATTTGCTATCTCTTGGATAAAAGCGTCATCGTTGGCGCAAGCGTCGGATAACGCCAAGGTCCAGGTTAAATCCGACTGTAATTCGCAGGTGCCTATGAAACGGCCGGATTGGCTTGGCGCCCATTGTTCCGGCGCAATCAACGATAGGCGGTATTGGCCATCCTTAAAATACAGCCAATACGCTTGTCCCGTGGTCGGTTTAAAACGAATTTGGCTATTTAAAACAAACAACGAGGTAAATAAATCGTTAGTAATTTGCTGAATGTTTTTGGCGGGTGCGATCAGCTGCTTTTTGGCTTGCTGCAAACTATCTAATATCGCGACGCTTCCTTTTCCCTGCGGATTGGCCAGTTTAATTGTTAAATTCATAAATCCAAGTATTCGGTAAGTATACAAAAACAGTATGCAGCTGGTTTGATCAACGCAGCGAATTCGGACGAACATTGATAGTTTTTATTCCCCTCATCCTAGCCTTCTCCCGGAGGGAGAAGGCGATTTTTCTGTCGATGTTTTCAAAGCCTCTCCAAATCCGCTAAAACCGTTTCCGCACGCCGGGCTATCGCATCGACCTCAGTCGCCGCAAACCGATCCAGATTGCGATAGACCATACTCAGGCGCGGATTGTGGTTTAGCTTAGCGCGATGACGAATGAAGAAATGCCAATACAGAGCATTGAACGGGCAGGCGCGATCGCCGGTACGGGCTTTTTTGTCGTAGTGGCAGCCCTTGCAGTAATCGCTCATCCGGTCGATGTAAGCCGCGCTGGACACATAAGGTTTAGTCGCCAACACACCGCCGTCGGCGAACTGGCTCATGCCCAGCGTGTTAGGCAATTCCACCCATTCGAAGGCGTCGATATACACCCCCAGATACCAGCGATGCACCGCGTCGGGCGCCAAGCCTGCCAACAGAGCGAAATTGCCGATCACCATCAAGCGCTGGATGTGGTGGGCATAGGCGTACTGCAAGGATTGGCCAATGGCGGCAGCCAGGCAATTCATTCGGGTTTCGCCGGTCCAGAACCAGGAGGGCAAAGGGCGGTCATGACCGAAATAATTGTGCGCGGCGTACTGCGGCATCTTTGCCCAATACACGCCGCGCACATACTCGCGCCAACCGAGAATCTGTCGGATAAAGCCTTCGACGGCCGCCAGCGGCGCGTGGCCTTGGCGATACGCGTGTTCGGCCCGTTCCACCACTTCACGCGGATTGAGCATTTTGGTATTCAAGGCAAACGATAGTAGCGAATGAAACAGCCGCCAGCTGCGCCGGCTCATCGCGTCCTGAAAATCGCCGAACTGTGGCAGGCCATCGGCGATGAAGGCTTCGAGTTGCTGCAAGGCTTCTGCACGATTTAGCGGCCAGCGAAAATTGCCGGCATCGGCGGTGCCGAAACTGTTCACGCCAGCCGTGCGGATGTCCTGCCAAAGTTTGGCGTGATTGTGGCGCGGCCGAGTATCAACAGGCACAGCCGGCGCGCCGGGCCAAGTCTTGCGGTTGTCGCGGTCGAAATTCCATTGCCCGCCTATCGGGCGTTGATTGTCTTCCAGCAACACGCCATGTTTAACCCGCATGCGCCGATAGAACATTTCCATCAGCCAACGCGCTTTTGCGCCGAACAGTTGTGCCGCTTCGTGCCGTTGGCTGTAGAAATGTTCGCTGTCGTAAGCTTGGCTGCTGATAGCCAAGTTTTGGCAATAGTTGCTCAATTGCTGATCTAGTCGCCATTCGTCAGGTAGCTGGTATGCAAAATGTTGCACCTGATAGAGCTCGATCAAGTGATCCAGATTGGTAGTCAGCGATTGCCGATTATCGCTATCGTCGATTGTCAGGTAATGCACCCGATGGCCTTGGGCGGTCAAACACTCAGCAAAATCGCGCATTGCCGCGAAAATACCGATGATTTTTTGCGCATGGTGCAGCACATAATCGGTTTCCTGGCGGATTTCCATCAGTGTGTACACCACCTTGTTATCGGTTTGCTTAAACCAGCTGTGGAGTGGGTTTAGCTGGTCGCCCAGAATAAGACGTAGGGTGGTCATGCTGTCGCTGCCGTGATCCGCTGCCGGCGGCAACGCTCCGAGCAATATTTCACGGCATCCCAATTCCTGGCCCATTTTTTACGCCAAACGAAGGGCCGGCCGCAGACTACACAGGTCTTGGCGGGTAACAGGGCTTTTTGATGCATCAAAACTCCAGCTGGGTTTGGACCCAGTCGCCGGCCGCGACTTTGGTTTTTCGGCGGCGTGTGAGCTGTTTACGCGAGCCGTGCTTTTCAACGATTGCGGCCTTGGCGGCTTTGACTTCGGCGCGGCCGCGTACTTGGTAAAGACGGGCTTTGGCCTGCCGGGTGGCGCATTCAAGATCGACCAGCGGTTCGGCAATATCGACACCGACGATTACGCCGCATTGCTGTTGCAGTTTTACAGGCATGCGCCACGGTTCAAATAGCCATTCTTTGGGTACCCGGCGTAAGGCCGGCAGCCAATGTCTAACAAAGTGACCTTGCGGATCATGGTCGCGGGCCTGTTTGATTGGGTTATACACCCGCGTGGTGTTGATGCCGGTGGTGCCGGCTTGCATTTGCATCTGGCTCCAGTGGATGCCCGGTTCGTAATCCAGAAACTGCTGCGCCAGCCACGTGCCGACCGGCTGCCAGTGCAACCAAAGTGGGTAACTGGCTACCGACACTATCATGGCGCGCATCCGGAAATTCAGCCAGCCGGTCTGGTTAAGCATTGCGACGCAAGCATCGACCAGCGGCCAACCGGTTTGGCCTGAGGTTAAGGCCTGAAAATGCGCCGGGTTCCAGTCCGCTTCGCGCAAACCGTCATAGCCGCGATGCAGATTGGTAAATTCCAGTTCCGGCTCGCTTTCCAGCTTTTGCATGAAGTGGCAATGCCAATACAAGCGGCTGACGAAGGCGGTCAAACCGACACGACGGACGTCATTGCTAGGCAGAACATCAAGCTGGCGACGGGTGGCGTGTACCACTTCACGCAAACTCAAACATCCAAAGGCCAGGTAAGGCGATAGCCGCGAACAGGCCGTCGGTGCCGACAATGGCGAAGAGATGCCGCCGCGGTAAGCACCGCAACGGTCGAACAGAAAGTCGCGCAAGGTTTCGATGCCTTGGCGGCGACCGCCTATTTGGCGCTGCGGCGGGTCGGGCTGGATTAAGCCCAGAGCTTGCGGATCGGGCAAGATCGGCGGTTGAGGTGCTGCTATCCAATCACAAGAGGGAGGATCTAGGCAGGGTTCCGCCATCAGCGCTTCCCAATGCGCTTTCCACAAGTCTCGATTTTGCAAGCGCCGCACCACACCGAATTGCGCAAACTCATGCCACTTTAAGCCGTGCGACCGGCACCAGCGTTGCACGGCCAAGTCGCGCTGAAAGCTCAGCCAGTTGCCGGTTTCCTGATACGAATACAGTGTCTTGAAGGGCGCTTCGTGCCAAAGCCGGTCCAACACGTCCACTGCTTCGCCTATCTCGATACACAAGCCGCCGCCGCGTTTGCGCAAGGCTATATCCAAATCAAGCAGGCTTTCCCGTAAAAATAGATAGTGTTGCGTAGCCGCATCGGCTGCCGCCCACAGGCTGGGTTCGATGATAAACACGCACAGCACCGGACCGTTGCGGCTGGCGTGCAGCAGCGGTGCATGGTCGTGCACCCGCAGATCGCGCTTGAACCAGACCAGGTTGTAGCTCATCGCTCAAAGCCAGCCCTGGCGCCAAATGCTGGAGTCGCGCAAATCCCGCCACGGCATGATTTGCACCCGTTTGCTAAATACCGCCTCCAGCTCGATCATTTCCAGCGGCGCGTCAGGATCGTCTGGCAACAGCAATTTGCTGACGATAAAGTGTTTTTCCTTGTTTTGCGGGGCAACGGCGGTCCATTTGCTGAGCAGCAATTTGTTTGGGTTCAGCCGGGGTGATTTGGCGGTCGGCATGGCTTGGTCTGCTTGAAGAATTTAGTTTCCGAGCATACCAGCCGATCCCGAAATGGCGAGATCGGCTGGTATGCAGCGGAATAAATCAATTCCCCGGTTGCAAGGTTACTTCGACTTCCCGGGTCTTGCCGTTATTGAATACTTGGACTTTGACGACATCGCCAACCTTCTGGTCGTCCAGGCGGGCGAACAGTTTGGATAGCGAATCGACTTCCTTGCCGTTGATCGCGACGATGATGTCGCCAGGGATCACGCCGCTCGCCGAAATTTTCACACCCTGCAAGCCGGCTTTTTCAGCCGCAGAACCGGGCTGTACCCGCAACACCGCGACACCGGTCTTGCCAGTCAAGGCGGCCAACTGTTCGTTCATTTGTTGATCTATTTCGATACCTAAAGCCGGGCGGATATATTTGCCTTGCTTGATCAATTCCGGCACCACCCGCATCACCGTATCCACTGGCACCGCGAAACCGATGCCGGCCGAAGCGCCGCTCGGGCTGTAGATGGCAGTATTGATGCCGATCAGGCGGCCGGCGGAATCCAACAGCGGACCACCGGAGTTGCCCGGATTAATGGCTGCGTCAGTTTGGATCAAGTGCTCGACTGCCGGCCCATCCTGGCCGCCCAGCGAGCGGTCCAATGCGGAGACGATGCCGCCGGTTAAAGTCCAGTCCAAACCAAATGGGTTGCCAATCGCGAATACTTTCTGTCCGACCTTCAGATCGCGGCTGGTGCCGACCGGTACCGGCGGCGGCCGTTTGAAGCCGACGCCGATTTTCAACACCGCAATATCATGCACCTGGCTGGCACCGACCAGCGCGGCCTTGTAATCGCGGCCGTCGGCCAGTTTTACCGTGGCTTCATTGGCACCGGCAATGACATGAAAGTTGGTCACCACGTGGCCGGCTTCATCCCAGATAAACCCGGAGCCGGTACCCTTCGGCACCGAGAACACGTCGCGTGTCCAGACATTGCGCACTAGCGCGGCGGTACTGATGTAAACCACCGAGTCGCGGGATTTTTCGAACAATTCGATGGTGCTTTTTTCGTCCGCCGCCAAGTCACCGCGCGCGGCGACGGTTCTGACCGGGGTGGATTCGGTCGCCGGTGCCCTCGGCTGCCAATGCCAAAGCAATATCAGCACAGCCGCCACTGCGCCGACGGCGAATACGCGTTTAATGAATATATCGGGCGAATGGGGATGGTGGGGATGTTGCATGTCGGCCTCCGGTTTGTTGGTTCCTACCCAGAATCGTGCGAACTGATCAAAGCTATTTTAAATGGCGGCACTGCTGGACATTCAATTCCACTGAGCCGCTACGTCGGCAAAATGGGAGCGCGTTTATCAAATTTCAAGCGAGTCGGTGCGCGTGCTTTTATTCACCCGGCCCTATCTATCAGTATTATTCAGTTCTGGCTGAGCTCGTCCGCTGAAAATCTTGGAAACGGAGCGTTAGCGAAGTGAAGATTTTTAGTCCCCGATAGCCGTAGCGCCGGGCGGGTTTTCGCAGCGAAGCGGAGAAAACCTGCAAGGCATCGCGACACGGCGTTAAGTCATGCGAGAGCCTAAGTTTCGACCCCTTGTTGGGTCGGAACGAGGTGACGCGGACGAATCGGGGCGCCGCAGGCATAAGCGGTCGCGTAGTTTTTGCCGATTTTTTCCTGCTGGGAAGCTCGAAAAAATCTTTCGGCAAAAATAGCGACTCCCCGATAAGCCCTGGCTGGTGTGCCATTCGACAGGCAAGGGCATTAAGGCGAACGGTATTTAAGGGCCGGGTTAATAATCGACAGTGGATTTAGGAACTATAGCCAATTCGCAAAGTCTCGAAAAAGCCTGGATCGTTTGCTACTGGACAGGAGTGATCATTATGAAAAGAGTTAACAACACCATAAAACTGGTCATATTTGCATTTTTGAGTATGGGGTTAACCAGCGCTGCTATCGCGGAACATCATGAAAGCGCCAAGCTAAAAGCGCAATTACAAACCGAGGACGAGGCTGAAGTGGAGCTTTACGATTACCATTCGGGTGTTACGTATACCGGTACGCTACAACGTTTTATGTTTCATCGGCATTTAGAAAACCTAGTCGAAGAGCCAGAGGATAAACATGCAGAATCGGTGCGAATTAAGTAACACCGCTGTCGAATTCAGAGGTTCCGACACTTACCGCCGTGATTTCGGCTAGTACATATCAATTAAAAAGCCGGCTCACCAAGTAATTACAGATTTAAGAGGGTTGTTATTAGAGTATTTAACGCATCAATAACTGCAAGCGGATCCAGGCAATCGGCAGGCAGCTATTTGCAACGATAGCAGAGCGGTAAATTGAACAAATTGTCCGGGTCGGATGTGTTATCGACCTTTCGACTGATTGCGTTTGGCTTTGAAAAAATCGCTGAGCAGTTCCGCGCAATCCGCCTCCAGAATTCCCCCCGTCCACTCCACGCTATGATTTAAAAACGCGGCATCGCTGAGTTGCAACGCGTGGCAGACTGCGCCGCGCTTGGGATCGTAGGCGCCGAATACCAGACGCTTGATGCGGGCGTGGGCTATGGCACCCATGCACATCACGCAGGGCTCCAGCGTCACATACAGGGTGGTGTCTATCAATCGGTAGTTGTTTAAGGCTTGGCCGGCTTTGCGCAGGGCGACGATTTCGGCGTGGGCGGTGGGGTCGTTGTTCTGGATCGGTTGATTCCAGCCTTCGGTGATGCAGCGGTTGTTGTGCACCAGCACCGCGCCGACCGGGACTTCGCCTTGGCTTTCGGCGCGCTGCGCCAGGCGGATGGCATGGCGCAGCCATTCCTCGTCGGTCATCTCAAACTGTGGCTTTGTTCAGGCGGTCGTTGACGGCTGCCCAGGCTTCGTTGTCGGGCGGCTGTTCGATCAGGATGGTATCCAGTTGCAGGTTATCCAGGGCACGTAGCGAGCTGTACAAAGCCGGTTCGTAAAGTTCGGCATCGGCCGGTAATCTCAGCAAATGCAGGCAGGGAATCTCCGCGATTTCGGCACTGAACGCCAGGATGCCGATGTGTTTGCCTTGTGCGCACAAATCGTCTGTCATCGTGATTAGGGTATCGGCCGGGCACAGCAAGGCCATGGTATTGGGCGCGTAATGCACCGCCATCATGCCGGGCGCGCGGATCTTGCTCTGCGCCGACAGGCGCACATCGGTTTGCAGCACGGCTTTAAGTTGACTGCGGGTAATCCGGCCGGGTCTGAGAATCGCGGGAACGCCGTCGCTGAGGTCGATGATGGTCGATTCCACGCCCACGGCGCAGGGGCCGCCATCCAGAATGCAACCGACTTGATCGCCTAGTTCTTCGGCGACATGTTCTGCTTGTGTGGGGCTGATATGGCCGAAGCGATTGGCCGATGGTGCTGCTATGCCGCCGCCGAAGGCCTGTAATAGTTGTAAAGCAACCGGATTGGCTGGCACCCGCAAGCCTACCGTATCCTGACCGCCGGTAACGGCAGATGGTACCGTCGATTTTTTGTTCAAGATCATCGTCAGTGGGCCGGGCCAGAAGTGTTCGGCCAGCCGAAGTGCCGACTCCGGCACGGCTTCCGCCCAATCGTGCATTTGCGCGGCGCTGGCGATATGCACGATCAAGGGATGATCGGCCGGCCGACCTTTCGCGGCAAAAATTTTGGCAACCGCATCGGGGTTGGAAGCATCGGCGCCCAGTCCGTATACGGTTTCGGTCGGAAAGGCGACCAATTGGCCTTGCCGCAACAGTTCGACGGCGTGGCGGATGGATTCTTCGGTGACGGGTTTAGGATTCAAAGTAATCAGGCGAAAGATGAAAATCTAAAAAGACGGGCAGCCGACATAATTGTAGTGGCGAATTCATTTGCCAAAGCAAACAGCTGCAAATATATAAAAGCCATTGTCATGGCAAACGCGTCATTTTACCTTTCGCCTTTAGGCTTTTCTCCTAATTAATTTCCACCAACACTTCATTAGGGTTAACCGCGTCACCTTTTGCAACATAAATTGCCTTGACTATGCCGGCTATCGGTGCGGTGATCTCGGTTTCCATTTTCATTGCTTCGGTGACCAGCAAAGATTGCCCGGCATTGACCTTCTGGCCTTCCTTGACCAAGACGTCAATGATATTGCACGGCATGCTGGTCACCACATCGCCCGGCTGGCTGGGCCGGCGGCGTTTGCTGGCGATGGCGCTTTGCACCGCGCCTTGCGCGCCGCCGTCCAGGACGATTTCGTCCAGGGTTTCGATGACGATTTCTTCCGGCATGCCGTCCACTGTGAAATAAAAATGCCGCAAGCTCTGGTTTTTCGGGCCGGCGCCGGTGACTTTGACGTGATAGGACTCGCCGTGCAGCGCGACATTGAACTCGGTAGGGGCTTTTTTCACTTCGCCGGGTGTGGGGGCTTCGTCCAATTCCAATGGTTCGGCGACCAGGCTGTCGGTGGAGCGTAGTTCCAGAAATTGTTTACCAATTTCCGGGAACATGGCAAAGCTCAACACATCTTCGTCGTTCGTAGCCAAATGGGCGATTTCGTTACGCAGGTGTTCGAACTCAGGTTTGAGTAAATCCGCCGGACGGCATTCGATCACTTCTTCTTTACCGACAGCTTTGGCTTGCAGTTGCGGATTAACGGGAGCCGGGGCCTTGCCATAACCCCCGTGCAGGTAGCGTTTCACCTCGTTGCTGATGGTTTCGTAGCGCTTGCCGGTTAACACGTTCAATACCGCTTGGGTGCCGACGATTTGTGACGTGGGCGTGACCAAAGGCGGATAGCCCAAGTCTTTGCGTACTTCGGGGATTTCTTTGTACACCTCGGCCATGCGGTCCAAGGCGTTGCGTTCCTTCAGCTGATTGGCTAGGTTGGAAATCATGCCGCCCGGCACTTGGAAGATATGCACTCGGGTGTCTATACCGGTAAATTCGCTCTCGAAACGCCGGTATTTTTTTCGCACGTCGGCAAAGTATTGATTTACCGCTTGCAGTTTATCCAAATCCAGCCCAGTGTCGTATTCGGTGCCGCGTAAGGCGGTGACCAAAGATTCGGTAGGCGGATGGCTGGTGCCGCCGGCCCAGGAAGATAGCGCAGTATCGACGTGTTCGCAGCCCGCCTCAATGGCCTTGAGCTGACACATTTCCGCCAAGCCGGCGGTGGCATGGCAATGCAGATGCAAAGGTAGATCGATGGCGTCTTTCAGGGCTTTGACCAGTTCGCCGGCAATGTAGGGTGTCAGCAGGCCGGCCATGTCCTTGATCGCAATCGAGTCGCAGCCCAAGTCCGCCAAACCTTTGCCCAACTTGATGAAACTGGCAATGTCGTGCACCGGGCTGGTGGTGTAACAGATCGTGCCTTGGGCGTGCTTGCCGGCTGCTTTGGTGGCTTCGATGGCGGTTTCCAGGTTGCGGATGTCATTCAGCGCATCAAAGATACGAAACACGTCCATGCCGTTGCGGGCCGCAGTCTCGACGAATTTACGCACCACATCGTCGGAATAATGCCGATAGCCCAGCAGGTTCTGGCCGCGCAACAGCATTTGCAGGCGGGTATTAGGCAGAGCGGCTTTCAGCTTGCTCAGTCGCTCCCAGGGATCTTCTTTTAAAAATCGCAAGCAGGCGTCGAAGGTGGCGCCGCCCCAGCATTCCAGAGACCAATAGCCGATATCGTCCAGCATGGCGCAGGCTGGCAGCATGTCTTCGGTGCGCATCCGAGTGGCGATGAGTGATTGGTGGGCGTCGCGGAGGATAACGTCGGTTACGTAAACTTTGCTCATTGGGGTTTCCTTAGGTTTACAGGCCAGTATGGGAGGCGACAACCGCCGCCAGCACGCTAGCCAGAATTTCCGGTCGCGGCTTGTTGGAATAGTTGACTAGGTCTGGATTAGCTTCGACAAAGCCGGTGTTGAACCGACCGCGGCGAAAGTCCGGATGACCGAGAATTTTCAAGTAATAGGGGATCGTGGTTTTGATCCCAAACAAGCCCATATCTTTCAAGGCCCGCTCGCCGCGATTAATCGCGTCCTCCCAAGTCATCGCACTAACGATCACTTTAGCCAGCATCGAATCGTAAAAGGGCGGTACTTCGTAGCCGGTATAAATCGCCGTGTCGGTGCGCACGCCGGGTCCGCCGGGGGCGTAGTAACGGGAAATATGGCCGAAGCTGGGCAGGAAATTGTTTTTAGGGTCTTCGGCGTTGACGCGGAATTGAATCGCGTAACCGCGACGAACAATTTCTTCTTGCTTGAAGCGCAGCGGTAAACCGGCGGCAACCCGGATTTGTTCCTCAACAATATCTACGCCGGTGATGGTTTCGGTGATGGTGTGCTCGACTTGTACCCGGGTGTTCATTTCCATGAAATAGAAGCGACCGTTGGCGTCCAGCAGAAACTCCACGGTGCCGGCGTTGGTGTAACCCACTGCTTTTGCCGCCATCACCGCCAAACCGCCCAGGTACTGGCGTTGCGCTTCATCCAGTTGCGGTGAAGGAGCGATTTCGATCAATTTCTGGTTGCGGCGCTGTACCGAGCAATCGCGCTCATAAAGATGGATGGTGTTGCCGAAGTGATCGGCCAGTACTTGCACCTCAATATGGATGGGGTTAACGACGCATTTTTCCAAAAACACGTCAGCGCTACCGAAGGCCTTGGTGGCTTCGGAAATCACCCGCTGATAGTTTTGCCGCAACTCGTTGGGATTATCGCAACGCCGGATGCCGCGGCCACCGCCGCCGGAGGTGGCTTTTAGCATGATCGGATAACCGATTTGCTCGGCGACCTGCAAAGCGTGTTCGACGCTGTCCAGGTTGCCGTCCGAGCCGGGGGTGACCGGCAGGCCGGCCGCTATCATCGCGCTGCGGGCTTCGGTTTTATCGCCCATACGCTGAATGACTTCCGCAGAAGGGCCGATAAACACCAAGCCGCGTTCCTGGCAGGCACGCGCAAATTGGGCGTTTTCCGATAAAAAACCATAGCCGGGATGGATGGCATCGCAGCCGGTGCGTAATGCTAGATCCACTAAACCATAGATGTTCAAGTAGCCGGCCAGCGGCTCACTGCCGATGTAATGGGATTCGTCAGCCTTCTTGACGTGTAAGGCAAAGCGATCGGCTTCCGAATAAATAGCTGCTGAACGAATACCCATTTCCGCGCAGGCCCGAATGATACGGACAGCAATTTCGCCGCGATTGGCGATCAGTATTTTGCGTAACATGATGCTCCCGAGTCGTAGTATTCAGTAACTTGCCTACTACTCTAACAATTTATGGCTATCTTTCAACAGGAAAACCGCCGCTTGCTGATTCGAGATTAGCCTTTAGCTTGGGTGGTGGCGGTATTGCCGGCTACTGGGTTCGGTCAAAAAAACCGGCTAATTCGGCG
The DNA here is from genome assembly GCF_000365425.1 of Methylomonas sp. MK1. NCBI lineage: Bacteria > Pseudomonadati > Pseudomonadota > Gammaproteobacteria > Methylococcales > Methylococcaceae > Methylomonas > Methylomonas sp. MK1. The sequence goes on from NZ_AQOV01000002.1 coordinate 73,161, forward strand.
ATATTTGCTGCTTAGGCTTTGACGAAATTTCCAGCCGCTAAGTTGTTGTGTTAGCGGCATTTAATCGGCTTTTTGTGGTTGCTGTGCCAACAAGTTTTAAGGGTGAATGGGAAATATTGATAGAAAACAGCCTCTTGCAATTGGCACGCATAGTGCTATTCTCCTATGCATGGACGCCTATATCATGAGCCGCAGCCTTCCGTAATTGGTCCGGTTTGTGTGAATAGGGCTTCACCTCTTAACTAATTGATTAATTCTGGGGTTTTAATATGGACACAAACAAGCCGTTACTTTCCGCATTATTTTTTATCGGTCTATCGTTTTGGGGGATTCAGCTGGCGCAAGCGGCGACTACCGCAAACACGCTAAACCCGCTCGAATCCTTCAAAACCGTTACGCCGGATTTGCCAAGCGCTTATCAGGAGCAGTCATCAAATCCATCAGCAGATAAGCCCTTGCAGGACTGTGCGTTGACGCTGTTTACTCGGGTCAAAACTGGAGCAGTAGCGACATTTCAGCAAGCCTTGGTAGAAATTGAAGGGCTTGGCGACATTGTTTCGCAAACAGGTTTTCTCGGTTTGCTTGGTACTGTATTCCAGCCAGTGATGGATGAGAGCAAAACAGCCGAATTGAAAGCTGCCTTGCCTACCGCGGCCTGGTTTTTTCTCAGCGGCATGCTGGGCATTCTGGGCTTGAAAAAACGCAGCAATTTGCTTGATGCCAAATCGGTGTTTAAGCCACTCCGGTAAATGCTGTTACAGGTATGGTGTGGACTTGGGTCGCGCCCGCGTGTTGCCCAAGCCTTGCCCCATCAATCCTTTTAAAACTATGCTGTAGTTTGGTATTACAGCAAGTTTGCACCGATAATAGTTTTCGATTTTCGGTGATGCCTCCGCTAACAATATTTAGGCCTCGCTAATATTTTCCGCATTTTTTCGAGAAAGCCTATGTCCGCTGTTGCCGAACATTTTGTTTATGGACCTATCCAACTGGCGGATATTCCGGATTGCATTCGGATTGCCGTCGCCAATTTCGATGAGTTTCAGCAACACCCCGAATATATCCAGCAATGGTTCGAGCGCCGTATCGTGCAGAATCCTTGGCAGGACGCCTTGCCGTGCGTCGGCGTCGGGGTTTGGCACAATGGGCGTTTGGCAGGTTTCCGGGCCATGTTCGTGCAACCCTGGTGGTTGAACGGCGAATCCGTAACGATTGCTTTCGGTTCCAATACCTGCGTCGATGAACAGTTTCGCGGGCAGGGTTTAGCCACCAAGCTGATCGAACACAGCCTCGAGTTTGCCCGGTTCAACGGCACTGTCACTGCCGGCGTAATTACGCAGAAAGCCTTTAAAAAATGCGGCTTTGTGGAGATCGGTGGCAGCGATAACGATTTTTATCGTTTGCGCGTTGGTTATCGCGGCTCTTGGCAGAAACGCGCCGGCAAATTTTTGGGCAATTTGTTGGGCAGCCTATTTGACATCAACTTGCGCTTACGCAATGTCAAATTGCATAGCGGCGGTTTTAAATTTGCTGAGGTTTTGCATTGCGAGACTGAGTTTGACGAGTTGTGGGAGCGGGCCAAAGCGGGCTATACATCATGTCTGGAACGCTGCAGCCGTTATTTAAACTGGCGTTTATTCGATTTTCCTACCTGTCCTTTAAGACTTTTCGCGCTGCGCGATGCTACAGGCAAGTTGCGTGCCTATGCTATCTGGCATCAGCAAGGTTTTGGGGATGCTATCAGCATGGCAGTATTGCGCGATGTGTTTTATCCCTTGGACGACGAGCCTGCCTTACAGACGATGCTGTATTATCTATTTGCCTATTGGCGAGAGAACGGGATTAGCTGGGGCAGTCTGGAAGTCGCCTCGCCGTCATTGACCAGTCTGTTTCGCAGCCTTGGCTATGAGACAGTGCCGTCACGCGGCAATCGCTATCTGATCTATCGCCAGCCGCTGCTAGCCGATAACATTTTGCAAAATTGGTACCGCAGCGGGATCGATGGCGATTATTTCGACCATCCGCTATGATGTTGATCCTCTGCTTCTAAAACTGTAGCGTTCAAATTTGGCGATCTTAATATCATGCAAAACACAACGGTAAGCATCATCTCCACGGTTCTAAACGAACGTGGCAGTATTAAAAGTCTGCTGGACGCTTTCTTAACTCAGACTCGTCGGGCTGATGAGATAGTCATAGTTGATGGGGGCTCTACTGACGGGACTCTGGAGCTGCTACAACAATACGCCGATCAAAATTCCAACATAAAGTTTTTTGTCGAGAAAGGCGTCAACATTGCTCGCGGACGTAATCTGGCAATCGCGCGTTCCAGCGCGGACATTATCGCAGTCACCGACGGCGGTTGCCACCCCGATCCCGTTTGGCTGGAAGAGTTGATAAAACCACTACTGGAAAATCCTGATTTTGGCGCGGTATCCGGTGTGCGTAAGGTCGAACATATAAATCCCTTCGAATATTTTGCCGGGGCGTTATCAACCTCTGGGAATGCGGTCGATGAAGAACATCGAGTGTTTCATGGCAGAAATTCGGCGTTTCGAAAAAGTGTCTGGGCCGCGACAGGCGGTTACCCAGAATGGCTTTACACTGCGGAAGATACGTTGTTCGCACAGAGAGCCAAAGCACTTGGATGCAGGGTTGGGTTGGCGCAAAACGCTGTGGTGTCGTGGCGCCCTAGGCCTAATTTTAAAAAACTCGCCAAGCAGTACTATTTGTACGGACGCGGGACCGGGCGAATAGGCAAAGCAGATTTAAAAGCTGTTTTCTATCATTTGCGTAATCACGCCCTCTGGATGTTGACTTTTCTATTGGGATTTATTGTTCCTTGGGCATGGCTGGCGACACTTGGTTTGCTGGCTTTCATGTACATAAGCTTGATTGCTCCGGTCATTAAAAAACAACAAGATGATGGTTTAGGCGCGCCAGGTTTGTATTGGTATGTTCCGCTCATCGTGATGATCCGTAGCTTTTACAATAATCTTGGCCAGCTATATGGTTATTGGGAATATCAGAAAGTAGAACCTTTCAAGAAAAATCTGGAATTGTACTTGTCAGGACAATGGAAAAGCATTGATAACGCTAACAGCTAAAAATGGCAATGTAGCGTTAGTAAAGGGTCTAGCTAGAACAACTCTCCTTTGTTACTTACTTTAGCAACGCTTGCAAATAGCCCCAAACTTTCTCGGCAATCACCGGTTGCGCCAACTCATTCGGATGCAGGCCGTCAGCCTGCATCATCTCCGGGTTTAATGCCACCTCTTCGAGGATAAACGGCACATAAGGAATCTTCAATTCCGCGGATAGCTGCGGAAAAACCTCGTAAAACATCTCGACATAACGCTTGCCGTAATTGGGCGGGATTTTCATCCCCAGCAGCATGACTTTGGCGCCGACGTTTTGCGAGCGCCGGGTGATTTCGGTCAGATTATTTTTCATTTCCGCCGGCGATAAACCGCGCAAACCGTCGTTGGCCCCAAGTTCCACCAACACAATATCCGGTTTATGTCTGGATAAAATTTGCTCAAGTCGCGCCAGGCCGCCGGCCGAAGTATCGCCGCTGATGCTTTCGTTACTGATAACATAACCGCTATGCAGGTCGGTCAGCTTGTTTTGCAACAAAGCCACCCAACCCAGCTGAACTTCGATGCCGTAACCGGCACTAATACTGTCACCCACTACCACTATCGATTTCGCCATGGCGCTAATCGGTAGTAAACCCAGAATTACGGCAAGGACCACGCTATACATGTTAAATACTCATATTGATAAGACCAGTTCCCCGATTATCGTTACCGAACAACTCGGCAAATCGGTGCCAACTTCCGAGGGCATTTTACACATCTTGTCGGCGGTGAATTTAATCATCAGTCGGGGCGAGAGCCTGGCCATCGTCGGCGAGTCAGGTTCCGGCAAATCCACCTTGCTCAGTTTACTGGCCGGCCTGGATACGCCCAGTACCGGTCGAGTGGTCGTCAGTGGCCGCGATCTGACCAAGTTGGACGAAGACGGCCGCGCCTTGTTACGCAACGAACTGGTCGGTTTCGTGTTTCAGTCGTTTCAACTGCTGTCAGGTTTGACGGCGCTGGAAAACGTGATGCTGCCGCTGGAGCTCAGTGGCCACCCTCAAGCAGCTTCGGCGGCCCGGGCTCTGCTGGACAGAGTAGGCTTGTCGCAGCGCTTGACTCATACACCCAAGCAGTTGTCCGGCGGCGAACAACAACGGGTGGCCTTGGCGCGGGCCTTTGTCACCCGTCCGGCCATTCTGTTTGCCGACGAACCGACCGGCAATCTGGACAGCAAAACCGGTGCTCACATCATCGATCTGCTATTCGAGCTTAATCAAGAACAGCATACCACTCTGATTTTGGTGACTCACGACATGTCTTTGGCCGCTCGTTGTCAGCGGACTATCCGCCTGGATGCCGGGAGCATGGTATGAAACGCGTCAACCTGGCGCTGAAACTGTTGTGGCGCGACAGCCGTTCCGGAGAGTTGACCTTGTTATTGCTGGCTTTGCTGATTGCCGTCAGCAGTTCCACCGCCATTTCACTATTCGCCGACCGCTTGCATCGGACCATGACAGTACAAGCCGCTGAGTTTTTAGCCGGCGATTTGGTGGTAGCCGCGCCGGCACTTATCAACGAAATTTGGCTAGCCAAGGCTGGCGAATTGGGCTTATCCCGTTCGCAGACCAGCGAGTTTGCCAGCGTTTTGCTGGAAAACCAGGAAATGCTGTTGGCCTCGGTAAAATCCGTCAGCAGCGGCTACCCGCTGCGCGGGAAATTGAAAACCAGCGATGCCGAGTCGCAGGATGAAACCGTCGTCAGCCAGGGCCCGGAACCCGGCTCGGCTTGGGTGGACAAACGCATTCTGCCTGCTTTGCATTTAAAAATTGGCGACACGCTGACCGTAGGTGAAAAAGCGCTGACCATTGGCCGGGTGTTGAGTTACGAGCCGGACAAACGCGGCGACTTTTACAGCTTTTCGCCACGGGTGATGATTAATCAAACCGACTTGGCCGCCACCGGCGTGATTCAACCCGGCAGTCATGTGCGTTACGCCTTCCAGTTCAGCGGCGACGAGCAGGCCTTGGCTACCTTTAAGACTTGGTTGAAACCCCAACTAAACAGTTCGCAAAAAATCCTGGATATACACGAGGACCGCCCGGAATTGGGATCGGCATTGCAGCGCGCCGAGCGTTACCTGGGCCTGTCCAGTATCGTGGTGATTTTAATTGCCGGCGTGGCGATTGCGATGGCCACCCGCCGTTATACCGAGCGGCATTTCAACGCCACTGCCTTGCTGCGCTGCCTGGGGTGTAAACAAGCGGAGATCGTCTGGCTGTACGGTTTGCAGTTTTTGGTGCTGGGCCTGCTGACCAGTGGCGTCGGCTGTGGCCTTGGCTGGTTGGCGCAGTTCGGTTTATTCGAACTGTTAAAATCTTTGTTGCCGCAAGAATTGGCCAGCCCCAGTTGGTTGGCAGTGTTTTTTGGCTTGATTACTGGTTTGGCAATATTGCTAGGTTTTGCCTTACCGCCGTTGCTGCGCTTGCAAAAAGTCTCGCCCTTGCGGGTCTTGCGGCGCGAGTTGGAACCGTTACCTACTAGCGGTTGGTTGATTTACGGTTTGGCGCTGGCGATTGTCGGCAGCTTGATTTGGCGCTATACCGAAGACCCGAAAATGACTTCGCTCATATTGGGTGTCGGGACGTTGGCATTATTCGGCTTAGGGGCGGCGATATACAGTTTTTTATTGCTGGCGCGCAAGTTGTTGCCGAAGATGGGCTTAAATTGGCGTTTTGGTTTGCAGGGATTGCTGAGGAACAGCCAGGCCAGCATAAGTCAAATATTGGCTTTCAGCATCACGCTGACTGCAATGGCCTTGAGTTTCACTGTGCGCAGCGATTTGATCGACAACTGGCAACAGCAATTGCCGGAACAGGCGCCCAATCATTTTGCCTTGAATATCCTGCCGGAACGCCAGCAGGCGTTTCAAAACGAATTAGAGCAAGCCCAAATCGCCAGCAGCCGGTTTTATCCGGTGGTGCGCGGGCGCTTGGTAACGATCAATAACGAAGCGGTGCAAGGCAGGGTCAGCAAAGATACGCAGGGCGAAGGCGCTACCCAACGCGAGTTGAGTCTGACCTGGGCGGTACAATTACCGGACGATAACAAAGCCACCGATGGCGGTGTTTGGCAAGCCGATCAGCCGGGACTGGTATCGGTGGAGCAAAAACTGGCGGAAAGCCTAAAGATCAAGGTCGGCGATGAATTGACCTTTACCGTGGGGAGTGCGCAATTCAGCGCGAAGGTATCCCAACTTCGAAGTGTGCAGTGGGACACGATGCGGCCTAACTTTTACATGATCTTTTCGCCCGGCACACTGGACAATTTTCCGACCATGTACATGACCAGTTTCTATTTGGCCGACAATCAAAAAATTCTGCTGAATACGTTGCTGAAAAAATATCCGGCTATCACGATATTGGAAGTCGACCAGATCCTGAAACAGTTCAAGATGATCCTGACGCAGCTGACCAAAGCCATCAACCTGTTGCTGTATTTTGCCTTGGCGGCCGGTTTTACCGTGTTGTTCGCTGCCGTTTACGCCACACTCGATCAACGGATTTATGAAGGTGCGTTGATGCGTACCTTGGGTGCGCGGCGCGGCTTTTTACGTGCCACGCATGTGATTGAGTTTGGCTTGCTCGGTACCTTGGCTGGCGTTTTGGCGGCATTGGCAAGCGAGGCGATTTTATATGCGCTGTATATCCGCGTGATGCATATCGACTACCGTCCGGGCTACTATTTGTGGGGCGCACTGCCAGCCATAGGGGCGATAACGGTGGGGCTGGCAGGTTACTGGGGTGTTCGCCAGGTGGTCAATCAGCCGCCGTTGCAGGTTTTGCGGCGTTAATCACCGGGGCCTTGGTTTGGTTTTACTTCCGCTCTCGGCTTCCTCGCCAGGCTTATGTCGGCGTATGATTGCCGCTTTAATTTTGCACCTCCATGGCACGAAGTTCGGCCCCTTTTAAGGATAATGCATGAAATATAGAGATTTACGAGACTTTATCGCACAACTGGAAAAACAAGGCGAACTGAAGCGCATCAAACAGGAAGTCGATCCGGTGTTGGAAATGACGGTGATATGCGACCGGGTATTGAAACAGGGCGGGCCGGCTTTGCTGTTCGAGAATCCGAAAGGCTCCAACATTGCCGTGCTTGGCAACTTGTTCGGGACCCCAAAACGGGTGGCAATGGGTATGGGCGCCAAAGACGTTTCCGAATTGCGCGGTATCGGCGAGTTACTGGCCTATCTGAAAGAGCCGGAGCCGCCGAAAGGCATGAAAGACGCGCTGGAAAAGTTCCCCGTGTTCAAACAAGTGCTGAATATGGCCCCGAAAATAGTCAGTTCCGCGCCCTGTCAGGAAGTGATTCGGGTTGGTGATGAAGTCGATTTAAGCGTTTATCCGATTCAAACCTGTTGGCCGGAAGATGCCGCGCCGTTGATTACCTGGCCGCTGGTGATTACCAAAGGGCCGAATAAAGACCGGCAGAATCTGGGGATTTACCGCCAGCAAGTCATAGCCAAAAATAAAGTCATCATGCGTTGGCTGGCACATCGCGGCGGCGCCTTGGATTTTAAGGAATGGCAACAGGCACATCCGGGCAAGCCGTTTCCGGTGGCGGTGGCGCTGGGAGCGGACCCGGCGACGATATTGGCGTCGGTCACGCCGGTGCCGGATTCTTTGTCCGAGTATGCCTTCGCCGGTTTGCTGCGAGGCAGTAAAACTGAAGTTGTGAAATGTCTATCCAACGATTTGCAGGTGCCGGCCAGCGCGGAAATTGTCCTGGAGGGCTTTATCTATCCCGGCGAAACCGCCCCGGAAGGCCCGTATGGCGATCACACCGGTTACTACAACGAGGTCGACGAATTTCCGGTATTCACCATCGAACGTATTACGCAACGGCAGGTGCCGATTTATCACAGCACCTACACCGGCCGTCCGCCCGATGAACCGGCTATTTTGGGTGTGGCGTTAAACGAAGTCTTCGTGCCTATCCTGCAAAAGCAGTTTCCGGAAATTGTGGATTTTTACCTGCCGCCGGAAGGTTGTTCCTATCGGATGGCGGTGATCAGTATGAAGAAGCAATATGCCGGCCACGCCAAACGGGTGATGTTGGGCACCTGGTCGTATTTGCGCCAGTTTATGTACACCAAATTTGTCATCGTAGTGGATGACGATGTTGATGTGCGCAATTGGCAGGACGTGATTTGGGCGATTACCACTCGGATGGACCCGGCTCGGGATTTGACGATTTTGGAAAATACGCCTATAGATTATCTGGACTTTGCTTCGCCGGTGTCTGGCTTGGGGTCCAAGGTCGGTTTCGATGCTACCAACAAATGGCTAGGCGAAACCAACCGGGAGTGGGGACGTCCGATTGTAATGAGTGAGGACGTGATCAAAAAAGTGGATACGATGTGGGATACCTTATTTAACTAGGGTAGACTGCCGGTTGGCTTGTAGAACGGTACAAATCCTAATGAAAATATTGGTTGTCGACGATATCTACGAAAACAGGTTATTGCTCGATAAATTACTGAGCAGGATGCAGCATGAAGTCATTTCGGTCGAAAATGGGGAGCAGGCGGTTCAAGCTCTGACCAGCGTTAATCCCGACCTGATTCTGATGGATATTATGATGCCGGTGATGGACGGGCTGGAGGCTATCAAAGCGATTAGAGGGCTGACCCAGGACAAGTGGGTGCCGATTTTTGTGCTCAGCGCGTTAGCCGATGACCAAAACGTCCTGGATGGGCTGCAAGCCGGTGCTGACGATTATCTGCAAAAACCGTTCAGTCGGGCCATTCTTGCAGCTAAGTTGGGCTCGGTACAACGCGTGATCGATATGCAAAATCTGATTATTGCCGATACCCAGTTACTTAAAGCCTATCGCGACGAAAATGAAGCGGAACAGCAGTTTTTACAGAGCATTTTTGAGAGGTTAATTAAACAGAGCGATCTGAAAGACGATCATTTGCAGTTTTGGTTATTGCCGGCCAAGCGTTTTAGCGGCGATTTGATTTGCGCCAGACGCGTCAGCGACCAACAAATTTACTTTATGCTCGCCGATTCGACCGGCCATGGTTTGGCGGCGGCGCTGCCGACGGTCATTGTCAATCAAGCGTTTCAGGCGATGACCAAAAAAGGACTGGCCGTCTCTATTATCGTTCGCGAGATTAATCGCCTGCTTTACAGTCAGATGCCGCCGGGCCGTTTCGTGGCATTGGCATTGGGCATGATAGACAGCGAAAAAAAGTCGGTGGAGTTGTGGAATGGCGGCTTACCCGATGTTTTTGCGCTGGATGGCGAAGGCAATCCGGCTCACGCTTTTCGTTCCACGCACCCCTCTGCCGGCATTCTCGACAACCGGCAATTCGACGATACATGCGAAATCTGGCATTGGCGGGAGGCTTGCGAGTTATTTATGTACTCTGACGGCTTGACCGATGCCCAGGATCCTGACGGCGGTTTATTCGGCCAGGAGCGCGTACTGCAAATTCTCAGGACTGCACCGCCCGGTGCTGAAGTGACGGCGATACAACAGGCCTTGGAAGCGCATATGCTGAACCGGGAAGCACAAGACGATATTTCCTGTATGGCAATTCGCTGTCGTTGAATACTTCGACGTTGGGCCAAGTAATTTTTGTTTCTGGAATCTTTTTGGCTGTTAGATTGAATGCTTGCGTCAGCTTGTAAAAAGCAGACTCAGCTAATTTGTCTATACTCAGAATTTCGCGAATAACCCACTCAGCAGGGACGGCTCGGTACGCGCCGGACTGCTAGGTTTTCGCTCCCAACTTGATGATCCTTTGAAAACAGCAACGTGGACTTAAAACAGCATATTCTGCAAGCCGCCATTCTTATCGTCGACGACGAACCCGCTAACGTCAAATTGTTGGAAAAAATTTTGCAGCGCCAGGGTTATCGGAATATTCAATCGACCTGCGATTCTCGCGAAGTGACTTCTCTGTGCGATACCACTCGTTTCGATGCCTTTTTATTGGACATCCGCATGCCGTATTTAAGCGGCTTCGAGGTCATGGAGCAGCTGCAACAGCGCTTTAGGGACGACTATTTACCCGTGTTGGTGCTCAGTGCGCAACCGGACATGGAGACCCGCTTGCGAGCGTTAAGTTTGGGCGCCAAGGATTTTTTGACCAAGCCCTTCGATCAATTGGAAGCCGTCACCCGCATCCACAATCTGCTGGAAGTGCGCTTGATGCATAATCAGGTTCGCGATCAAAACCGTCTGCTCGAACAACAGGTTAAATCTAGAACCGACGAGTTGTATCGTACTCGCCAGGAAGTCATACGCAGACTGGGGCTGGCCGCCGAATATCGGGATAACGAAACCGGCAACCATATTATTCGCATGAGTAAATATGCGCAGTTGTTGGCTTTGGCTTATGGTTTAACTGAGCAGGATGCGGAAATTATTCTGAATGCGGCACCGATGCACGATATAGGCAAGATCGGTATTCCAGACCGGATTCTGTTAAAAACCGGCAAGCTGGACCCCGAAGAATGGCGGATCATGCAGACCCATGTGCAAATGGGCGCAAATATTTTATCCGGCTCACCGACCGAATTGATGCGCGCTGCGCGCACGATTGCTCAACATCACCATGAAAAGTGGGACGGTACCGGCTATCCGAATGGCTTGAGAGAAGAAGATATATCTATTGCCGGCAGGATTTGCGCGCTCGCCGATGTGTTCGACGCACTGACGTCGCAACGTCCGTATAAGCCGGCCTGGACTGTGGAGGATACTTTGACCTATATCGCGTCCGAGTCCGGCAAACATTTCGACCCTAAATTAGCGCCGCTGTTAAAAAGGAATTTGCCGGAAATTTTGATTATCAAAAGCGAATACGCCGATGCCGAGGTTATTCGGGATTTGGACTATTAACTCGGCCTTGCTTATCGCTGGTATTCCTTCAGGATGAGCTCGTCTAAGCCCTGGCTGGTGTGCCCTTGACAGACTCGTTGCGAACGGTATTTAAACTGCGCGAATGGATTCTACACCGCTGATTAGCTCGGCTGATGCCAACTCCATGCCGCGTTTGAAGTAATCGCAGGCTTGATCCTTGTCGCCTTTGCTAAACAATAATTCGCCCAGTAATTGGTAGGTCGCCACCGACGCTTCAGTATTCAGGCTTTTCAACAAATATTGTTCGGCTTTCTCCATTTGCTCGGCTTTCAGAGCCAGCTTACCCAGCACTCTTAACAACACTGCATTGCTGGGGTAAACCGCCAGCCATTGTTCAATCGATTGCAATTGCTTGGCTTTATCTTCGGCTTCAATGTTCGAAACCAACACCAGCAAGGTGTCGTCCCAATGCCGGCCCAATTGCTTGAGCATCGCCGATTCGACGCTACTGCCGGCGCCGGCGGCAATCATCGCCGCAAAATAGATATTGGCGATACCGGGCAGCGCTTTGATGTGATCGGGGATGCCTTCCCAGCAGGTTTGGATCGCTTGGCGGTCACCCTGGGCGATGGTCTGTTTCAGCAAGCGGCTAAAGGTTTCCGTTTCCAGCAATTTAACTTCGGTTTCCATCAACACTTTATGCTGTTGTAGCGAGGGCAATATCTTGCTCAAGCCTTCCCAGTCGCCCAAATGTTGATACGCCTGATGCATCATTTTCAAAACCCGGGCATGGCCGGGATTGATCGAGTGCAATTTGCCCAGTGTTTCCAAGGCTTGCTCGAATTGTTTTTCAGAGAGATGCAATTCGGCTTGGGTCAAGCCAACGGTCATATTGGTGTCCGAGGATTGTTCGCTGGCTTTTTGCAAATATTCGTCGCGCTTGTCCAGTGCGCCGCGCGATTGCGCCGCTCTGGCGGCAGTCAAATAATGCAGTAATGGTGCACCGCTATGTGCGGCATGCTTGATCAGCACTTTCTCCGCGCGCTCCCAATTACCGTCTGCTGCGTCGAATAAGCCGGCCACCAGGGCTTCCTGTGAACGATTGAAACGAATATTGCGGCGGCGCTTGGCAAATTGGTTGGGCATGCGAATCAACACACCCATCAAGCGGAAAAAATTGTAGAGAACGAAAAAGCCGATCACTTGCGCTACCGCAAACACGGTCAAAGAGGTTTCCAACGACCAGTGGCCGAAACCGATCAACACATAACCGGGATCGTTTTGTTTGACCAGCCAGCTATGCAGCAAAAACGCCACCAGAATGGCGCAAAGCAAGGAGCCGAGAAAATACATGAGATTTTTCATAATGCCACTCGCTTATTGCTGACCGGCAGTGGGATTTGCCGGTGCGGCTGTTTCCGCTGGCGGATTATTCAGCACGGCTTTATCGGATTCGATACGCAATTTACTGATGTCTTTCAACAGTTTCAACGAACCGCTAACATCCGGATATTGGCTGCGGATTTGCACACTGGCAAGTTTGTCGAGTTCGGCGAGGAATTTATCGGTTTGTTGGTTTTCCGCAAAATTTTTCTTCAGCCACTGTTTAGCGTCGGCGATGCTGCTGGAAAACAAGGTGTCGTTTTGTTGTACCAGGGCAATTTCGATCATTTCCAGCCTGACCTTCAACTGCTGCTTGATAAAGTGTGCTTCCTCCGGAGTGAGGATAGCGTTGACCGGTTGCTCGGTGTGACGCAGCACCACGTAGCCTTCCAGTTGTTTGGCTACAGTGCTTAAAATTTCATGACCATGTTCGGACAGGTCGCTGTTGGGTTCAGGCTTTTCCGGTTGCTTGCCGGCATGCGGCAGAAACACCGATAAGCTTTCTACGGCATCCTGTAAATGTTGAATGCCGCTGTAGATGCCGACGATATCCGGCACGGTGGCGCCGTTTAACAAGGCAATTTCCTTGGCAATTTGCTCGCGGACTTTAAATACCGCCGCGTCGCCACTTTCTCTAAGCCTTTGATCGGCAGCTTCCAACGCTTCGCGGGTGGTGGTGACGTCGCCGACTAGATGCAAACGCTGATTGGCAACGGTCAACAGATATTCGGCATCGGCCAGCAGCCAGTCGCCGCGGGTTTTACCTAGTTGCCGTTGCAAGGCTACTATTGATGCTTCCAATTCTTTGCGGGCGGTGTTGAGCCGCTCTTCATGTAGTTTGGAGAAGTCGGCCAATGTTTCATTGAAATGGTTGTCTTTGCCGGTCATTTCGGCATTAACGTTGGCGATTTGGGTTTGCACGCCGTTCAGTTGGTCACGCAGGCCGTTGAGTTCCTTATCTAGCTCAATCAGTTTTAGATTGTCCTGATTGTTTTCAGTGTCTTGACTGAAGCGCAGCTGCTGGAAAAAGAAAAAACCCGCACCAGCCAAAGCAATCACCAAGACGATAGAGGTAATGCCTATCCATAATCCGGCGTGAGACTTTTTAACCACCACTACCGGAGCTGGATTTTCTTGTTGTTCTTCAATTACTTCGGCCACTGTTTTCCCCGTTCAATAACGTCGTCAAGGTCTTTAAAATCGCTGCATCCGTGGGCTGTGCGCTCACGGCAATCTGGTTAAATCCGAAATCTTCGGCCGCTTGGCCTATCCGCTCGCTCATGACGATTAAAAGTATCGATTTCAACAATACTATCGACTCGTCATCCAGCATCGCCAACAAGTTTTGTAAAGCTTCGACACTGGTGATCGTTACTGCGTCCAGCCGCCCTTGGGATATGTCTGTCCGCAAATCCGTGCTGTTCGCCATTGGCTGGCGGCGGCTATACACTTCCAGATAACTCGCTTCCGCGCCGCGGCTACGCAAGCTTTCCGCCAGTTTTTCCCGGCCACCGACACCGCGCACAATCACGCAACGCATGCCAGCTACCGTTTGTAATTCAGGTTCGGCGAGCAAGCCCTCACTGTTAAATTCGCTGGCCGGCACGCAATCCACCGGCCATTCCGCTTGCTGCAATGCGCAGGCGGTTGCGGCACCGACAGCCGCGACTTTGAATTTACGCAAGGCCGGCATTTTGCCACCGAACGCCTTGATAGCAAAATCCACAGCATTGGTGCTGGTAAAAATCAGCCAATCGCTGGCGGCGGCTTGGCTTAACAAATCCGGGTCGGGCTGGGTTGCGACGATTTCCAGTGTCGGAAAGCGTATCGGCACACCGCCGTGTTGTTCTATCAAATGGCACAGATTTTCAGCCTGCGCCGCGGGTCGCGTCACCAAGATCCGCGCGCCGTTTAAAGCCTGATTCACTGGTATAGCTCGCGCAATATCCGGTCCGCGCCTTGCGCTAATAAATCCTCGGCCACAGCCTTGCCCAACACTTCAAAGTCGGTGAGGCTGCTTTCCGCTTCGGCCCGATATAATAAGGAACCGTCCGGGCTGCCAACTAGGCCACGCATGAACAAACGCTGGCCTTTGATTTCCGCAAAACCGGCAATCGGCACCTGGCAACCGCCGTTGAGTCGGGCATTCATCGCCCGCTCGGCGCCGACTCGGATGCTGGTGTCTTCGTCGTGCAATACCTTTAAATACTCATGAATCTCGGCGTCGTCGATCCGGCACTCGATGCCGATAGCACCTTGGCCCATCGCCGGCAAGCTTTCCGTCGGTTCCAGTTGGGCAGTGATACGCTCGCCCATCCCCAATCGTTTCAATCCGGCGGAAGCCAAAATAATCGCATCGTATTCGCCGGCATCCAGTTTCGCCAAGCGGGTGTTGACATTGCCGCGCAGGCTGAGAATTTCCGCGTGCGGGAATTTTTCCTTGATTTGGCACTGGCGACGCAGGCTGGACGTGCCGATGCGCGCGTTAGCCGGCAGTTCGGCCAGATTGCGATATTGATTGGAAACAAAGGCGTCGGTTGGGTCTTCTCGGTCCAGGATCACCGCCAGATGCAGGCCTTCCGGAAATTCCACCGGCACGTCTTTCATGGAATGCACCGCGATATCGGCCGTGCCTTCCAGCATGCCTTGTTCCAGTTCTTTGACAAACAAACCCTTGCCGCCGACTTTCGCCAATGGCGCGTCGAGGATTTTGTCGCCGCGGGTGACCATTTTTACCAGCTCGGTTTGTAATCCCGGAAACGCCTGCTCAAGCCGCGCCGCGACATGCTCGGCCTGCCACAAGGCCAGCGGGCTTTGCCGGGTAGCGATACGAATAATTCTGTCTGCCAAAACTGCTCCTGCCGATTGCTGGCGGGCGTCTAAGCTGCGCCCTTTGTTGGGAATAAATGTTCGCTATTGTAATCCGATTTGGGGGGGAAGGTGCTTAGAAGTTGTTTGCATAGATAAGTAGCAGGTAACCGGTTGCCAGGTTAAAGATTGAGACGTAGCTATTAAGTTGAGCGAATCAAAATGTCGCCTGACATTAGAGCACCTACCTAACCTCAAACACCTCAAAATGCTCGCCTGCATCATAAGTGTTAGCAATTACCTCTGAAACCTTAGCCAATATCGGCCCTTTATGGCACCAAGCCACTAGTTTTTGTAGTTCCTCCGCATGGCCGCTGGCGACGATTTCGACACTGCCGTCGGCCAGGTTTCTGACAAAACCTTTTATATTCAACTTCACGGCCTGTTTTTGGGTGTAGGCACGAAAATACACGCCTTGAACTCGGCCCTTGACGATGATATGCAAACACTCGCTCATCGAGTAATCCTCCAGCAATAATGAATTTTTTGATCGCGGGCGAAATCCTCCGGAATCGTTTTCGCGCTGATGTCTGTTATCTGCAAATCCGCCAAGGCTTGCCTGTCCAGTTTGAAGCGGCGGAAATTAGTCGAAAAATACAGCACGCCGCCCGGCGCAAGCAGGGCAACGGCACTGCGCAGCAAATGCAGATGATCGTTCTGAATATCAAAGGCTTCGTCCATTTTCTTGGAATTGGAAAAGGTCGGCGGATCGAGAAAGATCAGATCAAATTGCAGTTTGTCTTTGGCGCCGGCCTGTTCCGCCAGCCATTCCACACAATTGGCGCGCAGCAGCTTGTGATCGCCTTGAATGCCGTTCAAATCAAAATTGCGCTTGGCCCAGTCCAGATAGGTATTGGACATATCCACGGTGACACTGGATGCCGCTCCGCCGACTGCCGCATGCACGCTGGCGCTGCCGGTATAGGCAAACAGGTTTAGGAAACGTTTGCCCTTGGCTTGCTGCTGGATCAACTGGCGGATCGGCCGGTGATCCAGAAACAGGCCGGTATCCAGATAATCTTCAAAATTCACCCAAAACTTGCAGCCGCCTTCTTCGACGACATGGAAGCGGCCGGATTCGCCTTGCTTCTCGTATTGATCGGTACTTTTCTGCTTGCGGCGGATTTTTAAAAACACCTGCTCCTTGGGTATCTCCAATACTTTGGGGATTTCCATCATCGCCCCGGCTAAACGCTGATTAGCCTTGGCCGGATCGATGGTTTTCGGCGATTCGTATTCCTGGACGTTGACCCAGGTCTGTTCGCCTTGGTAGACATCCACCGCCACCGCGTATTCCGGTAAATCCGCGTCGTACAGTCGATAGCAATTGACCTGATTTTGCTTGGCCCATTTGCCGATTTTTTTTAGATTCTTGCGTAAGCGATTGGCGAACATCTCCGCCTGATTGTCGGGTTGCTCAGTCTCGGTACGCCGGCTGATTTGCTCGATGCGTTCTTGCTGGGATTTGGCTTTGGGTTCGAAGAAGGTCTGTTCTTCGATATTAAAACGCAGCAATTTGCACTCCAGTGCGCCGTTGAACAAGGTAATCGGCTTTTGCGAACGTACGCCCAACCTAAAACCCAATTCCGGATTGCTGATGATCATCGCCACCTGCCAGCCCACAAAGCGCTGTTTCAGCACCTCTCCAAAGCGCCGATACAACTCGGAAGTTTCGGCCTCGTCGCCCAGCCGTTCGCCGTAAGGCGGGTTGCAGGCGATCAGGCCCTTGGGCCAGCTTTCCGCCGCCGTCGCATCGCCGATGTCGCGCCGTTCGATATGAATCTTGCCTGCTAAGCCGGCGTTTTCCAAGTGTTGCAAGGCTGCGACCACGGTGCGGCGGTCCTGATCGAAACCGACAATCACAGGCATTTTAGTCAAGCCAATATCGCGGCGATGCATGGCTTCGTCCAGCAGGCTTTGCCAAAGCGCGCCATCGTGTTTTTTCCAGCCCAGAAAGCCGAAATAATCGCGCTGCAAGCCCGGCGCATAATCGGCGGCGATCATCGCGCCTTCTAACAACATGGTGCCGGAGCCGCACATCGGATCGAGCAGCGAACCGCCTTGCTCGGCGATTTTCGGCCAGCCGGCGCGCAGTAAAATGGCTGCCGCCAGGTTTTCCTTGATAGGCGCGGCAATGTTGACGTCACGATAACCGCGTCTGTGCAAACTCTCGCCGGATAAGTCCAGACTGAGTTGCGCGGTTTCGTTGTGTAGATAAACATTGACGCGAATACTGGGCCGGTCGGTGTCGATATTGGGCCGTTTATTAAACTTGGCGCGCATCTGATCGACGATGGCGTCCTTGACTTTCAAGGCGCCGAAATGAGTGTTGTTGATGGCCGGATTGTTTTTGCTGCTGAATGATACCGCCAGACTGTCGTCGGGCTTGATATGCTCGAACCAGTTGATTTTTTTGACGCCATCGTACAAATCTTGCTGCGATTTGACCTCGAAACTGCTCAAGGGCAGAAACACCCGGTTAGCCGTACGCGACCACAAACAAACCCGGTAAGCCAGCGCCAGGTCGCCATCGAAGGAAACGCCGGCCATTTTTTCGCGGACGTTTTGGCCGCCTAGGGCTTTGATTTCGTTGGCAAGAATACCTTCCATCGCTTTCGGCGTGGTGGCGAACAATTGGTATTGGGTCATGGTCTACGGGCTGGGTACGGAATGGCTCGCTAGGATACTAAAATGTGCTGCTACTGCGGCGGATATTTTTATAGCAAAATTGCAAACAACGGCTCCGTTCTCCATCGTTCGCCCGTTCTACTGAAGGCTATGCCGGTAACGACTTGAGTGGGGTAATAACAAAATCAGTCTTGCGCCAATCGGGAGCGCTATGCACCACTCCGGTTCGTGGGTAGTTCTGAGTATCGACCACCTTGGCGCCTGCGTTTTGCGCAAGCAAGGCAGATAGCTAAACCAATCATTCGTTGTCGAAGCGTTTTACAATCGATTCGGCAAGCGCGCGCGTTGAAATGCTAAAGATTTGAGGCGGATAGCAAAACGCGTAGTGGCCGATTTATTGCTTGATAAGCATTAATGTTCTACAACTCTGAAGACGGCCCTGGCTATGCATCCGCAAAAATACTCCGAAACCTACTACGACCCGCACCAACGCATCCGCGCCTGCAAAATCACTCCCGGCGAATATTGTGTTACCGATTCCGGCGAGCTTATTGTTACCGTGCTGGGGTCCTGCGTGATTGCCTGTATTCGCGATTGGCGGCGGGGCATAGGCGGGATGTATCAATTCATGGTGGTGAACGTCAACGAAGACCAGCCGCTCAACCAACGCATGGAGAACATGGCTAGTGCCGGTATGGATAATTTCATCAACCATCTGGTCGACATGGGAGCAGAAGAGAGCGAGCTGGAAGCCAAGGTATTCGGCGGCGGCAACATACTTAACGGCATGCAGCGCAACAATGTCGGCGCTCGTAGTGCTCAGTTTTTACGCAGTTACCTGGCCGGCCGGAACATTCCGGTCCTCGCTGACGACATGCTCGGTATCTATCCCCGCAAGGTGTATTTCTTTCCGGAAACCGGGGAAGTGTTGGTGAAAAAACTCAAGGATATAAAAAACGAAACTATCTTGCAGCGGGAGCAGGAATATTCCCATAGGCTGTTTGCTAGGGTGTTGGCGTAGGGTTTTGTTGTTGTGTCGCTGGCGCGACGGCTATTTTAATGTCGGTTCTCGCACCGACAGGCGAGATACTTTTCTTTGCTTGTCCAAAGAAAAGTATCCAAAAGAAAAGACACCCGGACGCCGCTTATTTCCTGCGCTCCGAAGCTTTCGACGGGGGTTGCCGAAAGGGGCTTCCTGCCCCTTCGGAAACGCGCCGCATCCCTGCGGCGCCCCTACGGGCTATTCCCGCCAAAAGCTCCGGTGCTCGGCGCGGCATACGGGAGAAACCCACTGGCAAGCTCGAATGTTTTGACAATACTTTTGGATTTGGTGGAGTGGCTCCGAATAGCCAAGCGTATTTTCGGAGGAAGGAAGAATATTCCAAGCATTCTTTGGCAAGGCATATGCCAGATAGATTTTATTCAGCACGCGTCCGATTACGCTACGCTAATCGGACCTACTGTGCTCACAGTAGAGCGACCGAAGGGAGCGAATCCTGTGAAGCTGATTGTTAGGCCATTCTAGAATTAGCGAAGTCACATGCAATTCCTGACCATATTTCAATTATCTGTTTAATTTTCTCATCTATGCCTATCTCTATTGGAATTACTGAAATGAAATCCCTTATTGAGAGTGACAAATACAGTGATGAGTACTGGATTACGATATTCATTAGCCTCAAGCTATCTTCCTCCCCCGCCCGAAAACCCATAAGCTGTTGTATCGAGAAAGGGTGTGAATGGACGTAGCTCGATAAAAACATAAATACATTTTTGTAATAATCTTTATCAATTTTAGCTAGCTCGGATATTTCCGAATTGGTTAACAATATTGCTTCCTTAGCATTTCTAATATTCTTCTTGGCTTCTTCATTTAGTTTTTGATACTCATCATGATTAATTATCTGTTCTTTCAGTTTATCAATATGCTCTTCAATTCTTGGAATTTCGGGATTCTGAGAGCCGATAAGTTCTAGCTTTTTTCTTCATCGCTTTTCAGCGTGATAATCCCAAACAAGCCACCGAAACTCATTACCTTTTTTGCCTGGGTCATCTATTGCCACGTAGTATAGAGTGTAATATGTGTCTACCAGCGATCTAGCTAGAACGGCTATTGAAGAAATATCCCAAAGCTCTTGCTCTGGAGCGACTTCCCCCGCGGGCGCTTTTGGTAAGAGCACGAATATAGCCCTTGCATGAGATACAAGTTTTGCAAAAAGTCTCGATCCAATTTCTAGATCTTGGGTTTCTACTTGTATGCCGCTGGTTGCCATAGATATTGAGAATCCCGCATGAATTAGCTCTTTGAATTCCCAATATGACTCTTTGTATTTCTCTTCCATAATCATGACTTCAGTGGCCTAACAAGTGATTAGATAGTTTCTGTATATCTCCCAGAATTGGTATATATACATGTTATGTCAATTCAGGGGGAAGTCTAGCTGGAAAAAGGATTCAGATTTTGTTCAAGCGAAAAACAATGTTCGAGCATGCTTAAGGACGAAGCTCGACGCACGTTGGTTTGATCTTGGATTATGGGGTGGGTTTACCCCGTATGCCGCGCCGAGCACCGGAGCTTTTGGCGGGAATAGCCCGCAGGGGCGCCGCAGGGATGCGGCGCGTTGACGAAGGGGCAGGAAGCCCCTTTCGTCAACCCCCGTCGAAAGCTTTGGAGCGCAGGGAATAAGCGGCGTTCGGGCCGCCTTTTCTTTGGACACTTTCTTTTGGCGGAGCAAAAGAAAGTATCTCGGCTGTCGGTCCGAGAACCGACATTAAATCAAACCGTCGCGCCAGCGACACCTCAAATAAAGTCTTAAATCAGCAAGCAAACCATTAGCTAAAAAGACAAAACAAACTCAGTTGACCTTAATCAACTCAACATCAAAAATCAGCGCCGCATTAGGCCCAATATCCCGCCCGGCACCACGCTCACCATAAGCTAGGTTAGAAGGAATAAAGAAGCGGTATTTCGCGCCTTCTTTCATCAATTGCACGCCTTCGGTCCAGCCCGCGATAACACGGTTCAATGGGAAAGTGGCTGGCTCGCCGCGGCCGTAGGAGCTGTCGAATTCCTTGCCGTCGATGGTGGTGCCTTTGTAATGGACAGTGACGTTGTCGGTGGCTTTGGGTTGCGCGCCGGTGCCTTCGGTGAAGACCAGATATTGCAGACCGCTGGCGGTGGTTACCACGCCGGCGGTTTTGGCGTTTTCGGCCAGAAATTTTTCCCCGGCGGCTTTATTTTCAGCGGGGGTTGGGGCATTGGCGTTGGCCAGTGAGAACATAGCAAATCCTGTAATAAATGCGATTAAAATGGCGATAACACGTTGTTTCGTGGATTTCATGAAAACTCCCGTTAGATGATTGGGGCGGCTAGTTTATCAGTTTTTTTGTTCCAGCTCCTGTCGGCAGCTTGCCTGCTGGGCGTCGTAACGCAAGGCGCGCTGATGGACTTTTTGCGCGGTGTTCATTAACCATTGCTTGGATAAAAAGCTGTTGCGCTGATAGCCGCCTAAGCCTTCGTGATAGGTTAAATACAGATTGGTAGTATCGGAAGTGGGGATGCCTAGTTTGCGGTTGCTGGTCGCGCAATACCAGGCTACAAAATCGCAGCTGTCGGCAAAATCCTCTCTATCGGCCCAGCCGTTGCCGGCTTTTTGCTGATAGTCCGCCCAGGTTTCGTCCTTGGCTTGCGGATAGCCGTAAGCGCTGCTGGCACGAAACCAGGGGATAAACCCTAAAATCAACGGCCTTGGCGGTTGGGCGTCGGCGACGAAGCTGGATTCTTGGTTAATGATGGCCATTTGCACCGCGATGGGTACGCCCCAGCGCCGCGCAGAGCTTAAGGTTGCTTGATACCAGTCGTCTTTTTCCCGGAAAATTTGACAGATATTTTCCGGGTTTTTCGGCGGCATGGTTGTACACGCCGATAAAACGGCTAGACTAGCGAGAAAAATTATTCTGCTTTTCATATCCCAATAAATTAGATTGCTAAAAGGACTTACCTTTCGAAAGCCCTGCCAAACAGAAGGATTATTATGCCAACGACCGAAAAACGCGCCTATCGCAAAAATCTGGCTAGCCAAGGATTGCTGTATCTGGGCTTTGAAGAACACGAGATTTGGGTCGTGAATCTGTCGCTGTCCGGCTTGCTGGCCGTGCTAAAGGTCGAGCCGCAGGTCAACGGCATAAAAGACATTTTTAATGCTTTGCAAGTTTCGCCGATAGTCGATTTTTATCTGCCGAGCATGCGCTTGGCCGGCGAGGCGGAAATGGTGCGCGCCGAGGCTGCCGAAGACGGATTTGAAATTGCCATCGAGTTTCGCAACCTGTCTTACGATACCGATAATTTGTTATATAGTCGCCGCGCCTACCGCAAAAATATGACCGCGCCCGGCCATATCGTTTTCAACGATACCGACTATGCGTTCAACACCGAAAATGTCTCGGTGGACGGCTTGATGATACGCATGTTGGGCAGAGTTGAAGTGCCGGACGCTACGGTGGCCAGATTCGACTATAAGCATTTGAATCTGGAAGGCGAGGTGAAAGTGGTCTGGATCGATCACGACGATATTTCCACGTTGATGGGTCTGCAATACCTGCATATGCAGCGCGACTACATCAAGGGGATTCCTAACTTCAGCCACCCGCCGCTGGAAGCAGGCTAAACTATTTCACTTTCTAAACCGCGGTTGTCCTGAGATTTAAAAACGCTGCCGATTTCGCGCCGCCCAAAAGTCCGTCGCCAATTGCTGAGCTTGTTCTTGGTCCTGGGCTTTCCCGAGCAGCTTCAATGCCACCGCCGCAGTCGCTATCACGGTTGCCTCGCCAAATTCGTCGTTAAACTCGCCGCGCCAGAATTGCGCCAGTAACTGCGGGTCCATGTCTTCGGCTTTCATGTGCCGGCGTTCGAACAAGGCCGGCCAGGTTTCGTCGTTAATTTCGCCGTCATTGACGCTTTGCACCAGGCATTCCACATCCGGATTACGCTCGGTTTCGCCGCCTTCGCCTTTTAAAACCGCCATGTGTTTTTGATCCAGCAGCAACGCGGCTTTTTGATGCACTTGGCGGTAGCTGGGATGGAAGATGCCTTGAATGCTGGCTGTGGCGTCGAACGGATTCAACAACCTAACCAAAGTATGTACCGGCGAACGCAAACCCATAATCGGCCGCAGATTGATCATGTCGTACAGTTTCGGGCAAATATATTCCAGCGATAGATAGCTGAAATTGTCTTGCTGCAACTGCTGGCCGGCTTCGGTTATCGAGGTTGCGGCTTTAATTCCTAGGGCTTGCAGCGCATTCTCGGTATACAAACGGCCTTGGGTATGACCTCCGGCGCCGTGCATGAATACTCGGATGCCGTTCTCGGCCAGCAGCAGCGTGGACAATAAAAACCAGGGCAGATGGCGGCGTTTGCCGGCGTAAGACGACCAGTCCAGATCCACAGCTACTTTGGATTCGAAGGCAAAACTTTCCCGTGCGGCCTGCACGAAGCCGGCCAGTTCTTCGCAGGTTTCTTCCTTAACGCGCATCAGCATCAAAAACGCGCCGAGTTGAATCGGCTCGACTTGATCGTCGGCCAAAATCATTTGCATGGCCCGGTAGGCTTCGTCTTGGGTCAGCGGCCGGGCGCCTTTCTTGCCCTTGCCGAGTATCTTGATAAATTCCGCGAACGGGTGTTCCTGGGTAGACAAACTCATGAGAATGACAGTGGGAAATAATGATCGATCAGCAATGCCGCGAAAATCAGCATCAGATAAACAATGGAATAGCCGAAGGTGCGCATCGCGGTTTTATTGTCTTTCTTACGCATCATTTGAATCGCGTAATAGATAAAGCCCAAGCCCAGCAATACCGCAGCCAGTAGGTAAATCACACCGCTCATGCCGGTCAGATAAGGCAGCAGGGTGGAGATCAGCAACAGGATGGTGTACAGCAAAATTTGCAGACGGGTGAATTCCACGCCGTGAGTTACCGGCAGCATAGGAATGGCAACTTTGGCGTATTCTTCGCGCTTGGCAATTGCCAAGGCCCAGAAATGCGGCGGGGTCCAGACAAAAATTATTAGAAACAACAGCAGCGCGTGTGGATGCACTTCGCCGGTAATCGCGGCCCAACCCAAGACCGGCGGCGCCGCGCCGGCCGCGCCGCCGATGACGATATTCTGCGGGGTCATTTTTTTAAGGTATACCGTATAAATCAACGCGTAACCGATCAGCGACAAAAAGGTCAGGAAGGCGGTCAACACGTTGATCTTGATGGTCAGAATCGCCATCGCGACAAAGCCGATCAAGCTGGCGAACACCAATACCTGGTGCGAGTTCAAATGCCCGGTGGGTAGTGGTCTATTCTTGGTGCGGCCCATTTGCGCATCGGCTTTTTGATCGATGAAATGATTGATAGCCGCTGCCGAGGAGGCCGCTAGGGCGATGCCTATGCTGCCGTAGAAAAAGTTAGCCAGCGGCGGCATGCCGGGTACGGCCAGCAGCATGCCGACAACGGCGGTAAACACGATCAATGCCACGACTCTGGGCTTACAGAGTTCTAAGTAGTCTTTCCAGGATAGCGCGGAGGTTGTGTCGGTCATCAAGTACCAAATGGATTTGCAGGTCTTTAAACATATAGAATAACAGTGAACCATTGATTATTAAAATAATCACAAGCGCTCACCATCTTTTAGTCAACGAGGGATTTATGAACTATAGGCTCGCGGCGTTAGCGCTGCTTTGCCCTGCTGTCGCGGCGCATGCCGAGGCCGGCAAGGTACACGAACATGTTTTTAGCAACGGCTTGAAACTATTGGTAAAGGAGGATCATCGTTCGCCGGTGGTAGTATCGCAAGTCTGGTATAAGGTAGGCTCCAGTTACGAGCCCGGTGGCATCACCGGTATCTCGCACATGCTGGAACACATGATGTTTAAAGGCACCGCAAAATATCCGGCCGGCGAGTTTTCCCGGATCATCGCCGAAAACGGCGGCAACGAAAATGCCTTTACCGGCCAAGACTACACGGCTTATTTCCAAACTTTGGAAAAATCGCGTCTGGAAATCAGCTTTAAGCTGGAAAGCGACCGGATGCGCAATCTGGATTTGAAAGCCGAGGAACTGAAAAAAGAACTCGAAGTGGTCACCGAAGAACGACGGATGCGCACCGACGATCAGCCGCGCGCCAAAGTGCATGAGCAATTCATGGCGACGGCTTTCACCAACAGCCCCTACCAAAATCCGGTTATAGGTTGGCCGTCCGATATTGCCAATTACAAAGTGGAAGACCTGCAAGCTTGGTATCAACAGTGGTACGCACCCAATAACGCGACGCTGGTGGTGGTGGGCGACGTCGATGCGCTGCAAGTGGAAAAACTCGCCGAGCAATATTTCGCGCCGCTGCAACCTAGTGTGTTGAAACCGGTAAAACCGCAGGACGAAAGTGAGCAACGCGGCGTACGCCGGATTACCGTAAAAGCGCCAGCCAAACTGCCCTACCTGATGATGGGCTATAAAGTCCCGGTTTTAAAAACCGCCAAGCCGGAATGGGAAGCTTACGCGCTGGAAGTATTGGCGGGTGTGCTGGACGGCGGCGATAGCGCCCGCTTGTCTTCGCGTCTGGTAAGGGGCAAGCAAATCGCGGTATCGGCTGGTGCGGGTTATGATTTTACCTCGCGCTTACCCGAGATGTTCCTGCTGGAAGCCACCCCTGCCGAAGGCAAGACCGTCTTCGATCTGGAATACGCCTTGCTGGACGAAGTCTATCAATTGAAGAACGAACTGATAGCCAAGGACGAATTGCAACGCATCAAGGCACAAGTATTGGCTAGCGCGGTGTATCAAAAAGATTCCAACTTCTATCAGGCCATGCAGCTGGGTACTCTGGAAACGGTGGGTATCGGTTGGCAGAAAGCCGACGAGTATGTGGACAAGATCAATCAAGTCACCGCTGAACAGGTCAGGGACGTGGCGCGGAAATATTTGATTGAGGACACGCTCACCGTCGCTTATCTAGACCCGCAACCGATCACCCAAGCCGCCAAACCCGCAAAAGCCATAGGAGGCCATCATGCGTTTTAATTTAATCGGCTTGGCGCTATTGCTGTTGAGCCAGACCGTCTGGTCCGCCGCCAAAATCGAAAACTGGCAAACTCCGCAAGGCAGCCGGGTTTATTACGTGCGCACCGCTGGCTTGCCAATGGTGGATGTGCGGGTGGTATTCGATGCCGGCAGCGCCCGCGACGACGCGCAATTCGGTGTCGCCGCGCTGACCTCCGCCTTGCTGGACAGTGGTGCCGGCGAGTTGAGTGCCGATGACATTGCTCAGCGCTTCGAATCGGTAGGCGCCAATTATTCGGCCGGCGTCAGCGAAGACATGGCTTGGCTGGCGGTACGGACCCTAACCGAGAAAGCCTTGTTTGACAAAGCCCTGGCGACCTTCGAAACCGTGTTGAGCAAGCCTGCCTTTAACCAAGCCGACTTTGAACGCGAAAAAGCGCGTACCCTGGCTGGCTTGAAACATCGGGAAGAATCACCGGGCGAGTTGGCCGGTATTGCCTTCAACAAAGCACTCTACGGCGATCATCCTTACGCGCATCCCGAAACGGGGGTGGTGGAAACGGTGGCCGGTTTTAGTGCTGACGATCTGAAAAGCTTTTATCAAAAATACTACGTGGCAGCCAACGCTATGGTGGTCATCGTTGGCGACATCAGTCGCGAGCAAGCCGAACAAACCGCTAACCAATTGCTGAGCAAGCTGCCGGTCGGCAGTAAGCCTGCGGAAATTCCGGCGGTGGCGATGCCCGGCAAAGCCAGCAAGCAACACATCGAGTTTCCGTCCACACAAACCCATGTCCTGGTCGGTTTGCCAGGCACCTATCGCAAAGACCCTGACTACTTTGCCTTGTATGTGGGTAACCATATTTTGGGCGGCGGCAGCATGGTTTCCCGCTTGTTCGAAGAAGTGCGGGAGAAACGGGGTTTGGCCTACGGCGCTTACAGCGTGTTCGCGCCTATGTACCGGCAAGGACCGTTCATGATGAGTTTGCAAACCCGCAATGATCAGACCGAGCAAGCTTTGGACGTCTTGCTGAAGACTTTCAACGAGTTTCTGGATAAAGGCCCCAGCGATAAGGAGCTGACCGCCGCCAAGCAAAACATCACCGGCGGCTTTGCGATGCGTTTCGATACCAACAGCAAGCTGACCGACTACGTGGCAATGATCGGGTTTTATCAGCAACCGCTGGATTATCTGGATACCTTTCAGAGCAATGTCGAAGCCGTCAGCATCGAGCAAATTAAGGATGCTTTCAAACGCCGGGTAAAACCGGAATTGTTGCAAACTGTGACGGTCGGTGCCGGTAAGTAAGTATGTCGAATCAAGTCCGCATCATCGGTGGCGAATGGCGTAGCCGGCAAATCGTATTCGACGACGCGCCCGGCTTGCGGCCGACGCCGTCGCGGGTGCGGGAAACCTTGTTCAACTGGCTGCAATCCGACATCCTGAATAGCCGCTGCCTGGATCTTTACGCCGGCAGCGGCGCCTTGGGTGTGGAAGCTGCCTCGCGTGGTGCCAAGCAGGTCGTGCAAGTGGAAAACAACCCGGCCAGTTGCCAAAAGCTGCGCGAGAACATCGCCAAATTGGCGGCAATGCAGATTAAGGTGGTGCAGCAAGATGTCGGTCAGTTTTTAAACGGACCGGCGCAGCCTTTCGACTTGGTGTTCCTGGATCCGCCGTTCGGACAGGATTTGATCGGTCAGGCCTGCCTACTGTTGGATAGCAAGGGTTGGCTGGCCAATTACGCCAAAATCTATCTGGAATGCGAGCGTCATCGACCGCTGGACAATTTGCCAGCCGATTGGCGCTTGCTGAAAGCCAAGACGGCCGGCGAAGTCAGCTATAACCTGCTGCAAAAGCAATCGGATACTTTTGCCGCGGCGAATGGTTTAAAATAAGCCGCTTTTGCCTGTTTCTAAAGCCGATGAACATTACCGCGATTTATCCCGGCACCTTCGATCCCATCACCAACGGTCACCTGGACTTGATCCACCGCGCCTCTCGGCTTTACCGGCATGTGATTGTTGCCGTTGCGGTCAGTCGTGGCAAAAAGCCGCTGTTTACCTTGGAAGAACGCGTCGCTTTGATTCAGGAAGTGGTCACCGAATTCAGCAACGTCAGCGTGATTGGTTTCGACATCTTGCTGGTCGAATGTGCCAAACAACATCAAGCCAGCGTGATTATCCGCGGCTTGCGCGCGGTGTCGGACTTTGAGTACGAGTTCCAATTGGCCGGTATGAATCGCCGCCTGTCGCCCGATATTGAAACGGTATTTCTAACCCCGGCCGAACAATACGAATTCATCTCGTCCAGCATGATCCGCGAAATCGCCCAACTGAACGGCGACGTGTCCAGCTTCGTGCCGGACGTCGTCAAACAACGCTTAACCGAAAAATTTTCCGAGGAGTAATTATGGCGCTCATTATTAGCGACGACTGTATCAATTGCGATGTCTGCGAACCGGAGTGCCCGAACGGCGCGATTTCGCAAGGCGAAGACATTTACGTGATCAACCCGTCCCTATGTACCGAATGCATAGGTCACCACGACAAACCGCAATGCATGGAAGTCTGTCCGGTGGACTGCATCGATAAGGATCCGGATGTGGTGGAGGATAAGGACAGCCTATATCAGAAGTATTTGAAGCTGACGAGTTAGCACTCGGAATTGGCTGTTGCCCCGTCTGGTCAAGTTAATTGGCTAGCGCAGGCAATAAGTGCACCCTCTAAACGCAGGAGATCGATATGCTTAAAACGGTTGGCTATGCTGCCTACAACCCGCAAACCCCACTACGCTCTTTTCATTTCGAGCGGCGGCAACCCGGCCCAGAGGATGTGCGTATCGAAATTCTCTATTGCGGGGTTTGCCATAGCGATTTGCATCAGGTGCGCAACGAATGGCGCGGCACCACGTTTCCGATAGTGCCGGGACACGAAATTGTCGGCAGAGTCGTGGAAGTCGGCTCTCAAGTGACCAATTTCAAGCTGGGTGATTTGGCTGGGGTGGGCTGCATGATCGACTCTTGCGGTGTCTGTCCTGATTGTCAGGATCATCAGGAGCAGTTTTGCGACCACACCATATTTACTTACAATAGCCCGGATAAACATACCGGCAAAATGACTTACGGCGGCTACTCCAATCAGATCGTGGTCGATCAGGGTTTTGTGTTGCATGTTTCCGATAAACTCGAGCTATCAGCGGTAGCCCCCTTGCTATGCGCCGGTATCACCACCTATTCGCCGTTGCGGCACTGGAAAATCGGCGAAGGCCACAAAGTAGGCATCGTTGGTTTGGGCGGATTAGGTCACATGGGGCTGAAATTCGCGCATGCTTTTGGCGCGGAAGTCGTGTTGTTTACTACTTCGCCAGGCAAGGAAGCCGATGCCAAACGCTTAGGGGCTAGCGAGGTGGTGATTTCCAAACATGCCGACGAAATGGAAAAGCATTTAAACAGCTTCGATTTCATTTTAAACACCGTCGCCGCCCAACACGATTTGGATCAATATCTGAGTTTGTTGAAGCGCGACGGCACGATGTGTCTGGTTGGCGTACCGTCCGAGCCGCATCCGTCGCCGAATGTCGGTAACCTGATATTCCGCCGCCGCGCACTGGCGGGTTCGCTGATCGGCGGCATCCGCGAAACCCAGGAAATGCTGGATTTCTGCGCCGAGCACGGCATCGTTTCCGACATTGAGCTGATTCCGATGGCCGGTATCAATGACGCCTATCAACGTATGTTGAAAAGCGACGTGAAATACCGCTTTGTGATCGATATGGCGACCTTACCAGGCTAAGCGCCTGTCCATAAAACTATCCCCGCTCCTTAAATATCGTCGCTCCCGCCGGCGGGAGCCCAGTTGCTAAACTGGATTGGCGATGAGGCTTTCTAATATCGGATGGTTCAGGTTTTGGCCTATCCGCATCTCTAGCAAAGCATTTGACCTATAATCACCTTCTCTCACTTTTCTTAGCTTGTTGGGCAGAGAAGGAATGCGTTTGAGCTTTTACCGATATATTTTTGTGACAGTAAGTATGGTCGTGGCGGGTTGGGCCGCGCTACGCCTGGCATTACCGCCGGGCTATGCCAGTCCGATCTGGCCGCCGGCCGGGATTGCATTGGCTGCGTTATTGCTTTGGGGTAAGAAAGTCTGGCCGGCAATATGGTGTGGATCGTTCCTGACAAATCTGTTCTATGGATACGATTTAAGCGGCTATTTGACCGCACAGACGGTTTTTGTGGCGTTGGGCATTGCTGTCGGTAGTACTTTGCAAGCATTGTTCGGTGCTTGGCTGTCGCAACGCTTTCTGGAGCAAGGCGCACCGCGTCTGGATAACGGCAAAAAAATTTTTCGGTATGTGTTATTAGCTGGCCCTTTGAGTTGCTTGATCGCCGCCTCCGTCGGGGTCAGCACCTTGCTTGGATTTGGTGTTTTAAGCCATGCCAACATTTTGGTTGCTTGGTGGAATTGGTGGATAGGCGATTGTTTGGGGTCCATCATTATATCCCCCTTGGTTTTTTGCTTGTTTGCAGAGCCAAGAGCACTCTGGCGGCCAAGGCTGATAGGCGTAGCTATGCCTCTGGTGGCCATGTTGGCCGGGCTGATCGTTACGTTCCTGCTGGTTTTGCGAGCGGAAGACAGTCGGCTGCAACTGCAGTTTGACAGCAATGCCACTGCGATCAATAAAGCCTTGGCGGAGAATTTTTCCGCAGTGCTAAACGCGTCTTTTTCACTCAATAGTTTTTTTCAAGCGGCGGGGCCGGTTGACCGGGATAAATTCGGCGTTTTTGCGAATGGCGTGCTGACACAGAATACGCACATTCAAGCGCTGAGCTGGGTACCGCAGATCACCAACGAACAGCGGGCGTCTTACGAACAGTCGTTCCGCGATGAAGGATATAAAGATTTTACGATCAAGGAGCTGGGTGCGGATCGCCAGTTTATCAAGGCTAATGAGCGTGGCGAGTATTTCCCGGTCACCTACATCGAGCCTTTATCAACCAATAAACCGGCGTTGGGTTTTGATTTGAATTCCGAGTCCAATCGCCGAGAAGCTCTGACGGCAGCCAGGGCCAGTCAAGCAGTCAGCGTCACCCGGCCAATTCAACTGGTGCAAGACGGGCAAGCCAACCAAGCCTTATTGTTGATGATGCCGGTATATCTTGCTAATGCCAAAAGCTCGGAGCCGGCGTTTAGCGGGTTTTTGTCCACAGTGGTGCGTATCGATTCCTTAGTGAACGCGGCCATGCAAGGCTTAAATCTTGACGATATGAACGTGGCGTTACTCTATTACGATACGGAAAACCACGCCATATCGTTACACGGGGTGCTGAAATCGTTGACGCCCGGCCTAAACGAGTCCAGGCATTCCATCCGTTTTGGCAATCGGTTGCTGGAAATTGTTGTCCAGCCGGAAGCCGTGTTCATTTCGACACATGCCTCTTGGCTACCGTGGATGGTGTTACTAGGCGGATTGCTGTTTACCATGCTGTTAAGCGTGTACTTGTTATCGGCCACCGGCAGGGCGGCGATGGTGGCGGCACTAGTCGATCAGCGTACCGCCGAGCTTGATGCGGCAAACTCAAGCTTAAAAAATGCGTATATCCGCTTGGCGGAGAAAGGCCAAAAGCTTCGAGATTTATACGAACTATCGCCCTTAGGCATAGCTTTGCTGGATGTACACGGCAAATTCGTTGAATTCAATCATGCTTTCCAACGCATGACGGGGTACACGGAAGAAGAACTTAAACGGCTCGATTACCTGAGCTTATCCGCCGATAAAGAGCAGAGTTTGGACGAGCAATTAAACTGGTTGGCAAAAACCGGGCAATATGGCTCCGACGAAGCTACGTTTATTCATAAAAGAGGGCGGCCGGTGTCATTGCAATTGAGCGGTACCAAGGTCGCCGGCAGCGAGGATCACGATTATATTTGGTTTATCGCTGAGGACGTTACGCAAGCCAAAGCCAATAAGGAAGTGCTGCGGCAAAGTGAGTTGAAATATCGGAAGCTGTTCAATAGTTCGCATGATGCGGTGATGATGGCCGACAACAGCGGATTTCTGGATTGTAATCAAGCCACCTTGGATTTATTTGGTTACGACGCCGTTTCCGAGTTCTGCCGCTTGCACCCAGGTAAGGTTTCCCCGCCAAACCAGGCAAACGGCAGGGATTCAGTAGAATTGGCGAACGAGTATTTGACTACGGCGATCAAAAACGGCCACTTGGAGTTCGAGTGGCTGCATCGGCGTGCCGACGGCAGTATTTTTCCGGCTTTGGTGACGCTGGCGCGCGTTAGCCTGGACGGCCACCTGGTGTTACAAAGCGTGGTTCGCGATCTTAGCGAACAGAAGCGGGTGGAACAGGCCTTGATTGAAGCCAAAGAAGCCGCCGAGAGCATGGCGGCCTTCAAATCGGAGTTTCTGGCGAACATGTCGCACGAAATCCGCACGCCGATGAACGCAGTGATCGGTTTGTCGCAGTTGGCTTTGAACAAGCCGGTATCCGATGAGGTAAGGGATTATCTGCAAAAGATTCACAGCAGTTCGGTCAGTTTACTCGGCATACTCAACGATATTCTCGACTTCTCCAAAATGGAGGCGGGTAAACTGGGTGTCGAGCAGGCCGAATTCAACCTGAATAATGTGTTGGATAATTTGCATAGTCTGTTTGCCTTGTACGCAGCGGAAAAGCGTCTGGACTTCAAGATAGAAGTCGCGCCGAACGTACCCTTAAGTTTGGTCGGTGATGCACTGCGTTTGCAACAGATTCTCTCCAACCTGCTGGGTAATGCGCTGAAGTTTACTGAGCAAGGCAGTGTCAGTTTGCGGGTGGCCTTGCTGGATTTAAACGAGGCTCAAGCCAGGCTACGATTTAGCGTTGTGGATACCGGTATCGGCATTCCCGAGGCGGATTTGCCCAAGTTGTTTCAATCCTTCAGCCAACTGGATGCGTCGATTACCCGTCGCTTCGGTGGTACCGGGCTGGGCTTGAGCATCAGCCAAAAGCTGCTGCAATTGATGGGCAGCGATTTTCATGTCGAAAGTACTCCGGGGCAGGGGTCGAATTTTAGTTTTGACTTAGTGCTTGGTGTTGCCGCGCAGCAAGCCGACTTGTCGGCGGTGCGGCCACATACCGAAACCCAGGCCGCTGGCTTAACGAAGGCGCTTGCCGAGCAAGGTAGCGCATTGCGGGGCATGCGTATCTTGGTGGCCGAAGACCATGCTATCAATCAGAAAATTTTGCAGGAATTTTTGGCCTTATGCGGGGTTAGTGTCGATCTTGCCGGCAATGGTCGCGACGCCTTGGCCT
This sequence comes from Methylomonas sp. MK1, assembly GCF_000365425.1. NCBI lineage: Bacteria > Pseudomonadati > Pseudomonadota > Gammaproteobacteria > Methylococcales > Methylococcaceae > Methylomonas > Methylomonas sp. MK1. The sequence continues at coordinate 106,348 of NZ_AQOV01000002.1, forward strand.
TGCTGGCAGAGCACGCTTATGATGCGGTGTTGATGGATATTCATATGCCGGTGATGAGCGGTCTGGCCGCCACCGAAGAAATCCGCCGTAACCCGGATTATAAAGCGCTGCCGATTATCGCGCTGAGCGCCGGCGTGACCGAGGAGGAGCGGGACAAATGCCTGGCCAGCGGTATGAACGAATTTGTGGTCAAGCCGATTCAACCGATTCAGTTGGTTGAGGTGTTGTGCCGGCAGATAGGTCGAGGCCCGGCCGGCGATTCGGCAAACGGGGCCGTTAAAAATGAGCGTGACGTTTCAGCGTTTAGCTTACGAGATTTGCCCGGTTTTGACTTCAGCAACCCCCTGGATCTGTTGGATGGCGACGAAGGTTTTTTGAGCGAGTTGCTGGGTAGTTTCAGAGATAGCACCGCAAGCACGTTGATAGAGCTGGGTGATTTGCTGGATAAGCGGGATTTTCAAATGGCGCGAGATATGCTGCACGGTTTGAAAGGCGTCGCCGCTAACTTGGGGGCAAGGCGTGTGGAACAGGCCGCGACTAAATTTTGTATTTCGCTCGAGCAGGACAGTTTAAATCAGGCCGACTACGCCGAGTTCAAACGGGTAATGACCGAAGCAATGACTGCACTGGAGCCGCTGGGATAGTCGCTCAATATTTTTCCTGAAGGGTCAAAATCTACGCTGGCCCCAAAAGATCGTCTGAGTCCGGTCAAGTTTATCGGTGTAAAATCCGCCGCCATATTGGCTTTAGTTCAACATCCCCCCAAGGAGAACGCACAATGAATGATCTGGTGTTTTATACCAATCCGCAGTCGCGTGGCCGTATCGCCCACTGGATGCTGGAAGAACTGGGCGAGCCTTACGAAACAGTCTGGCTGGAGTTCGGCGCCGCGATGAAAAACGCCGACTATCTGGCTGTTAACCCGCTGGGTAAAGTGCCAGCGCTGAAACACGGCGCTGCGCTCGTCACGGAAACCGCCGCCATTTGCGCGTATTTGGCTGATCGTTTTCCGGAGAAAAATCTGCTGCCGGCCATCAACCATCCCGCGCGCGCCGATTATTTTCGGTGGCTGTTTTTCGCGGCCGGTCCGCTGGAGCAGGCTCTTACCGCCAGAGCGCTGGGTTGGCAAGTGCCTGAGGGTAAGAATGGCTTTGTCGGCTTTGGCAGTTACGAGGCAGCAATCGATGCTGTCGAAAAGGCGCTGTTGCCCGGACCGTATATTTGCGGCGAGCAATTTACTGCGGCGGATGTGTATGTCGGCTCGCAGCTGGGTTGGGGCATGATGTTTGGCACCATCGACAAGCGCCCGTTGTTCGAAGATTATGTGGCGCGGATCTATGCGCGTCCGGCGGCCTTGCAAGCCATCCGCCTTAACGAAGCGTATTTGCAACAGCGCCAAGCCTGATTAACTTAATAAAAGTCAGCATCCATCGATGACAGCGTTGCACACTGATGCCCCTATTGGCGTATTCGATTCCGGTGTCGGCGGCCTATCCGTGCTGCGGGCAATCCGCGCGGAACTGCCCAGGGAAGACTTGCTCTACGTGGCGGACTCCGGCTATGCGCCCTACGGCGACCGGGATGCGGATTTTATTGCGGATAGAGCGACAACGATTACCGAACTGCTGCTCGATGCCGGCGTGAAGGCTATTGTGGTGGCGTGCAACACCGCCACGGTGGTCGCAATCGAAAAGCTACGTGCTTGGTGTCCGGTGCCGGTGGTGGCGATGGAGCCCGCCATCAAACCGGCCGCGCAAACCACACAATCCGGGGTGGTCGGTGTGCTGGCCACCAGTCGCACACTAGCCAGCCCTAGCGTAGCCCGGCTGTGTGCGGCCTACGGTAAAGACATCGAAATATTGTTACAGCCTTGCCCCGGTCTGGTCGAACAAGTTGAAAAGGCACAATTACACAGTGAGGCCACGCGGGAGCTTTTGGTCGGTTACCTGTCGCCGCTGTTGCGGGCTGGCGCGGATACCATCGTGCTGGGTTGCACGCATTACCCGTTTCTGGTAACGCTGATTAGTGAAATCGTTGGGCCGGATGTGGCGATAATAGACCCGGCCACCGCCGTGGCAAAAGAGCTGGCGCGGCGTCTGCAAAGCAAGCTTATGCCTGTTTCCGGTGAGAGATTGGCGGAAGTCAGCTTTTATTCAAGCACCGCCGCCGAAGAGGCAAGCCTGATCATATCGGCGTTATGGGGTAGCCGTGTGCTTGTTCAGGAGGCCAGTCAGCTCGGCCATCGCGGTCAGAGTCCTGGGCTAATATCCACCGGATTTTAAAATGCCGGGCTTGACGGTTGGCACGTTAGACTCGGAGCTCGAATTTCTAGTTGCGGGACACCATGAACGATAAACATACTCCAATCTCTCTGTCGGCCTCAGACGTGACGCCACGGACCACATCACTCTATCCGGAACCGTTTGCCTCGCGCATGGCGGGGCGAGAAAAGCGCCGCCTCGGCGAGGTATTTGGCCTGGCAAATTTTGGTGTCAATCTAACCACGCTGGCGCCCGGTGCCAGTTCGGCTTTACGCCATGCGCATTCGCTGCAAGACGAGTTTATTTACATACTGCAAGGTCACCCGACACTGGTCACAGATGAAGGCGAAACCCTGCTTGCGCCGGGTATGTGTGCCGGATTTAAAGCCGGCACCGGTAACGCCCATCAGTTGCTGAACCGTTCGAACGTAGACGTGCAGTACCTGGAAATCGGCGACAGGACCGCTGGGGATGCGGTCATTTACCCGGACGATGACTTGCAAGCGCTGCTGGTTGACGGCAATTGGCGATTCACCCACAAAGACGGCGAGCCATACTAAAAAGCGGGAGTCTGCATGCCACACGTATTAATCATCCATGAGGTTGCCGCCTATCCGGCCTGGAAGCAGATTTTCGATCAGGCCGCAGAGATCAGAAAACGTGCCGGAGAAATCAGCTACCAACTGCTGCGCTATGATGACGATGTTAATAACATCGTCCACTTTTCTGCTTGGGACTCGCTGGACAATGCCCGGCGTTTTTTCGAGTCTGCGGAGTTGGTGGAAATCAGAAAACAGGCCGGCGTAAAAGCGCCGGAATTTATCTATTTGCAAGAGATCGAACGAGGTGTGCTGTAGTCGCGGCATTGCTCAGCGCGGTCGGCGCAACGGTTGCTGGTCCTTATTGTTTCCGCTAGTGAGCAACTTCAGCCAAACCAAAAAATGTCCGTCATGCCCGTTGGCTGGCGTAATTCCATACTCTTGCCTCTGTTATTAGTTATATTTTTAGCGGGTGACGGCCAAACGTTCATACTCAGGAAGACGCTACCAAAACGTGCACCTAACTCATTCGCAAGCATCCATGCAAGGTCCAAAACATATTTTCTAAGTTGTCGATTGTCTGATTATACTTGGCGCTATTAAAAATAATCGGTTGCGACGCCCGGCTTGTTTGCCTGGCGAAAAAAACAAAGGACTGCCATGACCCTCAACCAAAATCCCGAACAACTCGCCCGCGACCACATAGACAAGCTGTTGTTGCAATCGGGTTGGGTCATCCAGAACAAAAACCAGATTAACTTTCACATCGGCGAAGGTCAGGCCGTCCGCGAATACCAAACCGACACCGGCCCCGCCGATTACATCCTGTTTGTCGGTGGCAAACCGGTTGGCGTGATTGAAGCCAAAGCCGAACAGCACGGCCACAAACTCACCAGCGTAGAAGAACAGACTGCCGAATACGCCGCCGCCAAACTGAAATGGGTCAATAACAGCGAGCCGTTGCCGTTTCTCTATGAAAGCACCGGCGTCATAACCCGCTTTACCGATGCGCGTGACCCCAAGCCGCGCTCGCGCGAAGTATTCAGTTTTCACCGTCCGGACACCTTGCAAGACTGGCTGGAACAAGGCAGCTCATTGCGCAGCCGCTTGCAAAGCTTTCCCACGCTCGACCCCACCGGCTTGCGCGCTTGCCAGGAAATCGCCATCAACAACCTGGAAGACTCGTTCAAGCACAATCGCCCGCGCGCCCTGATCCAAATGGCCACCGGCTCCGGTAAGACCTACACGGCAATTACCGCCATGTATCGCTTGCTGAAATTTACCGATGCCAAACGTATCCTGTTTTTGGTCGATACCCGCAACCTGGGCGAACAGGCAGAGCAGGAAATGATGGGTTACTCGCCCAGCGACGATAACCGCAAATTCACCGAAATTTACAGTGTGCAGCGTCTGCAATCCTCGCATGTGCCCAGTAACAGCCACGTCTGCATCAGCACCATTCAGCGCCTGTATTCCATTCTCAAGGACGAAGAACTGGACAGTAGCCTGGAAGACCTCAACCCCGCCGAGCAACTGACCAAGCCCAAGCAACCCATGCCGGTGGTCTACAGCGCCAAAGTGCCGCTGGAGTTTTTCGACTTTATCTTTATCGACGAATGCCACCGCTCGATTTACAACCTGTGGCAACAGGTGCTGGATTATTTCGACGCCTTTCTGATCGGCCTCACCGCTACCCCGGATAACCGCACTTACGGCTTTTTCAAGAAAAACGTGGTCAGCGAATACACCCACGAAAAAGCCGTGGCCGATGGCGTTAACGTCGGTAACGAAACCTATGTGATCGAAACTCAAATCACTCAAACCGGCGGCAACATTCCCGCCAAACTGCAAATTCAAAAACGCGAAAAACTCACCCGCAAAAAGCGCTGGGAGCAGCAAGACCAGGATGAAATCTATACCAGCAAAGAGCTGGATAACAGCGTAGTCAACCCTGACCAAATCCGCACCGTGATTCGTGCCTATCAGCAGAACTGGCCCAGCATGTTTCCCGGTCGGCAGGAAGTGCCCAAAACCCTGATTTTCGCCAAAACCGACAGCCACGCCGACGACATCATTCAAACCGTGCGTGAAGAGTTTGCCGAAGGCAACGCCTTTTGCAAGAAAGTCACCTACAAAGCTGAAGATGACCCTAAATCCACGCTGTCCGATTTCCGCAACGCTTATTACCCGCGCATCGCTGTCACGGTGGATATGATTGCTACCGGCACCGACGTTAAACCGCTGGAATGCCTGCTGTTCATGCGCGACGTGCGCAGCCGCAACTACTTCGAGCAAATGAAAGGCCGTGGCACCCGCACCCTGGACTTGGACGGCCTGAAAAAAGTCACCCCGTCCGCCGTCAGCGCCAAAACCCATTACGTGATTGTCGATGCCGTCGGCGTTACCAGCTCGCTAAAAACCGCCAGCCAACCCTTGATCACCAAACCGACCGTGCCGCTAAAAGATTTAGCCATGGGCGTGATGATGGGCGCCAATGATACCGACACCATCAGCTCTTTGGCCGCGCGGCTGGCGCGCTTAAATCAGCAACTCAATCCGGCGGAACAGCAAAAAATCCAAAAACTCGCCAATGGCGTTTCCTTAACGCAGCTCATCAACAGCCTGTTCAACGCCATCGACGCCGATACCGTCAGCCAAACCGCCTGCCAACTGGCCGGACTACCTGCCGACGCCGAACCCAGCGAACAACACTACCAGCAAGCCCAGGCGCAACTGGTCAAAGACGCTGCCAAAGCCTTGAACGGCGAGTTGATTAACCTGCTGGATAGCATCCGCCGCGACAAGGAACAAACCATCGACCACCTTAACCTGGATGAACTCAAATTTGCCGGCTGGTCCGCCGATGCCCAAGCCAATGCCCAACATCTGGCACAGGAATTCGCCGACACGCTGGCCAGCTACAAAGACCAGATCGAAGCGCTGAGTATATTCTTCGACCAGCCGCAGCGCCGCCGCGACATCACATACGCCATGTTGCAACAGGTGCTGGAAATCCTGAAAACCGATAAACCCAAACTGGCCCCGCTGCACGTCTGGCAAGCCTACAGCCAATTGGACAACTATCAGGGCAAACAACCCATAAGCGAACTAACCGCCCTTATAGGCTTGATTCGCCGCGTCTGCGGCATTGACAGCCAACTTGCCGATTACGACAGCAGCGTGCGCCGCAACTTCCAAACCTGGATCATGCGCCACCATGCCGGCAACCCGGACAAATTCACTGAAGAGCAAATGGCCTGGCTGCAAATGATCCGCGACCACATCGCCAACTCCTACCACATCGAACGCGACGACCTGGAACTGGCACCGTTCGACGGCCAAGGCGGCTTAGGCAAGATGTATCAGTTGTTTGGGACGGAGATGGATACGGTGTTGGATGAATTGAATGAGGCGCTGGCTGCTTAGCCGAATTGCAACAATGAAATCGAAACAGAAATAGGTTCTAAATTGACAAAATTACAAATGCCAAGTTCTTGGGAAGCTATAGCGCTGAACGACTTGGCTGTATTAACAATTGGTGGTGATTGGGGGAAAGACGCTGACTTCGACGACCCAGAGTTTGTCAGTGTTCTTTGTATAAGAGGGTCTGAATTTCGAAATTGGGATTCAGACAAAGGTTCCTCCGCGTCGCTTAGAAAGGTCAAAAAATCGAGTTTAGAAGGCCGCATTCTTGTTAAAGGCGATATTCTTGTAGAAATATCAGGTGGCGGACCTGAACAACCTGTCGGTAGGACGGTTTTAATCGATAATTCCGTATTATCTTTCTCAAAAGAGACGCCTAAGATATGCACCAATTTTTTGAGATTATTAAGAACAACAGGAAATATTGATTCAAATTTTCTTAATCAATATCTGTTGTTTTTTTACCGAACCGGGAAAATCAGAGATTATCAAGGTGGAAGTAATAATCTACGCAATCTAAGGTTTAACGACTATCTTGAAATTAAAATTCCATTGCCGCCAATTTATGAACAACACCGCATCGTCGCTAAAATCGAAGCCTTGTTTTCCGAGCTGGACAAAGGCATCGAAAGCTTTAAAACCGCCCGCGAGCAATTGAAAATCTACCGGCAAGCGCTGTTGAAACATGCCTTTTCCGGCAAGCTCACCGAGCAATGGCGGGCGGAAAATACGGGTAATTTGGAAAGCGCCGAAGCCTTGCTGCAACGCATCCAAACCGAACGCCAGCAGCGCTATCAGCAGCAGCTTAAAGATTGGGAGCAATCAAAATCCCCCCCAGCCCCCCTTTTACAAAGGGGGGAGTCTGGCCCCAGCACGGGAAAGGAAAACGTCACCGCAGCCACCACCCCCTTCATCACAACCGATGCCGTTATCCCCCCCTTTGAAAAAGGGGGGTTAGGGGGGATTTCCAAACCCAAGCCCCCAAAAACCCCGCCGCCGCTGACCGCTGAGGAATTGGCCGAGTTGCCGGAATTGCCGGAAGGATGGGTCTGGGTTCAATTAGAAGCCCTTGTAAGTGGCATAGATCAAGGCTGGAGTCCAAAATGCGAGAACTTTCCGGCCTCATTTGAAGAATGGGGAGTTATAAAAACTACTGCTGTTCAACATGGCAAATTTCTAGAAGAAGAAAACAAATCTCTACCAACCGACTTAAAACCAAGAGAACAGCATGAATTGAAAGAGGGCGATATTCTTATAACAAGGGCTGGGCCTCGAGTTAGGGTTGGAGTTTGCTGCCTGGTGAGAAAAGTTAGAAATAATTTAATGAATTGCGACAAGGTTTATCGCATTAGAAGTCTTGAAGCGGTCTGTAGTCCCGATTACTTAGAAGCAGCTCTAAACTCGCCGAGGATTTTGGATGACATAGAAAAAATTAAATCTGGCATTAATGATAGCGGTGTAAATTTAAATCAAGGTGCATTTCTCCGCCTGGCCATCCCATATTGCTCACTTACAGAACAAGAGTTTGTGTTAAACGAACTTGATCGAAAATTATCTATTACCGCTCAAATGGATCAGAACATTGAAAGCGCCTTGCAACAAGCCGAAGCCCTACGCCAGTCCATCCTGAAAAAAGCCTTCTCCGGCCAGTTAGTCCCGCAAGAGCCCAACGACGAACCGGCCAGCGTGTTGCTGGAACGGATCAGGGCCGAGCAGACCGCGCTATCGGCGCAGCCTAAAGTGGCCAAAAACAAACGGAGCAAGCCATGACGGCTTTGCTTATCGAGATACGGCCGCTCATTGTTGAGGCGCGTAGCCGCGTGGCCGTGATGGTCAATACGGAATTAACTCTGCTTTATTGGCAAATCGGTTCCCGCATCAACACGGAAATTTTGCAAGGGCAGCGGGCGGAATATGGCAAGCAGATTGTCGCGACGTTGGCGCGGCAGTTAACCGACGAATACGGCAAAGGCTGGGGTGAGCGGCATTTGCGGGATTGTTTGCGATTCGCCGAGGCGTTTCCTGACGAACAAATTGTGCACACGCTGTGTGCCGAATTGAGCTGGTCGCATTTGCGGTTGCTGGCGGGTGTTGACGATGCGCTCAAACGAGAATTTTACATTGAGGTGGGACGTCAGGAACGCTGGAGTGTTCGCCAGTTGCAGGAGCGCATGGGGTCGATGCTATTTGAGCGTACCGCCATCTCCAAAAAGCCGGAACAAACCATTGCGCAAGAATTAAACAAGCTGCGACAAGAAGGTCAGGTGTCGGCGGAGATGGCATTTCGCGACCCTTATGTGCTGGATTTCCTAGGGCTTGCTGACAGTTACTCGGAAAAAGACTTGGAGTCATCCATTCTTGCCGAATTGCAACGTTTTATCATTGAGCTGGGGAATGACTTTGCCTTTATGGCGCGGCAAAAGCGCATCACGATCGACAATCGGGATTATCGTATCGACTTGTTATTTTTTCATCGGCGCCTGAAATGTCTGGTGGCGATTGATCTGACGATTGGCGAGTTCGAGGCGGCCTTCAAAGGCCAGATGGAATTGTACCTTCGCTATCTGGAAAAGTATGAGCAGATGGAAGGTGAGAATTCGCCTATCGGTTTGATCCTGTGTACGGGTAAAAACGATGAGCATGTCGAATTGATGCGTTTGGATCAAAGCAATATTCGGGTTGCGGAATATTTTACCGTGCTACCGCCACGCGAAACATTACAGGCCAAGTTGCACCAATCAATTTTGATTGCTCGCCAACGATTAATGAATAAGGAAGAAGAGTGAACGCCGAATCCATCGTTTCCAAAGTCTGGAGTTTTTGTACCACCCTGCGCGATGACGGCGTGGGTTATGGCGATTATCTGGAGCAACTGACCTATCTGATCTTTTTGAAAATGGCTGACGAATACAGCCGGCCACCGCATAACCGCGATGTCGGCATTCCGGCCGAATACAACTGGAAAAGTCTTAAGACTAAGAAAGGCGCGGCGCTGGAAGGCCATTATGTGATGCTGTTGCGCGAGTTGGGCAATAAGTCCGGCATGTTGGGACAAATCTTCACCAAGGCGCAAAACAAGATTCAGGACCCGGCCAAATTGTCGCGTTTGATCGATATGGTCAACGACACCGATTGGGTGGTGATGGGCGCGGATACCAAAGGCACTATTTACGAAGGTTTGCTGGAGAAAAACGCCGAGGATACCAAGTCCGGCGCCGGGCAATACTTTACGCCACGGGCGCTAATCAAGGCGATGGTGGAATGTGTGCGACCGGAACCCGGTAAGTCGATTGCCGACCCGGCTTGCGGTACCGGTGGTTTCTTTTTGGCGGCGTACGATTTTTTAAAGGCCCATTACCCGCTGGATAAAAAGCAGTTGGCGTTTTTAAAGCACGAAACCTTTTACGGTAACGAAATCGTCGCCAATACCCGTCGCATGTGCTTGATGAATATGTTTTTGCATAACATCGGCGAGATTGACGGCAATAGCGCCATTTCATCGAACGATGCCTTGGTATCGCCACCCACTGAAACCGTCGATTATGTGCTGGCCAATCCGCCGTTCGGCAAGAAAAGCAGCATGACGTTTACCAATGAAGATGGCGAGCAGGAAAGGGACGATCTGACCTATAACCGTCAGGATTTTTGGGCGACGACTTCGAACAAGCAGCTGAATTTTGTGCAGCATATCCGCAGCTTGTTAAAAATCGCCGGTCGAGCCGCCGTGGTGGTGCCGGATAATGTGTTGTTTGAGGGCGGTGCCGGTGAAATCGTGCGCAAAAAGCTGATGCAGAATACCGATCTGCACACCATCTTGCGGTTGCCGACCGGGATTTTTTACGCCAATGGCGTGAAGGCGAATGTACTGTTTTTCGATAACCGCGAAGCCAGCCCCAATCCGTGGACCAAGGAAATCTGGTATTACGATTACCGTACCAACATTCATCACACCCTGAAAAAGAAACCGCTACGGTTTGAGGATTTGCAGGACTTTATCGCCTGTTACAACCCGGCTAACCGCCATCAACGCCACGAAACCTGGCACGAACAAAACAACCCGGAAGGCCGCTGGCGCAAGTTCAGCTATGAGCAAATCCTGGCGCTTTCTGGCTGAAGGATAAATCGCTGGCCGATCTGGACAACCTGCCGGAGCCGGATGATATAGCCGCCGAGATTATCGAAAACGTGGAGGCGGGGCTGGCTTGTTTTAGAGAGATTGCTGGGGTTTTGGGTTAAATGCAAATGGGACCAAGGCTTTAGGCGAAATCACTCCATGAAACCGCAAATCAGCATCATCATACCGGTGATAAACGAGGCGGCGCAGCTTGCCGACAAGTGGCAAGCCCTGCAGGCGTTGCGAGTGCGCTGTGAATTGCTGTTGGTCGATGGCGGCAGTGTTGATGCAAGTCGATCTATTGCAGAGCCTTTGGTCGATCAGGTTTTGCAAAGCCCGCGCGGCAGGGCCAGGCAAATGAATTTGGGTGCGCGACATGCGCAAGCGGAGGTGTTGTTGTTTCTGCACGCCGACACCAACCTGCCGGAACGGGCTGTAGAGCTGATTATGTCGGCGGTGGAGCAGGGTGCTGCTTGGGGCCGTTTTGATGTGCAATTCGACAGCCCGCAAGCCATTTTTAAGTTAATCGCCTGCCTGATGAACGCGCGCTCCCGGTTGACCGGTATCGCTACCGGCGATCAAGCCATCTTCATCACCCGCCAGGCTTTTCAGGCCGTGGGCGGTTTTCCGGAGATTGCCTTGATGGAAGATATTGCCATCAGCGCAGCACTAAAAAAAATCGGCAAACCTTGCTGCCTAAGCGCAAAGGTGATTACTTCCTCGCGGCGTTGGCAACATCACGGTATCCTCAGAACGATTTTATTGATGTGGTGCTTGCGGCTGCGGTATTTTTTCGGTGCCCATCCGGATCAGTTGGCGGCGCGATATTATCGGAGGTAGTGATGGAAGCAATGGTGCGCTTGGGCGTGTTTCTGGGGATTTTTTTGGTCATGGCGGCTTGGGAGTGGTCTCGGCCCAAGCGCCAATTAAGTTTGGAACGGCGCCGACGCTGGCCGGTCAATCTGGGCTTGGCGATTTTGAATGTTGGGGTGATGCGGCTGAGTATCGGCGCCGCGGCTTGGCTGGCGGCCAATTGGGCTGCCGAACAACAAATCGGCTTATTCAATCTGCTGCTGGTGCCGCGTTGGTTGTCGATAGCGCTGAGTCTGATGCTGCTGGATCTGGCAATTTACGCCCAACATATCGCCGCTCATCGTTGGCGCTGGTTCTGGCGCTTGCATCAAGTGCATCACAGCGATATGGATTTCGACACCACGACAGCGGTGCGCTTTCATCCCTTGGAGATCATGCTGTCGATGCTTTATAAGGTCGCGCTGGTGGTGTTACTTGGAGCAGATCCGTTCGCGGTGATCGCTTTTGAAGTGATATTGAACGGTTGCGCGTTATTTAATCACGGTAATGTGGGCCTGCCGCCCTTGGTCGAGCGCGGGTTGCGCTATTTGATAGTGACTCCCGACATGCACCGTATTCATCACTCTGCCTTTCAAGCTGAGACCGACAGCAATTACGGCATCTCGCTGTCGTGTTGGGATAGATTGTTCAAAACCTATTGTCCACAAGCGCGCGAAGCACAAACTGCAATGATGATAGGTTTGTCCGAGTTTCGCGATAGTGCCCAGTTGGGCTTTGTCGGCCTGTTGGCGCTGCCGTTTCGGCGTCTAAATAATAGATAAGCCCTGTCTGCCTGCTGCCTTGATTGTGCCGCGCAAGCTTTTGAATGTCTATCGGGCTGATCTTAAAATTTTGATTGGGCTTAAATCTGAATCGGCTTGGGGGTTGGCTTATTTGGTTGTTTCCTTTTAGGGATTAATCAATGTATTTTTAGTGTCATTGTTAATTAATGTAGTCGGGCATATAGTCTAAATGCGTTTATTACTTCGGGAAGCGACCATGAACCGCTTACACAAAGACATTTTGACCGGGCTGGTGTTTGTTACTGGCGTTATCGAATTTATTTCGGGCGATTTTATTATTTCCTCAGCATTGCTCGCAGCGACCACGTTTGCCAGCACTATGGGTTCGAATCGCAAAAAACCGTAGGACTTGATTGTTCAGCGGCTTGGCCGATCAGGCTATTGTTTCGTCAAATTCATTTGGTGCCAGGTTTTCAAAAGGTAAGATTGGATTATCCGCGTCGTTTGCATAAGCAATGATTTACAATATTGCGATGCAATTAATTTTGAACCGACTGCGGTAAATGGCTGACGCGAAAACTTACCTGAATGTACCCTACGCCGAAAAGGACGCGGCGAAGGCGCTTGGCGCCAGATGGGATGCCGCTGTCAAGAAATGGTATGTCCCCGCCAATAAAGACATGGCGCTGTTTGCCAAATGGCAAACCGAGCCTGGTCTTGCTCAATTGCCCAGCGACGAATCGAGAAAACCAAAAGCCGATAGCGTAGTCGGCGGCACTACCCGCTCCAGCGATAAAAACTTCGTAGCCTATGACGGAGACGAGCCGCCATGGGACTGAACCAACCGGTGCGTGGTTTTAGCTTATGCGCCCGTTAAAATACCTGGCCGGCTATGCGCCTGCCATCACCGCGCAAGTCCATACGCTGATCGACAGCGACAAACTGCCCGCGCTACTGCTAAAAAAATACCCCCGACCGCATGATATAAAGACCGACAAGGCGCTTTATGCCTACACGATGGCTCTTAAAAATCAATTTCTGCGGCAATCCGCTCCGCTCAGCAAAGTCGTTTACGACGACAAAATCGATGTATTACATCAGGCCTTGGGTTTGCACTCGGTGGTTTCGCGGGTGCAGGGCTGCAATTTAAAATCGAAAAATGAAATTCGCATCGGCGCGATCTTTAAACTTGCGCCGCCGGAGTTTTTGAAAATGATCGTCGTCCACGAGCTTTCGCATCTACGCGAAAAGCAACATAACAAGGCGTTTTACAAATTATGCGAGTACATGGAACCGGACTATCACCAGTTGGAATTTGATATGCGGCTTTATCTGACCTATCTGGATTTAGGCGGGACGATTTATTGAGTTCATTCAAACTCCATGAGCTAACGGTTCACGGCCTGTTCATCGCGACTTAATGGCTGTGCATATCCATGACGCTGCGATATTTCTAAATTTTGCCTGGCTATAGTGTCACTATTGCGTCAGAATTTACTTACTTTTTTACAGACATTTTTATTGGAGAAACATCATGCGTGTAGCAGAATTAATGACTACCAAGGTATTTACCGTCGAACCGCACGATCTGATTGATCGCGTGTTCTTTTTGATCCATTACGAAAAAATCCGTCATCTGCCCGTGGTTGAAAAAGGCAAATTGGTCGGTATCGTTTCCGACCGGGATTTATACAAAGCTCTGGGGCCAAAAAGTAATTCCAATGCGGTGGAGGCCAGTAAGGACAACAGTCAATTGCATGTGGTTTCCCAAAAAGTCGTGCACATCATGCACCGCGGCGTTTACACCGTTACCCCGGAAACTCCGGCGTCGGAAGCAGCGGCAATGATGGCGGAACACCGGGTCGGCGCTTTGCCTGTGGTGGAAAAAGACAAACTGGTAGGCATATTGTCCGCCACCGATATTTTAAGAGTGTTCGCCAAACTGGAACGCGCGCACGAAAAACTGGAACAACAGATCAAAGAAGGCGCCGCGCACGGCTAAAACGGTCTGAAATAAATGGGGCGATGCTGGTTGTTTCGCCCCAGGCCAAAGCCTCAACCGGTAATCGCGGCTCGTTTATCCACTAAGTAAATCCATTCGTCTTGTTCTTTAACTTTCAGCGCGGTCAGTTTTTTGCCCAGGCAAATTTCGCTTAAAGACTCGCCGCTGACTGGGTCGTAGCAAATGCTGTGCATGGAACACTGCAAATAGCGTCCCGATTCGTCGAAAATGTTGCTGTTCTCACAATCCAATGTTCGGGGCATGTGCACGCATTGGTTTAGATAACCGTAGACCTCGCCTTGGAAGCGAATCAGGACCGCATGTTGCGGCGCGCCTCGATAGAGCAGTTCAAACGAAAATTTGCCGAGTTCGGGAAGTTGTTGCGTGGGGCAGATGGTAAATTGGTGTTTCACCGACATGATTATTATCCTCCGTTAGTTTCGGAAGCAAACCCCGGGCCATAAAGCTTTCGGCTTACATGACTGGTCGTCGGCGAATTAGCGTTTGTCGCTAAGGTTTAGCGAGCGTATCCGAACTAGCGGATATTAAGACGCGGAGCCTGTTTTTTGGTTTTGTTCAATTGTGCCAGGAAATAGGTGTCGTAGTGCCAGCCGATACGGGGTGGTGGCGGAGTGCGTAAAATCATAAAGCCTCGATGTTGCTGGGGTAGTGCTGAATTAATTAAGACGTTTCTTCGGGCTGCCGGAAGGCAATTACAAGAGGAGACGGTAGGAGTACGAGGGGCAAGGTTGCAGTTTTGCTGTCATTGTCGGTCGTTTGTGATCTCACTGCGGTTCGATCACGACTACGAATCTACCAGGAAACTGGCGACAATGATAGCAATAACTTACTTTGGCGTATTTCAGTTTAGTGTGGGGCCGGCAATTAGCGTTGGTATTGCACGTAAATAGCCGGAAAATTAGCTGTCATTCAAGCCGGCTTCATTGTTTTGTTCCTCGTGTTCGTTACGAATCAGCCAGTCCAGAACCAAGGCATAACTGGTTGCCAGCAAGGTAGGGCCGATAAATACGCCGATAAAGCCGAAAGCCAGCAGGCCGCCGAAAATGCCGAATACGATCAGCACAAACGGTAATTCCACTTCTCTGCTGATCAAAATCGGCCGCAGCCAGTTGTCGATAGTGCCGACAAACAGCAAAAACCACAGTGCGATAAAGATCGCCCAACCGGTCTCGCCTTCCGCCAGCAACCACAAGGCAATCGGCAGCCAGATCACCGTGCCGGCTGCGGGAATGATCATTAAGAAGAACGCGATTACGCCCAGCACAAAGGCGTAAGGCACGCCGGCGATGACAAAGCCCAGGATAGAGGCTAGCGCTTGCACCAGCGCGGTACCGAGTATGCCGTATACCACCGCGCGCAGACTGGAACGCACGATGTGCAGGATGCGTTGGGTGCGTTCGCCGGCCAGGCGTTCGACGCCAATCACGACGTGTTGGGCTACGTGTTCGCCGTCGCGATAGAAAAAAAACAGTACCAAAATAGCCAGGCCCATATGCATCAGTTCGCCGGCTAAGCCAATCCCCTGTTGCAGCAACCAGCTACTGGCGCCCAAGGCGTATTGCCGGGCCAGATTGACGAGACGGCTGGAGTCTTCGCCGACACTTTGCCAGGCAGCGACAGCGTTGTCGCCGACTACCGGCAACGATTGCAGCCAAGCCGGAGGCTCCGGCCACACGTGCCGGCTCTGGTTAAGCCATTGCAGCAAGTGGTTAATATCTTCGGTAAATGTCAGCGTGGCGGCGACGAACGGCGTTAGCAGTAATATGCCTATCGGCAGGACCATGGCGGTGGCGGCCCAGTTGGCTGTTAGCTTCCAGTCGCGCAAACGCGCATACAGCGGCCAGGTGACAAAACATAGAATGGCTGCCCACAACAAATCGAAAATAAACGGCCTTAATACTTGGTAGCAGGCAAATAGCAGCAGGCACAAGGCGGCCAGACTGGCGATTTTTTCGTAACGGGAAATCTGGATAGGCATGGTCGAGTAGGCGGCGGCTAACTGAATTGCAATCAATATCCGGAGTTTACGGCATTATCGGTTAAGCCGGTATGACAGCCGGCGAATTAAACAATGCTTGCTTGTCCGGCGGCGCTTTACATAGAATGCGGTAGCCTTTATCTGGAGCCCTGCTGTGAGCGAAGTCCGAGAGTTTATTCCTATCAATATCGCCGTGTTGACGGTATCCGATACGCGGACTGAATTAGACGACGTATCCGGGCAAACCTTGGTCACCGGTTTGACCGCGGCCGGGCATAACTTGATCGATAAAAAAATCGTTCCCGACGATATTTACCAAATCCGCGCCGCCGTCAGTCATTGGATCGCCGATCCGGCAGTCAATGCGGTTATTACGACAGGCGGCACTGGCGTGACGGGCCGCGACGGCACACCGGAAGCGATTCTGCCTTTGTTGGATAAAGTACTGGATGGCTTTGGCGAAGTGTTTCGGATGATTTCCTACCAGGACATCAAAAGTTCGACGATGCAATCGCGGGCTATTGCCGGTGTGGCCAACGCCACTTACATATTCTGCGTGCCCGGTTCGTCCGGCGCCTGCCGTACTGCCTGGGATTCCTTAATCAAGGAACAATTGGATTACCGCACCCGGCCGTGTAATCTGGTGCAACTGATGCCGCGCCTGTTGGAGAAATAATGCGTCCACCTTTTTTGTTTCTGGCCGCCGTCGGCGGTTTTATCGGCGTGGCAATGGGTGCATTCGGTGCGCATGGCTTGAAGCATTTATTATCCGAGCATCTGCTGGAAGTTTATAAAACCGCGGTAAGCTACCAGATGTGGCATGTATTGGCCTTGGCCTTGATTGCGGTGTTACCGGAACATAAATTATTGCGAATGGCCGGCTGGTGTTTGGTGGCAGGCGTCGTGCTGTTTTCCGGCAGTCTATACTTACTGGCGATATTGAATATCGGTTGGCTGGGCATGATTACGCCGTTTGGCGGCCTGGCCTTTTTAGCGGCATGGGCCCTATTGGCTTATGTGGCTTGGCAGAAAAACCAGGAGTTGTAGATGGACACGAAACCGCCCGCTCGACCTTCCATGCCGCCACCGGCATCCACTCGGCCCGGGGCTAGTCGCCGGGATGATACCCACGAAGTAAAAGTGCCGCCGGTTCCGGAAGATGCCATGCTCAAAGTCCTGCACGCGGTGATTCACTTTGCGGTCAGAATATTGGCGGTACTGATGGTGCTGGTGATTTTGTGGGGCGTGGCTGACGTGGGCTACGTGATGTATCAGCGAGTGGTCGCGGCACCGTTTTTGATGCTGACGGTCTCCGACATACTGGTGATCTTTGGTTCGTTCATGGCAGTGTTGATCGCGATCGAGATATTTATCAACATCACGCTGTACATTAAACACGACACACTACCGATCAAAATGGTCATAGCCACTGCCTTGATGGCCGTGGCCCGAAAAGTCATCATGCTGGATTTCAAGGATTTGGATCCGGCTTATATTACGGCCATTGCTGCGGTCATCGTGGCATTGGGCCTTACTTACTGGCTGATTTCCTATAAACCGCCACAACCTGTCAAACAAGACGAGCGATAAATGATGCGTGATGCAAGCCCGCAAACGGTTTTCCTGAAAGACTACACCCCGCCCGAATATCTGATCGACCGGATTGAACTGAATTTTGATCTCGACGAGCAACACACGCAGGTCCGCTCGACCTTGAGTCTGCGCCGCAATCCGCAAAGCAAGGACAGCAGTACCGCATTGACCTTGCTTGGCGAGGAATTGCAGTTGGTCAGTATCGCGATAGACGGCCAAGCGCTGGAGCAGAGCCAGTATGTGCTGGGCGAAGAAGCCTTGGTCGTGCATGAAGTGCCGCAGGATAGGCCGTTTCAGATCGTCATCGAAAATGTCATCAATCCGCAAGCTAACACGGCGCTGGAAGGTTTGTATTTATCCAGCAGCATGCTGTGTACCCAGTGCGAGGCGCAGGGCTTTCGGAAAATCACCTGGTTTTTGGACCGGCCGGATGTGATGAGCCGGTTTAAAACCACGCTGGTCGCCGATAAGACCAAATACCCGGTCTTGCTGTCCAACGGCAATAAAACCGGCAGCGGCGAATTGGATGGCAATCGGCACTGGGTAAGCTGGGAAGACCCATTCGCCAAGCCTTGTTACTTATTTGCCTTGGTGGCCGGGCAGTTGGAATGCGTGGCTGACCAATTTACTACGATGAGCGGCCGCAATATCGCGCTGGAAATATTTGTCGAGCAGCACAATGTCGACAAATGCGCTCACGCGATGCAGTCCTTAAAAAACGCGATGCGCTGGGACGAAGAGACTTACGGCCTGGAATACGACCTGGATTTGTACATGATCGTCGCGGTCGACCATTTCAATATGGGGGCGATGGAAAACAAGGGCCTGAACGTATTCAACACCAAGTTCGTGTTGGCGCGCCCGGATACTGCGACCGACAGCGATTACGAGCACATCGAAGGCGTGATCGGTCACGAATATTTCCATAACTGGTCCGGCAACCGGGTAACTTGCCGCGACTGGTTTCAGTTGAGTTTGAAGGAAGGCTTTACCGTATTTCGCGACCAGCAATTCAGCGGTGATCGTACTTCGCCAGCCGTAAAACGTATAGAAGATGTCAACGCCTTGCGCACTCGGCAATTTGCCGAAGATGCCGGCCCGCTGGCGCATCCGATTCGTCCGGAAGCTTATATCGAAATCAACAATTTCTACACGCTGACCGTCTATGAAAAAGGCGCGGAAGTGGTGCGGATGCTGCACACCTTGCTGGGTGCGGCCGGTTTCAGAAAGGGCTGTGATTTATATTTTCAACGCCATGACGGTCAGGCGGTAACTTGCGAGGATTTTGTCAAGGCTCTGGAAGATGCTAACGGTGTGGAATTAAATCAATTTCGCCTTTGGTATTCGCAAGCCGGTACACCGGTGTTGACGGTCAGTCAGCAATACGACGCCGAATCGCAACAACTGCATTTGGCCATTCAGCAAAGCTGTCCTCCCACCCCAAATCAGCCGGTGAAAGCGCCGCTGCATATTCCGGTAAAACTGGGTTTGCTCGCCGCCGATGGTTCGGCTGCGCAGATTCATTACAAGGGTTCCAGTCAGGCGGAAATCACTTTGAATGTCACGGAAGCGGAGCAATCCTTTAGTTTTGCTAAGCTGCCGCAAAAGCCAGTCGTTTCGTTACTAAGAGGCTTTTCCGCGCCGGTTACGCTGAAAATGGAGCGTAGCCTGGACGAATTGGCATTTTTGCTAAGACACGACAGCGATACCTTTAACCGCTGGGAAGCTGGTCAACAGCTGGCGGTGCAAGTGATTTTCAAGCTGATCGACGCGATAGAGTTGGGTCGGCCTTTGCAGCTGGAGCCGGTTATCGTCGATGCCTATCGCAGCGTGCTGACCGATAGCGGTGGCGACTTGTCTTATCAAGCGCTGTTGCTGGCGCTGCCGGAAGAAAGTTATTTATCCGGGCAGATGGCTGTCATTGATGTCGAAGCCATCCATCAAGCCCGCGAATTTGTGAAAAAAACCCTGGCCGAGCAATTGCAAGCCGAGTTTAAGCAGTTGTACTCGGAACATCATCGGGACGAATCCGGCAGTTTCGATGCCGGTGCAGTGGGGCGGCGGCGTTTGAAAAATGCTTGCTTGAGTTATTTGAGCAAACTGGAAAATGCGGACGTTTATCATATCGCCGAGCAGCAGTTCTACAGTGCCCGGAATATGACCGATCAGCTGTCCGCGCTGTCAGCGATTGTGAACAGCAATCATCCGGCCAAGGCCAGAAGTTTGGACAGTTTTTATGTGCAATGGCGGCAAGAAGCGCTGGTTATCGACAAATGGTTTACCTTGCAAGCCACCAGTAGCATGCCCAATACCTTTGCTACGGTGCAGGCTTTGATGCAGCATCCAGCCTTTGATATGAAAACGCCTAACCGGGTACGATCCTTGATCGGCGCCTTCAGTCAAGCCAATCCGCTGCACTTCCATGCCCAAAACGGCGAGGGTTATCGCTTCCTGGCCGATCAGGTCTTGGCGCTAAATACCCTCAATCCGCAAATCGCCTCCAGGATGGTAACCGGGTTGGCGCAATGGCGGCGTTATGATGCAGCCCGGCAGGGCTTGATGAAACAGCAATTACAGCGTATCGTCGCTACCGAGCATCTATCCAAGGATGTCTATGAGATCGCCAGCAAGAGTTTGGCGTAGTTGTCACAATCACGTAAACTAGCGCCGAAATAAGCCATCCGCATCAAGCATGAACCCACGCACCGCCCAGGTTGAGCGCAATACGCTCGAAACCCAGATCAAAGTTTCCATTAATCTCGACGGCAACGGCACAGCCGCGTTTACCACGGGCTTACCGTTTTTGGATCATATGCTGGATCAGATCGCTAGGCACGGCTTGATAGACATTGAAGTCGTGTCGCATGGCGACTTACATATCGATGCCCATCACAGCGTGGAAGACATCGGCATTACGCTCGGTCAAGCCTTTGCCAAAGCGCTAGGCGATAAAAAAGGCATTTACCGATATGGTCACGCCTATTGCCCGCTGGATGAATCGTTATCGCGGGTGGTGGTGGATTTCTCCGGCCGTCCCGGCTTGTTTTATCAAGTGGAATTCAAACGCGCGTTCATCGGTAATTTCGACGTGGATTTGTTTAAAGAGTTTTTTCAAGGTTTTGTGAATCATGCCGGTGTGACCTTGCATATCGACAATCTGAAAGGCGGCAATGCTCATCATATTGCCGAAACCGTATTCAAGGCATTTGGCCGGGCCGTGCGGATGGCAATCAGCCATGACGAGCGGATGGCCGGTATCATGCCTTCCACCAAAGGCAGTCTATAATTTCCACGCTTTCCGCCTAGAACCCCTGACCCTGAATCACTAGTTTTATGTCATCAGTAGCCGTTATCGATTACGGAATGGGCAATCTGCATTCCATTGCCAAAGCGCTTCAACATGCCGATAGCCGCGTAAATGTGCAAATAACAGCCGATGCCTCGGTGATCCGCACGGCCGATCGCGTGGTGTTTCCCGGTGTTGGGGCGATACGCGATTGTATGCAGGCCCTGAACGAGAGTGGTTTGGCGGATGTGATTCGTGAAGTAGCGCAAAGCAAACCTTTTCTGGGCATCTGCCTGGGTATGCAGGCCTTGCTGACCGACAGCGAGGAAAACGACGGCATTACCTGTCTGAATATATTCCCCGGTCACGCCCGCCGTTTTGCCGATCACATGCTGGATGCCGAGGGTAATGTTTTGAAAATCCCGCATATGGGCTGGAATCAGGTCAAGCAAAACCCGCATCCGCTCTGGCACAATATTCCGGATCATAGCCGCTTTTATTTCGTACACAGCTATTATGCGGCGCCGGACGATTCGTGCGACAGTGCTGCAACGGCCGATTATCCGCAAGCATTTACCTGCGCACTAGCAAAAGATAATAAATTTGCCGTGCAATTTCATCCCGAAAAAAGCCAGACCGTAGGATTGCAGCTATTGCAAAACTTCCTGGCCTGGGATGGAGCCGCGTAACTCCCCAACCCTTAGATGTTGGCTTTACTAACCTTTAGATTTAGTGTTTTAACTGTCGAGATTTAAATATGTTGCTGATACCCGCAATTGACTTGAAGGAAGGAAAATGTGTCCGTTTGCGCCAGGGTCGTATGGAAGACGACACCGTATTCTCGGACGATCCGGTGGCTGTGGCCGGGCGTTGGGTAGAGGCAGGGGCAAAACGATTGCACCTAGTCGATTTAGACGGCGCCTTCGCCGGTAAACCGAAAAATGCCCAGGTTATTAACGCCATTGTCCAGGCTTATCCCGATGTGCCGGTGCAAATCGGCGGCGGCATCCGTGACGAAGACACCATCCAGGCCTATTTAGAGGCCGGCGTACAGTACGTAATTATCGGCACCAAGGCCGTCAGCGAACCGCATTTTGTCCGCGACGTATCGATTGAATTTCCTGGTCATATCATCATCGGTCTGGACGCCAGAGACGGCAAAGTAGCGATAGACGGTTGGTCGAAATTGTCCCGCCACGATGTGATCGACCTGGCGCAAAAATTTGAGTCCAACGGCGTCGCCGCCATTATCTACACCGATATTTCCCGCGACGGCATGATGCAAGGCGTCAATGTCGAAGCGACCGCCAAATTGGCGCGTTCGGTGCATATTCCGGTCATCGCCTCGGGCGGCATTACCAATTTGGACGACATTCGCGCCCTCGGCGAGGTAGCTCACGAAGGTATCATGGGCGCTATTACCGGGCGGGCCATCTACGAAGGTACGCTGGATTTTGCCGAAGGGGAAAAGCTCGCCGAGTCTTTCGGCGGAGCCGATGTCTGAGCTATTAGCCGGTAAATCGTAAACAATGAGCTTAGCCAAACGTATTATTCCCTGCCTGGATGTCGATAACGGCCGCGTCGTTAAAGGCGTAAAGTTTGTCGATATCCGCGATGCCGGCGACCCGGTGGAAATTGCCCGTCGCTATGACCGGGAAGGCGCGGACGAAATCACCTTTCTGGACATCACCGCTACCCACGACAACCGCGACACCATCGTCCATGTGGTCGAGCAAGTGGCCAGCGAAGTGTTTATTCCGCTGACCGTGGGCGGCGGCATCCGGGTGTTGGAAGATATTCGCCGCATGCTCAATGCCGGTGCGGACAAAGTGGGTATCAACAGCGCTGCGGTATTTAGGCCGGAATTCGTCAAGGAGTCCGCCGAAAAATTCGGCTCGCAATGTATCGTGGTTGCCATCGATGCCAAGAAGGTTAGTGGCGATGGCGAGGAAAACCGCTGGGAAATCTTCACCCACGGCGGTCGCAAGCCAACGGGCATTAATGCGGTGGAATGGGCCGTGAGAATGAAAGACTACGGGGCCGGCGAAATTTTGTTGACCAGTATGGACCGCGATGGTACCAAATCCGGCTTTGACTTGGCTTTGACCCGCGCCATCAGCGAAGCGGTCAGCATTCCGGTCATCGCCTCCGGCGGCGTCGGCAATCTCGATCATTTAGCTGACGGCATCATCGAAGGCAAAGCGGACGCAGTGCTGGCCGCCAGCATTTTTCACTTTGCCGAATATACGATAGAGCAGGCCAAGAAGCATATGCAATCCAGAGGCATAGAGGTACGCTTATGAGCGTCGCCTGGCTGGAGGAAATCCAGTGGACCGCAGACGGCTTGGTGCCGGTCATCGCTCAACTGCACGATAGCGGCCGCGTGGTGATGTTTGCCTGGATGAACCGCGAGTCACTGGCCTTAACGGTTGCCGAAGGTTATGCGGTATATTGGTCTCGCTCCCGCCAGCGTTTGTGGCGCAAGGGCGAAGAGTCCGGCCATCGCCAAAAGGTTATCGATATACAACTGGATTGCGATGCCGACGTGATTTTGCTTAAAATTGAACAGGAAGGCGGTATCGCCTGCCATACCGGTCGGGAAAGTTGTTTTTTCCGCAGCCTGACAGACGGCGATTGGCAAGCCACCGAGCCGGTACTGAAAACCCCCAAAGCCATCTACAAATAGACAATCACACGCCGGCATAGCTCAGCAGGTAGAGCAGCGCACTCGTAACGCGAAGGTCGTAGGTTCGATTCCTATTGCCGGCACCATTTAAAACAATAACTTAGTCTTTATTCGATGGCTCATGCTTTTGCAATGATCCACTGATGATCCACTGGCTAAATTTAAAACAACAAAAAAGCCGCTACTTAGCGGCTTTTTGCTTTCTTACTGCTCTACTGTTTATTTTGCTGTGGCTCGCTCCAAATCAGGCTTTCTTTGCGGGAAATCTGTTCCAGGCTTCCACCAATACCTCTGCTTAAACTCCCTCTGTGCTCGCTGTTCCATACGGCGCAAGTAGCCTGGCGAAACCATCTCTTGAACTTGCTGGAATATCAAATGATCCAGCGCCCCTTTGGCATACCAAAGTGATGATCCAGGCGTTAAGCCCTTGATCATGCGCAAGGCTTCAGCGCCGGCGTGGGTGTCATCGCCCTGGATTGCTTGAATCATGTTGCCTTGGGTCAGATTCAACAGTTGTTGACGCCGGTTGAAAATTGACCAAGTAAACCGGTAAATTCCGGCTGAAGATTGACCAGGGTTATTAACCTGTCCTGTCCAGAAATTAGACAGGAACCTAAAGGGTGATAACCATGATCCTATACGCCAAAATCCGGCGGATGTATTTCCGCGATAAGTTGTCCATTAATGAGATTGCCAGACGCACCAGTCTGTCTCGCAATACCGTCAAAAAATGGCTGAGAATGCCTAATGGCAGCGAACCTGCTTATCAACGTCGCTCGGTACCCACCAAGCTGACGCCTTACGAAGAGCAGCTCAAGCAAGCCCTGATAGCCGATAGCTATCGTCCCAAGCGCGACAGACGTACCGCATTGAGGTTGTTGGAAGAGTTGCGGAAAGCCGGCTATGACGGTGGCTATACGCAGTTGACCGATTACATTCGGGCGTGGCGCAAGGCCGGTACCAGCGACGCCGGCAAACACGCGTTCGTGCCGTTGAAATTCCGTTGGGGTGAGGCCTTTCAATTCGATTGGAGTGAAGAGTCCTTGGTGGTCGGCGGTATTTACCGGCGCTTACAAGTCGCTCATACCAAACTCTGCGCCAGTCGGGCTTTTTTGCTGGTGGCCTATCCCAGCCAAAGCCACGAAATGCTGTTCGATGCCCATAGCCGTGCCTTTCGGGTACTGGGTGGCGTACCGTTGCGCGGCATCTACGACAACATGAAAACGGCGGTCGATAAAGTGCAGAGCGGCAAGGAGCGCATTGTCAACGCGCGCTTTGCGGCGCTGACGGCTTATTACCTGTTTGATCCGGACTTTTGCAATGTGGCGTCCGGCTGGGAGAAAGGTATCGTCGAGAAAAATGTGCAGGATAGTCGGCGCCGTATCTGGCAGGATGCAGGGCAACAATGCTTTGGTAGCTTTGCAGAGTTGAACGTGTGGTTGGAAAGTCGCTGCCGGGCATTATGGGCTGAAATTCCTTGCCCGGATGCCAGCGGCATGACCGTGCAAGAGGCCGTGGAGATCGAGCAACCCCATCTGATGCCAATGCCCGGAATGTTTGACGGCTACATCGAGGTGGTGGCTCGCGTATCCAGTACTTGCCTGGTGACCGTGAAGCGCAATCGTTATTCAGTACCGTGTCGCTGGGCCAATCGTCGGGTCAGTGTCAGGCTATATCCGGAAAGGCTCGATCTGTATGCCGACGATGCCCTGATTGCCAGTCATGCACGGTTGTTCGACCGCGACCAGGTCAGCTATGACTGGCAACACTATATCCTGTTGTTAGAGCGCAAGCCGGGCGCGTTACGCAACGGTGCGCCGTTTGCCGAGATGCCGTCGCCATTGTTGTCTTTGCAGCGTGCATTGCGTAAGCGCCCCGGCGGCGACCGGGTGATGGCCGAGGTGTTGGCGTGCGTACCGGTTCACGGCCTGGACGTTGTCATCGCCGCTGTCAATCGATGCCTGGAATCCGGGCATACCAGCGTTGAACAGGTACGCCATCTGTTAACTCGCCTGCCAGAAAATCATGAGCCAGAGCCAGCCACCATCACCACACCGGATGCCTTAAAGCTAAACGAAGCCCCTATTGCCGATACCGGGCGTTATGATTTGTTGAGCGAAAACCTCAGCCCCATCCGTTTAGCTGAGGAGAGCGAAGATGCTTGATATTGAAGCCGAATTGAAATCGCTCAAACTCTATGGCATGGCCGCAGGCTATGCCGAGGTCGCCAGTCAAGCCGGCACTAGCCTGCACACGTCGGAATGGCTGCTCCGACACTTGTTACAAGCCGAGACAGAGGATCGGCATATCCGCTCCATTCGTTATCAGCTACAAACCGCGCGGTTCCCCGTGCATCGTGATTTAGCGGGCTTTGACTTTGAATCCGCCAACGTTGACCGCTCGCTGATCGATCAGCTTGCCAGAACCCAATTCACCGATGCTGCCCATAACGTGGTTTTGGTTGGCGGTACTGGCACAGGTAAAACACATCTGGCTACGGCTCTCGGTGTCAAAGCCATTACCGACTACGGCAAGCGAGTACGATTTTACTCGACGATTGATTTGGTCACCCAACTTGAACGAGAAAAAGCGACCGGCAATCAGGGCAAGTTGGCGTACAGACTGATGCAAGTGGACTTAGTCATTCTGGATGAACTGGGCTATCTGCCGTTCTCTCAGGTCGGCGGCGCGTTGTTGTTTCACCTGCTGTCGAAACTGTACGAGCGCACCAGTGTGGTGATTACCACCAATCTAACCTTTGCCGAATGGTCCAGCGTGTTCGGCGATGCCAAGATGACCACGGCGTTGCTGGACAGGTTGACTCACCATTGTCATATCATCGAAACCGGCAATGAGTCCTACCGCTTTCGGCACAGCACCGAGCAAGCCAAGGTAAGAATACAGGCCCGAGAGCAAGCTAAGCGAGGCGGTAGTAAAAATCCATCGAATGAGGCAGTGTCAGAGGTGAATAACGTCTATATAATCCATGGAAGCGGATAATGAAACTTCCTTCCCATTATCCGTTTCCGTTACACTTATCCACGGTCGGCCACTCAAAAAACCGGCTCCATCCCCTAGTCAAATTTCAACCGGTACGGGTGATCAAATTTCTCCCGGCGCCAACACGCAAGTTGTCTTTCTTGGCGGCTCCAGGGTAGATGAATGGTAGGGTGCCCCAGTAGTCGTTCGCCCAGCTGCCTTGGTTGGCATAGAAAGCTTTTGCGGGTACGTCGATTGACGGCAAAGGCGTACCGTCGAAGCGCTTGCCTTCAATGCGCAGAAAATTAGCTTCGGTCAGGCCATTATCTGCAACGATTTCTTCGGTAATGCGGCATGTGAAATCGCACAACGGGAAAGAGCCTTCTGACCGATCGCCGCTCCCTTCGGAGCGCATCATCTTGAATTGAACAAAACGACCACTTTCCACGCCATAGTCACCAAATCGCAAGACATTGGCCGAACCCTTGCCAGCGCCGCCGCTCCCGCTTCCGCCTTTTCTGGGCGCTTTGGCAGGGTCAACTGGCTTGGCGTTATTAACAAATGCGAGTACCGGCGGCTTCTTCTCAGTCATGATCGCCTGCCTTACGCCATATAGCGTAATCGTTCCAATCGCCACAGATCGGCGGTACGGCGACGCGGCCGGCCACGTCGCCGGCGGCCTCGGTAGCTTTGCTCAAGCCTGGATTTCCTTCCGTATTAATATCGTTATCCCCGGCGAGGACGATGTCCGCCTCCGGTAATTTTTGTCTAATAATCCGACCGACGGCCAGCAGATTGCCGGCAGTGAAGGCCAGGTATACACGGAGACCGGTTTCTTCGTGGAGGGTGGCGGCGGTGGCAAAACCTTCGGCAATCAACACGGTGGCGTCTGGCCGGGTCGGACGTGGGCCTAGCCACCAGAACAAGCCGGCTAAACCGCCGGCCGCAAGGAAATCTTTATTTCTGTTCAAAATCGGATGCTTTGCTGGGAAGATGGCTTGCAGGCTTCTTATGGTTCCGGCAGCATCGAACAGTGGCAACAACAAAGCATTTTCAATGGTCAAGGTGGCGCGGTTGCCGTACTTATCCTGTATTACACGGCGCCAGCGGCCAAGCCTTGCGCCATGTGGCTTGATTTGCTTTTTAATTAAGTACGGGTGATTTGCCGGGGCCGGTGCTGCGGCTTGCCATATGGCCAGCGCCCGCTTAGCAGCCTGGTCCTTCTTTGCCGCTTCTTCAGCTTGCCGGCGCTTGCGTTCCTTCTCGATGCGAGCCCGTTCTTTTTTAGATAGTGGCTTGGGCTTGCCGGTATTCTCGCCGACTAGAAAGAACGGGCGCTTTTCACCACTTTTCCAGTTTTGGCAGTAGCCTCCGGTCCCGTCGGCAAAAAGCTTAATGCGTCCCGCGCCATTACCTGGCTTTCCGTCCGCTGCGTCAACAACCTGAAATTTATCAATTTCGAAAGCCTTTGGCGGCAATAAGCCCAGCTCAGCCAGCGCAGCGCGAGCGGCGTCTTCGATGTGGGCGAACGTCATATAGAAGCGCCATAGGTAGAAGAAATTAACTCCCGCAACTGCTTGATGAGCTTTGAAGTGGGATTTATTCTGTGGTTTACCCGCGACGAGTATCCGCCGGGAAGGGGTGAGCTATCGCCAAGGCGGGTGAGCAGGTCTCGCAATTCCGCTATATGTCGGATTATCTGTTCTATATCGGCAAGTGTGAGATTAGCCATAGCCAAGCAGTCGGCTTGTGTCAGTTCTTGGATTTTGCTGTTTACCGTGTCAATCAGTTTGAGTATTGCGGTTGCCAAATGTCGGCCGCTTGCACTGTCATATCTTTCCGGCCAAGCGTCCATGCAACTGGTGTTGGAGTGGAACAAGGCGTCGATGATGATTTTCATAGCGTCTTGCGACCACTGAAAATTTAAAGCCGGTTGCGGATCCTGATTCTGTTGAATACCAAACGCGGCATAAGTGGCCGAAACCTTAACCAAGTCTTCTGGCGTTGCTTTGGGTGGAGGCGGTGGCGGTAGCTTTTTGTTCATGCGTCGTCACCTGCATTTTGGTTTTGGGATTCCAGCCAATCGAAATATTTGTCTTCGCGAATTAGCACGCGGCGGCCATTCCGGAGAATAGCTCCAGATTTTTTTAGCCCGTTGGTATTTTCGTAGAAAATTTGATGACGTAAGGTGCCGATCGGAAAAGCTGGGTGCTTATCGGTAAATTGCTGGACGGTTAGATATTGCCGTGCGGTTTGCGCGGTGTCGGTTTGATGCTGGTTCATGGTTTCCCCTGATTCTAGGATTTACGAGAATCGCCGAGCTATTCTGTGTCGGCTTGGGGGGCATCGTATTTGTTCGGTGTTTTTTGTGTTCTTAGTCGGTCTTATCTGACCTTAGTTGACGCTAACAGATCAAAAGGTTAATAAGTAAAAAACAGGCCTATTTTGGGGTAAGTCTTGAATTGTATTTTTTAACGAAAGTTGATTCGTCGACCTCTTCTCCGTCGTTCATGGTTATTTTAGCTGTACCTCTGTTGCCGCTCATCTTAGCTATCAAATCGCTATTAAATTTAGCAGAGAAGATTAGCCCCCAAGCCTCTTTAGCTGTGATATTCACTGTATCTCCGCTTTTTATTCCATGTTTTTCGAGGAATTTATAAATCAAGACAAGGGACTCATTTGTGCTTCTTTGAAGAGGTTTTAGTATTTGGTGGGGTGTCAAACCAAGTTTAGTTTGTGTTGCTGCATTATCTGGCGTAGCTTCTGCCTGGTTAAATTCTTTTGGAGTTTCCCAGCCAAAACGTGAAGCCAACGCTACAAAATTTGCTTTGTTGAATCGCGCGTTCTGGCAACCTAAGCCATCAATCGATTTTAATTCGCCCAGAGGAAAAATGTTTTCTTTTGCATCGACTAAACGCCTTAGAAAGGTTTTTAATTTCAGGATGATTTCGCAATCGTCTCGAGCTTCGAAATAAGGTAGTGCTTCAAATTCAATAAATTGAACGTCGGCAAACTCGGGAACCATGCCTATTGATTGTGCGGTCAAGCCTTCAATTGTGCCTGTTGGTCTTGCATTGACTCGTTGCCAATCAATCGAGAACAGGTTGTTCATCAACCAGGCTCTTTCGGCTGCCGCCTTATCAAGTTTTTGTTTTATTTTAGGATCATAAGCACCGGTGGCTGGTGGTGGATTGGGATGGTATTCATGTGAAAAAAGCGTGTCCTCTATTTCCCATAGTATTTGTTTATTGGGGGGCCGGATTCTTATTGTCATCACCGATAAACCTCCCGCCGATGCCCAATCTCAATCACTAGAATAACCAGTGCATCATCTTCAATTCGGCACAACAGACGATAGTCGCCGACACGGTAACGCCATAGCCCGGATAAATTGCCCTGCAGTGCCTTGCCGCTAGTTCGCGGGTTGTCTGCGGGTTTTATCCGATCCTGAAGAAAGGCAACTATTCGTTTCTGGACAGGCTTGTCCAATTTCTGCAAGTCCCGCTTGGCGTCGTCTGATAGCTCAATTGTCCAGGCCAAAGGCTTTCACCACATCATCTAGGCTATGGGAGATTTTTCCGCTGTCCAGATATCGCTGGTAAGCGGCTTCTGCCCGTTTGGCGTCTTGGGTGTCTTCCAGGTAGTCGAGTAGTGCGGTTTTAACCAATTGGGCAGGGCTTAGGTGCTGTTGCTCGGCAAGTTCGGACAATACGTCGGCGGTTTCATCGTCAAGTTCTAGGGTAATCATGGTGGCTTCTCGGTGGTGGAGTTATTGGTTGGTGCCGAATTTTCGGCTGTTCATGCGTTCGACTACGCCGGCTATGTGTCCGTCGGAAAGGTGGGCGTATCGTTTCACCATATCTAAGGTGCGGTGCCCCAGTACAGCGGCAATGTCGACCATTGACGCGCCGCCCATTGCCAAATAAGACGCGGTGCAATGGCGTAAATCATGCCACCGAAAATTATTAACCTCGGCCCGTTTCAAGGCATTTAGCCAGGATTTTTTAAGCTCGATTGGCTGGCCTGGGTGGGTCGGGCTTGGAAAGACAAGCGCCGAATCCAACCGCCTAACCTTGTTGAGTTTTTGCAGCTCGATCAGGGCTTGACTTGTCACCGGTACCCGCCGCCGGTCGCCGTTCTTGGTCTCGTGCAAGATGATGCAGGATTCCGCCAGGTTGACCACGCCCCACGCGGTTTCGCTGGGTGGCGTTTCCGGCTCCCGCCAATATAGGTTCATCGTTTCGCCTTGCCTCATGCCGGTTGATATGGACAGCACGAAAGCCGGATAAAGCAAAGGGTTTGGTGATTCCTTACAGGCGATTGTCAGCCGGTTAAGTTCGTCATCATCCAAAAAGCGAACAATTCCGCGCGGCAAGTCGGGCAATTTAACGCCGCTATCCTTTAGCGGGGATTGCTCCAACCAATGCCACTCAGTAACGCACCGCTTTAAAACATCGGTAGCAACTACAAAATGCTTTTTGATGGTGGCAGGCGCTAACGGTCGGCCTTTGCGTCCGCCGGTTGTTGCCAGGGTGTTACGGCAATCGGCAAAGGTTGCGGTTGATAAGTCAGCCATTACACAATGACCGATCTGTGAAGCCCACCATTCGAGAATAGGCCGGCGATTACGTTGCTCGGTGGCTGTAAATTCGGTGGGGAGGATTTCGCGCGTGTAACGGTCGATAGCATCCGCGAAGGTGTGCTTTTTAGCCGCGCTGGTTTTAAAGTGTCGCCCTTCCCGTATGGCGCTTTCTGTTGAGGCTGCCCATTTTTTCGCGTCGGTCAGTCGCTTAAATGTGGCGGTTTGCAGTGGGTAGCCTTTGAGCCGTACCCGTACAAAATAAGAAACGTCGCCTTCGTCGCTGCTACGCTTAGTGATGCTTGCCATTGCTACTCCTCTGGGATAGCAACTGGCAATTTGATATGATGCGCTTAGCCATTGCTTAACCTGTCGTGTTAAGTGAGTCGGTCAGGGCTTGGCTGGTGTTCGCTGCACCGGTCAAACCCGTTTTGTTAGTGGCTTGGATTATATTCCAATGATCCACTGATGATCCACTAGACTATAAAAAACTTCGGTTTTTCTCGGCAATCCTCAGTAGTCAAAGTCTAGCAAGTTATTGTTTTTTATTGTTTATGTTTGTCGAGAGTTGCCGACGATTTTGATTAAAACCGCACTCGTAACGCGAAGGTCGTAGGTTCGATTCCTATTGCCGGCACCATTAATATCAACCCATTACCCTTTTTAAAAAATTGCCTCGTTATACTCACGTGCAAAGCGCCGGGAAGTTTGAGAAAGCAGGCAAAAATACGGATGGTGTATAGACTTATGCCATCTTGCCCGGCCAGTCAATTTGTCCAAGCCTCGGCTGGTTTTTAGCACCGTCCGGAGCCTTCCAATCCTGACTTTTTTATCCGAAGGAATCCAACATCCTTCCCTTGCACTTTATAGAGACAACACATTTTGAGTTTAAATAGTTACCAGTCGGTTGATCGCGAGCAATTAGCCAAAGACATCAGTCAAATTCACAAACAAGCGTTAGCGGATATTGGTCCCGCAGATTTCGACCATTTAAAAAAGGTGGAACGTTGGGGAAAGGTTTGTTCGCTCATCGGTTACGCTACTGCCTGGGTTTTCCCCAATCCGATTTCCGCTTTGTTGATCAGTCAAGGTAGTTTTTCCCGCTGGACCGGGGTAGGCCATCCCATCGTGCATAAAGCCTTCGATAAAATGCAGGACGTGGATAAAAATTACACCAGCAAGAAGTTTGCAAAGGGTTGGCGGCGGTTTTTGGATTGGCCGGATTGGATGACTCCCGCCGGCTGGCATCACGAACATGATTTATTGCATCATTACAACTTGGGTGAAGAAACCGACCCCAACAATGCCCAACACAACATGGAATGGTTGCGGCAATCCAAACTGCCCATGTGGCAACGCTATGCCATCGTGGCGTTTTTTTCCGGTATCTGGAAAATCATTTATTACACACCGCGCACGCATAAAGAATTAGTTTTAAATGCCGCCCGACTGCAAGGGAAACCCAAACCCGAAACCACGCGTATCGGCGCCTGGAGTCTTTTTACACCGCAAGGTAAGGCGCTATGGCTGGAAAGCGTATTGCCTTATAGCGCGTATCGTTTTGTACTAATACCGCTGCTATTCTTACCGCTGGGTTCGTTTGCCGTTGTCAGTGTGTTGATCAATTCCTTGCTGGCGGAGATTTTCACCAATATGCACAGCTTTCTGGTGATGATCCCCAATCATGCCGGCGACGACGTGATGATGTTCGACGAAAAGTCACATAGCAAGGGAGAGTTTTATCTGCGGCAGATTTTGGGTTCGGTCAATTATCCAACCGGGTCTAATTTGAATGACTTTTTCTACGGCTGGTTGAATTACCAAATTGAGCACCATTTATGGCCGGATTTGCCGCTAAGCCAATACCAAAAATTGCAGCCGCAAGTGAAAGCGCTGTGCGAAAAGCATAATATTCCTTACTGTCAGGAATCGGTATTTAAACGCATGCTGAAAGCAGCGGATATTATGGTCGGCAAAACCTCAATGCTGAAGCCCGCGGTTGTTTAATACGTCCAGCGCGACTTGCTCAAATAACCACTGAATCAAACTTAACGTCTTAGGCAATTAGCCTATTCGATTCCCGGTTACTGGCGATACGCGCTAATTTATGTCAATGCAGTTAATCTGCCCACACACGAGTGTAATCAACGAAAATACTATGAGCGACATCAGAGATACCAAACCCGAACCCATCGCAGCAAAACCAAACTGGAATTACGACTCGTATTTTCTAGCCCAACTTGAACGCATCAATCAGCAGTCGGCTAGTAAGCAGCCGAAAAAACGCGTTGTCGAGCAGGCCCCGAAAGACGACGCAGACGCAGTCGACGAACAGAATAAATAGTTTATCCGCGTAAACCGCGCAATACGGTTTAGTCTGCTTATGCCGCCTATTAGCGGACAGGACGACCAGCCGTTTTTTTTAAACTAATTTAGGCGAGCTCCCACCTGATTTTTCTGAATCTACCGCCTCGTGCAAAGTGGCGACAAACTTGCTGAGGTTGTACGTTCTCTATTTGCCGGGATTTGTTGGGTTACCGGTGTGCAGCACCAGGATGGTAGCCGGGCAGCATTGCCAACGGCTTTGTCCCTATCGTCAAAGCGGCTAAACGAAACTGAATGAAAATGTGCGAACGGGCTACACATTTTTCTATATCGCAGTAATATCGTTACTTAAAAATTCTGTCGGAGAGCGAGATGTATTGCCCAAATTGTGGAAAGCAAAATCCGGATAATGCGAATTTCTGCCTTGAGTGTGGCGCAACCATGCAATCGAATAACGGCTATCGCGGGCCAGTAACTAACGGACGGGACATGACGTTTACCGAATCGGTGTCCGGTTGTTTTGCAAAGGCATTTGTTTTTACAGGTAGAGCCTCGAGAGCCGAATACTGGTGGTTCGCGCTTTTCACACTATTGGTATCGATGATAGCGGGGATCATAGATCAATCGGCCTACGGCGAGCCGGCAACCGTCACGGCAATCACCAACTTGGTTATTCTATTTCCTTCGCTGGCTGTTAATATCCGCCGATTACACGATACCGGGCATAGCGGCTGGTGGTATCTGATTATTCTGACCATCATCGGCATCATCCCGTATGTCATCTGGATGGTGTCAAAAGGCGATGACCGTGCAAACGAATACGGGGCGCCTGTTTAACTCCCCCATCATTTTAAATTTCGTCGAGCAATCAATTAGCCGGGATGATGACCAATATTGCGTTGTTCGCATCGCTAATATTGAACATTACTTTGGTGGGGCTTCTTGTCTGCAATGCCAGAAAAACTCGACGCAAACATCAAAATCAAAAACAGCCCACCCTTAGAACGCCTGCCAATGTAAGGACAATTTCCTGTCCATCCTGCGCGCAACGCATTAAATTTACCTTGCCCATCGAAGGTAACAAAGCGCGATGCCGAAAGTGTCATGCACAATTCAAATTGGACATCGACGAACATCTCAATGTGTATATAACCGAAATAAAACTGCCTGAAGACGATCAACACATCAAATCTTTGGCGGATTGTTATTTAATTCTTGGCCTGACGGCTGAAGCCCTACCGATAGACATTAAAGCGGCATACAAAAAGAAAATTTCCGAATACCACCCGGACCGCGTCGGTGTGTTTGGCGCAAAAATCAAACAACTCGCCGAGGAAGAAACCCGACAAATAAACGCCGCCTACGCCATGCTGCAAGAGCAGGGCATGGTGTGACATTGCCAAACCGAGTTCAGGCTTATTGGTGCTGACAACCGCTAAACGATTTTGAGTGGCCATGGTTTTTTGTAAACATAGTCATCTGCACAACGATTAACAAACGCCGAAATCATCCTATGCCGAGTCTATTCATTGTTGATGAATGCGTGCGAGCGACTAAACTACCTGGCGGCGTAGCATATCTGTCAGATATGGATTTCAATCAAATCAGGGAATGAGCGTGACAGCATCGTATTTCCAATATTGGGGTAAAGCCAAGCCAGAAGCCGATGACGGTCCGGCTTACCATTTGCTGCCTTACCATTGTATGGATGTGGCGGCGGTGGCGGAGGCTTGGCTGAGAGCGAGTCAAAGTCTTAGCCGCAGCTTTACCTTGATGACTGGTTT
Source organism: Methylomonas sp. MK1 (assembly GCF_000365425.1). Lineage (NCBI taxonomy): Bacteria > Pseudomonadati > Pseudomonadota > Gammaproteobacteria > Methylococcales > Methylococcaceae > Methylomonas > Methylomonas sp. MK1. The sequence continues at coordinate 141,513 of NZ_AQOV01000002.1, forward strand.
GAATGAAAAACAGGCTCGCGCCTGGCTACTGTTTTTCATCGCATTGCACGATTACGGCAAGTTCGACTTGCGTTTTCAGCGTAAAGCTCAGGAAGCTTGGAAAGCCGCTAATCCTCTGCTGTCTGCAATTCCGGCACAGCTGAAGGGTTTGGAAATCCAGGCTTATAACCACGGTCCTGCCGGGTTGTATTGGTTTTATAACGACTTAGCAGAACGTTTTTCCTTTGGGGATGGCGACTTTGATTTTGGCGATAACGAAACCTGGACTTCTTGGTGCAGTTGGTTGGCGCCAGTCGTGGGTCATCATGGCATCGTGCCGGCTGAGCATGCCAAAAATGATCTTGAATATGATTTGTGTATCTCCAAGGAGCTAAAGGCAGCCATCAAACAAAGTCGCTTGCGGTGGCTGCAAATCCTGGAGCAACTGTTTTTAATACCTGCCGGATTAACGTTGAGCGACAATCCTCCCGAATTGAAAACCAGCAATAACCACCAATCTCCTGCAACCATGCTGGCCGGGTTTTGTTCGGTGTGCGATTGGTTGGGTTCTTCGGAACGCTTCGAATACGACGACCAGCCTTGCGATGGCGTCGATGCGCTAAAAACCTGGTACGTCAAACGTCTAGCCGTTGCTGAAAAAACCTTGGCCGATGCCGGCGTGATTGGCCGGATTAAAGCTTACCAAGGCGTTAGTTCATTGCTCGATTCGGATAGCAGACCGCGGCAGGTGCAATGTCTGGTCGATAAACTCCCGCAAGCGCCTGGATTGACGATCATCGAAGCCTCCACCGGATCCGGTAAAACCGAAACCGCGCTGGCCTATGCCTGGCAACTGTTGGCTGCGGGGTTGGCCGACAGCATCGTGTTTGCGTTGCCGACACAAGCGACGGCCAATGCGATGTTGAGCCGTCTGGAAAAAGCCGCGCCGCTGTTGTTTGCCGAACAAACCAATTTGGTGTTGGCGCATGGTCTGCGAGATTTTCAACAACGATTTATCGATTTGAAACACGCCTGCCGGCCGCAAACTGCGCAAGGCCACGAAGAAGCCTGGGTACAATGCGGTAACTGGTTGGCGCAAAGCCGCAAGCGGGTCTTTCTCGGGCAAATCGGTGTTTGTACCGTCGATCAGGTGTTGGTGTCGGTGTTGCCGGTCAAGCACAAGTTCGTGCGCGGCTTCGGTATCGGCCGTAGCGTGCTGATCGTCGATGAAGTTCACGCCTATGACAGTTACATGTATGGTTTGCTGGAAGCCGTACTGGAGCAACAACGCCTGGCCGGCGGCAGCGCGATATTGTTGTCGGCAACCTTGCCGTTCGAACAAAAACGCCAGTTAGCAGCTGCGTGGAATTGCGCTTTGCCGAACGACAACAAGCATTATCCGCTGATCAGCCATTGCCAAAGCGTTCGAGCCGAATGCTTCGATTTAGCCGAACAGCCTGAGCAGCAACCCAAAGCGACGACCGTCAATATTGAGTTGCTTAAAACACCGGCATTGTTGCCGGACGAAAATCTGTTGCAACGCATGCTGGATGCGGTGGAACAAGGCGCGCAAGTATGCTTGGTCTGCAATCTGGTCGCGGTGGCTCAGCAGATTTATCAACTGTTACACCAGCAGATACAACAATCGCCGACGCTGAACGAAGCGCAACTTTTGCTGTTTCATTCCCGTTTCATTTTTGCCGACCGCCAACAAAAGGAGCAAACCGTACTCGACTGGTTCGGGCCGGAATCTTCCGAACGGGGTAAGAGCGGCCATTTGCTGATTGCGACGCAAGTGGTCGAGCAATCGCTGGACTTGGATTTCGATTGGCTGATTACTCAGCTTTGCCCGGTCGATCTTTTGTTTCAACGCATGGGGCGCTTGCATCGACATGCCAAAAATCAAAGTAGCCGGCCAGCCGGATTCGATAAACCGGTTTGTACCGTCTTGCTGCCGGAAAATATCGACTACGACTTGCATGCGGTGGTTTACGGCAACAGTCGGGTGTTGTGGCGAACGCAGCAATTACTGGAAAAGGCCGAGCGAGAAAACAATTCGCAGGCCACTTTTCCCGGTGTTTATCGCGATTGGATTGAACAGGTTTATGACGAAGAGCCGTTAATCGATGAACCGGAACCGGTGACTAAAAGCTATGAAACCTTCAAAGATGCTTGTTACGCCAGCCATATGTCGGCGAAACAATTGATCAGAAGCTCGATGCATGAGTTATCGGATAACGATTCTAACGTTTCGGCGTTAACTCGCGACGGCGAGATGAGTTTGAACGTATTGCCGACCTATCTCGATGCTGACGGCCGGGAGCGTCTTTTGAACGGCGAATGTTTGAGCGGTCTCGATGAAAGCGAGAAAGCGGAAGCGCTGAATCTGAATACCGTTACCGTGCCGCATAGCTGGGCCAATCGAGATCGATTGCCTAAGTCCGAAGCGGACGGCTTGATTTACTTGCCAATGCAACGGCAAGACGCGGGTGGTTTTATCGCCCGTCATGGCAACGACACCTATCTTTATCATGCCGATACCGGCTTAATCCGCATTGAAACAACCAAGGAGAGCGTATGAATCTACTGACTGATGCCTGGATACCGATTCAACAGCAAAGCCGCTATCAAAAAATCGGCTTACAACAGTTGCTATGCGGCGAAGCCAACGGTGAACTGTGTTTGCCGCGCGACGATATGGAATTGGCGTGTTTGCAATTGCTTTGCGCCATCACGCAAGTGTTGTTTACACCCAAGGATAAAAAGGAGTTGGGTCGCTATGTTCAACAACCATTAACATCTGAAAGCTACGCTGAGGCTTTTAAGGACAAATTGGATTGGTTCGATCTGGATCATCCGCAAACGCCATTTATGCAGATTCGCGGTGTCAATGCCAAAGAGCCGACCAGCATGGATAAATTGTTGGCTGGCGTCGCCGATGGCACCAACAAGGCTTTTGTCAACCCGCCGGGATTGGGCGAAACCTTGTGCGGAGGCTGCGCGTCGATTGCTTTATTCAATGTCGCGAATAATGCGCCGAGCATGGGGGGCGGCTTTAAAGGCAGTTTGCGTGGTAGCACGCCGATTACTGTTCTAATCAAGGGCAAGGATTTACGGCAGACACTTTGGCTTAACGTTTTGACCGCGGAAACTGCCGAATCGGTTATGCCGTGGTATCAGGAAACTAAAGACCAGCACCCTAACTACATCGACACCGTCAAAGCCGAGCAAAAAATTCCAGCGTCATCGATTGGCTTGATCCGTGGCTTGCTTTGGCAACCTGCTCATTTCGAGTTGTTACCGGTCGAGGACCCAGCGACATGCAGTTGCTGCGGCTGCAAAGCGCCTGTTTACCGAGGGTTCAAAAAAGCCAAATTCAATTACACCGTGGTAAGCGTCTGGCCGCATCCGCTTTCGTCCCGCATATTTTCAATCAAAAAAGGCGAAAGGGAAGAGAAGTTTCCGTCGTTCACCACAACCGCACCCACTTGGACGCATTTGAGTAAGTTAGTGGTCGATCAACTGAACGATAAAGAAGGCCAACAAGCCGCACCGGTGCTGCAACAGGCTAGAACCTTTATGGCGGCTGACAAGATGCAGTTGATTGTTGGTGGATACCGCAACAACCAAGCGACCGTATTGGAACGTAGGCATGAACTTTACAGTTTGGCGCAAGGCTGGGCTGATCATGGTTTGGTGATTCATAAAATTATTGAGGGCGGCTTGGCTTACAAGTCGGCGCTACGCAAGGCGCTCTATCTGTTTGCGGTCGGCGTCAAAGATAAAGTCCACGGTTCCGGGGTTAATCTGTGCGATCCAGTTGAAGCGAATTATTACCAGCAAACTGAAAATCTATTGCACCGAACTTTTGCCGGCGTGAATTTTTCCGAACCCGATTTGACGTTGCAAGCCTTGAATCGAAAGCTAAAAGCCGTCGTACTTCAATTGTTCGAGCAAGCAACCGATCCTTACCGCCAGGAACCCAAAATGTTGAAAGCGCTGGCGCTAGCCAGACGCTCTTTACACAAATCACTTCAAGACTTGGAACCCGAAGGAGCTAACGCATGAGCGAAGGACAAAACCAAGGGCCGGATTTTATCGGCCTATATGAGCGTTACCAAAAGTTAAAACCTGGCCCACAAGCTGAGTTGAAACGGGTGGTACAGCCGGATGATTTGCTGGAAATACCGGCTTTTTACCGTTTGTTGATCGACGCTAACGTCAGCAAAGGCATACAGCGTTTGGTGTATTGCTTGCCGCTGATCAAACACGCGGAGGGTGGCGACTCGTTGGGCAGAACGCTTGCGAAAGCCGACGTCAACGAAAAACGCCTGTTCATGGTAATTCGCTCGCAAGAACCGAACGATTTGATCCAGTTGCGGCGTTTGCTCAAGCAAATAGAGCCAAAAATGGATTGGTTATCGGCTGCCAGGATCGTGTATTACTGGAACGACCGCGCCAAACGCCAATTGCTGGAAGACTTTTTCTTTTATCAAAACACCAAAACCAAAGAATCTGCCTAACGCCAGGATGCCAGTCGTGAACGAACGCATTGGCTGGCGCCCAAGCTCCAGCTTGGGCGCTCGGTCTTGGAAGCTCTTGCTTCCTGAGCAGGCGAATGAAAGCTGGAGCTTTCAAGATTCAGTTCCCAAGCAGGAGCTTGGGAACCAGAACCATATGAATATATCGGTCTAACCCAAAGGAAACCACCATGAACGAAAACTTTATCAACTTCCACGTTTTGATTTCTCACAGCCCGTCTTGTCTGAACCGCGACGACATGAATATGCAAAAGTCGGCAATTTTCGGCGGCAAGCGCCGGGTGCGGGTTTCCAGTCAGAGCCTGAAACGGACGATGCGGCAGAGCGATTACTACCGCGAGCATTTGGGCGAGCCGAGCATTCGAACTAAACATCTGTCTGACTATCAACATCAAGCAATCGCGGCGTTATCCGGTCGTTACGATGAAGCCTTGATCAAACAAGCCATTGATTTTATTTCCGGCAAAGACGCCAGTGCCGACGATGCCAAGGATGATGCTGTTGCGCCTTGGGTGCTGGAGGAAGTCGCGTATTTCTGCGATCAAATAAAAGGCTTGGAAGCTGACGGCGTCGATGCCAAGAAACTACAAAAGCAAATCGAAAAAGACAGTCAAGCGTTTCGCCAAGCCTTGGCCAAAGGCTTGGACATAGCTCTGTCCGGACGGATGGCAACCTCCGGCTTGATGAGCGAAGTCGGTAAAATCGACGGCGCGCTGGCGGTAGCCCATGCCATTACCACCCACGCTGTCGATGCCGACATCGATTGGTTTACCGCCGTCGATGATCTGCAAGAACTGGGTTCCGGCCATTTGGATACCCAGGAGTTTTCGTCCGGCGTATTTTATCGTTACGCCAGCCTCAACCTGAAACAGCTGCAAGTCAATTTGGGCTTGTTGGCCGACATTAAGTCGGAGGAAAGCGCCGAAAGCCGGGCCAAAGCCTTGGACATCGCAGCCCATGTGCTGCACATGCTGGCAACCGAAGTGCCCAGCGCCAAGCAGCAAAGTTTCGCTGCGCATAATTTGGCGGATTTGGCTTTGGTCAGCTTCTCGCATCAGCCGATTTCGTTGGCAAACGCCTTCGAAAAACCGATTCAGGCCGATTTCAAAACCGGTGGTTTCCGCGAGCCGTCGATCACGGCTTTAAATAGCCATTGGGACAAAATCCATCGCGGCTACGGTTTGCAAGAGCGTTGTGCCGAGTTTGCGCTGGATGAAGTGAAAGTGCCGAACGACATCATTTCGAAACCGTCGTTGCCCGAGTTGGAACAGTGGGTTAGAGCCAACGGCCAAGGATAAACGCCATGCCCGATTATCTGATTTTAAAATTGCAAGGACCGATGCAAGCCTGGGGCCGGGAAAGTTTCGAGGGTTTGCGGCCTTCCGAACTATTTCCAGGCCGAAGCGCGTTGCTGGGATTGTTGGGGGCGTGTCTCGGCATCGACCGGCTTGATCGCGAAGGTCTACAAGCGTTAGCGTCAAGTGTGTCGATTGCGGTTCGTGTCGATCATCAGGGCCAAAAAATGACCGATTACCACACCGTCAAAAACGCCCGGGAAGATTATCGCGGCCTGAAAAGCCACGACACCATTCAAACTTGGCGGGAATATTGGCAGGATGCGTTTTATACCGTGGCGGTTTGGAACGATGCCAATGCGTCGATCAGCTTGGATAGTATCGAGCTAGCCTTGAAAAGGCCATTTTACACACCGGTGCTAGGGCGGCGAAGTTGTCCGTTGGCCCGACCATTGTTTGATGCTCGCCTGTCGACCGACTCGGTGCAGGCTGCATTAGCGTTGAGCGGCGAAACCGGCGGTACGGTTTACAGCGAGGAATTTACCGACCACGCGATCCCGATGAAAAAACGCGATGTGCCGATTATTCACCAACCGCGCCAATTCGCCAGTCGGACGCTTTACATGACAAATGGACAAGGAGAGCAACATGTTTCTGAGTAAGGTGCATATCCCCTGGCAACAAGCGAAAAACCCTTATCAGTTTCATCAAGCTTTGTGGCGCCTGTTTCCAGGATACGAAGACGCGGAGCGGGATTTTTTATTTCGTGTCGAGCAAATTCAGACGGGTGTTGGTGCTAGTGTGCTGTTGCAGTCGGCAATCAAACCTGAAGGTAGCGAGCAAAGTCCGTTACTGTTGGTGCAACGCGAATTTGCGCTGAACATTCCCGACGGACAACGCCTGCGCTTTCGTTTGCGGGCCAATCCGATCAAAACCATCAAAGACAGCAGCAAAGGTACCGTCGAGAAAAAAGGCAAAACCTTTACTAAAACCGTCCGCGTGCCGTTGTTACATGAAGAACAGCAACAAGCTTGGTTGGCGCGCAAATTACAGGACTTCGCCCAGTTGGAAACTTTGATCGTCCAACCGGAACCGGTTACGTATTTTCGCAAAACCAAGGAAGGCCGCAGCGGCAAAATACAAACGGTGTTATTCGACGGCATCATGACGGTAACCGATTCGACCCAATTCGAATCACAAGTTGTGCAGGGTATCGGGCCAGCCAAAGCTTTCGGCTGCGGCCTGTTATCCATCGCCAAAGTGTGAAAATAAACTATGCAATTCAAAGCCATAATCCATTCTGCCGAAGAATCCGGTTATTGGGCCGAAGTGCCAGAAATTCCTGGTTGTTTGACACAAGGGGAAACCTTGGAGGAGTCGCACGCCAATTTGCGGGAAGCGATTGTTGGTTGTTTAGCCATCGATTTGCCGGGAGACGAGGGTGCGAAGTCAGATTAGACAAGGCTTTCGGTTGCGGCTTGCTGATGGTAAGACGACCGGGCAATGGGTAGTCTTGGGAGTGTGTACGACCGCTGTGTGGTGGCTTACCGAGGCTTCGTCGGTGCGCACAAGCGTTTCGGGGGCGCCGACGCGCGTTCTGGGCGCGCAGCCAAACGGTCTGTGCGTGCCTCCAAACGTTTCGGGCGTGCATCCGAGCCTGTCGTGCGTACGATAGAATACTTTGCAGGTGCGCTCGAACCTTCTGTGGGTGTCCGCGAAGGCTTCGGAAGCGCGCACGGATGCTGCGGATGCGCCGCTGTTTCTGAATCGATTTTGCTCGTGCCGCGAATAAGAAATGAACTGAAACCGGCGATAAGCGCTTTTTTGCCGGCGGGGTATGCGATTTTGGATGGCCAACGCAACCCGCTAACCCCAGCCTAGCGATTGCTTGGCGCCGTCTACTTACTTTGTCACTTGAATAAGGACTGTTCGACATGCTCCCACCCCTAAAACCCATCGCCATGAAAGAACGCGTCTCGATGGTCTTCATCGAAAAAGGTCAAATCGACGTCAAGGACGGCGCCTTTGTCGTCATCGACGAAACCGGCATTCGCACTCATATCCCGGTCGGCTCCATCGCTTGCATCATGTTGGAACCCGGCACTCGCGTCTCCCATCACGCCGCCGCGTTGGCTGCCAGGGCAGGGACCTTGCTGGTCTGGGTCGGCGAAGCCGGTGTCAGATTATATGCAGCCGGTCAGCCGGGCGGTGCCAGATCGGACAGATTGTTGTATCAAGCCAAACTAGCGCTGGACGACGACGCGCGGTTGAAAGTGGTACGCAAGATGTACGAAATCCGTTTCGGCGAAAAACCGCCCGAACGCCGCAGTGTCGAGCAACTGCGCGGCATAGAAGGCGCCAGAGTCAGGAAGTTGTACCAATTATTGGCCAAACAGGCCGGCGTGGAATGGAATGGCCGCAATTACGACTATACGCAATGGGACAACAGTGACACCGCCAACCGCTGTCTCAGTTCGGCGACTGCTTGCCTGTACGGCATCTGCGAAGCGGCGATATTGGCCGCCGGTTACGCGCCGGCCATCGGCTTCATCCACACCGGCAAGCCGCTGTCCTTTGTCTACGACATTGCCGACCTGTTCAAATTCGACGACATCGTCCCGCATGCCTTCAAAATCGCAGCCAAAAATTATCCTAATCTGGAGCGGGAGGTACGGCTGATGTGCCGCGACGTGTTCCGCCAATCCAAAATCTTGCGCAAGATCATCCCCACCATCGAAGAAGTGCTGGCGGCCGGCGAATTGGAAGTCCCCAAACCGGCCGAGGAAAACATCGCCCCGGCCATTCCCAATGCGGAGGGCATCGGCGATGTTGGTCATCGTAGTTGAAAACGTTCCGCCCCGGCTACGCGGCCGTTTGGCGGTGTGGCTGATCGAAATTCGCGCCGGGGTTTACGTCGGCGACTTGTCGGCCAAGGTGCGGGAGATGATCTGGTCGCAAGTCGAGCAGGGCTTAGAAGAGGGCAACGCTGTGATGGTATGGAGCACCAACACCGAATCCGGCTTCGACTTTTTAACGCTGGGCAAAAACCGCCGTCTGCCGGTGGAATTGGACGGATTGAAATTGGTGTCGTTTTTTCCGCCGGACGAAGCCGATTCGTCCGCCTCGCCCTCAGGGAAAGGGCCGGGGTGAGAGGGGAAAAATGCGTACTAAATTCCTGTTGGGGTATAGGGTGCTGTAAGGGGGCGCCCGCTTTTTAACAACTTGGAAAAGGTAAAAAATTCGGTAGAAATTTAGCCGGGTTATTTTTATATGCGTAACAATAAGTTACGATTAGTGCGTTCCCCGCACCCGCGGGGATGAACCGCGCGGCATTGAGCGGTGCCGGGCTGAAATGAAGCGTTCCCCGCACCCGCGGGGATGAACCGCAAATCAGCGACGTGGCCGACAAGGCGTTGACGCGTTCCCCGCACCCGCGGGGATGAACCGGCGGCGTGCTGTCGTTTCCCAATGCGGTAGACGCGTTCCCCGCACCCGCGGGGATGAACCGGCCGACAACCGTGCTCAGGCAAAAAAGGCGGCGCGTTCCCCGCACCCGCGGGGATGAACCGACCGGAGTTTCTATCATCGCCGCACTGGTATAGCGTTCCCCGCACCCGCGGGGATGAACCGCCAACGGCGCCGTTGTTCCGGTTTCTAAATATGCGTTCCCCGCACCCGCGGGGATGAACCGACATCACCGCCAACATCGTGTTGGATTTGTCCGCGTTCCCCGCACCCGCGGGGATGAACCGAAAATTCCGGCCATCGTACTGCAATGGGGCCGGCGTTCCCCGCACCCGCGGGGATGAACCGCCTTGGTCGGTGTACGTAGGTTGCCGTTCGGTGCGTTCCCCGCACCCGCGGGGATGAACCGTCACCGCCGATCCGCGTCTGTTTAACCGGGTAGCGTTCCCCGCACCCGCGGGGATGAACCGCGATTGGCCGGGCACAGATACGCCTGCTGGCGGCGTTCCCCGCACCCGCGGGGATGAACCGGTCAGGCCAAACGAAAAAAGCGATGCAGACAGGCGTTCCCCGCACCCGCGGGGATGAACCGCCAAATCATGAATCACTTCATTTATCCCGTTAGCGTTCCCCGCACCCGCGGGGATGAACCAGTGACGGAAGGGGCGTTGACCGACGAAAACACGCGTTCCCCGCACCCGCGGGGATGAACCGCCCGGGTTATCGGTGGCAATAGCCAGCGGTGCGCGTTCCCCGCACCCGCGGGGATGAACCCACAACAGCATAACAACCGCTGGTCTGCGCTAAGCGTTCCCCGCACCCGCGGGGATGAACCGGAAATTGGCTTAACTCAGGAACAAGCACAAAACGCGTTCCCCGCACCCGCGGGGATGAACCCACAACAGCATAACAACCGCTGGTCTGCGCTAAGCGTTCCCCGCACCCGCGGGGATGAACCGGAAATTGGCTTAACTCAGGAACAAGCACAAAACGCGTTCCCCGCACCCGCGGGGATGAACCGGCGGATTGGTCGGTATTGGCCGGCCGTCGGGTGCGTTCCCCGCACCCGCGGGGATGAACCGCCCGCCGCGCTGACATTCTGACGCATCCACGCGCGTTCCCCCCCGGGGTTACTAGGAACAATCCGGTAGCAGGTTCCACCCGCTGAGGACCATCGCATCCCATATTAGCGGTCCACCGCGATACGCGCAGAGCACCCTGGTGCCTCCGCGACCCGGGAAACGTTCGGATGCCCCTTGTGACGCGTCCACCCGCGTGAACCGAACTCGCGCCATGCACCATCGGCTCCCCACCCGCGGGGAACAGTGAAACATTATGTCAATAACCCCCATTGCGTTCCCCACCCGGGGATGACCGTGCGGCTGCATCAAGAATATTGCGATTGCGTTTCCCACCCGCGGGATAACCGCCATATCGGTTAACGATGCCGTGTTAATGCGTTCCCCACCCGCGGGGATGAACCGATGATAGCCACTCGCTAGGTCCGCCGGGCGTTCCCCGCACCCGGGGGATGACATCAAGATCTTTTTTGACACAAATTACGCGTTCGCACCCGCGGGGATGAACCACATCCGCAAGACCGCAAAGACGCGTCCCCGCACCCGCGGGGATGAACCGCTTTATCGGGGCAGTCGGCAATCAGCTTTTCGAGCGTTCCCCGCACCCGCGGGGATGAACCGGTGGGCGCTCATTTAATTAGTATATAGCTATAGCGTTCCCCGCACCCGCGGGGATGAACCGGAACAGCGACACTTTAAGGACGAAAAAGGTAGGCGTTCCCCGCACCCGCGGGGATGAACCGTCAGGCGCAATCAATCGTTACAGATTGCTAGCGCGTTCCCCGCACCCGCGGGGATGAACCGACAAAGCAGACTCCCCGCGAGCAGCATACCAAGCGTTCCCCGCACCCGCGGGGATGAACCGTTGGGGAAATGGTACCGATTGCTGCGTCTGCTGCGTTCCCCGCACCCGCGGGGATGAACCGGAACCAGAGGAACCATGTCCGATGTCATACTTGCGTTCCCCGCACCCGCGGGGATGAACCGACCAACGAGTTCGCTATTATTATACTGGTGCCGCGTTCCCCGCACCCGCGGGGATGAACCGGACGGCCCCGCAATACTGCTTTGTGTAGGACTGCGTTCCCCGCACCCGCGGGGATGAACCGCTATGCGGTCAAACGCTGCGAGTGGCCACGGGGCGTTCCCCGCACCCGCGGGGATGAACCGACGAGAGTCAACCAAATACTTATTCACTATACGCGTTCCCCGCACCCGCGGGGATGAACCGGAATGCAGTTCATATTGCCTGCCACCGGCTCGAGCGTTCCCCGCACCCGCGGGGATGAACCGATTGTTGATGAAATAAAACAAGAGCGAGGCAAGCGTTCCCCGCACCCGCGGGGATGAACCGGCTCCGGCAAATCATTGCGGAATACGCCTTAGGCGTTCCCCGCACCCGCGGGGATGAACCGTTAGCCGCTGACTCAGCGTTGCCAGCGTTGGTGCGTTCCCCGCACCCGCGGGGATGAACCGTCCTGCAAGGCTTCTTCCAGGAATGGCGTGATGCGTTCCCCGCACCCGCGGGGATGAACCGAACAAAACGGTAAATGGTCGGTTCAGATCGACGCGTTCCCCGCACCCGCGGGGATGAACCGAATCCTATCGCCAGTGCGTTGAATGCCGAGCAGCGTTCCCCGCACCCGCGGGGATGAACCGCGCAGCATGTTGCGCCATACCCGGTTGAACAAGCGTTCCCCGCACCCGCGGGGATAAATTACTTGTTGTTGTCTTTCTTCATATTGATGCGTGGTTCTGTTGCAAGTGTCGATACATGGAGTACGGGGGGTATTCTGCCGCAACGGGTATTTCTGATCGGCTTACCGGCAGGGAAATTGCTAAAATGGCTTGTCGGCAGGCGAAGTGGATGATCTCCGGTATTCGTTGATTCGGTTTGTATTGGCTCGGTTCCCCGGGATTAGAAGAGGAATTTATATGATGTTGCAGCAAGGCTTCGCCGAAATTAACAGGGTCGATGCGCCGGATGTGATGGCCTTAAGCGGCCGCAAATGCCGCGGATTTGCTGTTGTCATTAACTTGATATGAACAATATTCCCCCCAAACGCGGCCTGGGCCGCGGGCTTGAAGCTTTATTAACCGATATGCCGGCTAAACCGGTAACGGATAAACAAAGGATTAAGGCTGATGCAGTGCCGGTGCGAGCCGTCCGCCAAGAAAATAGCCATTTGCTTCAAGAAGCCGAAGCTTTAAAGACCCTGTTGGAGGAGCTTGAAAACGTGTTGAGTGACTTCAATCCGGATTCGCCTACTTATTAGTCTTTAAATATCGTCGCTCCAGCGACTATATTGGATTTCCGCCTCCGCGGGAATGACAAAAGAGTATTTGGTACTAGAGACCTTTCGGCACCATGATACGCAGGGTCAAGATACGGTAGGAAACATGTCAAATGGCGCGCCCGAGAGGATTCGAACCTCTGGCCTCAGCCTCCGGAGGGCTGCGCTCTATCCAGCTGAGCTACGGGCGCAATGTGATTTGCGGTCAAGCGGTGTAGGCTTTTTACCTTAATCCTGAAAACCTAAGAGAATTTACTTTCAGGATATATAACGGCTACTGGGCCGAATCGGGTAAGCACACCATTATAAGATTAAATGCCGTTAAAGTCATCGCCAATCCGGGTTTAAACGGCGGATTTTCCTTTATTGAGTTTTGCCAGCAGTTGTTTTTGCCGATTCAGCCGTTCGGATTTTTCCGCTTCCGCTCTGGCTTGGCGCCGGTTTTTGGCTTGGTGGCGCTGTCTGGACTGGTCCGCATTAGCGGTGGTCCATTCGCTGTTTGCAGGGATCATGCTGATGCAGTTGACCGGGCAGGGGGCGATGCATAATTCGCAGCCGGTACACAAGGCGGCGATGACGGTATGCATATGCTTGGACGCGCCGAGGATGGCGTCGGTGGGGCAAGGCGGCAGGCATTTGGTGCAGCCTATGCAGGCGGCCTCGTCTATCACGGCTGCGTGTAGCGGGCGCTGGACACCGAATGCCGGATTCAAAGGCTTGGCGGGTACTTTTAATAAATCGGCCAGCAACTGGATGCCTTGGTCGCCGCCCGGTGGGCACTGGTCTATGTCCGCTAGACCGTTACTGATGGCTTCCGCATAAGGCCGGCAACCCTGATAGCCGCATTTGCGGCATTGGGTTTGCGGTAGTAGTGCGTCGATTTGGTCGGCTAGCGATGTCTCGTTTAGCGCGCTGATTGCCAATTAATCAATCTCCACGGCTTTGTGTTATTTAACCCGCATGCCAGGCTGTGCGCCTTGGTCCGGCGATAGCACCCAGATGTCTTTGCCGCCGGGGCCTGCCGCCAGCACCATGCCTTCCGAGGTGCCGAAGCGCATTTTGCGCGGCTTTAGATTTGCCACTACCACGGTCAGTTTGCCTTCCAACTCTTCCGGTGCGTAAGCCGATTTGATGCCGGCGAAGATGTTGCGGGTTTCACCGCCCAGATCAACGGTCAGTTGCAGCAGTTTTTCGGCGCCTTCCACCGATTCGGCTTTGACGATACGGCCGATACGCAAATCTATTTTGGCGAAATCTTCGATCTCTATCGCTTCGGCAATGGGTTCGGCTATCGCTTTTGCCACTTGCTCGGAATTGGTTTCGATAACAGCAGCTGGTTTGGCCGGCTTGGCTGACACCGATGGCGTCTTTTCCAGATTTTCCTTGGAGGCTTCTACAATCGCGGCGATTTTGTCCGGCTCTACGCGGGTCATCAACGGTACGAAGCTGTTGATTTTATGGCCGAGCAGCGGTTGCACTTCGTCCGGCCAGCTTTGCGCCGGGATGTTTAAAAAGCTTTCGGCATTGCTTGCCAACGTTGGAATCACCGGGCGTAGATAAACGACCAGCAGCCGAAATAGATTCACGCCCATGCTGCATACCGCATGCAGCTCGGCGTCTTTGCCTTCTTCCTTGGCGATCAGCCAGGGCTTTTTCTCGTCGATGTACTGATTAGCTCTGTCGGCCAGCGCCATGATTTCCCGCATCGCTTTGCCGAACTCACGGCTTTCGTAAAGATCGGCGATGGTGCTGTTGGCGTCGACAAACTGTTGGAATAAGGCCGGTTCCGCGCATTCAGCGGAAAGTACGCCGTCGAAGCGCTTGGCGATAAAACCGGAACAGCGGCTGGCGATGTTGACCACTTTACCGACCAGGTCCGAGTTAACCCGTTGGCTGAAGTCGTCGAAGTTTAAATCAATGTCATCCACGCCGGCGCTGAGTTTGGCGGCGAAGTAATAGCGCAAATATTCCGGATTCAGATGGTCCAGGTAAGTGCGGGCCTTGATGAACGTGCCGCGCGATTTGGACATTTTCTCGCCGTTGACGGTTAAAAAACCGTGGGCGAAGATCGCGCTGGGCGTGCGGAAGTTGGCGCCGTGGAGCATGGCCGGCCAGAACAGGGCGTGGAAATAAATGATGTCCTTGCCGATGAAGTGATACAGCTCGGCGGTGCTGTCTTTTTGCCAAAAGCTGTCGAAATCCAGGCCTTGCCGGTCGCAGAAGTGCTTGAAGCTGGCCATGTAGCCGATGGGCGCATCCAGCCAGACGTAAAAATACTTGCCCGGTGCGTCCGGGATCTCGAAGCCGAAATACGGCGCATCGCGGGAGATGTCCCATTGCTGCAAGCCGTTCTCCAGCCATTCCGCCATCTTGTTGCTGACTTCCGGTTGCAAGTGACCGGCGGTGGTCCAGTCGCGCAGCATCTCGGCAAAATGGCCCAGTTCGAAGAAATAATGCTCGGAATCTTTTTCGATGGGACGTTCGCCGGAAATTGCGGACACGGCATTTTTCAGTTCTGTCGGCGAATAGGTGGCGCCGCAGGCTTCGCAGCTGTCGCCGTATTGATCGGCCGCGCCGCATTTCGGGCATTCGCCTTTGATGAAGCGGTCCGGCAGGAACATGTTTTTTACCGGATCGTAGGCTTGGGTGATGGTGCGTTGGCTAATATGACCGGCATCGCGCAGGCGTTTGTAGATCAGTGCCGAGTATTCTTTGTTTTCCGGCGAGTGGGTGCTGTGATACTGATCGAAAGCGACGCCGAATTCTTTGAAGTCGGCGCGATGTTGCTTTTCCACATCGGCAATCAATTGTTCCGGGGTAATGCCTTCCTTGTCGGCGCGTAGCATGATCGGCGTACCGTGGGTGTCGTCGGCGCAAACGTAATAGCAATTGTGCCCGCGCTGTTTCTGGAACCGCACCCAGATGTCGGTTTGGATGTATTCGACGAGATGGCCCAAGTGGATAGGGCCGTTGGCATACGGTAAGGCGCTGGTAACAAGGATTTTTCGGTTAGACATGGGGTTAAAACAGCCTGGGAAAATGAGGGCGGATTATGGCATAAATCGCCAGGGCTTTCATGGTTTGGGCGGCGGTTCCGCGATTGCTTGCCACTAGATATGTGTAACGGCGAGGGGTGTTTCGTATCTTTGGTAATAGGGAGCAGTAAGGTACAATCCCGACGAAGCCTCCCGCTTAAGCGCTAAGCCTTTCGGCATGGCATACTAAGTCAGCTTGGCCTTACCCATTTTTGAACCACTTAAACTTATAAGAAGAGGTAACATCATGAGAAAAACGTTGTTTCTGGCCATCGCGATGCTGGCTTCCGGTACTGTTGCGGCGGCTACCGATCATTATCTGTTGCGCGACGGCAATCATGTGCAGCATTTGAAGGTCACGACCTTAGGTAAAGAAATTAACGCCACGGTGGATGTGGATTTCGAACCCAATCCCGACGAAGCCGGCAAGCACGCCTGTTCCGCAACGGTATCCGATGAAGCTAAGAGCGTCGGCGAAAACGAATTGGTATTGAAAAAACACATTGAGGGCGAAGCCCGCTCTTGCTCCGTGAAGATCAAATTGACACCGAATGGTGCCAAACTGGAGCAATCGGAGGAATGCACTTACTTCGCAGCCGGTATATGCAGTTTCTCCAGCAATGGTAAGGAACTGGTCAAAATCAAATAAATTCCTGGCGCAATGGCTTCGGCTGATTGCGCCGTTTTTTATTTTTCTCCTCGGGTTTGCCAGGACTGGCAGCTTGCCTTTTTAATAGCTATTGTTAACGCTTTTCATCAGTTGCTCGTATGGTTGGTTTTCAAAAATTGTGTGATATGCCGCACTGTAGAGACATATTGTCGCGCGGCAATCGGCCACATTTTAAACGTTAGGATTCTTTGCTAGATTATCGCCAGCTCATGCGGGTTTGCATGGGCTTTAATCGTCCCCCGATAATCGAGAAGCCAAGGAGTTTTTTATGAAAAAAGCACACATGATGATAGTAGCCGCAGCTGTTGCCGCGCTGGGTTTGACCACTGCGTTGAATGTTACTAATGCTAATGAAGCGGCTGGCGAGGATGTCAAAACCGTCGCCTGGTACGTAGCCAACATTAAGGAAGCTCGCGCCCAAAACCAAGCCTGTCACGATGACCCGGCTATTCAAGGCAGCGCCAATTGCGCTAATTCCTTGCACGCGTTGGAAATCACCTTTAAAGGCGGCAACTGAGACCTGTTAAATCTATCCGATTCAATAACTTGCCGGACAAGACTTTACGATATTACTATTAACCCGACCCTATTTATTACCGATATTCCATTCGGGCTGGGCTCGACGAAGCCCAGGCTGGTGTGCCCTTCGATAGACGCAAAGCGAACGGTATTTAAGGGCCGGGTTAATTCTAATTCTTAAATATCGTCGCTCCCGCGAAAGCGGGAGCCCAGTGGCTATACTGGATTCGCTGAGCGTCTATAACGGTTGCGACCTTCTCGGGAATGACGACTACAGGGAGTTTAAGAGTCTGTTGGATAGATGGTTTTGAACGGTTTGGTTTGAACCGAGATAATGGTTTTTGGCGGACACTTCCACCTGTTTTGTGAACGAACAATCCCCTTTCATTGCTTGTCCGGATGGCGTTTACCGGTTTGCTTAGTTGACGTCCGTCGTCTAAATAAGCAAGCCGGCAACGCAATGCAAATTCCCGCTTTCCGAGTGCTTTCTGTAGCCGCTGCGGATGAATAGTCGCTAAAGTGCATGATTTTAGCGGTCACTTTTAAGTCCTTCCTTTCTTCATTTCCATAGCACGCGGTCGAACGGTAAGCGAAGCCTACAAGTTGGTGTCGGCGGTTACTGAAATAATTCTCAAAGCTGAAAATCTGCTAAATTAACCTTTCAATTTGTCAGATAATTCGACCTTTAGACCATGCATAAAGCCAGCCAAAATCAAATTCATATTTCTGCCAACTTGGGTGAATACGCTATTCCACCTTTAAAAGATATGTTGGTATTAGGCAAGGAGTCGCCGATTGGCTGTATTGCCATGCGCCGGGCTATCGAATTATTGGTAAAAGCACCGTTTGAGCATATTGAGTTCGATGACGATGTGATCAGCGATATTTTGGTGAGACAAAGCTTGCTAAAACGCATCAGCAAAGGCGCTTTGATCGACTTTGTGTTGAATCAGATAAAGCCGTTGATGAGTGTCGATGAAATATTGCATGCGGAGATGGATATTTCCGTTCAACTTAATACCAAGCTATGAAACAACTGGCGGTTGGCGATTGTTTATGGCCGCATGTTTCTCGGGTCAAGGAGGAGGATCGTCCATATAGCGTGGCATGCGATATTGTCTTTGCCGTGTTTCGGGATGCTCCGGCGGAAGAGTTTTGCGGTTTGGCCACCGATCACGATATATCAAAACATCCCAATTGGATTTTTGCCGATTTGGTCGAACATCGGCCGATGCTTAGTGTCGCTCCCAAGCTTGGCGTCCGCAAAGCGTTAGGTCTGATGGATGAAAATCAGCTGGGCGCCTTGGCCGTGCTCAATAAAGGTCAATTCGTCGGCGTGGTTACCCGGCAAAGTATTTTGGAAGCTCTACTAAACCGCGAACGGCAATTACTGAAAGAGACTATGCGCCTTAAGATTGCGGCGGAAACCAACCACGAGCAGACTGTAGTGTGGGTCGAACGTTTGGCGGCATTGAACGACGCTGCGCGCAGTTTATTGGGAGTGTTGGCGCACACGTCAATCGAAACCGAGTTATTACAGGCCGGCATCGATGCGCTTTGCAATCTATTGGATGCCCGTTATGGTGCTATTGGAATTGTCGATAATGTCGGTGCGTTGAAGGAATTTATTTATGCCGGAATCAGCGACGAACAGGCGCAGCAAATCGGGCATTTACCGGAGGGCAGGGGCTTGTTGGGGGTCGTGATTGAGGAAAATGTCTCGTTGCGGCTTGAGGATATGGGCAAGGACCCGCGCAGCGCCGGTTTTCCGCAGCATCATCCGCAGATGAAATCCTTATTGGCGGTGCCTATTTCCCATCAAGGCCGGGTGTATGGGCGTATCTATCTCAGCGATAAATACAGTGGTGAGCTGTTTACCAAGAACGATGAAGAGTTGGCGTTGAGTTTTGCGCATTCGTTGTCCTTGGTAATCGATAACGCCCGAGAAATCGAGGAAGTGAAACGTGCACGGCAACGCCTGGATTATATTGCCCATTTCGATGCGCTTACCGAGTTGCCGAACCGGACTTTGTTAACAGATAGAGCCTTGCAGTTCATTACGCAAGCGCAGCGCAAGAACGAGATTATCGCGTTTCTATTTCTCGATCTGGATAATTTCAAGGCGATTAACGATACCTTCGGGCATGCTGTGGGTGATGAATTGCTCAAGGCCGTTGCCAAGCGAATTTCCGCATGCTTAAGGGAAGGTGATACGCCCTCTAGGATGGGTGGCGATGAGTTTATTATCATGCTGCCCAATATTGCAGATAGCCTGGATGCCGCCAAAGTTGCCATCAAAATATTACATGCATTGAACGAGCCTTTGCAGGTTCAACAGCATCAAATCTATTCCCGGGCCAGTATCGGTATCAGTATTTATCCGGATAATTCGCTTTCGTTTGACGAATTGCTGGCACAGGCCGACTCTGCTTTGTATCACGCCAAAAAGCTGGGCAAAAATAATTATCAATTTTTTACCCCGGAAATGAACAGCGCCGCTCAGTATTATCTGAAGCTGGAGCATCATTTGCGCCAGGCCTTGGAGTTGGATGAACTGGTATTACACTATCAGCCGCAGGTGAAAATCGATAACGGTTGCATCATCGGTATGGAAGCCTTGATCCGTTGGCATAATCATGCCTTGGGTATTGTCATGCCGGATCAATTCATCGGCTTGGCGGAAGAAACCGGGCTGATCGTGCCTATCGGTGCCTGGGTATTGCGTACTGCATGCAAACAGGCGCGGGCCTGGCAGTTGGCCGGTATGCCGATTCGAATTGCGGTCAATTTGTCCGGACGGCAGTTTCACCGTTTCCAAGATCAGCGTCAGCTGCTGGATGTGGTGTTGGATGTGCTGAAAGAAACCGAACTTTCGCCGGAGTTGTTGGAGTTAGAGATTACCGAAAGCATCTTGATGCATAAGCTGGATACGACGCTGGACACGCTGAATCAGATCAAGCAGCTGGGAGTGCGGATTTCGGTGGATGATTTCGGTACCGGTTATTCTTCGCTCAGTTATTTGAAGCGTTTTCCGCTCGACACCTTAAAAATCGATAAATCGTTCGTGAAGGATATTTGCACCGACGCCAACGATAGAGCGATTGTGTCGGCTATTTCGGCAATGGCGGGCCAACTGAAACTGGAGTTAGTAGCGGAAGGTGTCGAAGATCAGAGTCAGTTGGACTTTTTGGGCGGACAGCAGTGCAATTACGGACAAGGGTATTTTTTCAGCAAACCCGTGCCGGTCGAGCAGGCGTCGGCCTTGTTGCGGCAGTCCTTGCTGGGCCGGCAATAAGTCCTGGCCGCACTTAGTTTCTTGCAGCCTGTTTCGGATCTATAGCTTTAACGTCCATATCGAAATTCTGCTTGATGCGTTGCGCTACGGTTTTGGCTTCTTTCTTATTCTTAAACGGTCCGGCTACCACTTGAAAGCCACCATCTTTGGCAATTTTTCGGGCAGGAATCGGCGGTCCTTGGTGATTGAGCATGGCTGCCAGCTTTTGGGCGTCGGTCTCATTTTCGAAGCTGGCGGCCAGAATCGACCAGTCGCTGTCGCTCAATTCATTGATAACCGGTTGGCCGTAGAATTGCTCAGGATGGGCAAGTTGCACCGCATCGGCTGTTAATTCGGGTAGATCGGCACTGCCGGGTAGTACTGGAGTGGGGACGCCGTCGGCACGTTGCAAGATGCGCTCGACTTTGCTCCAGTCAACCGTTGCTTGCTTTTCGCTTGCCAGTTGTTGCAGTTTTTTCCGAATATCTTTTTGCAGCTGTTTTTGTTGTTTTTCCCATTTGTCTAATGGGCGGTGGGCTTCCAGATAAAGCATGTCATCTTGCCAGGTTGCCATGTACGGCTGGTGGACGATACGAACCGGGGTGCCGACTTCTACTTTGTTGAATAGGACTTCTATGTCTTCGGGGTATAGCTGTACGCAGCCATGACTGACTTGTAAGCCGATTCCGTAAGGCTTGTTGGTGCCATGGATCAGATAGCCGCTGAAACCCAAAGGCATGGCATAACTGCCCAAGGGGTTGTCCGGGCCGGAACGTATCACTTTCGGCAGCGGGTCGCCCAATGCCTGATGTTCGCGGTGGATCGATTCCGGTACCGTCCAGTCCGGATTGGCCTTTTTTGCGACAATTTGGGTTTGTCCTAACGGCGTGTTCCAGCCTTGGCGGCCTATTCCCACCGGATACGTCAGCACGGTATTGGCTTGATTTTTGGGGTAATAGAACATGCGCATATTGGCCAGATTCAGCACGATACCTTTGCGTGGGGCGTCGGGGAGCACGAAACGCAAGGGCAGCAACACGGTTTGCTCGGCGGGCAAGGTCCATGGATCGAGATGGGCATTGGCGATGGTAATGTCGTTGTAACCCAAACCGTAATGGCGGCCGATGTCGGACAGCGTATCGTTTTCGCGGCTGCTGATACTGGCAAGCGTACCGACCATGCCTTGGTCACTGCTCAGGTTAAATTCATGACTGGCTATATTGTCCGGTTTGGAGTTCCAGACGATGTGTTCCGGCTGGTTGTCGGAAAATAACGGGATGTTTTGACAGCCGCTAAGCAGGGCGCTGACTACTGCTACAACGAAGACTAGCGGTATCGGTGAAACAGTACGGTTTTGAATGACTGCTGACATGTTTATGATAGGCGCAGATAGTGACGGAGCGGATGGTTGAAGGTAAGCGATCCAAATTAAAATCAGATTAAGGCGGCATTAAGTCTTAATTAAGAATTAACTATTAAGGCTAATTGTTAAGTCGTTACGATAAAGCATTATTCTACAAGAGAAAACTATTTTTTAACAATGGCGCGGATTTAATGGCATCCTGTTAAGGTGTTATCATATTCGCACTATTTTACTTGGTTATTATTTCCCCTTACTTCGGAGTTCCGCATGGCGAGCATTGACAAAACGGCTGTCGAAAATTTACTTAAACACTTTATCGATCCAAATGTGGAAACCGATTTGGTGTCGGCAAAATCCGTTAAGAAAATCAGTGTGGATGGCAATGATGTCAGCGTCGTTATCGAGTTGGGTTATCCGGCTAAAAGTTATCTTGAAGAACTGAAGGCGGCGGTAACACAGCGTCTGCAAACTTTGCCTGGTGTGGGCAAACTAGATGTGTCGGTCAGTTTCAATATCCTTTCGCATTCGGTACAAAAAGCGTTAAAGCCTTTGCCGAATGTGAAAAATATTATTGCGGTGGCCTCCGGCAAGGGTGGGGTGGGCAAGTCCACTACTTCCGTGAATCTGGCTCTGGCCTTGGCGGCGGAAGGCGCCAATGTCGGTATTCTGGATGCCGATATTTACGGCCCCAGCATTCCGACCATGTTGGGCTTGTCCGGTAAGCCCGACAGTCCGGATGGCAAAAGCATGTTGCCGAAAATCTCGTTCGGCGTGCAGACCATTTCGATCGGTTATTTGATCGACCCTGACCAACCGATGATCTGGCGCGGGCCAATGGTTACCGGTGCTTTGCAGCAATTACTGAATCAAACCCAATGGCACGATGTGGATTACCTGATCATCGATTTGCCGCCCGGCACAGGTGATATTCAGCTGACGCTGGCGCAACAGATTCCGGTCAGCGGTGCGGTGATTGTTACCACGCCACAGGATATTGCGCTAATCGATGCGCAACGCGGCTTGGGGATGTTCGAAAAGGTCAATGTGCCGATATTGGGGCTAGTGGAAAATATGAGTGTGCATATTTGCAGTAACTGCGGGCATGAAGAAGCGATTTTCGGCCAAGGCGGCGGCGTAGCGATGGCAATCAAGAATAAGCTGGATTTGTTGGGCTCTTTACCGCTGGATATTCAGATTCGCGAGTATGCCGATAGCGGCAGGCCTACAGTGGTGGCCGATCCGGATGGTCGGCCGGCGCAAATCTACAAAGCGATTGCTCGGAAGATGGCCGCCAAGTTGGCGATGCGGGCGCGGGATTATAGCGGTCGGTTTCCAAATATTGTTATTCAGAATACCTGATGGTGTTTCAGTGAATCCCGGATAGGCTCTGGATGCCCGATTTTACAAGGGAATCATCGTTTTTTTATTCCCAGACAGTCCCACAAAAAACCATTAAATCCCGCTATAATGTCCCCTGTTTTGTCCCCTGGATGCATAAACAGGGGACAAGTATCACAAGCGCGGGGTGGACATGCTAACCGACACAGCAATAAAGAAATTAAAACCCGTAGGAAAGGACTATCAAAAAGCCGATGGCGAAGGTTTGGTATTGGTGGTGCGAGCCGCTGGCGAAAAGTCCTGGCGCTATGAATTCCGGCTTAATGGCAAAAAGCAGAAATACACTTACGGCAACTACCCGGAATTCAGCCTGGATGATGCACGATCAATTAACAGGGTGGCGCGCAAGCTGGTTGAACAAGGGCGACACCCATCAACGATGCTCGATGACCCGGTTACCAAAAAACAAATCATTGATGGTGCCAGCTTTAAAGAGCTGGAGGCGTCACTAGCAGAACGGCAACAGCAGGCGGCGTTAGCCAGTATTCCAACCTTCGGCCAATTAGCCGAGCTTTACTGGCAAGAGGTAGAACGAACCTGGAAGAATCCAGAGAAGCAGTTCAGCTTAGCTAGGCGGCACCTGCTTCCTAAGCTGGGGCATATACGCATAAACGAAATTGATGTTGCTATGGTTCGTGAGCTGATCTATGACATACGGGAGAGAATCGGCACACCTACCGCCCACGTTGCCAGGGATTGGGCTAATCGAATCTTTGACTATGGTGTTGAACACAATCTATGCGCCAGCAACCCGGCAAGCTTGGTAAGGGCAAAACGGGTAGGGGACAAAGTGAAGCGAAAGCGTTGGCTAAAAAGCTCAGAAATTCGGCGCTATTTAACAGACGCATATCGGCTAAATAGCTACCGAGGGCATAAGCTTGGCCTTCATCTTCTAATGATTACCGGTGTCCGTATCGGGGAACTGGTCGGTGCCAAGTGGAACGAAATCGATTTAGAGCAGGCGGAGTGGTTGATACGTTCTGACCGGATGAAAGCCGAAAATGATCATTACGTACCGTTGCCAGCCCAAGCCGTTAGTATGTTTCAGGAGCTTAAGCAGTTGAGCGCAGATGATGAATTTGTTTTTCCATCTGATAGAACCTCAACCGGGCATATTCAAAAAGAAACGCTGCGCTACTTTCATCAGCAGGTGTGCGCGTCGGCAAACATAGCGGATTATCTGCCGCATGACCACCGGCACACCATATCGACGCATTTAAGAGAGCGCGGTTTTAATCCCGAGATTGTAGAAACCACCTTGGCGCATAAACTGCCGGGTGTTGCTGGTGTGTATTCCCATGCTCAGTACCGCGAACAACGCCGAGCCATGTTACAGGATTGGGCGGATTATCTGGATAGCCTTGTCACTGAGCAAGTTGTGGTTCAGGCCAATTTTAGGCAAGCGGTATAACAGAATTTAACCGGATAGCTCGACGGGGCAACAAACGGGATTCGCCCCCCGTTTCCGGTTAATCCTTTCGGACGACTGACACTTTGGCGGGGTGTTGACGAAACAAGTACAAGCATTAATTAAACATCGTTCAAAAAATACTTGCTATCTTTTAAATGCCACGATAACATTTGCACCATCTGGGATTGCTAGGGAGTTTGTGAGCCTTCTTTCCAGAGTTTATGTTTTTTAGGGCCAGCTATTGGCGACCCTGATTCAACACCTGACCAATCGGCCAGGCAGTGCATAAGCAAATTTGGTTTTATTAACTTAATTCGCTTTGTCGTGCTTGGTACATTGCTGTCTATCGCAAGGCAAAGCAATCTTCATTATGGAGTTTGCTCATGCAAAAAATACAACATTCTCATACTGGTGGACAGACCAGTCTAAACGCCAATGCAATTCTGCGTCGTAAAGTCGTTTCTGGCTTGACCGGCAAGAGCCGCTCGACACTCTATCGTGATATTTCAAAAGGACTATTTCCTCATTCGATTGAAATTGGGGGAGGGTGCGTCGGTTGGCCTTGTTATGAGGTCGAGCAAATCAACAATGCCCGCATTTCAGGTAAATCAGACGATGAAATAAAACAATTGGTTGTCGAGCTGGAAGCCGCAAGAAAGCAATCAAACGCCGACTTAGCAGCATAAGGCGGTCACATGGAAGATAACCTTAGAAAGGTAGCCGCCCTGGCCGGCGGCGTCCCCAAAATTGAAATGACTGAAGCGGTCAACGGCTACTCTACCGACACAGCAAGTCAGCGTCAACGGATTTTAGACTGGTTGCATTCGTCACCACTAACCACATTGCAGGCTCGTAAAGAGCTGGACATTATGCACCCAGCCGCGCGAGTTCAAGAGTTGAAGCAGTGCGGCCACAACATCGTTACTCACTGGACCACTGACTCTGCCGGCAAAGCAAAGCACCGTGTCGCATCTTATGTGTTGTTCGCCGAACCTTCCCTGTCGCTAGGAGGTGGTTGCGATGCCTAATCAATCAAAAATACCGCCATTCGGCAAAGCCTTGCTGGATCGTCAACGCTTCAATAATCCGCCGTTTCTGGTGGCTGTCTGCGTCGGCGGCGATGCATGGAACCACGCCAAACAATGGAATCGGCGCGGCGTTAATGTCGGCTTGGTGTTACCGCCCGATACCTCGCCCAAGTCGCTCAATTGGCCGGTTAAAGGCTGTCTATGTGTGATTGAGTGGGGAACCGGTCCCGCCGTGCCGTTAATTGTTGAGTTGGCTAAATGCCTACTGATGGCTGGCGCCGAGTCCGTCACAGTTCGCCCGTTGTGGGTGGATTTCAGTCAGCCTAACCTGGAATGGCCGGCAGATCAGGAACGCATCCGCACATACTACGCGCCACGGAAGGAGTTAGCCCATGTTGCCTGAGAATATCGAATTCGATCCGCCAGAACACAAGCCTGCCCCGTTTCCGTTTATATCGGCCCGTGAGTTGACCTTAAAGCCGATTCGGATTGATTGGCTGCTGGAAGGTTTCCTGGAGCGTGAAAGCCTGAATCTGCTGTTTGGTGAGCCTGGCGCGGGTAAGTCGCTATTTGCCTTGGATTGGGCCTTCTGTATTGCGACGGGTCGTGATTGGCATGGCTACAACACTAAGCAGGCTGATGTTGTGATTGTCGCCGGCGAGGGTTTTGCTGGACTGTCACGAAGAGTTAAGGCGCTAGAGCAAAAATACAAAATGCTGGCGCCGGAATCGCTGCATATCAGTCAACGCCCCGCGCAACTGATGGACGAGAAGAACGCGCAATGGGTAGCCGATAGCATCAATAGTCTTTGTGCCAATCCCGGCTTAATCATTATCGATACGCTGCACCGCAACATCGAAGGCGACGAGAACAGCAGCCAGGACATAGCCAAGTTCATAAGCAACCTGGACAACTATCTAAAGCCTTTGGGTGCGGCGGTACTGATCGTGCATCACTCAGGCCACGGACAAAAAGACCGCAGCCGAGGAAGTAGTTCTATCAGGGCGGCAATGGATGGCGAATTCTCAGCCACCAAGGGCGAAGGCGGCATTGTGCTTAGTTGCCACAAGGCTAAGGATTTTGAGGCCTTCACGCCGCTGCAATTCAGTCTAAAACCTACCGACTTGGATTGGCTCGACGATGACGGCGAACCGATGACCAGCGTCTATTTGGAGCATGTCGGCGAGGCTAAGCCCATCCCCAAAAAGCGCAAATTATCCGCCCGCGATGATGCCATTTTGACCGCTTTAACTGAGGCAATTGATAAGCATGGCATCGTACCTTCGTCAGAAATAAAGGAGAAATTCGGCGGCTTTTCTGGTTCTGGTGTTGATAGTCGAAAGGTAGTCAATATCGATCACTGGCGGGAACAGGCATACAAGGCAATTGTGGTTGATGCCAATACAGATGACGCACGCCGCATGGCTTTCAAACGATGTCGGGATAAGCTTTTTGACCAAGGGTTTACCGTCGAATATGACGGATATGCATGGCCAATTTTTGACCGACCGAACAACGAACAGAACCGAACAAAAACGAACAACCATTCGGGCGGAGCATGAACTTTTTAGCGAACGAACACGAACACACTTCTATAAGAAGTGTTCGGTGTTCGCAAAATCTGTTCGCCCTCTCAGTTCAGTTAAAAACAGAATTTAAATGCCGGCAACCGGCAAGGGATTAAACCCAATGAAAGCAACCTTATCCGATAAAACTTATTTAACCGACCTGGACGGCTTCCAAGCAATGGAAATCGAAAAGGCGCTTACTTATATCAATCCGAAGTATCAGGAAGCCTTAAAACAAGGTCGTTCGGTGCGTGGCATTGATAAACACATCCAGCTATTCGAACGCACCAGCAACGGTCTATCGATTCCACGCGGCATATTTTTGGCGTCATTGGGCATGGTGGCGGAAGTAATCCAGGATGATAGACAGAGCCACCCGGTAATGATCGAAACCATTATCGAGCCGAGACACTATCAGGAGCGTGCCTTAAAACTGGCGGTTACTGTTGGCGGCGGCGTGCTTGTCGCCCCGACCGGCGCGGGCAAGACCACCATGGGCATTGAGTTGGCGGCAAGGCTTGCTCAGCGCTGTTTGATCCTGGTCAAGTCCAAAGACCTTGCCGAACAATGGATAGGCGCTATTAAGCGATTTACTGGCCTGGAGTGCGGCATTATTGGCGGCGGCAAGTGGATCGAAGGCAAACAGTTCACCGTCGCCTTGGTGCAGTCTCTGCACAAACACGAAACCAGCTTGGATTATGGCTTAGTGATCGTTGATGAGTGCCACAACGTACCAGCCACACAGGCTTACACCGTCATTAACCGGCAGCGGGCACAATACCGATTTGGCTTATCTGCCACGCCACAGCGGAGCGATAACCTGGAAATGATGATACATGCCGCCCTTGGTCCTGTCGTTGCTGAAATCGAGCAAAGCGAGGTTGTCGGCGCGGTGTTGCCGGTCACGGTGTCGACGTTGAATTACGCCTTCCAAGGTAATCCGAAAAGCTGGACGGATTTTATCGCCAAGCTGGCAGACGATCCCGAGCGCAACCGGCTAATCGTAAACAGCGCTATCAAGTCGAGCCGGTCACTGGGTACGGCGGTTTTAACCGGTACCATCGAACACGCGGAAAAGCTCCACGCCCTGATTGCACAGCATGGCGTCGATGCTTTGCTGTTGCATGGGCAATTACCCAAGAAAATCCGCGATGAGCGCATGAAGGCGGCGCACGGTAGCCAATTGATCATCGGCACGCTGTCGTTATTGTCGGAGGGTATCGACTGGCCGCATGTTGGCTCGATCATTTTCGCCAGTCCGGTATCTGCGGCGGTGAACAAGGAAACGCCGTCAGCCATCCGCTTGATTCAATCTATCGGCAGGGCCAGACGCCCATTCCCCGGCAAATCGGTGGCGCATGTCATGGATATTATCGACGCCACGCCTTTCGGCAGAGGTGCCTACCGCAAACGCGCGCTGATCTACCGTCAACAGGGTTTTAATGTGCGGGCATTAAATCAGGGAGGCCGGGCATGATTAACAGCAGAGCCAAAGGCAGCGCCGCCGAAAGAGAGTTTGCCGGTTTGGTCTATGACTGGTCCGGTGTGCGGTTGATTCGAAACCTGGAGCAAACCCGTTCGGGCGGTCACGATCTTATCGTTCATCCTGATGAAGTGGGTCCGGTCGCCGATGCTTTCCGCGCATTGGCCATCGAGTGCAAACGCTATCAATCGGTCACTGAGGCTAACATTCAAAAATGGTGGAATCAGGCAATTGCCCAGGCTAAGCCAGCCGAGTTGATGCCCATCCTAGCCTATCGCGCCAATCGCGCACCCTGGCGCGTTGTCTTGCCCTTGCGGGCGGTTAATCAAGCCCTGAGCCACAGTCAGCAGCTTGGTTATTGCGTCACGCTCAGCCCTGAGGGCTTTTGTCATGTCATGACAGAGGCTGTTCTGAACCAGGGGGTAAAATCACATGACAGATAAACCAAAACCGCACTGGCTTAAAGGAGTTATGAGTGGCGGCGCGCCAACTGCCGCTTCAAATTGCTTGGATGATGGCGCCAGCATACCTAAAAAAGAGACGAGGCTATGGACGTGGCTATTTCACAATGATGGCACAGGTTTAAAGCAACTCGAAGCAGAAGATCTCGTGCCGGATGATATGCCAACCATAACCGTTTTGATGCATACCTCCACCAGTCTTAGCGATTTGACCAAAGCGTTGCATCGAGTGATTGAAGAATACGGTGAAGAACATCTTTAAAAGACCGATAGGGATGATTGCAATATTTAATTGAACAGTGTTTAATTTCTGAAAAAAGCAGATCAGAAACAGGAAAAACAGTATGCCTCGCCGAAAATTTCAACCAGGGCAAAGCGGTAATCCAAGTGGCAGGCCGAAGGGTAAAACAGCGGCCACTTTGCTCAGAAAATCGATAGCCGATGCAATGCCGGAAATATTGGAAAAGTTGGTCGCTTTGGCAAAAGACGGTGATATTGCTGCGGCAAAAGCCTTGCTAGACAGAGCGGTACCACCTTTAAAGCCCGTGGCGGCTAATGTAAGTCTTTCCGTCCCCAATGAAGCCAGCTTGACCGAGCAAGGCGCTGCTGTCGTTAACGCCATCTTAACGGGATCAATTCCGCCAGATATTGGTGGCCAGCTGATAGCCGCCCTGTCCAACCAAGCCAAATTGATCGAGGTGGACGAATTAATTAAACGCATTGAGGAACTGGAGAAAAAGCAATGAGCTTACAAATTCGCTTAGCCAAATTGGAAAACCATCAGGGTGTAAAAACGCCGGTCATGCCGGAAGGTTTGAGTCCGATGGATCAGTATTTGTTCATGATTCGCCTGCCGGCGGCAAGCACCTCCCAAACATCCGCTCTGACACCGGCACAGGCTTATCAAGCTATGACTGGTCGGTAGCAGCCGCAATTTTCACAGTTTCCATTGAGGTAACCCATGGCCTTGCAAGATCGAATCACAAAACTTGAGCGCAAGCATCGTAAAACCGGCCCTGTCTTCGTCATAGTGCAATCGAACGAAACGCCGTCCGAGGCATTACTGCGCTGCCATCCGGGCGAAAAACCAGAACAGGTCTTGTATTTAGACCCATGTGACGTTCGAGCATGAGCTGTTCTGACTATCAAATTTATCTAAATTAAGCGAGGTTGTTATGGGTTTGTTAGGTGCTGCGTATGGCTTGGGGGCCGGCGTTAATGATATGGCTGATCGTAGGCTGAAGTTCTTGGATGAAAGCCGGATGTTGCAGATCAAAGCTGATGCGGACGCCGCTAGGGAGCAGCGGATTTTGGAGGCGAAAAACCTGTACAGCATTCAGGCCGAACAGCGCGGCTTGGAGAACGACAAAATTCGAGCTCAGAATGCGATTGACATCAATACCAACCCCGATAACGTCGCTAGGGCTGCTAATGCGGAAATTGCCAAGCTCAAAACCAAGGACGAATACGGCGATAGCCGCTTCGATACCGAGCTGGATCAGGCGACACGCAAAGCAAATGCGCTTGATGAGGCAACCTATCACGACAATACCGACTATGAAGGCCGGCGACTGTCGCACGAGCTGGACCGGTTAAAACTTGACGAAGCAAAACAGCCTCAGTTCAAAATGACCAAGGCCGACGAAAAGCGGTATGACTTCTTGAAGTCACAATATGAGAGTCTTGCTAAAGCTCGCAGTGAAACGACTGACGAAAAGATAAGAGTCGAGCTGTTGGATAAAATGGACGGCGTTTCCGGTCAGGTAGATAGTCTGCTGTCAAGGTACGACGGGGAAGGCAAGGAGCAAACAAAAGCCGCTGTCGATGACGATCCATTGGGCGTTAAGCGTGACCTGCTTTTGAAAGACTTGCGCAAGATCAATCCGAAGGTGGATGTTTCCGAAAAGCTTAGCAACTCAGACTTGCAAGAAATTCTCGATTACGAGCGGAAAAACCAGGGATCAAGCCAAGCAGAAAAGCCAAAAGGCATGCTCGGCGCAACGAAATTGCCAACACAGTATTCGGAACCAAAACCTAAAGGCATATTAAACCAGGGGAAAGCAGCATCTTCTGAGGGCAATTCGCTGAAAGCCATGGTTGAATCCGAGAACGACCCGGATAAGTTGCTGGATTTGATCGTACCTTATTTGCAACCGTCGGACATAGATGGTCTGAAATCAATGCCGGCCAATCAGCGCGGTGACAGAATACGCGCCATTCGAGACAGGTTGATCAGGCTCGGCGACATATAGGCTTTTGAACTATCGAGGACGCTTCATGGTTACTGATGATGTTAAAGCACTACGCGACCTGGCGGAACAGGTATTGCTAGGCTGGCTGGAAACTGAAACGCCGGCTGATCGCCGCCGGCAAAAAGCCCTCGAATTGGTCGCAGAGGCCGGACAATGCCTGCATTGCGCGTGTATCAATCTTGGGGCTTTCGAAATACACGATTAATCCTTGGCATTTAAAGTCCAACGGAATACTAAGATTTACTAACTATACAAGCGCTTAGTTATTTCTGTTTGAGGTTTTAGTGAGAAAAAGGGTCATACCTCCTATAGCTAAAACTCCTGCCCACTGTGTTAAAAGCATTGCTACATTAACGGTTGCAGTTATATTTCCTTTCTTTGGAGGAGCTAAAAGCCAGTCATATCCCATGTTATAAACAACGCCGTTCGCTGCTATGACTTGGTAAGGTGGATAGAAAAACATAATGGCAATAATTAATGAGACAACAAGCATTATTCGCGTTTGGTTTTTGCTTACTGATTGTTTGGCGTAATCATTAAAATCATTTAGTAATTTAGTTTTCTTAGGGCAATTGATACTTGCTTCATTGCTTTGCCATGACTTTAATCTGAACCAACCAAATCCAATTACGTAGCCCATTAACCAAGCGACAACAATTTGCAGAAAAATGAAAGCAAAAAAGTTTACATAGTCGCCATTATCTAACTTTGTTAGACTGGTCATTAATACACTTCCGCTAACAAGCCAGCTTGCTAGCCAGCGCCCTTGTTGATGAGCGGATGAGATGCTAGCTTTCTTAATCCCAATTGCTAAAATCTGAAATATCCCTATTGCAAAAAGCAGCTTTAAAAACATATGAGCAACAAACTTTTTTAGAAACTCATGTAAATCAAAGTCGCTTGCTTCACGTTTTTCGAAATTTTCTTTGTTGGTATTAGATGCTGTGTAGTTAGATTCATCTGATAGATTACTGGCTTCTATATTCTTTTCTTTCTTCTTTCTTGTATCTTGTAATGTATTCAGATATTTTTATGGCGTCCCAAGTCTCTGATAGCATCTTTCTATGTTCATCGCTAAGCCTTGATGTCCACTTTTCGAAATCCTCACTTTTCGAAATTTCTTTCCAGTCAGGATGAAGAGTATCAAGTAATTTAATCTGATGCTCATGGACACTATTTGTCTCGCTATCATCAACTTTAGAATTGTTCTTAGGTATTTGATAGCCGATGACTTCGGCATAGTCCTTAAACGGGATGTCGGAATAAAACTTTTTGTGCAGATAGTTCGCCAGCTGGTCGTCATCTAGGTTGGCGTAATCTGGATTTTTGTCGCGCACTTGCTGGAGAGTAAGCGCCGCTTGAGAAATGCCGAAAGGAAATAAGGCTAATACCAGGAAAGCTATTTTTACTAACCGAATCATAGGATGACTGAACTTTTTATCAATTAAATAACACTAGAATCGTTACAAAATATTGCAACCAGCAACAAAGCAAAGTGGGTTTATAGATAACATGGAATTAGCGCAAGTTTCAAACCAAACTCTATTGGTAGTCAAGCGAGCTTCGATTCTACCCTGTGCCGGCGAGGTTTTGCACGGAATTGGATAGAGCTTCACCATCACATAAAATCTGATTGACAGGGCAAAGCAACTAAGTGCAGAATCTAGCCGTTGGCCACATTGCCGACCGGGATTTGCAGCCCGTTTTGAAGTGGCGAGAAAAGCGCCGCAGCTTATGCGGCTTTTTTGTGCCTGTCATTTAGCATGGCTTTTGCTGTGCGTTCATTATGACGTGGTTATTTGGGCGGCTTCGGCCGGCCGCACCACTTCGCGGTACTGCAAACCCACTTAACCACGTCGCCTGATAGTTTGCAGTATCGGCGGCGGTTTAATCATTCAGAAGTGGAGTAACCGCAATGACAACAGAATCAACAGCTCAAGCCGAGCAAAGCCCCAATTTTAGCCACCGATTCAACCCTGAAGATGGTTTAGCCATTGATGCTTTCGACAACATATCGTCGCAAGCTATAAGCACACTTATGCTGCTTTCTGGTCAATTTGAAATGGATAACGAAACCGTTATTAATGACCATGACGTGGTTAATATTATTTATGGGGTTATAAACAGTATCAAAGATATGGGTGCTATTTACCGAAACGACTATAAGCACCAATTCAATGCAAATCGTGTAAAAACTGGTGTGGACTGCGAGCCAAAACGCACGATTCGCAGCCGTGATGATTTGTCATTTACCAAACGTGATCATGAAGGGCGAATGTTAAATTGGTTTATGCCCGATAGAAACGGAAATTATCACGAACACTACGGCATTGGTGAAATTTGGTTTAACGAAATCGTAGACCTGGCGCGACACAACACCCAAGATGCTTATGACGCGATGAAATTCGCTGGCCCTGAATTAACGCGTTATTGGAACAACGGCCATTCTGAAGGCTTTTTTGACAGGATGTCACGTTGGGCGCTTGCGGGAATAATATCAAATCCCGATGAGCCAATAGTCCCGTTCAAGTTCTGCAAGATGGGAAAACCACCGGTTGAAGGAATGGATAATCTAATAAGTCGTGCAATTGGCTCTGGCACGAAGGACGGTGCAGCATGAACAGCAAGTCAGCAATGGCGCAAGGCGAGCGACCAGAAGCCAAAAGCAACATAATACGACAAAAAACAGAGCCGGCTAGACTCCGGCCAATCATTCAAAGCCGGTAGCCCTCGCGGGTTATCGGCTTTTTTGTGATTGAAGTTTGTTTTTAAGCAAATATCGTTACAGGTTGAGCAGAAATTGATGCGTTAAGCATAGCCAACGAGCCGGTGCGCCTCCTGGTACTGGCTTTTTTTGCCCAAATCAAAACCATCACCACCAGCACAAGGAATGGTCGACATAGATCTTTTCCCCGCCGACACAGGTGAAACAGCCGCCTTTTGGTCCTTGGTGGTAATCCCCGTCGTAGCCGGTGATACTCCAGTCTGGCAGGTCTTTCGCTCCCATTTGTCCTTGGCTTTTCCAGCCGTCACCGTTTGCCATTGCATATTACTGGGATCGTCGGCACCGCCACGCACCAACGGCCTGATATGATCGATTACACAACCTGGACACGCGCGGGTGTTCAGCTGTTGCGCCGAACTGAAATAGTGGTGTGTGCTATTTTAGTTTTTGCGTAAAATCTAAAATATCGAGTAAGGTTGTTTTAGTTTCCGGGAAAAGCAAGGCCATGAAAAATTTTAAGGCTGGTCAAATCGTCCAGCAAACACATTATAAAAGCTTCCAGCCAAATACCATTAATCGTGCTTGGGTGTTGGATAACATGGAGTTGATTCAATTGCTGGGGCAGGCGGATCGTGAGCTGGGTAGGCTGGATATGTATTCGGACTACATCCCTAATATTGATTTATTCATTCGCATGCATGTACTGAAGGAGTCAACTCAATCCAGCAAGATCGAGGGCACGCAGACCAATATGGAGGAGGCGTTGCTTGAGCAAGAAGATGTTGCACTGGATAAGCGGGATGATTGGGAAGAGGTGCAAAACTATGTGGCTGCGATGAATGAGGCGATTGCGAATTTGCAGACTCTCCCCTTTTCAGCTCGCTTAATCCGTGAGACTCATAAAACTTTGATGCAGAGCGTACGCGGCAAGCACAAGCAGCCGGGCGAGTTTCGGCTAAGCCAGAATTGGATTGGCGGGGCAACGCTGAGCGATGCGGTGTTTGTGCCGCCAGTGCATACGTCCATCAGTGAGCTAATCGGCGATATTGAACTGTTTGTGCATAACGATGTTCAGTATTTCCCCGAGTTGCTTAAAATTGCCCTGGTGCATTACCAGTTCGAAACCATTCACCCTTTTTTGGACGGCAATGGCCGAGTCGGAAGGTTGCTGATTACGCTGTATCTTGTGAGCAAGGGGATATTGAAGAAACCGGTGTTGTATCTGTCGGATTTTTTCGAACGCAATCGCTCGCTTTATTACGACAATCTAATGCGGGTAAGGGAAAAAAACGACTTGCTGCAATGGTTCAAGTTTTTTCTGGTTGGCGTTATCGAAACCGCACAAAACAGCATTACCGCTTTTGACAATATTCTGAAGCTGCAAAAGATTGTGGATAGCCAAGTACAGACCTTGGGCAGCAGAGCTGTCAATGCACAAAAAGTGATTCACTACTTGTACCAGCGTCCGATGATCGATGCTTCCAAGGTCGGCGAAGTGGCAGAAATATCCGCAGCTTCGGCGTACAAACTGATTGCTGATTTAGAGCAGTTTGGCATATTGAAAGAAATCACCGGCGGCAAACGCGGCAAAATGTATCTGTTTGATGACTACTTGCAGCTGTTCAGATAACGATAGGTTTAACCGGGAAAAAAGGTAAAGAGAAGAAATCCTGAACTAATGCCCCCTGTTTTGTCCCCTGTTTTTTGTTTTAAGTCCTTAAAGCCTTGTAAATAAAGGCATCAAATATTGTTATTCAGAATACCTGAGATTGATGACAGACGACTTGGCTAGTAGCTAAGTCGCCTGGCCTCAGACTAACACTAAATTATCGCGATGGATAAGTTCGTCTTCGTCGGCGTAGCCCAGCAAAGTTTCGAATTCGCTGCTGGGTTTGCCGGCAATTTTATTGGCGTCGTCCGCGCCGTAATTAATTAAGCCGCGGGCGATTTCGTTGCCCTGTAAATCCAGGCAAGACACTAAGTCACCACGTTTAAAGGAGCCTTGCACGGCCTTTACGCCGACTGCCAGCAGGCTTTTGCCGGCGTCTTTCAGGATTTTTACCGCGCCGTCGTCCAATACCACGCTGCCTTTCAGCTGCAATTGCCCGGCCAGCCATTGTTTGCGAGCCACCAGCGGTGCAATGTTTGGTATTAAATAAGTACCTAAGTCATTGCCGTCGAATACCGCGTGGATGACGTTGTCAATTTTGCCCGATACAATCACTGTCGCTGCTCCGGAGCGCGCGGCCAGCCGGGCGGCGCGGACTTTGGTGTGCATGCCGCCGCGTCCCAGGCCGCTGATGCTGCCGCCGGCTACTTCGTCGAGCAGGCTTTCGTTGACGCTGATACTGGAAATCAGCTTGGCATTGGGATTCAGGCTGGGATTGGCGTCGAATAAACCGGTTTGGTCGGTAAGAATGATCAACAAATCGGCTTCTACCAAGTTGGCAACCAAGGCGCCCAATGTATCGTTGTCGCCAAAGCGGATTTCTTCGGTAGCGACTGCGTCGTTTTCGTTAATAACCGGTATTACACCGAAATCGAGTAAGGTCAGCAAAGTGCTGCGGGCGTTAAGGTAGCGTTGGCGGTCGGAGAGATCGTCATGGGTCAGCAGTACTTGCGCGGCCAGCACGTCGTGTAGCTGGAACTCATCTTCAAAGCGTCTGACCAAGCCCATTTGTCCTACAGAGGCTGCTGCCTGTAATTCATGCAAGGTCTTAGGTCGGGTTTTTAGCTTTAAGCGGGACATGCCTTCCGCGACGGAGCCGGAAGATACCAGCACCACATCGACACCCTGGCGTTTGAGGGCGGCCATTTGTGCGACCCAGCCGGCAATGGCTTGTTTGTTAAGGCCGCGTCCGCCGTCGGTCAAGAGTGAGCTGCCGATTTTGACGACAACGCGCTGGGCTTGAGAAAACTCAGAACGGCTCATGACGCGGCTCCTGTGCCTGCAGATCCCGCTCGGCCTTTTGTTGATCGAGGAAGTCCATGATGGCGTACATCAATGCCTGCGTGCCTTGATTTTTTAATGCGGAAATCAGGAATACCGGGCCAGTCCAGGCGAGGTCGTCGACGATGGCTTGGCAATGTTGCTCGACTTCGTCGTCGGGCATATTGTCGATCTTATTCAATACCAGCCAGCGCGGTTTGCTGGACAGGTCGTCGCTCCATTTCTCCACTTCGTGGATGATTTTACGGGCTGCGCTAACTGGGGTTTCGTCGCTTTCGTAGGGGGCGATGTCGACGATATGCAGCAACAAGCCGGTTCTGGACAGATGTTTTAGAAACTGTAAGCCAAGGCCTGCGCCTTCTGCAGCGCCTTCGATGACGCCGGGGATGTCGGCGATGACAAAGCTGCGTAAATCGTCTACACGCACGACGCCCAAATTGGGGTGTAAGGTTGTGAACGGGTAGTCCGCGACTTTGGGGCGTGCTGATGAAACGGTGCGAATCAGACTGGATTTGCCGGCATTGGGCATGCCAAGCAAGCCGACATCGGCGATAACCATTAATTCCAGGCGCAGCATCCGGTGTTCGCCGGCCGAGCCTTTGCTGGTTTGTTGAGGCGCGCGATTGACGCTGCTTTTGAAGCGCGTGTTGCCGAGGCCGTGGAAGCCTCCTTTGGCGACTAACAGTTGCTGACCGGGTTTGGTCAGATCGCCGATTTTTTCGCCAGTGTCGGCTTCGTAAACAATGGTGCCGGGTGGGACTGGGACGAAACAGTCGTCGCCTTTCTTGCCGGTGCAGTCGCGGCTGCCGCCGTTCTGACCGCGTTGGGCGCGATGTGTCGAGTGATAGCGAAAATCCACCAGCGTGTTGACATTTTCGGTAGCGACCAGATAAACGCTGCCGCCGTCACCGCCGTCGCCGCCATCCGGGCCGCCCAAGGGGATATATTTTTCACGGCGAAATGAGGCTTTGCCATTGCCGCCGTCGCCTGCTTCTACGCGGATTTCCGCTTCGTCAACAAATCTCATAATCTACCGGTATAAACAAAAAAGCCCCGCTGAAAACGAGGCTTTTCTTTTCAGTTGTGCTAATCAGCACAGCCAAGAAATTTACGCTGCTGCAATGCTGACGTATTTGCGGTTTTTAGGACCTTTTTCTTCAAAAACCACTTTGCCGTCGACTGTTGCAAACAAGGTGTGGTCTTTGCCGATTCCGACGTTGGTGCCGGGGTGAAACTGGGTGCCACGTTGACGAACCAGAATGTTGCCGGCTTTAACAACTTGACCGCCAAAACGTTTGACACCGAGGCGCTGTGCCTGTGAGTCGCGGCCGTTACGAGTACTACCGCCTGCCTTCTTATGAGCCATTTCTTATCCTCGTTATATTAAGCAGAAATGCCAGTAATCTGGATTTCTGTGTAGTATTGACGATGCCCCATTTGTTTCATGTGGTGCTTACGTCTTCTGAATTTAATGATTCTGACTTTTTTGTGTCTACCCTGGGAAACCACAGTTGCAGTCACTTTGCCGCCTTCGACAAATGGCTGACCTACTTTTATGGAGTCGCCTGATTGGACCATCAGCACTTTGTCGAACTCTACGCTGTCGCCTGCGCCCAACTCAAGTTTTTCTATTTTTAAGGTAGTACCCTCTGCGACCCGATACTGTTTACCACCTGTTTGAATTACCGCATACATCAGCGTAAGCTCCATCAAGCATAATCTGTTAATAGTGAACAGAGGATTATATTTTTTATTTAAGCCACAGTCAAACTAAAATTCCAGGAGAAACCTGCTGTCCAGCAGGTGTATGCGGGAAGTACTATTGACACTACTCGGTATTCTTCATAGCATGACCGGTTATTCACGTTATGCGCTACCGAGCGACAAGTTCACAACATCACATGATAGCTAAAGTTTCAACGCCAGCGTCAGTCACTATAGACTTCGATTCCATCAAAAATTTAACCAGTGCGGAAACTCAAGCCGTCGACCAGTTGATTTTAGAGGAACTGAGTTCCGATGTTGTGCTGATTAATCAAATTGGACATTACATAATCGGTAATGGCGGAAAAAGATTGCGACCGATGCTGTTGCTGTTGGCGGCAAAAGCCTTGGGTAAGGTTGATGATCACCATCTGATCTTAGCGGCGGTGATCGAATTCATCCATACTGCAACCTTATTGCACGACGATGTGGTCGACGAATCGGCTCTGCGGCGCGGCAAAGAGTCGGCCAACGCTGTGTGGGGTAACGCCGCAAGCGTGCTGGTAGGCGACTATTTGTACTCCAGTGCCTTCGAAATGATGGTCCGCACCGATAATATGCGGGTGATGGCGATTATGTCCAAAACCACCACCGCGATTGCCGAGGGCGAGGTATTGCAATTATTGAATTGCAATAATCCGGAGACCAGCGAAGCCAGGTATTTAGAAGTTATCGCCCGCAAAACCGCCATTTTGTTCAGTACGGCCACCCGCTTGGCAGCAGTCGTTTCGGCGACGGACCCAGCTACGGAAGAAGCGTTGGCGGTTTATGGTCAGCAATTGGGTGTGGCGTTTCAGTTGATAGACGATGCATTGGATTACAAGGCCACCAGCGAAGAGCTGGGTAAAAACTTGGGTGATGACTTGGCTGAAGGTAAGCCGACCCTGCCGTTAATTTATGCCATCCAGCACGGCAACGAGCAGCAAGCCAAAATTGTGGTAGATGCGATTAGGCAAGGCTCGCGTGATGCGTTTAACGAGGTCTACGAAGTCGTCAAAGCCACTAACGCCATCGAGTATACCGAGCAATGCGCCGACAGGGCAGCAGAGCAGGCGATTGCAGCATTGCAATGCTTGCCAGATTCCGAATACAAGCAGGCCCTTGAAGAGCTGGCGCGCTTCTCTGTGCAACGCAGTCACTGACGGTTTATAGCTTATCCTGCATAGCAGTTAATTGCTGGATTGACGACAGTAGCGGCGAATACAGTTTTTCGATTTTATCGAGCAACTGTTGAAAAAATTCACCTACTTCGTTCGATTCTTGATCAGCATGAACTGCAAACAGCCGTTGTTCCAGTGTGCTGATCGGATCACTATCAATCAGCTCATCCAATATCTCGAGTATTTCCGATTCTGCCAAAGTGGCGTTGAATTCTGCTTTTTTTAAGCCGGCTAATTGTTGGTTTAATGTCTCGATGTTTGTTTTTAGGCTTAGCGCCAGTTCATGTGTGTCTGCAAGCAAGGTTAAATCGCTGGTCAATCGTGCTAAATGATTTGCTGAGTCCTGTATGTCGTTTAATAGGCGTTTGCTTTGTTTTTTTAGGGATGCCATGTTTTCTCCTGGTTTTTTCCGTACGTTGATTGCTGTGGCTGCATAGGTTCTGGCTTAGAGGCGAAGCCTTATGATAGCAAGAGTGTTGGGAGTGATTGATCGGCTTATAAAACCCATTGTTTTATAAGCTTTTTGCGCCTTGGGAGCTTGGCGTCGCGCTTGCAATTGGCTCGATTATCATTTAACTTAGCAAGTCACCTGAAAGGCTAGGGGTGCTTTCCGCTGTATGCAAGCCCGGAAAGCTGAGAAAAACCCTTCGAACCTGAACCGGTTAACACCGGCGTAGGAAAGCCCTATCTTCCCTGCGCTTGCGATTTATTGAGATTTTGGAGATAAGCATGAGCGCTGTCCGCAATGAGATTACTACCGATACCGGTAGTAGCGTAAGAATCGATTCCTACCCCGCTTCCGAGAAAATTTATATCCAGGGCAGTCGCGCGGATATTCAAGTGCCGATGCGTAAAATCAGCATGTCGGACACCCCGGCCCACTTTGGCGCGGAAAAAAATGCGCCGATTTTTGTGTACGATACTTCCGGTGTTTACACCGACCCGAATGTGGATGTTAACTTGCATAAGGGTTTGGGTTCGATACGTGGCAACTGGATAGCCGAGCGCGGCGATACGGAATTGCTGAACGGCCCTACGTCCAAATATGGTCACGAACGCCTGCACGATCCTAAAACCGCGCACCTGCGTTTCGAACTGACGCGCAATCCACGCCGTGCCAAATCAGGGCATAACGTTTCGCAAATGCATTATGCCCGTAAAGGCATTATTACTCCTGAGATGGAATACATCGCTATCCGCGAGAACCAAAATCTCGAAGCAATGCGTGACCGTTATCAAGGTCAGCATCCCGGTTTTTCTTACGGCGCCAATATTCAGTCGTTTATCACGCCGGAATTTGTTCGCTCCGAAGTTGCCCGTGGTCGCGCGATTATCCCTGCCAACATCAACCATCCCGAGTTGGAACCGATGATTATCGGCCGCAACTTCCTGGTGAAGATCAACGGTAATCTGGGTAACTCTGCCGTGACTTCTTCCATCGAAGAAGAAGTGGAGAAAATGCTGTGGGGTATTCGTTGGGGCGCCGATACCATTATGGATTTGTCCACCGGTAAGAACATCCACGAAACTCGCGAATGGATTTTACGTAATTCACCTGTGCCTATTGGCACTGTGCCGATTTACCAAGCGCTGGAAAAAGTCGACGGCAAAGCTGAAGAATTGACCTGGGAAATCTTCCGCGACACGCTAATTGAACAAGCCGAGCAAGGTGTGGATTACTTT
The DNA here is from genome assembly GCF_000365425.1 of Methylomonas sp. MK1. Lineage (NCBI taxonomy): Bacteria > Pseudomonadati > Pseudomonadota > Gammaproteobacteria > Methylococcales > Methylococcaceae > Methylomonas > Methylomonas sp. MK1. The sequence continues at coordinate 182,910 of NZ_AQOV01000002.1, forward strand.
ACTATTCACGCTGGCGTGCGCTTGCACCATGTGCCATTAACCGCCAAACGTCTGACCGGCATAGTCTCGCGCGGTGGTTCGATCATGGCCAAATGGTGTCTGGCTCACCATACCGAAAGTTTCCTCTATACCAACTTCGAGGAAATCTGCGAAATCATGAAAGCCTACGATGTATCGTTCTCGCTTGGTGATGGTTTGCGTCCAGGCTCGATTTACGACGCCAACGATGCAGCGCAATTTGGCGAATTAGAGACTTTGGGTGAGTTGACCCAAGTCGCCTGGAAGCATGATGTGCAAACCATGATCGAAGGCCCAGGCCACGTGCCGCTGCAAATGATCAAGGTCAACATGGACAAGCAATTGGAAGATTGTTTCGAAGCGCCGTTCTACACCTTAGGCCCATTGACCACCGATATCGCTCCGGGTTACGACCATATTACTTCGGCGATTGGCGCTGCCAATATCGGCTGGTACGGCTGCGCAATGCTGTGCTACGTGACCCAAAAAGAACACTTGGGCCTGCCGAACAAGCAAGACGTGCGCGAAGGCATCGTGACTTACAAAATCGCCGCGCATGCTGCGGACTTGGCGAAAGGCCACCCCGGCGCGCAAATTCGCGATAACGCTATGTCCAAGGCCCGCTTTGAGTTTCGTTGGGAAGATCAATTCAACATCGCGCTGGACCCCGAGAAAGCCCGTTCCTTCCACGATGAGACCTTACCGAAAGACTCAGCCAAGGTCGCGCATTTCTGCTCGATGTGCGGCCCGCATTTCTGCTCGATGAAAATTACTCAGGATGTACGTAACTATGCCGAGCAAAAAGGCCTGGAAGAAGCGGAAGCCTTGAAAATCGGTATGGAAGAAAAATCCAAGCAGTTCCTGGAAGAAGGCGCTGCGATTTATCACGAAATCTGATTCACGCCTCATTCGTCAGTGGTGCGGTTCTGCATCGCTGACGGCTTCAAGTGTTCGCCTGCTTCAAACGATTGCCCGGCGGCATCACGATACAACCGTGTTAAAGTCTTAAGCATGGCTTGATGAGTTTGGATAAAATCCTTACTTCATCTATAGTTGCAGCACATAGTTGCAGTAAAACCAATCCAGACTTTTTTCATGGCGACAGTACCTTCTAACATCCATTTCAGCGGCTTGGTCAAATGCCTGATTCAGAAAGGTTTGTTGACCGAGGAATCGGCGGCGACCTGCCTACAGGAGGCGCAGAAGCGCAAACAAGCGTTTATAAGCTATTTGGTTGAGCATAAGTACGCGGACAGCAAAACCGTGGCCACGCTGGCTTCGGCGGAGTTTGGTGTTCCGTTTTTCGATCTGGACGCGATAGATCCGTCATTTCTGCCAATCAAGCTGGTCAGCGAGAAATTGATTCGCCAGCATCACGCCTTACCTTTATTCAAGCGCGGCAATCGCTTGTTTGTCGCAACCGCCGATCCGACCAATTTTCAGGCGCTGGACGAGATCAAATTCCATACCCGGCACAATACCGAAAATATTCTGGTTGAAGAAGACAAGCTGATCCGAATGATAGACACGGCACTGGAAGCTGCCGATACGTCGATGAAGGATCTGTTGGACGACGATCTGGACAATATCGATATTTCCGCAGGAGACGAAGCTAAGCCCGCCGACGAGGGGATGGGCTCGGATATTGACGACGCGCCTATCGTTCGCTTTGTGAATAAGATTTTGCTGGATTCAATCAAGCGCGGGGTGTCGGATATCCACATGGAGCCCTTCGAGAAAAAATTCCGCATCCGCTTTCGTGCCGACGGTATTTTATCGGAGGTAGCCAGTCCGCCGGTGGGGATTGCTAACCGGATTATTTCCAGGCTGAAAGTCATGTCCAGAATGGACATCGCCGAACGCCGGGTGCCGCAAGACGGCCGGATCAAGATGCAGATTTCCAAGAATCGGGCGATCGATTTTCGGGTTAACACTTGTCCGACGTTGTTCGGTGAAAAAGTGGTGCTGCGGATTCTCGATCCCACCAGTGCGCAGATCGGTATCGAGAAGCTCGGTTTCGAGCCGGAACAGCAGAAAAACTTTTTGGAGGCGATTCACAAGCCTTACGGCATGGTGTTGGTCACCGGGCCGACCGGTAGCGGTAAAACCGTATCGCTGTATACCGGGCTGAATATTTTGAACAGCATTGAAACCAATATTTCCACTGCCGAAGATCCGGTAGAGATCACCGTGGAAGGCATCAACCAGGTCAATGTCAATCCAAAAGCCGGCCTGACCTTTGCCGAGGCGCTGCGGGCGTTTTTGCGGCAAGACCCGGACATCATTATGGTCGGCGAGATTCGCGACTTGGAAACCGCCAGCATCGCGGTCAAGGCTGCGCAAACCGGTCATATGGTGTTATCTACGCTGCACACCAATGATGCGCCGCAAACTATCAACCGTCTGGTGCAGATGGGCATAGAGCCTTTCAATATCGTTTCGGCGGTGGTGTTGATTATGGCGCAGCGGCTGGCCCGGCGCTTGTGTGAGCATTGCAAGCAAGAAGTCGATTACCCTGAAAGTGCCTTGCTGTCGGCTGGGTTTAAGCAGGAAGAAATCGGTACGTTCAAAGTCTACGGCCCGGTGGGTTGTGAACATTGCAATAACGGTTACAAGGGCAGGGTGGGTATCTATCAGGTGATGCCTATCACTGAAAAAATGCGCGCGCTGATTTTGAACGGCGGCAACTCCATGCAAATGGCGGAATTGTCGAAAAGTGAAGGGATTAACGATTTAAGAATGTCCGGGCTGTTAAAAATCAAGCAAGGCATTACCTCGCTGCAAGAAATTGACCGGGTCACCAAGGAATAAACATGGCAAAGCAAGAAGAGCAAATCGAGTTTAATTGGGACGGTTTCGATAGGCAAAACAAGAAAACCAAAGGCACCATCAGCGCCAAGAGCGAGGTGATTGCCCGCGCCGAATTAAGGCGGATGGGTATCCGGGTAGTCGGTATCAAAGCCAAATCCAAGCCCTTGTTCGGTGCCAGAGTGCAGAAAATTACGCCCGGCGACATCGCGGTGTTCGCCAGACAGTTGGCGACGATGCTAGCCGCAGGTGTGCCCTTGGTGCAATCTTTCGACATCATCGGCAAGGGGCACGACAATGCCAGCATGTCGGAATTGCTGCTATCGATAAAAACGGATGTTGAAGGCGGCGATACTCTGGCGCAGGCCCTGAGCCGCAAGCCGCTCTATTTCGACGCCTTGTTCTGCAATCTGGTTGAGGCCGGCGAACATGCCGGGGTATTGGAAACCTTGTTGGACAAGATTGCCACTTACAAGGAAAAAACCGAATCGATCAAAAAGAAAGTCAAAAAAGCCTTGACCTACCCAATTGCGGTATTGGTCGTAGCGTTTATCGTGACCGCGATTTTGCTGATTTTTGTGGTGCCGGTATTCGAGGATTTGTTTAAAGGTTTCGGTGCCGATTTGCCGGCCTTTACTCAGTTCGTCATCGAGCTGTCGGCTTGGGTACAGGAATGGTGGTGGGCAGTGGTAGGCGTGATCGTTGCCGTTGCTTATACCTTTAGCTACTTTAAAAAGCGCTCCAAAGCGTTTAACCACTTTCTGGATAAGACCCTGCTGAAGATTCCGGTGGTGGGTATGATTCTGGAAAAATCGGCCATCGCCCGTTTCGCCAGAACGCTGTCCACCATGTCGGCGGCTGGCGTGCCCTTGGTAGAAGCCTTGGTTTCGGTAGCCGGTGCCTGCGGCAATATTTTGTTCTATGAAGCAGTGATGAAGGTGCGAGACGACGTATCCACTGGTCAACAATTGAAGTTTGCCTTGGAGACGACCGGTATGTTTCCGAATATGGTGGTGCAGATGGTGGCGATCGGCGAGGAATCCGGTTCCATTGATGCGATGCTGGATAAAGTCGCCGACTTTTACGAAGAAGAAGTCGATAACCTAGTCGATAACTTGAGCAGTTTGATGGAGCCCATCATCATGGTGATCTTGGGTATCCTGGTCGGCGGTTTGATCGTCGCGATGTATCTGCCTATCTTCAAGCTGGGCGCGGCTATTTAGTTTTGCTACTCCCCGGCGCTCGTTATCGTTGCGCCGAGCGCCGGGGCCGAATTACAGACATCCTCTCTTCCTCATGGTTTTTGCCACTCTACAACAATATCCGCTTTTTCTGATCGGCGTCGTTTGCGTACTGGGCCTGTTGGTCGGCAGCTTTCTAAACGTGGTGATCTACCGTTTGCCGGTGATGATGCAGGCAGGTTGGCGCCGAGAATGCCACGAATACTTGCAACTGCCGCATGCCGAAGCAACCGAAGTGTTCAACCTGATGTTGCCGGCCTCGCATTGCCCATCTTGCAAAACCGAAATCAAAGCCTATCAGAATATTCCGGTCATCAGTTATCTGTTGTTGGGTGGTAGATGTGGACATTGCCGGGTGAAAATCGCCATTCGTTATCCGCTTATCGAGGCGTTTACCGGTCTGTGCTCTGCGGTACTGGCTTGGCATTTCGGATACGGCTGGGCTTTAGCGTTTGCATTGCCGTTGACTTGGTGTTTGATTGCATTGAGTTTTATCGACATTGATCAGCAATTGTTACCGGATTCGATCACGCTGCCGATGCTGTGGCTGGGTCTGCTGTTAAGCCTGTTTGATATTTACACGAATAGCCACGACGCGATTATTGGTGCGGTGGCAGGCTATTTGAGTCTGTGGAGCGTTTATCAGCTGTTCAAATTGCTGACCGGCAAGGAAGGCATGGGCTATGGCGATTTCAAACTGCTGGCGCTGTTCGGTGCCTGGCTGGGCTGGCAATATCTGCCGCTGATTATTCTATTGTCATCGTTGGTGGGCGCCGTCATCGGCATCGCGATGATCGTGTTCGGCAAACGCGATGCCGGCAAACCAATTCCATTTGGGCCTTATCTGGCCATGGCCGGCTGGCTGGCGATGCTGTTCGGGCCGGAGATGAATGCCTTATATCTGCATATTGCCGGTCTGTAGGCGATGCTGAAGATAGGTCTGACGGGCGGCATAGGCAGCGGTAAATCCACGGTCTGTGGTTTGTTTGCTGAGTTTGGTGTCCCCATTGTCGATGCCGACCTGATTGCCAAGCAGTTGGTAGAGCCAGGGCAGCCGGCCTTATCGCTGATCGTTAGGTCTTTTGGATCGCAGATGATCAACCAGGACGGTAGCTTGAATCGAGCCAGGCTGCGCGACGCGGTATTTACCGATGCGGATAAAAAACGTGAATTGGATGGCATCATGCATCCCTTGGTTTACGCGCAAATCGCGGCGGATGTAAATGCTCTGACGGCTGACTATTGCGTTATTGCCGTGCCGCTGTTGCTGGAGTCGAAAAATCCTTATGCTGTGGATCGGGTTTTATTAATCGATTGCCCGGTGGATGTGCAAATAGCACGGGTTATCGCCCGCGACAAACTCACGCGCCAGCAAGTGCAAGCCATTATCGACAGCCAGATGTCGCGACCAGAACGTTTGAGCAAAGCGCACGATGTCATCGAGAATGTGGCCGGCCCGGAGCAGCTTGCAGAACAGGTTAAAAGACTGCACAATTCCTACATTTTATTAGCCACCGTCAGGACACAATCGGCTTGAATACACAAACTATCTACGAATTCCCTCTTAATGAACGAATTCGGGTGTTTATGCGCTTGGAGCAACTCTTTCAACAGCTCAGTCATTTCATGTTGGGCGCTTCGGTCTTCGATAAACGCGCCGCCATTTCGGTTTTACTCGACATCTTGATGATCTTCAGCCGTAGCGACTTGAAGTCCGAGCTGATCAAGGAGCTGGATAGGCACACCAAAGTACTGAATCAGCTGGCGCATAACCATGGCGTCGACGACGAAAAATTGCAGGAGATTCTCGCCGAGCTGAATCAGGCCAGTCGCAATTTGTATGGCGCCAACGGTAAAATCGGCATCAGTGTGATGGAAAGCGATTTGTTTCAAAGTATTTCGCAGCGTAATTCTATTCCCGGCGGCAGCTGTTCCTTCGATTTGCCGGCCTTTCATTACTGGCTGGAGCAACACGAAGCCGAACAGCAAAAAGACCTGGAACGCTGGACTCAGCCGTTCGTGGATATTCGGGTAGCCATCGATTTGATCCTGGGGTTTATTCGGCAAAGCAGTGTGCCGACGCAGGAACTTGCCAAGGCCGGATTTTTCCAATTGGCGCTGGACAATAAAAATCATCCGGTGCAATTGCTACGCGTGGGGTTGGCCGCGGATATGCCTTGTTTTGCGGAAATCAGCGGCGGCAAGCATCGGTTCAGCATTCGTTTTATGAACCCGTCTGTCGATGAAAACCGGCCCAGCCAGACGCTTGACGATATCGAATTTTCCTTGACCCGCTGCATGTTCTGATGACTGCGAATACCCCGACTATGGTGGCGTGCCCTACTTGTCGCAAGCCGGTAGCCTGGATAGCTGCCGAAACATTCAAACCGTTCTGCTCGGAACGTTGCAAACTGATCGATTTAGGCGATTGGGCTACCGAAGCCCACAAGATCCCTGGTCCGCCACTGCTTGACGAAGACGACGAAAATTCGGAATTCGATTCCTACTAACTGTTCTTTCAGACTAATCTGCCGTTAAAAATGCGCTGATGCCGGCTACGCCTTGTGCGCCGGCGGCAAGCGCTCGATCCAAGTCGTGCCTGCCTAAACCACCCAAAGCAAACACCGGTAAATTGATGTGCTCAAGCAATTGGGCCAAGGCCTGCCAGCCTAATGGTGGCGTGTCGGGATGAGATGCGGTTGCTTGGATAGGGGCTAAAACCGCAAAGTCCAAGCCTAGCGTTTCCGCGTGTCGGAGTTCATCAAGGTTATGACAAGACGCCGCTACCCAGCGATAGCGGTTTGGTCGCTCATGGCAGGCCAGCAAGGCGCGGCTACTCAGGTGCAGGCCTGGCGTGTTGGTGGTATCGATAGGCAAATCGGCGTTGACTAGCAAGTTAACCTGTTGTTGCCGGCAAAGTTGAGAAACCTGCTCGAAGACAGTTTGCAAATCGTCAATCGGTAAAGACTTGACGCGAAATTGCAGCAGTTTTATGTCGTTGGTCATAATCCGTTGGCAATTGTCTAGCGCTTCTGCGGCGCTGCGGCCTTCCAGGATCGCGTAGTAATGCGGAAGTTGCGCGGCGGCGATGATGGGTAAGTTGGCGGCGGGGAAGCGGAAATCCCTTAGTTGCTCGGCAGCAATCCAGCGCATTGGCTGGCCCTCACAGCCTTTGGCCTGGCCGGCAAAAGCGGTGACATTCCAGACATCCAATAACACATGCCTGTCGCCGTAGTCGTGGTTGATTTTGATCAGCGGCGCGGCAGTTTGTACCTGAATACCGACTTCTTCCGCCAGCTCGCGCGCTAGTGCCTGTTGCACCGGTTCACCAGCTTCCAGTTTGCCGCCCGGGAATTCCCACAAGCCGCCTTGATGCGCGTGTTTGGCGCGTTGGGTAATCAAAATTCGGCCGTTGCCGTCGCGGATCACACCCACCGCGACATGCAGACGCTGCTTATCGGTTGACATACTTTTTGCCGCTTAGGTACGGTATTCGGCGTTGATTTTCACGTAGTCGTAGGAAAAGTCGCAGGTCAATACTTCCTCGCTGGCTGCGCCGCGTCCCAATCGGACGGTCACGACGATTTCCTCCTGATTCATCACGCGCTGGCCGTCTTGTTCGGTGTATGAGCGAGCCCTGCCGCCGTTTTCGACGATGCACACCGTGCCCAGGTAAATTTCGATTTTCTCCAGATCCATGTTTTCAACCCCGGCCCGGCCGACAGCCGCTAAAATTCGGCCCCAATTGGGGTCGCTGGCAAAAAACGCGGTTTTCACCAAGGGCGAATGGGCAATGGTTTTGGCGACTTGTACAGCCTCTGCACTGTCGCGCGCCTGTTCGACGACGATCCTCATCAGCTTGGTAGCGCCTTCGCCGTCGCGAATAATCAGTTCCGCCAGGCGTTTGCAAACCGCCATAACCGCCTCGGCGAATGCTGCATACTCTGGGCTGTCGGCCAGAATTTCCGGGGCTGCACTACTGCCGCTGGCCAGCAACACGCAGGCGTCGTTAGTCGAGGTGTCGCCATCGACGGTAATGCGATTAAAGGATTTCTCCGCTGCCGCGGACAGGCATTCTTGCAACAGAGACTGCTCGATATTGGCATCGGTGGCCACAAAACCCAGCATAGTGGCCATATTGGGTTGAATCATGCCGGCGCCTTTGGAAATGCCGGTTATCGTCACCGGGTGGCCGGCTATATCGATAACGACCGACGCGCCCTTAGGGAAGGTATCGGTGGTCATGATCGCGCGCGCGGCTTGGTCCCAATGCGCCTCAGCCAAGTTTGCGACTGCGCTTGGCAATGCTGCCGTGAGTTTTTCCACCGGCAGGGGTTCGCCGATGACGCCGGTAGAGAACGGTAAAACCTGTTGTGCTAAGGCCTCCACTTCACCGGCCAGATTGGCGCAGCAAGCAAAGGCATCTTGCAGGCCTTGCTTACCGGTGCCGGCATTGGCGTTGCCGGAATTGACCAGCAACCAGCGCGGATTTTGCGATAAATGGGCTTTGGCGATATGTACCGGCGCCGCGCAAAAGGCATTTTGGGTAAATACCGCCGCACAAGTACCGCCGTCCGCCATTTCGATGACTAAAATATCGTCGCGGACGGTTTGCTTGATGCCGGCATTGCAGGTGCCGAGTTTGATGCCGTTTACGGCATGCATGGTGGGGAAGTTGATTTGTCCTACTGCCATTGTTGTAACCTGTTAATTTGTGTCGCTATCGCGACCAGTATTTTAAAGTCGGGTCTCGGCCCGACAGCCGAGATACTTTTCTTTGCTTGTCCAAAGAAAAGTATCCAAAAGAAAAGACACCCGGATGCCGCTTTGATCCTGCGCTCCTCGCTTTTGAACGGGGTTGCCGAAAGGGGCTTCCTGCCCCTTCGGCAACGCGATGCATCCATGCATCGCCCCTGCGGGCTGATCCGTCCAAAAGCTCCGGTGCTCGGCGCGGCATACGGGATGCCATTGTTGTAACCTGTTAATTTGTGTCGCTATCGCGACCAGTATTTTAATGTCGGGTCTCGGCCCGACAGCCGAGATACTTTCTTTTGCGTCGCCAAAAGAAAGTATCCAAAGAAAAGGCGACCCGGATGCCGCTTTGATCCTGCGCTTCTCGCTTTTACCGAAGGTTGACGAAAGGGGCTCCTGCCCCTTCGTCAACGAGCGGCATCCTTGCCGCTCCCCTATCGGGCCAATTTCGGTAAAAGCTGCGATGCTCGGCGCGGCATACGGGACAAAACCATCCCGGGGTTTGTCAAGTAATTCGTGCCCCAAAGCCTTTTATTTAACCCTCGTAGGGTGCATTAGCGATAGCGTAATGCACCGAATAATCGAAGGCCAACATGCGGCGCAATACGGCTTTGCCTATTGACGCCCTACGGATTGCAACTTACCGCGTTAAGGATTGCCCACGCGTCAAAGATTGCACCTTACCGCGTTGGTACTTTCCATCCTCGACAGAAGATCCTCCGGAGAAATTACATTCACAGGGTATTTGCTTTCTAATTGGGAAAGGTTGTCTGCGTGAAATATAGACGACCTTCCTGCGCCCGAGGCTCGATCATTGGTACAAAAAAAATCTATTCCGTAACCATAGTTAGCAGCTAATGCATCACCATCCACCCACTCTCCATAAGCCTTCGAATATTTTTTATCCGTTATGCTGACATTAACCTTAGTTTTCGGCACCACCCCTTGATCTGAGCCTCCGAGTTGATTCATTAGGTGACCTTTGCCCGATCCTATGCTTTCTATAAACCTCGCGCACTCAAATGAACGATCAAGCCTCTCTGAAAGCTCATACTTCTTGTCTTCTGCTATAAACTCATCAGAAATTTCTAGTTTTGGCGCGCCGATTCGTGGCATTCGGGTAAACTTAAAACCTAATTCCAATGCTTTAGGGATTGTTTTTTTTAAATATTCTGAAATAACAGGAGAGCCTGACCCTTCAAAGTAGGTTGCTTTTTCTCCATCGACGGAAAACGAAAATCCGCTTCGATAATTGCCAATATGATCTTTCCTATCCTTCTTCTGCACTGTCTCCATTGTTGCAAGACCCTCAAAAAAATATGCATCAATGTCTTTAGATCGGATCAACTCAAATAACTTAGAATAGACCGGGTCGGAAGATATTCGTTTTTCCTCATCTACAATTCTTTCCCATACATTAGAATCAAATGTAACGGATATACTCATGGTCTATGTCCTCGCGATATAAGTGCATAACAAGTGATTAAGTGGTTTCTGTATATCATTCCACGCTGAAAAATTAATCGTTTCGCCATCGCGACGGTTTTCCTCCCGTATGCCGCGCCGAGCACCGGAGCTCTCGGCGGGAATAGCCCGTAAGGGGTGCGGCATGGATGCCGCACATCGACAGAGGGGCAGGAAGCCCTTCTGTCGATCCCCGTCGAAAGCTACGGAGCGCAGGATCAAAGCGGCATCCGGGTGGCGTTTCTTTTGGTGACTTTTCTTTGGCCAAACAAAGAAAAGTCACTCGGCTGTCGGGCCGAGACCCGACGTTAAATCAATCCGTCGCGACAGCGACACAAATACTCAACCCACTTCCAAAACAATCACATACTCGCCATTGTCGGCGCGCGACTCCAAAACCTTATGCCCATTAATCCGACACCAGGCCGGAATATCCTGCATCACGCCCGGATCGGTGCACTCCACCGTCAACACGTCGCCGGCTTGCAAGTTCTTGACCTTGTCCTGAGTGCGGATCACCGGCAACGGGCACAACAAACGGCGGGCGTTTAAAACATGTGCACTCATACGAACCAAGCCTCCGGAATTTCGTCGGCGAGCAAAGGTTTCACAAACACATTACGTTCTGCTCCGTCCCGGTCGCGGATGGTCACTTCCACCTGCTCGGCTTCGCGGCCCTGGCCGTAGCGCGCGGTAATCTGCGCGGCTTGAATCAGGTCATCTTCGCTGGGCGTGCCGTCGATTAAGGCTAGCGGGCCGCGATGGCTGGCGCAGTTCATGCTGACAAACTCTTTTTTATAACCGCTCATGAAACGGGCCTCGCCGTCCTCGCGAGCAATGATGACTTTAAAATGCGGTTTGGGGCGAATATGCCTGCCCACTTTCAGCAGCATCACATCGTCCAGATCGTAATCGCGTTCGCCGCGCGCTTTCCATAGATCGACTAGTTTCAAGGAATAGGCTTCGTCGGTCAAAAAACAGCAGCCGCCGGCCGGTTGGGCATAGTCGGTAAAACCATACTCTTTAGCCAAGGTCATTTGCGGTTTGCGTGACCGACCGCTAAAGCCGAATAGTTTTTCCCGGCTGATCCAGCCTTCGCGCTCCGGCAAGGTGGCGGGCAAATTTTGCGCGGATAAAGGCCTGACCAATAAATCGTCGGCACCTGATTCGGCAGCGACGATGGGCATGGTTTGTTTGCGTTGCGACATGGGCCGTTGGCCGACCACTTCGCCGGTAATGATGAAATCGAAACCGTTTTCCTGCATCCACTGTTTGGCCTTATTCACCATGAAAATCTTGCAGTCCAGACAAGGGTTCAAGTTGGCGCCGTAGCCGTGCTTGGGGTTAAGCAGCACGTTTTTGTATTCTTCGATGACGTCGATGATGTGCAGTTTGATGCCCAATTGCTCGGCCACCCACAGCGAGTTGTTGCGCTTGACTTTGTCGGCGTCTTGCTTGCGTATTGCATGGGTGTGGCCTTCTACGCAAAAGCCGGTGAAAAAGTTGATACCTTCGACGTGGATACCTTGCTCCATGATGGCTTTGCTGGCCAGCATGGAATCCAGGCCGCCGGAAATCAGCGCCACCGCTTTTCTTTGTTGACTCATAACTCAGATGTCTAGCAGGAAAAACGGCGCATTATACTGTGGATTTCAGCAAGATGCGGCCGCCAGCAACGCTGGCAAGCAATTAATTTGGCAAATTCCAGCGGGAAAAACCACTAAAAATCAGCGGTTTGATTCTGGTTAATCTGTGATTCGCCGGCGGTTAACGGCCGGCGAATCACAGGCGCCGCGATGGCGTCAAATTCTAAAATGACCAACCGTCTGGCGTAATTGATTGGCCAGCTCAAGCAACTCGCGACAGGCCTCGGCGGTATGTTTGGCGCCGTTGGAGGTTTCTCCGGACACGTGGCTGATATTGCTGACATTACGGTTAATTTCTTCCGCTACCGCCGTCTGTTGCTCTGCTGCGGTGGCGATCTGATTATTCATGTCGTTGATGGTAAATATTCTTTCGCTGATGGTGTTGATCGAATCACCGGCCGAAGCGGCTTGCTCAACGCTGGACGCGGCGCGTTTTCTGCCGTTTTCCATCACCGAAACCGCTTGTTTCGCCCGGCCTTGCAGCCTTTCTATGGTTTGGCGGATTTCCAGCGTCGAGTTTTGTGTGCGGCTGGCCAAGGTACGGACTTCATCCGCCACCACCGCAAAGCCGCGGCCTTGTTCGCCGGCGCGCGCCGCTTCAATGGCCGCATTTAACGCCAACAAATTGGTTTGCTCTGCGATGCCCTGAATCACACTCAATACTTCGCCTATGCTGTTGCTGTCGTTTTCCAGATCGTGAATCACATTGGCGGCATTTTCCACTTCGGTAGCCAGTTTGTTAATGCCGCCAACCGCTTGCGTGACGATATTTTTTCCCGACGTCGCTTCCCGGTCCGCCGTTTCCGCGGCTTCGGACGCCTTGATCGCGTTCTTGGCAACTTCTTGTACTGTCGAGGTCATTTGTTTCATCGCATTGGCCACCAGCGTGGTTTCTTGCAATTGCCGCTCTACGCCTTGTTGGGTGGATTGGGTGATAGTCGCCAGCTTATTGGCGGCCTGCGCCAGCCTGTCGCTGGTCACGCTGATTTCTTCAACGGTTTTGGCGATCTTTTTCACGAAGGCATTAAAGCTTGAGGCCACCCAGGCAAACTCGGACTTACCCGAGGCGCTGAGCCTGGCACGTAAGTCGCCGTCGCCGCTGCAAATGGCTTGCAGATTCAGCGCCAATGCGGTTAATGGGCCAATGATAATTCTGCTCATCACCAGATAACCGGTGATACTGATAATTAAAAGTGTCAAACCCAAAAAGCCGATAGCGTAAAACACGGTTTGCTTCAACTCGCCAAATGCGGTGCTGAAGGGGGTGATGATTTCGAATGCGCCGTGCAGCTCGCCCGCCCGGCGGTTTTCCATGGCATAACCGAGTAAATCCTGGCCCTTGTCGTTGCCCCACAAGGCTTGCGAGGTATTCGGGTCGCCGTGGCAAAGCTCGCATTGCTTGACCATTTTCACCGGTCTGAAATAGCGAATTTCTTGTTTTTCTTCGTCAACAATACTGTATTCGGTTACCGAAGGCTCTTTTTGGAATTTGGCCAGAACCTGTTGTTCCAGTTGATCCGGCATGTTTCTGGGCGGGTTACGCGGATTAAGTGCTGGCGCCTTAAAACGAAAACCGCCTTCCTTGGCTTTGGCCTCGATTACGTCCCAGGCGTTGGCGGTGGGGACGGTAGCAATAATCAGGGAGCGGCGGCTGGCTTCATCCTTGCCGTGCACCAACTGCCGGAGGTATTCCGGCGAGTAAAGACCACTTTCCCACTTCTTGCTTACATTATCGCGAATCGATTCGGAAAGCAGCAGCAATTGCCGGGAAGATTCAATCTTACGGTCTATCAGTTTTTGTTTTTCGATGTTGGCAAACATCAACAACAAGCCCAAGCCCAGGACGAAGAGGATGCCCGTGGTTATCGCTACCACTTTGACTCCGACCGAATGCCAGTTCATCAAGAACATAAGATTTCCCCGTTAAATTTATTGTTATAAGACTCAGCAAATTGGCAGATGGACGATCACGCATTCCCTCCGCCAAGTAGTGTAGAAAATCAATGAAGGCTTGAAATTACGGCCATTTAGGTGCCGGTGTGGATGTTTTGTGGTCGAATCGCCCTGTTCAAGCTGCGAATAACGCGTTCGAACTCAGGTAAGGGCATGGGCTTACCGAATAGGTAGCCTTGAAAGGCATCGCAGCCTATACGCTCCAGGCAGATGCGTTGATCCTGGGTTTCCACCCCTTCCGCAATGACATTCAAGCCCAGGTTGTGGCCCATGCCGATAATGGTTTGGGCAATCACCGCATCGTTAGGGTCAACGATAAGGTCACGCACAAAGCTTTGATCGATTTTGAGTTGGCTGAGCGGCAGTTTCTTCAGATAACTCAATGAGGAATAACCGGTGCCGAAGTCGTCCATCGAAAAACGTACGCCCAATGATTTTAGCGTTTGCATTTTTTCGATAGCGTCCTCGACATCTTGCAATACCATGCTTTCAGTCAATTCCAGTTTGAGCTTTGCCGAGTTGGCGCCTGTGTTGTTAAGAATCCTGCAGATTGACTCGACGAAATCGGACTGACGGAACTGTCTGGCGCTCACATTCACCGCAAGTTGTAAATGCTGGGTGAGCGGATTTTGTTCCCAGGCCCGCAGTTGCTCGCAGGCGCATTGCAACACCCACTCGCCGATAGGTAAAATCAAGCCGGATTCTTCGGCAAGCGGGATAAACTCAGCCGGCGAAATCATGCCTTTTTGCGGATGTTGCCAACGTAATAACACCTCTGCGCCAAAAATATGGGCGTTTTTATCTACCTGTGGTTGGTAATGCAGGCTTAGCTGTTCTTGGGCCTGGGCATGGCGTAAATCGAACTCCAGCAATACGCGCGATTCCAGTAACGCCTGCATCTGCGGATCGAAGAAGCGCAACGTGTTGCGGCCGGCATCCTTGGCCTGATACAGGGCCGCGTCGGCGCGTCTAAGCGTGTCGTCGAACGAGTTGTTGTGTTCGTCGAATATGGCTATTCCGATACTGATAGAGGCGAGATGTTCTTTGCCGTTTAACAACATGCCGGTGTTAATGGCGCGCAATATCTTGTGCGCCACTTCTTCGGCATTCGTGGTTGCCTCCGTTTGTGTGCTGCCCAGATTTTCCAGCAACACGATAAATTCGTCGCCGCCCAACCGGGCAACGGTATCGCCTTGACGGACGCAGGCCTTTAGGCGCGAGGCAATTTCTATCAATAGCTGATCGCCGATTTGGTGGCCCTGAGTATCGTTAATCGTTTTGAAATTATCGACATCTATCATCAACACCGCGCCATGCTTACGCGCGCAACGGCTGTTGTGTAAAGCCTGCTGCAACCGGTCTTGCAACAGGCGGCGATTTGGCAGGTCGGTGAGCGGGTCGTAATACGCCAGGCGATGAATGGCCGCTTGCGCTTCCTTGTGCTGGCTGATGTCGGTAAAGGCCGCCACATAATTGCAGGTATGGCCGTCCGCGCCGGTCACAACACTGATCGTCAGCCATTTTGGGTAAATGTCGCCGTTTTTACGCCTGTCCCAGACTTCGCCTTGCCAGAATTTTTCGCGCTTCAGTGTGGCCCACATTTCCCGGTAAAACTCTTGACTGTGGCGGCCGGATTTTAAAATCGAGGGCTTGTTGCCGATTACTTCGTCCGGCTGGTAACCGGTCAGCCGGGTGAAGGCGTTATTGACGCGCAGGATGATATTATTTTCGTCGGTAATCATGATCCCTTCCTGGGATTCGATTGCCCTCTCGGCAATCCGCAATTGACTCTCCGCCCAGCGGATGTTGCTGATGTCCCGGCTAATCACCACCATGCCTTTGCGTTGGCCGTTTTCCTGATAAATCGGCGTTTTGCGTACCTCTATTTCGATCGAACGGCCCTCGTCGTTGACGATGTGATCTTCGAACATGATCAAGTGCCCGGCCTTCCATACCGCTTCTTCGTCCGAAAATAGTTTTATATGCTTATCCAGTGCGTCCGGTTGTTGATCCGCCAGCTCCAGATAGGTCTTGCCCTGCCAATCCATGCCGTCAAATCGGAACAACTGTTGCGCGTGCTCATTGGCGAATAACAAGCGGCCGTCGCCGTCTTTGAACAGAATGGCGTCGGGAATGGCTTCTATCAGGCTGATGAGTTGCTGGCTGAGGGCTTTTAGCTTGCTTTCGCTTTCCTGTAGATCCAGTTGCGCCTGCGTGCGCACGGCAATTTCGGCTGCCAGTTGCTGATTGCTCGGTAGTTTCAATGCATGCGGTACCAACTTGAGCAGCAATATGGCGGCGGCCAGGGAGATGGTTGCCGTCAAGGCTTTTATGCTGGTATCCAACCAATACAACGGTTGCCAGATCAGGAAGATGGACATCAAGTGCGATGCCCCGCAGGCCAGAATAAATGAGCTGAACATCAAATAGATGCCGCGAAACTTCAAGTCTCGGCGTTGCGATACGACGTAAGCCAGAATGACGGCAATCGCGAAATAGGCCAGGGTGATTAACGCATCGGAAATTACATACGACCAGAGCAGGCCGGGCGTCCACTTTAAGCAAAACCCGTGCGGCATCAGTCCACCCGCACTGAAAAAATCGAAGAATGGTGTTTTCACGCTAATTTTCCAGCACGGTTTGGTCCGGACGTGAACGTGGACGGGTTTTGTGTATCGGACAATCTTTGGCTAAGCCCGGTTTTGTGCGCTCCAGGCAGTCATGGCAGGCGGCGCGAACGAATGGTGTGTGTTTGCTGAAGTATTTATCGAATATGCCGGTATCGAAAACCTGATGTACGTCGCCGCCACAGCCTTGCAGATTCAGTTCGACGCCGGCCTGCATCCAGTCGCAGATTAGCGAGATGGTGGCAATGCCGCACATATTGAATGTAGGGATGTTCTCGAGCGTTATCCTGGCGCTGGCGCGCGGATTGATTTTGGCGTGGGCCTTGCATGACGCCAGCAATTTATGGCATTTTGCAAACTCCAACGTGTTACGGATAGTCACCTCAAACAATTCACCTGTTACCGATACTTGCATAGATGAACCCCGATGCATTCAAAATTTTGGATTCTGCATCATATGTAAATGTGGATCGTCTGAATATCAGTCAATCTGAAATTCCAGGCAAGTAAAAATGTAATTTTGTGTAGGCATATTCCTGATATTGTAGGTAAATGACTACATGTTTAGGCGGTGTGCATCATAGTAGCGGATCAATTCGGCGTTATTGCTGATGTGCAATTTTTCAAACAGCCGGGCTTTGTATGTACTGACAGTCTTGTTGCTGATTGCCAGGTCCCTGCCGATGTCGTTCAGGCTTTGGCCCTTGGCCAGTAACTGCAAGATTTGAAACTCGCGCTCGGATAGTTTTTCATGCGGTTTGCTTAGCTCGGAGCTCTCGAATTCAAAGACCATTTTTTCGGCGAGTTTAGGGTCTATAAAACGGCCGCCGCCGGCGACCCGGCGGATGGCAATCAGTAAGGTTTCCGGATCGTTATCCTTGGTTAGATAGCCATTCGCACCGGTTTTCAAAGCGCGTGAGACGATTTGTAATTCGTTGTGCATGCTCAAAATCAGGATGGGCAATGCCGGATATTGGCCGCGAATCCGGCTGATCATTTCCACGCCGCCGAGATCGGGCATGGTCAGATCCAGTAACACCAGATCAACAGAATTTTCATCGAGAAAACTCAACAATTGCTGGCTGTTTTCGGCTTCGCCGACCACGGTAATATCGGTGGAGAGTGCGAATAGTTGTTTGAGACCGCCTCGCACAATGGCATGGTCGTCGGCAATGATTAGTCGGATCATAGTTCTGGTCTTTTAGGGTTAGCTGGGATACGTACCTGGATAGAGGTACCTTGGCCCGGGACACTGGATATAGTGGTTTCTCCGCCCAACATCAAGGAGCGTTCCCGTATGCCGATCAGGCCAAAAGATTTGGTCTTAGTGGGGGCATTCGCGTCGAAACCACGACCATTATCGTAAATTTCCAGGCAATAGTGGTCCTTCTCCAAATTGACGGCAATTTTTACCGTGCTGGCTGCCGCATGTCGCAGCACATTGGTCAGCGATTCTTGGGCGATCCGAAAAATCACGATTGCACATTCCTCGTCCATATCGAAATCATCTTCCGGATACAACAGATCGCACTGAATCCCGGATTGTTCCGCGAATTTCCTTACCAGCCACTCCAAAGCCGGCACTATCCCCATTTCTATCGCCGAGGGACGTAACGAGGTCGCCACATCGCGGGTAACCTGGATGGTTTGGTCCAGTAATTCCATGATGTTGCGGATTTGTTCGGCCAGTCCCCGGTTGTTAATTGCGAATTTCATGCGAAGCAGCGACATTTCCATGCGCAGGGCCGTCAACATTTGTCCCAGTTCGTCGTGAACTTCGCGGGCCATGTGCTTGCGTTCTTCTTCGCGGGCCTTTTCCCGGCGGGCGGCCAGTTGCCGCAATTGTAAGCGGGATGATTCCAGGTCTTTTTCTATTACTTTCAGCTCGGTGATGTCCTGCGATGTGCCTATGCCGCGCACGAAACTGCCATCCCCGGCAAATACAAGATCGGCGCGTTCCCTAAGCCATTTTATCTTACCGTTCGCCACGATACGGTGTTGGATATCGTAAGGCGCACCACGCATGGCAGCCTGCCAGGCTTGGTGCACGTAATGACGGTCAGCCGGATGGACACATTCCATGAAGCGCTCGTAGCTTATAGGCGTGCCTAAAGGCATGCCGAAAATTCGGTAATTTTCGTCAGACCATTTCAGAGAACTGTCGCCAATGTACAAGGACCAACTGCCTAAATGCGCCTGGGCTTGGGCGTGAGCCAGATGCGCTTCGCTTTCGCGCAACGCATTTTCGATCAACTTAAAATTGCTGACATCCATGTTAACCCCGACGATTTTTTGCCTGCCGCTCTTGGGATCGCCGGCTATGATGGCTGAAGCCTGAATGAAGCGTAATGCGCCGTCGCTCTTCCGGCGAATCCTAAACTCCCAATGCTTTTCCTGTTGGTCTCGAATTAACTTGCGTAGTGTGGCTTCAGTGCGCGGTAAGTCTTCGACCACTACCAAGGTAGCCCAGGTCTGGTAGTCTATGGGCGTTCCCACGGGAATGCCGAACATCTCGTACATGCGTTCATCCCAATCCCCGACGCCCAACGCCAGATCCCACTCGCAAATGCCGATTGCAGCGGCTTTGGTGGCCAGGCCCAAGCGCTCACTGTAATTGCGAAGTCGCTCTTCCGCGCTCCGACTTTCGGTTATGTCGCGCGCCAGACCGATGGTGCCCAGCACATCGTCTTTATCGTCGATGATGGGCGCTTTGATCGTTTCAGTCCAAGTCTCTCGCCCAGCATCGAAAGCTCTCTCGGTCAGCGATACTTGTTGCCGAGTCAGCATCACTTCTTGGTCAACCGCGCGATAATGCTCGGCCAGGCTTTCCGGCCAGATATCGAAATCAGTCACATCTTCTGAATCACGCAGACTGTCGATGCCCACGGCGGTTAGCCAATGTTTGTTGGCTTGAATATATTTCCCGTTTTTGTCCTTCATCCAGGCCAAGAATGGCAGGCTATCGTACATCGCACGCAGACGGGCTTCCGACTCGCTGATGCGTTTTTGCGCGGATTTCAATGCGGTGATGTCGGTCACCAAGACGAAAAATCCTTTCACTTGCCCTACCGCGCCATCCGGCAAATAGGCGGCTTGCGTATGCCGAGCTGCGCCCGCGAAATTGACGATGGTGCGCTCAAAATACTGTGGTTCTCCTTTCAGCACGGCATCTATAAACGGCTTATTCAGCGTGTATAGTTCATCGCCGATGACTTCGCGAATATGTTTGCCGAGCAAGTTTTCGGAGGTAAAGCCGAACCATTCCTCATAGGCTTTGTTGCCAAATTTGTTGATAAGATTTTTGTCCCAGTAGCCGATCATCGCCGGCATATGGTTGAGTACGGAACGCAAATTCTGTTGGTGCTCTAAAACTTCGGCCGCCTTCTCCGGGTTATTTGGCAACGAGGTATCCGAAAGTATTGTTAGCCATGCCGATATAGTGCCATGCCGGTCCGCTAGACCTCGACCGCTGACGCTGACGCGGACATCGCTGCCGTCTGCGCGTCTTACGGTTAATTCGATAGCTTCCGCCATGCCTGGGCCAACGGGCTTGAAACACGGTAAAAGCGCAACGGGAAAAGGCGTGTTACCGTCCGCGGAAAAAAGGTAATGTTGATTCTGCCAATCGGCTGTTGAGCCAATCCCCAGCAAAAGTTCGGCGGAGCGGTTGACGCAGATGATTTGGTGCGTCGTGTCGAAAACGATGACGGCTTCTTTAATACTGTCGATGATCCCGTACAGCAAGTCGGTTTCATGTTCAAAATTACTCAAGTTGAGTCGGCGGTTTGGCATCTCGACGAATTAGCAATGGTTTGGGAATGCAAGCATAAACGAGCTATGACATTTTTCGGCAAAGAAATTAGCGGGCATTCTCGGGCAGCCGAGGGAATACCGTCCCGGCTTCACTTGTCGGCGGATTGGCCTACACTTTGGGCATTATCAATTCGAGAGTCGCCCGCATGGAATTTAAAGACTATCTAAAAATCCTCGTCCAACACGATGGTTCGGACCTGTATCTGACGGCGGGGGCTCCGCCGGCGGCCAAGTTCCAAGGCAGCTTAAAACCGCTGGAAAACGTCAAACTTAGTCGTGAACGCATCAAGGAAATTGCCGACGGCATCATGGACGCCGAGCAGCGCGCCGCCTTTGAACATGTGCCGGAAATGAATCTGGCCATTACTGAAGAAGGAATCGGGCGGTTTCGGGTGAATATCTTTAAACAGCGCAATTGCCACGCCTTGGTGATCCGCAACATCAAGGTCGATATTCCCAGTGCCGACGCCTTGGGCTTGCCGCAAATCCTGAAAGATAAAATCATGGAAAAGCGCGGGCTGATTTTGTTCGTCGGCGGCACCGGTTCCGGTAAATCGACATCCTTAGCGGCCTTGATAGATTATCGCAACAGCAACTCATCCGGGCATATCATCACCATCGAAGATCCTATCGAGTTTGTACATCCGCATAAAAAATCCTTGGTAAATCAGCGCGAAGTCGGCGTCGATACCCTTAGTTATGAAGACGCATTGAAAAACACCTTGCGGCAGGCGCCGGATGTGATTCTGATCGGCGAAATTCGCAGTCAGGAGACCATGGAGCATGCCTTGGCTTTTGCGGAAACCGGCCATCTGTGCTTGTCCACGTTACACGCCAATAATGCGAATCAGGCCTTGGATCGTATCATCAACTTTTTCCCGGAAGAACGTCGTCCGCAGTTGCTGATGGACTTGTCCTTGAATCTGCAAGCGTTTATTTCGCAACGTCTGGTACCCACCGTCGAAGGCAAACGGGTGGCGGCTATCGAAATTTTGCTGGGTACTAAATTGGTTAGCGATTTAATCCATAAAGGCGATATTCACGCCATCAAGGAAGCGATGGAAAAATCCGAAAATATCGGCATGCAGACTTTTGACAGCCATTTACTCAAGCTCTACAAAGGCGGGGTGATCACCTTGGAGGAGGCCTTGCGCAACTCGGATTCGCCGAACAATTTAAAACTGAAAATCAATTTGAGCGAAGGTTTGGGGTCGGCGACCAAAAAGCCCAGTTCTCTGGCTGGCAGTCTTGCTTTGGAAGAAATCACCAAGAAAGAGGGTGATGAGGAAAGTGAGGGACATTAAGGAAATTCCAACGAATGTCCCAAACATCTTTGCTTTGTCGTACAACGAAAGCGGGACGCCGGTAAATTCAAAAAACTGGATTTCCTATTGTGGGAATGACGGGGCTATCAAAACATAAAAACGGACGATGGACCATTTTGCAAGCGAGTGGCAATCGATAGATTTCATTTGGATCAGCTATCGTATTCCCCATGGAATCAGCTTGTTCATAGATCCTAAAACTGTTTTGAACAGGCTAGGATAAGTCTGCGACGCTGAGGATCCTATAAACCTCGTAGGCTGGCTGCTGATAAGGATGGCAAGCCAGCAAGGTTTGCACCACCGTTTTAATTAAATCATCGGCGCAGACCATTTCTATCTTATATTCGGCGACCTGCTGAATTTCACCGATACTGCCCAGATAAGGGTGGCTACCGGCGAGAGGCCGGAATTGGCCCTCGCCCAGCACTTGCCAGGCACAACTGTCGTAATCGCCGATACGCCCGGCGCCTTGCTCGAACAACGCTTGTTTTAGCTGTTCTGCATGGCTGACCGGCACATAAAAACTCAGTTTATACATAGTGCCGGATGCCAGGTGACCATGCCAAGCAGGTTATGGTTACGAACATCAGCCGGTAGCCAGTAAAAACACGCCCCACAGCACCACAACCAGCGTAATTTCCTCGATCATGTTGATGGCGGCCTGTCGGTCCGCTCTGTTCAGCATGGCTGTTTGATTGGCTTTTTGATCGCGCATATGAACGGATTGATGAAGCATAATCTCCTCCTAGTGGTGGTTGGTATAGCTACGCATTTGTCCGACTAATACCCCTTGTATTTCCACTTGCTCGGGCCGGTAACGCATGGCCTGCATTGAGGAATTGGCGGGAATTAGCAGGGTTTCGTGTGGGTACTGCTCGATAAATTTCAATGTTGCTTCGGCTTTTTCAACTAATGCAACGACGATTTCGCCGTTACGGGCATGGCTGCGTTGTTCGATGATGACCCAGTCGCCGTCGAAGATGCCTTCTTCCTGCATCGAATCTCCCTTTACTTTCAGGACATAACAAGGGTTCTCGGTTTTCAATTCTTCCGGCACAGCCATATAAGAAATGTTTTCGATGGCTTCTATCGGTCTGCCGGCGGCTATGGTGCCGACAAAAGGCAGCATGCCGGATGCCACGGTTTTGTTGACCAGCGATTTGGCGTGTTCGGTCAGGCGAATGCCGCGTTGCTTGCGCTCCGGTGCTTCAATCAAATTGGCGTCGATCAGTGCCTTGATCTGGCTGTGCAATGAACCGCGCGATTTCAAACCCATCGCCGCGCACAATTCTTCCAGTGTCGGCGGATGACTGAATAGCTCCTGATTTTGTAGCAGGAAGTCGAAAATTTCTTGTTGCTTACGGGTAAGTGTCATGTTTGTTCTGCATTTGTTTTGTAAAAGCATACAATGAAAACAAATGCAGAACAAATAATTTTTTCAGGTTGCCGGAAAAATTTGCTACTGGTGGGTTGCTGTGGATCAGGAGCGACGAAAAACAGGCTTTTCGAAGAGGCTATTTTTTAACCTGGCCCTTATATTTCCGGTGGCCGTCATACCCGTGAAAGCGGGAATCCAATTTAGCAACTGGGCTCCCGCCTTTACGGGGGCGAGCTTATTTAGTAGTGTGGTTAATAGCCGTTGCGTAAGGTCCAGTGAGACTGAAGCCGGTCATTCTGCAAAAATCAGGCATTTTCGGATGTTATTGCCGCGCTGGGAAACGGAAGTAGAAAGCCGTTACCAGCGTTCCAACGGGGCGGACTGGGCGTTTTATCGAAAGTGTTATTTGCTTGCGTCAGTGACGCATTTCTTGGTGAAGCTATTCTTCGCAGCGCCTTTCAAGTTTTTCTCGGCAGCTTTTGCATCGCAGCCGGCTTTAGCGGCAGTGATTTTGGCGTCTTTCTCGCATTTTTTAAGAAAGCTATTTTTGGCGGCGCCAGCCAGCTTTTTTTCAGTAGCCTTGGCTTCGCAAGCTGCGTCGGCTGCATACGCCGTTTGGCTCAAGAAAAATAAAGCTACTATTGCCAAAATAATGTTTTTCATTAGGTATTCTCCGAATAGATTAATAGAGCGCTTATTCTGTAGTTGCTGAGGTTTGGATGGCTCTCGCAATTGACCCCTCTGTTGCTTGCCGTTTACCGCAAGAGGTCTTTATGCCCCAACAATCGTTATTTTCAACGCAAGCGGCTAAGTGTCGCGTGATGAACGATTTTCTCAACAGTAAAATGCTAGCCCTTCAGCACTATGGTTTCGACGTGGTCTCCGCCTCTGGCCGACAGCGTGATTTTGTCTTCCTGAGCCAACCAACCGATACTTCTTTGAATGATGGCCTCTTCCTCCGGCAGTACATAAACTAATTTGGCAACCGGTGTCGCGCCGTTTTCAGCCAAATGATGCCAGATAACCCCAGCGGTCAAACCTATGCGTTCGTGCATGGAAATTACGATTGGCGCGGTTTCACTTGGCTCTGCTTCCACAGTAGGCTCTACTTTAGCGGCTTTGGGCTTTGGATTAGCTTTTTTCGCGGCTGCTTTAACAGTGGGCGCCGGGGCTTTTTCGGTACTTTCCGGGGCAGTCGGTGCTTCAGTAGCTGTTTTTACGGCTTTAGGCGTTGTAGTTGCTTTGGGTTTAGCTTTGGTTTTGCCCGGTGCGGTGGACGTTTCTTGTGCTGTTTTAACGGCAACGGGTTTGGTAGGGGATTTTTTAGTCGCTTTCGCTGGAGCAGGCTTTTCAGTGGCAGAGACTGGCGTTTCAGATGTTGGCGTAGTTTTTTTCATATTGGCTTTCAGACGGTCAAGGGTAGAGTTGTTTCCAGCATTCGGGCTTAGCGTATTCCGTTACTGAGAGTTTAATCGAGATTTTAACCGGATTTACAAATCGATTGCTTGTTAAACAAACGGCCATAAAAAAACCGGTATCAGCTTAGCCGATACCGGTTTGATATTACGAGCCCAAGCTGTGTTTAGTGTACGTCTTTCCAGTACTCTTTTTTCAACAGATAGGCTAGTGCGATAAACATCAGGATAAAGAACAACACGTATTTACCCATTTGTTGTCTTTCCAGTTGCACCGGTTCGCCGACGTAAACCAGGAAATTGACCAGGTCGTTGACCATTTTGTCGAATTCCTGAGGTGTCATTTGCCCCGGTTGTTCCAGTTTCAGACCGGTAATGACGTCATGCCCGTCGATTTTCTGCGTAATCGCCGATTGCGTACCTTGCAATTGCCAGAACACGTTGGGCATACCAACATCAGGGAACACGACATTGTTAACGCCCAAAGGTGCTTTTCCGGGCTCGGCATAGAAGCTGCGCAGGTAGGTATACAACCAGTCGGCGCCGCGCGAGCGGGCAATCAGCGACAAATCCGGCGGCGTGGTGCCGAACCATTTTTCCGCATCGTGCGCGTTCATCGCCGAATGCATCTGATCGTAGATGCCGGCCCCAAAAGGTGCCACTACTTTCAGAACTTCCGCTTCATCCAGCTTCAAATCTATGGCAATCCGTTTGTAGCGAATGTGTTTTGCCGAATGGCAGCCTAGGCAGTAGGTGACGTAATATTTCGCGCCGCGCTCCATCGCCATGGTGTCGCTTAAGTCGATGTCGGCGCTGTCGAGTTTGACGCCACCGCTGGCCAGAACGTTGAAAGGCAGCAAAAACAAAAGAGTGTAGAGTATCTTTTTCATGGCTTAATCCAGGCTCTTTTTCAGGTTTTTTGCAAAACGAATCAGTACGGCTGAGATGCCGGACCAGTTCGGCCTTTTCTTGGCGATAGTACCGCCGATATTGTCGGGAACTTGCTGTACCTCAACGACTTCATCGACTAAGGCCAGCAGAGCCGGAATGCGATCTTCCAGGCTCGGCTGGTCGGTCAGGCGATTCGGTACCGGTTTGGTTTTTTCCCAGCGTGTATACAGAGGCATCAACAGGAAAAATCCGAAGTAAACTGCGGTCAATACCCGAGCAACAGTGGTGGCACCTGGCGTAGCAGGTTGAGTTCCCAAATAACCCAAACCGATAAAGGCGACTACAAACAATGCCACGGCTTTTTTGAAGATGCCGCCACGGTAACGGATGGATTTGACCGGGCTACGATCCAGCCAAGGCAGCATGAACAGCACCACAATCGCGCCGCCCATCGCAATCACGCCGGCAAACTTATCCGGTACCGCACGCAAAATGGCGTAGAACGGGGTGAAATACCAGACCGGCGCAATATGTTCCGGGGTTTTCAATGGATCAGCCGGGATAAAGTTGGCGTGCTCCAGAAAGTAGCCGCCCAATTCCGGCATGTAGAAAATCACCGTGGCGAAGAAGAACATGAACACGCCGACGCCGACGATGTCCTTGACGGTGTAGTAAGGGTGGAAAGGAATGCCGTCGACCGGATGTCCCCAAGGGTCTTTTGATTGCTTGATTTCAACGCCGTCAGGGTTGTTGGAACCCACTTCGTGCAAGGCCACGATATGCAGGAACACCAGGATTAACAATACTAGAGGCACGGCGATGACGTGAAACGCGAAAAAGCGGTTCAAGGTGGCGTCGGACACCACATAGTCGCCTCGCACCCACAGCGATAACTCGTCGCCGATCACTGGAATCGCGCTAAATAAGGAGATGATGACCTGGGCGCCCCAGTAAGACATCTGTCCCCAAGGCAGCAGGTAACCCATAAACGCTTCCGCCATCAGGCAGACGAAGATCAGCATGCCGAAGATCCAGATCAGTTCGCGCGGTTGCTTGAACGAGCCATAAATCAAGCCGCGGAACATGTGCAGATAGACCACGATGAAGAACGCCGAGGCGCCGGTGGAGTGCATATAACGCACCAGCCAACCCCAGTTGACGTCGCGCATGATGTATTCGACCGAGTCGAAAGCCAGCTTGGCATCCGGTTTGTAGTTCATGGTCAGTAAAATGCCGGTGATGAACTGATTGACCAGCACCAACAGGGCCAACGAGCCGAAAAAATACCAGATGTTAAAGTTTTTGGGCGCGTAGTAATGCGCCATGTGTTCATTCCACAAATCGGAGAGTGGAAAACGCTCCAGCAGCCATTCGCTGCATTGATTCATTTTTTGCTTCATGCTGGGTTTGCCTCGCTTTCTTCGCCAACGACAATCAGATTGTCTGTTTCATATCGATAAGGCGGTATCTCAAGATTGGTAGGGGCGGGAACGCCGCGATACACACGACCGGCCAGATCGAACCAGGAGCCGTGACACGGGCAAAAGAAACCGCCTTTCCAATCCGGGCCCAAATCGTTAGGGGCAATTTCCGGGCGAAACGTGGGCGAGCAGCCTAAGTGCGTGCACAGGCCGACCGCGACAAAAATTTCCGGTTTAATGGAGCGCAGCGGATTTTTGCTGTTCTGGGGCTGCATGGATTCGTTGGATACCGGGTCAGCCAATTTGCTGTCCAGAGTCGCTAGAGTGGATATGACCTCCGGCGTCCGATTCAAGACCCACACCGGCTTGCCGCGCCAAGCCACACGAATTAGCTGGCCGGGTTCCATCTTGCTGATATCGACATCGACGGGAGCCCCTGCAGCCATGGCTTTGGCGCTGGGCTGCATTTGCGAGAGAAAGGGGACGGCCAAATAGCCGGCACCCACTGCACCAACCACCGACAGTGCCGAGGTCAGAAACTGGCGTTTGGAATGATCGACGCCTTCGTGGTTCATAAGTAACACTCCTGATGATGTGATGTATATCGCGATACATCGATTATTATAATTTTCAGCAAATATACCCTACTGTCCGTGATTATTGAAATTGTTCTTGCGACAGCGCTAGTCAAGGGTTTCAGGCCTTTGCGGATAGTGAGAATCATCACTTTAAAGCAACTGCCAACGCGCTTAGAAAGGCTTGATTTTCTTCCGGTTTCCCGACGGTGACTCGCAGGCAATTGTGTAACAGCCCGCCTTGAGGGGACAGATTCTTGATCAACACGCCTTGCGATTTCAGTGAGGCAAATACGTCGTCTGCGGCTTTGTTAAGCGTACGGAACAGAATGAAGTTAGCGGCACTGGGATAAGGCTGGACATCCGGCATTTCCAGCAAGGCCCGGAAAACCAAAGCCCGTTCTCCGCACAGCGTTTGGGTTTGTTCTAACAGAAACTCGCCATGATCCAACGCAAATCCCACCGTGATTTGGGTCAGGCAATTGATATTGTAAGGTAAGCGGACTTTATGTAACTGCTCCACAATCGCCGAATCGCCGGCCAAAAATCCCAAGCGCAAGCCGGCCAGCCCCAACTTGGAAACGGTGCGCATCACCAGTAAATTAGAATAATGTTCCAGCTCGCCGATAAAGCTGGCGTCGGCAAACGGCGCATACGCTTCGTCGACCACTACCAATCCCGGTGCTAGGCTGAGTATTTCCTTGATGGCTGCGGCATCGAATAAGTTGCCGGTGGGGTTGTTGGGATAGGCGATAAAAATCAAGGCAGGTCGAGATTCGGCAATCGCCGCGCGCATGGCCGGCATGTCCAGTTCAAAACTGTCTGCCAGCAATGGCACGCCTCGGTAACGCAGGCCCAGGCTTTGCGCCACTTGTTTGTACATCACAAATCCGGGTTCCGGTGCCAATACGGCGGCATCGGCGCTTAAAGCCATTAGTAATATTTGAATGATTTCGTCGGAGCCGTTGCCGAGCAGCAAGGCCGCTTGCTCCGGGATACCGTTCGTCCGGCGCAATGCGACGGCCAGTGTCTTGGCTTCCGGGTCCGGGTAGCGGTTGATCGGGCAGGTCTTCAGCGATTCCAACCAGCGTGCTTGAATGTCTTCCGGCCAGCTATAAGGATTTTCCATGGCATCGAGTTTGATGAAGTTGCTGGCATCGGCAACATGGTAGGCCGACATGGAGAGAACTTCGGAGCGGAACAGCGTTTCGAGCGGTTGGGTTGGCATGTAGTCAAACTCTGCGGAATTGGAACGAGCGGCATTGATATTACACCCTAGCAAACTGGGTTGGCCGCGAGGGCAAAAGTCGGCGGGTTTTAACAAAGCGGAGGACGAACGTATAACCTTGAAAACCAGCCTCTTGCGTCCCCGTTGACGCGAGTCGCTCGCTACGGTGCGGGCGTATACGGCGCGTGGATAATAACACTGCTTGCGGGGGGTGGCAAAGGGATTAGGGTGCAGAGCGGGCTGACATGCGGGATTTAAAATTTTCTCATCCCGGTCATCTTTAAAACTGATATGCCGATTAGCCTTCGATTACGATGATGCTTCTCGCGCATAAACGGCGAACCGCCCCAACGGTATTGATTTTTCGCGCACTACGCGCACTAAGTTTGTGCCGTAATTTCCTTATATTGCACTAATACAACTCACGGCCTGTTTCTTCGTTCCGCGTCAGCTGCTCTGCAAGCACCGCAATTTCCCAAAATCCCTGGAGCCGGGCTCACTCCGCTATCACCCCAAGCTTACTGGATTGATTATTGCTGCGGATTGTTTGATCGACATTAACCTTCAAATCAAGGCCAAGCTATGACTGGAAATACCGCGCGCGTGCAAGCTGTTCAAACCATCACTAATCGCCAACCCATGCCGACCAAAATGCCGGCGCCGTTGGCCGGTTTATGGGCCAGCGATGTCTTTACCTTGAGTAAGATGAAGGAATGCTTACCCAAAGAGGTGTTTAAATCCTTAAAAAAAACCATCGAAGCCAGCACCGAGCTGGATGTTTCAATTGCCGATGTGGTGGCCTTGGCGATGAAAGACTGGGCGCTTTCAAAAGGGGCTTTGTATTACGCCCATGTTTTCTATCCCTTGACCAACGCCACCGCCGAAAAACACGACGGTTTTATCTCCGTGCAAAGCGATGGTTCAGTCATTTCCGAGTTCAGCGGCAAAGTATTGGTACAAGGCGAGCCGGACGGCTCATCGTTTCCGAACGGCGGCATTCGGTCCACCTTCGAAGCGCGAGGTTATACCGCTTGGGATGTGACCAGCCCGGCTTATATCATGACCACAGACAACGGCGCGACGCTATGTATCCCCACGGTATTTATTTCCTGGACCGGTGAAGCGCTGGATAAGAAAACCCCCTTGTTACGCGCGAATGCGGCAATGAATAAGGCTGCACAGCGCGTGCTGTCGTTGCTGGGCCATACCGACATTGCCCCGGTGAATTCCAGTTGCGGGGCGGAGCAGGAATATTTCTTGGTCGATGCCAATTTCGTCGCCAACCGCCCGGATTTATTGCTGGCGGGGCGTACTCTGTTCGGCGCATCGGCCGCCAAAGGTCAGCAGTTTGACGATCATTACTTCGGTGCCATACCCGAACGCGTTCAGGTCTATATGCAGGATGTGGAAGAGCAGCTTTATCGCTTGGGGATTCCGGCCAAGACCCGGCATAACGAAGTAGCGCCGGGGCAATTTGAGATAGCGCCGTTTTTTGAATCGGCCAACGTCGCCACCGACCATCAGCAATTGTTGATGACCGTGTTAAAAAACACTGCCAAAAAACATGGCTTGGTGTGTTTGCTGCACGAAAAACCCTTCAAAGGCATCAACGGTTCCGGCAAGCACGTGAACTGGTCGGTCGGCAATGCCACCCAAGGCAATTTGCTTGATCCCGGCCATACGCCGCATTCAAATACTCAGTTCTTGTTGTTTTGCGGCGCGGTGATACGTGGCGTGCATAAATTCGGCCCGCTGTTGCGTGCCGCGATTGCCACGGCCAGTAATGATCATCGCTTAGGTGCGAACGAAGCTCCGCCGGCGATCATGTCGGTATATCTGGGTTCGCAGTTGGACAACGTGTTCGAGCAAATCAGTAATGGCGAGATCACCGGCTCATTAAACGCCGGGGTGATGGATTTGGGCATTAATACGCTGCCGGTGTTTAACAAAGACGCCGGGGATAGAAACCGGACCTCGCCGTTTGCTTTTACCGGCAACCGCTTTGAATTCCGCGCCGTGGGCTCCGGCCAATCGGTCGCCGGGCCCTTGGTGACGATGAATACCATGCTGGCTGACTCGCTGAATTGGGTAGCCGATAGCCTGGAAGGCCAATTAGGCAAAGGCCTTGATTTGGACGCGGCCATTCTGAAAACTTTGAAAGAATTGATCGACGCCCACGGCGCAGTAGTGTTCGGCGGCAACGGCTATTCGGCGGAATGGCACAAAATGGCAGTGGAAGAGCGTGGTTTACGCAATCTCAAAACCGCTGCCGACGCCTTGCCGGTGTTGAAGGAACCCGAGGTGCAAGCCTTATTCGAAACGCTGGGGGTATTGTCACCTGTCGAGCTCGCCAGCCGCTTCGAAATCTACGCAGAGCAATATGTGCTGGCCATTGAGGTAGAAGCCAAATTGGTGATCAGCATGGCCAAAACCGGCATTTATCCGGCCGCAGTGAAATACTTGGCAGATCTTTCTGCCACATTAATCTCGCTTAAAAGCCATGGTGTCGAACTGGGAAACGAGCGTCTAGTTTTAATTGCCGGGCTGCTATCGTCGATGATGGCGACCAGCGATAAACTCAGTGCCGCGCTTGCCAAACATGATTTTGCAACGATTGAAGAACACATGCTGTTCTGCGCCAACACCATCAGGCCTTTGATGGATGAGGTTCGTCAGTATGCCGATGGGCTGGAAGGGGAAATTGCGGATGAGTTGTGGCCGTATCCTACATATCAGGAGATGTTATTCATCAAGTAGGGTTGGCTTGATTGCGGACAGACTTAGGTAGCACATTAACCAAGTAGGTCAGGTTGCCGCGACAGCGGCTACCTGACGATATGCTTAGTTATACGCTTACCACTGCGACTCGCCAGTCTCCGGGTCGTACATTTCGTGGAAGATTTTGTGGCGGTTGGCTATCAGTTCGTCGATGCTCGGCGAATTGCTCATCGCTCTGGAAATCGCCAGTTTCATGGCTTCGTAGTTGGTGCGATACAAATCCTTGCGGTCCAATTCGGGGTTAGTGGCGCAGGAGGGATCTATCCAGATCATGGCGATGATGCACAACTCGTTAGCTTGCAGGCGCGGAATAATGCCGTCGGCGACGCTATCAATCACCGCGTCGGCTACTGCGGACTGTACCGGGCCGCCCAACAAGTTGACGTAAGCCGAGGATTTGATTGTGACCTTAGGCACCATGATGGTGGCCGGACGCACTTGTTGGTTGGTGGCGCGGATCGCAAACATGCGCGTGTGGCCTGCGGTTTGGCCCATCAGATTGGCAAAAGCATGACCGGCCGGGCCTTTGACGTCGCCAATCAGAATTTCCGGCATCGCGTCGGTGCCTTGGCCGTCGCTGGAAAATACGGTGGCTTCGCCGGTTCTAAACCAATAAGAGTCTGACATGGTGCGTCCTCGGAGTATGTTAGGAAAGGCCGCATTCTATGCCCACGCTGGGCTTGCGGCAATAGGCGGGCTTATCCGGCTTGGGGTTTAGATTGGTGGTTAACCATCTCTGTTTATTTGGGGCGGAGTGCTATTGGTGCATGCGATCCTTATGCACTCAGGTAAGGCTGGAGAACTAATAGGTCCCACAGCGAATCCAGTGTAGCCGCTCGTCTCCCGCCTGCGCGGGAGCGAAGCTATTTAAATTCCGAGTAAAAAAATGTCCAGTGGCGCTATGCCTGCGAGGCTTTTACCGCACTGCGCAGCAACTGCAAACATTGGCGATTGGCGGCCAAATCCAGCGCGCTGAAATCGTCCTGCGTACTGAGTAGCGGATCGGCGCCGGCTTCCAGCAATTGCTTGACCACAGCGTGTTTGCCACTGGAGGATGCATAAGTCAGGGCGCTGGCGCCACTGGGATTTTGATAATTAATATCGATGCCGGCCTCTAGCAACAAGCCGATGCAATCGCCCGCTTCGGCAAAACATGCGGCCCACAGCGCGTTGTTGCCGTAAGCGTCCAGCGCGTTAAGATCTGCACCTTGCTCCAGCAGATAGTTCAGTACATCGGCCCGGCCTTGTTGGGCGGACAGAATCAATGGGTGCTTGCCGTGCGGATTGAGGTCCAATTGAAAGCCGTTTTCCAGCAACCAGGCGTCTATTTCGGGAGTAATAGTCATGCGATAGGGTGCGGTTTAGACCAGCGAGGGTCGGTGGAGTAAGGACAGATGGCCGACACCGGCTGTTTTCAATTTGTCGGCCAGCTCGTGACGCGCCAGTTCGCCTTTGCCGCGCAGATACTTCAATTCCCTACCGGTCAGCAAGGTGATGGCGATGAGCTTTATTTCGCCGCCTGCAAGCGTTAAAGTTTTGGCGGGTTCGCTATTAGCCCCCAATAAGGCGCCAATTTGGCCGCGGCCGTCCTTGATGTGATCGATAGCAAATTCCATCGATAGCAGTTCCCCGTTCAATAGCCTTTCGCTTAAACGCGGGAAGCCGGCCAAGGTATGGCTGACTTCGGCGGTCAGCGGAAATAACCAGGTGTCGGCGAATTTGGCGAGCGGTGCGTTCTCGGCGGCGCCGGAATCCGGGCTTTCGATAAACACTTCCAAGCCCAGGCCGGTTTCCGGTCTGTCGCGCTCCACCCAGGGGTCGGATAAGCCATCGGAGATCACGCAGGCGTTTTGGCCATGCCGCGCGGCCAGCCAGGCAGCCCCCGCCGGCCATTCCGGGCCGTCGCTCATCGGGCCCATCAAAGAAGTTAAGGTTGCCAAGTCGGAGCCCAGTCGTTCTTTCAAGGCTTGGTGGCGGGACTCGGTCGCCATCCGCAGGCGGTCCGCATAGGTCAGGCCGACGATGTGTTCAGTCTGCGGCATGCGTTGCCTCCATCGCTAAGGCTTCCCAGCGCTCACGAGCGGTAAAACTGACTTCTTCGTCGGCGTCGTCAAGCATCTGCTTCAGCAGTTCCGGCTCGGCGCGCAGCGCCACTTCATAGCGCACGGTCCAGTCTTCGTCCTTGCTCATCATGGCTAGATCGTCGACTTCCATGCGCTGCGCGACGATACGGCGGATGTTCACTTCTTGATCGTTGGCCATCAAGCCCAAACTCACGCTGGGTATGCGCTCTGCGACGGTGCGGCGCACTTCATTGTCCGGGTCGGCGACTAAACGGAATAGTCGGCCCTTGGGCAAGCGTTTGGCAACGTAAGTGCGTACTAGGTAATCCGGATCGTTGGCCATTAACTCGAGTTGGGTTTCCGGCAGGCGGTCGGCCACCGTGACTCTGACTTCCCGGTCGCTGTCCTGGCTTAATTCCAGCAGCCATTCCACCGGCACACGATAAGCCAGTACCCGGCGCACGGCCTCGTCGGGGTCGGTCAATAAGGGGCGTAAATGATTGGTCGGCAGATACTGGGCCGCAATTGCGCGCCGTTCCCAGAACGGGTCTTGGGTGTAATTTAACGCGTAGACCGGATGCGCTTTGAAAAACCGGTCGATTTGCCGACCGCTTTCCGCTACTACGCAGCGATCACCCGGCTTGCAGGTGCCGGTGGCAAGCAAGGTATCCCGGTAAGCGCAATGGGAGCAGTCGGCCAACGGGGTTAGATCAAATTGATCTTGTTCTGCTAAGGATGAGGCCAACATCTAGGCGGCCTCCGCCAAGACCGGCAACAGCTGCGGCGTGACTTGCGCCAGCCAGACTCTGATGCGCTCGTCGGTCAAATGCGGTTGGCCGCGTTGGTCTAGTACCAGGCCGACGAATTGATCGTCGATCACCGAGTCGGAATGTTCGAAGGTATAGCCTTCCGTGCTCCAGCGGCCGATCATCTCGGCGCCGAATCCGTAGAATACCCGGTAAAGTTGGATCAGGGAGCTGGCGAAGCGCGAGGCGTAGCGTTCTTGATGGCCCAAGCCGAATAGCGCGATCCGTTTGCCGGAGAGATCGACACCATTCAGGGTTGGTACGAACTCTTGCCAGCTGCGCTCCTGGCATCCGGCTCCCAAACCGGGCAAGTCGCCTATGCCGTAGCTGGGAGTACCCAATATCAGCGCGTCGTATTGCAATAGTTCTTCGGGTTTAACCCGATTGATGTTTTTGGGCTTGTCGGCCAGCTCTTCGCCCAACAAACTGAAAATCTTTTTTGCCACTAGCCGGGTGCTGCCGGTATCCGTTCCGAAAAAAATGCCGATTTTGCTCATAAATCACCTGTAATCGAGAGTGCGGGATAAGGCTTGTGCAGCCGTTTTAAGCTTCTCAGCAAATTTTGATCCAGATTTAAAATCAGTCTGCTTGTCTGATTTTTTTGTTTTAGATCAGTTAGATAGGTATTTTTGCCGTATTTTCCGGTTGAGGTCTGTGCAGGCATGTCTACAATTGCAGGACGGTTGGGGTGATTTGTGACATAGCGGCGCGGATTGCCCGTTAGATTGAGGTTGGATTGTTAGCGTCAAAATGCAGCTCTCCAGCGAATGCACGAGGTCCCGTTATGTAGCAGTGAAGTATCTACGGCTATTGCAATAAGCCGGTTTCTCATAAAACGGGATGAGCTAAACGCCTGTTTTAGCGCAAGCTGATTAAGTGGTTATTCTCAATCCAGCCAAGCATATTCATTATCGTACTAAATATTCAAGGACGCCTTATGGCAATTCTGCGCTGTAACAATTGTGCCTATATACGTGAAGTGCCGAATGAACATGTGGGCAAAACGGTTAAATGCCCGGTTTGCGAACAAGCATCGGCAATTCACGATACCGTAGTTTTTGTGAAGAAACTGATCGATAAATACGGCGTGTTGTTGGGTAAATATCGAGAGTTAGAGCAGGCGGGGAGCCCCGTTGCGGAAGTTTTGCGATCCGACACGCGCTTGCTTAAAGTCGAAGACGTGGATTTGCATAATACTGCGGTGATGACCAATAGCATGCAATACAAGCCTATTATCAGCTGGTTTGAGCGTAAGAATGTTCAGGTCGAAGTAAATCATAATGCCTTGGATACGCAAGGTTTTTATGATGAAGTGGCGGTTGAGTTGGGCGATAACTTCCCGGTCTTGCAGGATGTACTGGATAAAATTAGAAAAGCCCAAAGAAATAACTACGCATCGGTAGTTTTGAATTTAAACGATTACAGTCAAAATCAAATTAAAACGATTACCGGATTTTGTAAAAACCTGTACGAATTCTCGTTTGTCGCCAAGTATTTTTATAATAAAAATGAAAAGAGAGTCCATCTAACTTTACAGAGTATGTCGGCCATCGTCGGATTTTTTAATGGTGAATGGTTGGAGTGGTATGTGTTTATGAAATTGCTGAAACACTTCTACGAAAGTAAAGGACTTTTCTCTTGCTTAAGAAACTTTAATATTCAGTTTGCGAATGAAGATAAATATGAAGTGGATGTGTTTTTTCTAATTAATGGGCGTATACCGGTATTTATAGAGTGTAAATCCGGAGAATTTCGTTCCTTTATCGAAAAATACTGCAAAATGCGGCGCAGACTGGATATCGCCAAGGAAAACTTTCTGTTACTGGTCTTGGGTGTTAGTGATGAGCAGGTGTTGGGGCTAACCAAAATGTACGATATTACCTTCGTCAATGAGACGGGGTTTATCAAGCACATTGCCGGGCTGACGGTGCAATAATCAATACCGTTTTTAGCTTGTGGTAATTGAGTTATTTTTCCCTCTTTTGCTGTTATTTCCAGAATCTATGGTAGTATGAAAAGGCTTTGAGCAAGCAACCGGATTAAAATATACAGTCATAAATTTGTAATTTTAATGTGGTTTAAAAAAACACTTAAATATCAATTGATAGGATTTGTATGAACACAGTAAAAAAAACCTTGGCTTCATTTTTAGTGATCGCCGCAGCATTAGTTTCCACATCAGCTAATGCAAACAGCGCTGGCGACGCCAAAGTTCGTGCAGCCGGTGAAGCTACCGTTGCCAAAGTAGAGGAAGCTGTAAGTTTGCTGGAAAAAGGCGACAAAGAAGGCACTTTGAAAGCACTCGGCGACGTTCGTCAGTCACAAAAAGAGTTCCGCTACGAGCAAACCGAGCGTTTGCGTCAAAGAGCTGGTGACAAACTTAAAGTTGCCCGCGATGAGATCGAAAAAGGCGACGCCAACGCCTCAGCTAGCTTGAAAGCTACTCTGGAACTTTACAAAGAAATGATGAAAGTTTACAGCGCCGCTCACTAAGGACGCATCTAATCAATCCAAGCTGGATTGATTAACGGCTGCCACCGGAAGACCTGTTTTCTCGGTGGCTCCCAACTAAATAACACTGTTTTCTCGATGTTTATGCCTATTTGGCACCCCGCAAACATCGACTTTTTAAAGCTTACAATCGGCAAACAATTTCTCAAATTCCTGAGCCGGTAATGGCTTTGCGAACAAATAGCCTTGTCCGAAATCGCAACCTGCCGCAGTAAGCAAATCCCGTTGGCTTGAGGTTTCTATGCCTTCGGCAATCACTTTTATTCCCAGTTTGTGGGCCATCACGATGATTGCCTCGCATAAGGCCATGTCGTCGGAGCCTATCGCCAGATTGCGGACGAAGCTCTGATCAATCTTCAGGTAATCGATGTCGAACTTTTTCAGATAAGACAACGAGGAATAGCCGGTGCCGAAATCATCCAGCGACACCTGAATACCTGCGTCGCGGAACGACAGCAGTTGCTCGGCCACGCTGCTATTGGCATCCAGTAACAGGCCTTCGGTAATT
Organism: Methylomonas sp. MK1; assembly: GCF_000365425.1. Taxonomy (NCBI): domain Bacteria; kingdom Pseudomonadati; phylum Pseudomonadota; class Gammaproteobacteria; order Methylococcales; family Methylococcaceae; genus Methylomonas; species Methylomonas sp. MK1. The sequence continues at coordinate 220,131 of NZ_AQOV01000002.1, forward strand.
TCGATGACGACGCTTTGCCCGGAAAGACTCAGCGCCTCCAGTGTGTCCAGCCAATCGCGATGACTGTCGCGTTCATTCCGAAACTGGACCGGCGACTTATTGATACTGATCTGGAATTTTTCGTGTATCGATTGCCGCCAGCGGCTGGTTTGTTCGGCGGCTTCCTGAAAAATCCAATTGCCTATACTGCTGATCAAACCGGTTTCTTCGGCAATCGGAATAAAATCCGCCGGGTTGATCAGGCCGCGTGTCGGATGTTGCCAGCGGATCAGTGCTTCCGCTTTCCGCACAGTATTGGTAGCCAGTTCGACGATGGGTTGGTAACACAGATAAAACTGCTGCCCCGCCAAGGCCAGTCGTAGGTCATTGCTTAGCCGTAGCCGCGCCTGCGCGGATTCCTGCATGGTCGGGATGAAGAAACAATATTGATTCCGGCCCTGGCGCTTGGCGGCATACATTGCCTGGTCCGCATGCTTTAACAGAGATTTCAGGTTGTCGGCATCGTCCGGGTAAAAAGCGATGCCGATACTGGTGGAAATATAGGCAATTTCGTTACCCAACTGAAAGCATTCCGTCATTTTGTGCAACAGGTTGCCGGCTATGCGCTCGGCGTTGCCGGGGTCGCCGACATCGCTCAGGATCACAGTAAATTCGTCGCCGCCCAGGCGGGCTACGGTATCGGTCTCCCGCACGCTCGCCAAAATGCGTTGGGCGGCGATTTGCAGCAACTCGTCGCCCATGTCGTGTCCCAGGGTGTCGTTCACTTCCTTGAATAAGTCCAGATCGATAAACAACAGGGCCAGACGCTTATGTTCCCGGTGGGCTTTTTTGATGTCCTGGCTCAGCCGGTCGTAAAACATGCGCCGATTCGGCAATTGGGTTAATGGGTCGAAATTGGCTTGTTGCCAGATCACGCCTTCGGTTTTTTTCTTTTCGGTAATATCGGAAAATAAAGCCACCCGCCGCTGCATGGTCTGCTGAGCATCGAAGATGGTATTGACGGTTAACCACTTGGCATATATCTCGCCGTTCTTACGCTTGTCCCAAATTTCGCCCTGCCAACTGCCCTTGCTTTGAATGGCTTGCCACATGGCTTCGCTGTGGCTGCTGCTGTTTAGAATGTCTATGTGCTTACCGACTACTTCATCGGATTGGTAGCCGGTAATGGTGGTAAACGCGGCGTTGATTGTGAGGATGCGATCATCTGAGTCTGCCAACAACATGGCCTCGCTGCTGTTTTGATAAATCAGTGCGGCCTGTTGTAGGGCTTCTTCGATACGCTTACGTTCGGTAATGTCCCGAGCGATAGCCAAGTTATAGCCGACGTTGGCGTATTCGAAATAATTGGCCACCACTTCCACCGGAAATAGCCTGCCATCCTTGGTTTTGTGGATGGTTTCCAACTTATTCGAACGCTTAATTTTCAGTTCCGCCCAATGCGCGGCCCAGACTTGCCGTGGAAAGCAAGGGTCTACATCAAATACGCTCAACCGCAACAGTTCTTGATGGCTATAGCCCAAAGCCTTGCAAGATTGGTTGTTGACGTAGATGAAGCTGGCATTCTCGGTAATCAAATAAGCGCTGTCGTGCATTTGATCCATGCCAAAGCTTAATTGGGCTAAGCGCCTGCGCGAGGTTTTTTGCTCGGTGATGTCCCGAAAACTCCAAACCCGGCCGGCCGGTTGGCCGTCCAGATATTGTGGTTGGCAATAGCTTTCGATAACGCGGCCGTCTTTAAATTCCAGTTCGCTGGCGTAGCGTTGCTTGGGGTATTTATAAATCTCTTTGATGCGGTTTAGGAAGGCGGTTCGATTTTTTAGGAGTTTCAGGGCATAAGTCAGCGATTTTTCGTCGTCGCCGATCTTTAAAGAACCTGCCGGGATGCCCCAAATCCGCATGAATTGAGGATTGAAGGTGGCGATTTTGCCGAACAGATCGACTACCAATATAGCGTCGGTGCTGGAGTCGAGCGCGGCTTGAAGGATTGATAGCGATTTTTGCAAACTGGCTTGTTTCTGCTTGGATTGGACCATGACTCGGCTACACGTGCTAGCACGTAACTCTAGCAAAGGCTTATTTAAAAGGTTGTTTTATAAGCCTAGCCGATTCCGACAGTGCCGTACCTTTTTATATGGATCAATACCAAATGCTTATTGACCGGCAAAGTAATGCATCGCCCCCAGCAAGGGGGTGCGCGGATTCAAAGCCAACTTAACCGACAATTTGGCGAGCATGGGTTGAAACCGGCCCTTGGCGACAAAAGCCTGGATAAATTCCCCGGATTCCAAAGCCGATCTGATTTTCGGGCCGATACCGCCGCCGATGAATACGCCGCCGGTAGCGAAGGCTTTTAAGGCTAAGTTACCGGCTTCGGCGCCGTAAAGTTCCGCAAACAAGCGCACGGTTTCGCGGCACAAGGGGTCTTCGCCGTCCACGCCCAGGCGGGAAATCAACGCATTACGATCCACACCGCGCGCTTCGGCTGCCGGAGGCACTGCCGGGCAGGGCGGGGCAAAGCGGATGTGCGCCAGAAAATCGTAGATATTGCTGAAGCCGATACCGGACAACACCCGTTCGCAGCTGACATGAGCAGGATAACGGTCGCGCAGATAAGTCAAAAGTTGGTCTTGTTGCGGGTTTTGCGGCGCAAAATCGCAATGACCGCCTTCGGTGGCGATGGGGTGATACTGGTTGCCGTCCCAATGCAGCATCGCTTCGCCGAGACCGGTGCCGGCGGCGATTACGGCGATGTTGCCGGTTTGCGGTTCTGCATTGGGGTTGAGTTCGATGAAGTCCTGGTCTTGCAGATGAAGCATGCCAATCGCCATCGCTTCCAGATCGTTCAACAATTTCACGCGTTCGGTGCTCAAGCGGAGTTTGAGCTGTTCGCCGTCCACCAGCCAGGGCAAATTCGTCGTCTGACAGCGTTGATTGACCACCGGGCCGGCGATGCCGAAACAGGCTGACGACACTATTGGAGTGTCGCTCAGAAACAGATCCAGAATTTCCTCAAAGGTTTGAAACTCGCCGCTGGCAAAGGTTTGTTCTTGTAAACAGCTCAGCGTGCCGTCGGCTTGTCTGTCGAGTAAGGCCAGAACCGTTTTGGTTCCGCCAATGTCGCCGGCTAGAATCATATGCGTCCTCATGAGGTTGGGGTGGCGTTATTGAGCAAGTGGATCAAAGCATCGAGTATCGCGTTGGCCAGCGCATGCGGCGGCAGCTGGTAAAACGCTTGCCAAGCCAGCGATACGCATTCTTCGTAATGATCGCGGTATTGCGGATGCTGCTGTAGCCAGCTGATTCTGACCGCATGGCCGATCAAAATATCCGTGACCAAGGTGTCGTCAATGTATAGATCCGGATAATCGCGGACGATGGATGCCAGTGCGCGTAAGGCTTCGACGCTCAATTGCCGGTAAACCGGCGCTTGAATTTTATTCAGAATATGGTTGATATGCAGCCTGAAGCTTTGTTCGCCGGCGGTCATTTGCGCCAGCATGATCTCGCTGTCGATCCGGCGTTTGCTATTGTATTTTTCACCAACCATCAGGCCTTTACAATGATGCAGCAAGTCCCAGACCCCGGCGAAGAAGGCTTCGTTCTCACGGCCGACGCTGCCTTGCTGTTCGCGCCAAGCATACCAATCGTCGGCGTCGCCGCGGTCTTTCGGGTTCATCGATTCAGGGAAACGCGCTGCGGTTAAATCGCGATGCGGACCTTCGCAGTGCAGGGTTTCGACTTGGCCGAGCTGGTTTTCACTGTTGTTGTAATCTTCCAGGGTCTCTTGCAATAAGTCCGCGACTTGATGTGGCGGCAGGGACAAAATATCGCTAAACGCCTGATCCAGCGAGCTGCTGCTCAGACGTTTTTGTCGGGCGATAATCAATTGCAGAATGTGGCCGACCCGGATCGTGTGCATGTCGGCGAACAGTTCCGGCTTTAACTTGATCAGCATGCCCAGGTAGATAATCAATTCCTGCACGATGATCTGCTGGCTGCTGTCGTTGGGATTAAAGGTGCGGATGGTGTCCAGGATTTGCCAGGAGTCGGTCGGACGGCGCAAGGTGGCCTTGCCGCTGTAGGCGCGGCCCACGGTCAAGCCATGCTGGCGCACCAGAATCTCGGTGGCGGCTTGCTCCAGGTTAATATCGTATTTGCCCAGTAAGCTGGCGCAGCGACGTACCACATTCCAGGCGTGGCGGTCGCCGGCTCGGACATAGACTTCTTCCAAAAAGTCGCGCACCCGTCCCGGCTGGTTATCATCGTTGCGTAAGCCGGTGTCGTAATCAAGCCCGTGACGTTGGCAGAGTAAGGTGAGGGCTTCCAACTGGGCATAGAGGTTGGGGTTATTGCGCAACTGTTCCACTAGTTGGTTGTCGTCACCGATTTCCCACTCGGTCAATACGAAGCTATCCAGTGCTTGCGAGGCTTGGTTGTTGTGGGCCAGCAAATTGGCGAAAGGGCGTTCGACTTCTTCCCAACTGGCTTCCGAGAAACTAAAACCGTGCAGGTTGCCGATTTTTTCGTGGCTGGCGGTTTGGACAAAATCGGTTAATAGCCCGAGCTTAACCGGCGTGCCTTGCACATTGCCCTGGCTGAGTTGTTCGATAAAGCCCAGCAACACTTGCCGGTCTTCATTGCCGAGCATGTTGTGCTTGATATTGATGACCAATAGAGGCTGCGCGGGGTTGTCCCAGTGGCGGATGATGTAGGCCAGTTCGGTACGCAACCGTTGAATCAGCAACTGGTTGTCCATCGCAATGTAGAATCCTTTTTGGTTCATAAATTGCGGTAAAAACAATAAAGGTTCGCCTGCAAGCACGTAAAGCTTGGAGGTGGCTAGCGTGCGTAGTTGCCTTAAGGGCCGACCAGTGAGTCCAATACGGTCGTTGCGGCCCACTTGGGTGTAAGCGGCGGCTAATTCGCTGGCGTCTCGCACTTGGATCGGCGCGATTTCAGTTAAAGTTTGCGACGGAATACCGCGCTCGCGCAATTCGGCCTGGACTTGTTCATCTTCCGCCAGCAAGGCGATCTGCAAAGTAGAGTTGGGGTATAAGCGGGTGGATTTGTAGCGCCCCAGCGGATCGATGTCGTCCACGCTGATCAAGCCGTCTTGCAATAATCCGCCCAGGATATACAGACTCTGCGCCCAGACCAGCGGCACGTTTTCGTTGGGGACGCGAGTTTGGCTATGCGGATGGCGCTTTTCGGCGCTGATGGCGCTTTCCGGCACGATGTAAAGTTCGGGCAACAGCCATTGGCCGTTTTGTTCCACCAGCAGGTCTTCCAGGCGGCGGCGATAATCGCCAACCCCTTCAGTATCGCCGGCAAACAGCTTATTCAGTAATAAGTAGCAGAAAAACAGCGGCCATTCGCATTCGATGTCCATGAACTGTTTTAATTCGTGCGGTTCGTAATGCAAGCGTTGATGGTCTTCGATGACCGTTTGATGGCCGTCCAACAAGAAGCGTTTGCAGCCGTAGCGGCCTTGCAGTTTGTCGATTATCAAGCCTTCGGTGCGTTCGCGTAGCGCTTTATTGTCTACCGCGAAGGCCGGAAAGCCGGTAACGCTGAGCACCGCCGAATCGACTTCCTTAGAAATGGATTCGCGCGGCAGCAGAGCTTCCAAGGTGATGCGGGTGCGGGCGATGTCGTCGCTGATCACGTGGATGATCGCAGTTTGCCCTCCGTCCTTGCCGAACAAATTGCAGCCTGACATGGCTTCCAGCGCGGCCTTGGCCATGCCTATCGAGCTGGCATTCAATTCCGCCAGACCGTGATTCATTTTATTGCCGCGTTCCCAGATGCCATAGTCTGGCGTGCGATAAGCCCGGCTGACGTAATGCACCAGGTTTTGCACGAAATTGACTTCGTCGATGCTGAACACAATCCGCAAGCCCGAGGCGGTCATTTGCGCCAGCATCAGCAAGAATAAGGAGGTCGCGTCCAGTTGCAAATGGCCCCATTCGCTGTCGCCCACCACCACTTCACCGCTAGTGGTTTTGTATTTGGCATGCAGCGCGTCCAGCGGGTCCTGGCTGTGCTTGAATTTTTCGACCTTTGCCGCTTGCCGCATCATCGCCGTCAACAGACCGCGCATCAGTTTGACGACGCTTTGTTCCAGTAGATAGGTGCGTTCCTGTTGCCCCCCCACTTTACGGTATGCCAGCCCCAGGCCCCAGGCTGCCAAGATGCTATAGACATTGTCCCGCACCCAGGCGTCGGTGTAATTGCCGTGGGTGGTGACGGCGGTGCTGGCCGGTAACAGGCCACTTATCCAATCCTGGCGTTTCAGGATAATGTCTTGAACTTGCTGATAATACTGGTCGAGCGTCTCGGTTTGACTGGTCGGCATCATGTATTTAATGGATTGTGAGGTGGCGTTTAAATAATCGGGCACTCAAGCCTTGGGCAAGGTAACTCCGGTTTGGCCTTGGTATTTGCCGCCGCGATCCTTGTAAGAGGTTTCGCAGACTTCATCGCCGCCGAAAAACAGCATCTGGGCGACGCCTTCGTTGGCGTAGATTTTTGCGGGCAGTGGGGTGGTGTTGGAAAACTCCAGCGTCACATGACCTTCCCACTCCGGTTCCAGCGGCGTGACATTGACGATAATGCCGCAGCGAGCGTAGGTCGATTTACCCAGACAGATGACGAGCACATCGCGCGGAATCCGGAAAAACTCCACGGTACGCGCCAGCGCAAACGAGTTGGGCGGAATAATGCAGACATCGGATTTCACATCCACAAAGCTGCCTTCGTCAAAGTCTTTGGGATCGACGATGGTGGAATTGATGTTGGTGAAGATTTTAAATTCGTTGGAGCAGCGTACGTCGTAACCGTAGCTGGAGGTGCCGTAAGAAATGATGCGGCCTTGCGCGGATTCACGGACTTGCCCGGCCTGAAACGGCTCTATCATGCCGTGTTGCTCGGCCATGCGGCGAATCCATTTGTCTGATTTTATGCTCATGTTGCTGGTTGGGTAGGGAAAAATAACAGAGCGTTCAAAATAGCATATTAGGGCGGAAAAATCGCTAGTTGCCTTGCTGAAAGGGGCTAATTTGTTGAGGTCTGGCGCTTGCTTGTTTTCGGTTACAGGGCGATAAACAATCTCAGGTAGGTCTCGTTGCCGTGAATGCGTTTACCTAACAAGTTTAAATTGTCAGGGAATGCTGCCGCGCACCCTGACCTACAAAGAACAGGCGGTTATTTTGTAAATAAGAAAAAACTTATTTACAAAATAAGACGACCGGTCGCATAATGCGGCCCATGGCGAAATTGGCACCCAAACAGCTCAAAAAAGACAAGCTCCTGGAGCAGGGCGTCAGCTTACTGCTGGAAAAAGGCTATCACGCCACCGGCTTGAAAGAGATCCTGGATACCGTGCAAATTCCCAAGGGCTCGTTTTACGCTTATTTTGAAAGTAAGGAACGCTTCGCGGCGGAAGCAATTCATCATTACATCGAGCCGTTCATTCAACGGCTGTCGGGATATTTGCAAAACCCGGAAACGGACGGCTTGGCGGCTTTGAAGGCTTACTACTTGGGATTGATAGCCGAGGTGGCGCAAACCGGTTTCAAGGGCGGTTGTCTGCTGGGCAATTTAATGGGCGAGATCGGCGACACCAGTCCCTTATGCCGCGATGCCTTATTGGATGCCGTCGGCAGGTATAGTGCGTTACAGCAAGCGGCGTTGGAACGCGGCCAAAAGCAAGGTTCCGTAAGACTGGATCGCTCGGCGAAAAGTATGGCGGATTTGATGTTGAACGGTTGGCAGGGGGCGCTATTGCGGATGAAGGTCGAACAATCAGTGGAGCCTTTGCAGGCGGTTTGTCGGGATTTGTTGGATGATTATTTTAGAGCGTGAATCGATACGGTTTTCTGCAAACTGTCATGAACGATATTGCTTTTGGAGGAGTTTTTTGAAAATCCTATTTATCCTGATTCCATTGTGTTTTTGTTTAGGGGGATGTTCCGAGCAATCTGAAACAACCTCCTCAAATAAGTCAGAACGGCCTGCTGTTGAACTTGTTGAAAAGCCAGAAGCGGTGGTAGCCGTTGTTTCAGAGAACCCAGTAGAGCCTCCCAAAAAGTCGGAAGCGATTCCTACAGAACTCGCGGTCGATAATGCGGAAGCATTGATTTTCGAGCTTCCCGAAATCAAAGCGTGGTCGGACTATATCGATCAAAAATCGCAAGGTAAGGTGCATGCGGCAATATTAACCACTGCTAAAGAGCCACAAGACATAGATGGAAAGCAATATTGGCCGGTTGATTTTTTTGAGAGTCAAGACACTCATATGCATCGTTGGGAGTCGTTTTGGGTGCGTATTGATGGAAAGGAAATATTGGTAGATGATTTGGCTGACGGTCCGATTAGCTTGCAGAACTGGCGAGATCAAAAGAAGCCGTTGGAACGAATAAAGTCTTAAAGAACCTTAGACATGCTAGACGCCGGAAGCGCAACTTTTAAAGAGGTAACAACTTTGGACATTCCACCGGAGCAACGAATTATGAACAACGACCCTAAACGCATCATTGACGCCGCGATGCAATTGGAACCAGCAATTCGCGCCTTCATTGCTGAAACGCTATTGGAATCCTTGGATTTTGAGGAAGACTTTCCCGTTTCGGCTGCATGGCAGGAAGAAATTCAGCGCCGTTGTGCTGCCATTGATAACGGAACGGCTCGACTCGTCGATCACGAATCAGCGATGGCTCAATTGCGCGCAAGCCTTGCCTAATGCTGGTTATTTGGAATGATGAGGCATTGACCGAAGCGAATGCAGCTACCTTGTATTATCGGGAAAAACAAGCGGAGTTGGGGCAGCGTTTTGTCGATGCTGTTGAGGACGCGGCAGCAAAAATCGCTCACCGACCATTGCTATATCGCAAATTAGCGGGCGATGTTCGCAAATGCAAACTACCTCACTTCCCTTTCGGCATTGTTTACAGCGTTCGAGAGGATGCGATATACATCATCGCCGTGATGCATATGCGACAAGAACCGGGTTATTGGAAGCATCGGATTAAAGCGTAAATCAGACATGACAAACAAATAACCGCTGCCCACCCGGCAGCATTTTTTAACGCCGGCAAATTAGACGACCGGTCATTTATTAGGAGATCATCATGCCCAAGTACATCATCGAACGCGACATTCCCGGCGCCGGCCAGCTGACGCAGGCCGAGTTGCAAGGCATTTCCCAAAAATCCTGCGGCGTGTTGCGCGACATGGGGCCGCGTATCCAATGGCTGCACAGCTATGTCACCGGCGACAAGGTGTATTGCATTTATATCGCCGAGAACGAACAAGCGATTCGCGAACACGCCGAGCATGGTGGTTTTCCGGCCAATCGCATTGAACAAATTACCACCATCATTGACCCGACCACGGGCGATTGATGATGACTTATGGTTCCCACGCTCCGGCGTTGGAACCGAGCCAGGGACGCTCCAGCGTCCCGAACCGCAGGAGCGGTTCAACATACATTCCCGCGCTGAAGCGTGGGTACAATAACAACAAGGGGAGAGAACACCATGACATTTAAACTAAGCACCTTTACCGCCGCGCTAATGCTCGGCACCGCCAGCTTGTCCGCCAGCGCCGACGAAACCTGCGCCTCGCCGTATATGGCGAAAATCACCGGCCAGGAGGATTTCGTGTACATCTGGACCTTGGGCGCGGAAGGCATTGGCGACGAGCAGGACAAGCTGGTCACCGTCGACGTCAATCCCAAGTCGGCCAAGTACGGCAAGGTGATCGGCAGCCTGTCGGTCGGCGGCCGCAACGAAGCTCACCATTCCGACTTTACCGACGACCGTAAATTTCTGTGGGCCGGCGGTCTGGATACCAACAAGATTTTCATCTTCGACGTGTCTACCGACCCGGCCAAACCCAAGCTCAGCAAAACCATCACCGATTTCGTGGCCAAGAGCGGCGGCGTAGTCGGCCCGCACAGCTTGTACGCCTTGCCGGGCCGGATGATCATCACCGGCTTGTCAAATAACAAAGATCACGGCGGCCGCACCGCGATTGTGGAATACAGCAACGCCGGCGACTACATCGCCACCTACTGGCTGCCGACCGACAGCAACTTAGAAGGCGCGATCAAATCCGGTAAATACGCCGACGGCTATAACTACGACGTGCGGGTATTGCCGCGTAAAAACTTGATGCTGACCTCGTCGTTTACCGGCTGGTCGAATTACATGATGGACTTCGGCAAAATGCTGGCCGACCCGGAAGCGATGAAACGCTTCGGCAACACCGTGGTGCAATGGGACCTACACAGCCGCCAGCCGAAAAAAGTCTTCGACGTACCGGGTGCGCCATTAGAAATTCGTTGCGCCTGGGCGGAAGAGCATAACTACTGCTTCACCAGCACCGCGTTGACTTCCAAAATCTGGTTGATTCATCAAGATGATAAGGGCGAATGGCAAGCCAAGGATGTCGCGGACATCGGCGAACCGGCCAAAATCCCGCTGCCGGTAGATATTTCCATCTCCAGCGACGATAAAACCTTGTGGGTCAACACCTTTATGGACGGCAAGACCCGCCGCTTCGACATCAGCGACCCTTTCCACCCCAAACAAGTGTTCGAGCAAAAAATCGGCGCCCAGGTCAATATGGTGTCTTCCAGCTGGGACGGCAAACGCCTGTATTACACCTCGTCGCTGCTGGCGAACTGGGATAAGAAAGGCGCGGACAACGAGCAATTCTTCAAAGCCTATAGCTGGGATGGCAGCAAGTTGACCGAGCAGTTCTCGATTGATTTCAATAAAGAGAAGCTGGGTAGGGCGCATCAAATGCGGTTTGGGGCGTATGCTTTATATGGCAAAGCGCCGTAAGTTAGTTGTAATGCATTTCAGTTGAAAATGACCGTGGCCTTTATGACGATTTGTTTATAAAGGCCATGAGGTATGCAGTATTATCTGAAGATGCGAATAGGAATGTAATGGTCGTGTGCCGTGGAGACTAGTCATGAATGCTCAACCTCAGTTTATTACCGATGCGAATGGCGAAAAAACGGCAGTCATTCTGCCAATAGCCGACTATCAAGAACTCATGGAAGACTTGGCTGATTTAGCCGCAATTGCTGAACGAAAAGACGAACCCAGCATTCCATTTGAGACGGCGTTGTCAGAAATAGGTTTATGACGGCCTATGCCGTTGAGATCAAGCGGAGCGCGCAAAAGGAGTTGTTGCAATTGCTTAAGGCGGTTGCTGAAAAGGTTGTGACGTAAATTAGATGCAGTCTGGGGTAAAGGTCATTATTAATTTGGTGTCGCTATCGCGACTGGTGTTTTAAAGTCGGGTCTCGGCCCGACGGCCGAGATACTTTCTTTTGCTCCGCCAAAAGAAAGTATCCAAAGAAAAGGCGGCCCGGATGCCGCTTTGATCCTGCGCTCCGAAGCTTTTATCGAGGGTCGGCAGAAGGGACTTCCCAGCCCCTCCGCCGACGCACCGCATCCCTGCGGCGCCCCTTCGGGCTGATCTCGATAAAAGCCCCGGTGCTCGGCGCGGCATACGGGAGAAACCCCGCGCTAAATCCGCAGCTTATTATTTACGAAGTTTTGTAGGGTGCATTAGCGGTAGCGTAATGCGCCGAATGATTAGTGCCAAAATACTCAATGCACCTTACGTCTTTTAAATTATGAGTTTAGGAAAATGCAATTAGCCAAACTACGTATTGAGCCTTCACACTTGGCTATAGCTGCTCTTTGTCTCTGGTTTTTTTCGCTCTTTTTTCCAGGGTTTAAATATGGATTTGGAGGAGAGACTCTAAATGGTATTTATATATTGTTACTCGGGATACCGTTTGGTTGGATGAGTAACGGATGGGCCGTTTATGCAAACGTATTCTTTATTTCAGTATTCTTTAAAGTAATCAGTGAAAAAAAACCGGTCTGGTCGGTTTTATTTATGGTTGGATTCGCAGCTACTTTGCCCCTCTGTAATGAAATACTTGTCAACGAAAATGGGGGAATGTCACCGATTACTGCCTGGGGGTGGGGCGCTATTATCTGGATTGAAGCTCTAATTCTGATGGCTTGCGCCGCATTCGTACAAATAGGGCTTCTAGGTGCTCGGGGTTTGTGGTTGTCGGGTATTTTAATGATTGCCGTATTTTTAGGCGTCTACCAGTTGCATTTGCGCCAATTGCGAGAAGCTAATGAGCAGGAAAAAACGCTGTTTCTAAGTGGAAAAATGGCGTTCATGACGCTCGATCCTTGTGGAATTGAAGTGACTTGGCCCGAACGACAAATGATCCAGTCTAATGCCACGCTTGGCGTATACATGGATGCCCAACTGACTGAACCAAAAAAAGGCATGCCTCATTTATATCTTCCTATGCCTGACAATTACATTGAAATACAGGATGACCGCGAATGGATGGTTTATGGGCAATATAAGGGTTATGGTATTCGTGTACTTCGAGCCAAACAGAATAACTATCCAGTATTGGAAGCCAAAGCAAATCAAGGTGGTGCGGTTATTCGATTGATCGGTGAAAAAAAAGAAGTATTGTTTGAACAGCTGTTAAGAATTAAGTCTCTGGGAGATCGTAGTTATTATTGCCCATTAGATAGTCAATATGAGAAGAATTATCCACAGGGAAAGTTGGCGGACGGGGTTGATTCCGCGTTAAAAATAGTTTTAGGTTTTAACGGCTCACCAAAACAAATGGAGAAAAAATCGGCAATATCGGATGAGCTAGCAGAGGAACACTGCGGCTTTCACATGATACGCCTTAAAGATGGAAAACTTCATGGTGTTATGGACAGACGTAATGTAATCATCGATTTTTCATGGATTGAAGATTACACGGAGTTTTGCTCGGATCATTACGTTGCGCTGGTTCAAGTTAACGAGGGGACCAAGAATGATCATTCATTAGGTGGTAGCATGTTTTTATTTGATCGGAACACACTACGCCCAATTGTAAGGTTTACAAGCAATTCCAGAAAAGGCTCTGATAAATATAGTTTTTTAAACCCGAACAAACTTCAATCTGTGCGTATCAGTCAGTCTTCAATGCTGGTGCAAACAGAAATCGGTCAACTAATAGCTGAAAATGCTGAGTTTTTTTAAGTTTTCACTTCGGTCGGTAGGGCCGTAGATGTGCTGAACAACGTTAAGCGCATCGTTCGCGATAGTTAATTTTGATATTCCGGGATGGTTTTATCCCCTATGCCGCGCCGAGCACCGGAGCTTTTGGATGGAATAGCCCGTAGGGGCGATGCATGGATGCATCGCGTTGCCGAAGGGGCAGGAAGCCCCTTTCGGCGACCCCGTTCAAAAGCGAGGAGCGCAGGAAATAAGCGGCATCCGGGTCGCCTTTTCTTTGGATACTTTCTTTTGGCGACGCAAAAGAAAGTATCTCGGCTGTCGGGCCGAGACCCGACATTAAATCAAGCCGTCGCGTCAGCGGCACCAAATGAGTAAACACCATCCATGAAACACCCTTATCGCCAGAGTTTACATTGTCTGCACCCCGACGCCCGAGCGTCCGCCGCAGCATTCCCACGCTGGAGCGTGGGAACGATAGGGCTCCTATGCTTCCTCTTTAACCTGGTGATGCCAATAAGCCAAGCGCAGGAAACTAAACCCTTAGCCCCCGGCTACACCGCCCTACCTTTCGAACCGGCAAAACCCGGCACCTACACCCTGCCGATTATCAATCCAGCCGCCAACGGCGAAGTCCTAACCACCAACAACCAGCCCAAAAAACTCCACGACTTGATGGGCGACAAAATCATAATACTCAGCTTCATCTACGCCGCTTGCAGCGACGTCAACGGCTGCCCGTTGGCAACCCAGGTGTTGCAAAAAATCAGCCGGCAATTGCAAAAACAGCCGGAGTTGGCTGACAAACTCAGATTATTAACGCTGAGCTTCAACCCCACGCAAGACACGCCGGAAATGATGCGCCATTACGGCGAGGGCTTTAAAACCGGGGATTTTGATTGGCAGTTTCTGACTACGCGCGACGAGGCCGCTTTGCAGCCGATCCTCGACGGTTACCAACAAAACGTGCAAAAAGTCTACGACGACAAAGGCCAGTTCACTGGTACGTTTTCGCATTTGCTGCGGGTGTATTTGATCGATAAAGACAAGAACGTCCGTAACATTTATAGCGTGGATTTTCTGCATGCCGACACCCTGATCAACGATGTAAAAACCTTGCTGGCCGACGCCAAACCGCAAGCCGCGCCGCTACCGGCACAGGCTGAAATGTTGTTTCAGCCCGGCGACAATAAGCAAAACTACCAACAAGCCGATTACCAAACTCGCTCCTTAGCGCTGGCCCAGCGTCTGGGTCAGCCGACTAATTTGCTGGTGTTTGCGCAAAAGCCGTTGCTGGGGTTGCCGAAATTGCCAGTGCCTGAAGACAATCCGCTCACGCCATCCAAAATCGCGCTGGGCCGTAAGCTGTTCTTCGACCGGCGGTTATCGTTGAACAATACCTTTTCCTGCGCGATCTGCCATATCCCGGAGCAGGGTTTTAGTAACAACGAAATGACCACCGCGGTGGGGATTGAGGGGCGTAGCGTCCGGCGCAACAGTCCGTCCTTATATAACGTCGGTTATGCGCAATTGTTGTTTCATGATGGCCGAGAGAACAGTCTGGAGCAGCAAGCCTGGGGGCCGCTGCTGGCGCATAATGAAATGGCGAACCCGTCCATCGGCTATGTAGTGGATAAGCTAAAAACCAGCGCCGATTATCGCGGGCTGTTCGAAAAAGCCTTCAACAAAGGGCCGACGATGGAAACCATCGGTCAGGCTTTGGCTAGTTATCAGCGCACTTTGAATGCGGCCGATTCGCCGTTCGACCGTTGGTATTTCGGCAAACAAAAAGACGCACTGAGCGAGACGGCCCAGCGCGGCTTTGCCTTATTCACCGGCAAAGCCGGTTGCAGTGCTTGCCATAGCATCGGTGAAAAATCCGCCTTATTTACCGATCAAAAGCGCCATAACACTGGTATCGGCTATACCGAGTCCATGCAAAAAGTCCCGGAAAAGCAAAGAGTGCAAGTCGCGCCCGGCTTGTTTGTGGAGGTAAATAGCGACAATCTGAAAGGTCTGAATGCTGATAAACCGGGCGATCTGGGCTATTACGAGATCAGTCAAAATCCCGCCGACCGCTGGGCTTACAAAACCCCGTCGCTGCGTAATGTCGCGCTCAGTGCGCCCTACATGCATAACGGTTCCTTGCCGACTTTGGCAGAGGTGGTGAAGTTTTACAATCAAGGCGGCGCGGCCAACGAAAATTTATCGCCCTTGCTCAAACCGCTGGGATTGTCCGCGCAGGAAAGCGCCGACCTGGTAGTGTTTTTGGAAGCGCTGAGCGGCGGTAACGTCGGCGCCTTGATTTCCGATGCTTTTGCCGCGCCGGTCGGCGATAACGGAACGGCGGGGCAGCCGCCGAGCGCCGGCAAAGGTCGATAGCCGCCGGGTTGGCCGGTTTTCTGTCACAAAATGGTAATATGACGCTGCTAACTTAACAGGATCATTGGACCTTTAGACTAAACATGCTTATGTCGAACTTGAAAATCCTGGTCGTGGAAGACGAAGAAGCTATCAGGGAGATGCTGGTCATGGTGTTGGAGCAGGCCAACCTGACTGTGATCGCCGTTGGTAGCGCCGAGCAGGCAAGGGAGAGTCTGGCCGATAACATGGTGGATCTAATTATCCTGGACTGGATGCTGCCGGGCATTAGCGGTGTTGAACTGGCTCGACGCCTGAAAAACGAGCCGGGCTACAAGGAATTGCCTATCATTTTGCTCACCGCGCGCGGCGAGGAAGAAGACAAGATTCGCGGTTTGGAAATTGGTGCCGACGATTATGTGACCAAGCCTTTTTCGCCGAAAGAACTCATCGCCCGGATCAAGGCTGTGATGCGCCGCAGCGGTAAGCTGTCGGAATCCGGCCTGCTCAGCGTAGGCGACCTGACCCTGGACGCCGAGCAACACAAGCTGACTATCGCCGGCCGCAGTCTGGAAGTCAGTCCTACCGAGTTTAGATTGATGCAGTTTTTTATGACCAATCCCGATAAGGTTTACAGCCGCACCCATTTGCTGGATCAGGTCTGGGGCCGTAGCGTGTACATCGAGGAACGAACTGTGGATGTGCATATTCGCCGCCTGCGCAAAATCCTGGCCGAATACGGCCGCGAGGAACTGATCCAGACCGTACGCGGATTCGGTTACCGCTTTTCGATGGCAGACTGATTATTCATGCAGCGTTGGCAGCGGGAAATAAATATTGCGATTGCTTTACTGATACCGGCTTTGGTGCTGAGTTTTTTTGTCGGGCATTTCAGTCATTTTTTGTTGGCGATTACGCTATTTCTGTATATCAGGCAGACCATCAGCATCAACAAGCTGGAACGTTGGCTCAGTCAGGGCGGAATCGGCGAACGGCCCGATTTTAAAGGCATCTGGGGCGACATCTACTATCACCTGTATAAAATCCGTAAAAGTCAGAAACGCCGCAAGAAAAAGCTCGGCAAGATGCTGGAGAGTTTTCGAAAATCCACCAGCGCCTTACCCGATGCGATTGTGGTGTTGGGCGCGTATGGCGAGATCGAGTGGAGCAATAAGGTTGCCCACGATTTTTTGGGGCTGAAACGATCCGATAATGGCCAACGGATTCCTAATCTGGTGCGGCATCCGCTGTTTATTCAGTATCTAAAAGATCAGGATTACCAAAACAAGATCTGCATTCCATCGCCGATCAACGAAAACATGATTTTGCAAATCGGTATCTTCCCTTACGGGGCCGGATTGCGCCTGCTGATGGCTCAGGATGTTACCCATTTGAAGAATATCGAACGGATGCGCACCGACTTTGTGGCCAATGTGTCGCACGAGTTACGCACGCCGATTACCGTGTTGCGCGGTTATCTCGAGACCTTGCAGGAACTTGACGACGGAACGGGTCCTTACACGCGCTCGTTTCAAAACATGGCGGCGCAAACCGAACGCATGCAAGCATTGATAGACGATTTGCTGCTACTGGCGCGCCTGGAAAGCAAAACTAAAAAATTCGAATGCGTCAATGTTCCGGAGTTGCTGGGGCAGGTTTGCCGGGAAAGCGATCTGCTGGAACGGGACGAGCGCCGGGTCGAGCTGGTTTTGGATAGCCGAGCCAATGTACGTGGCGATATGGAGGAATTGCGCAGCGCCTTCAGCAATCTGTTGGTCAATGCCATGAAATATTCGCAGCCTAGCTCGCCGGTTAAAGTGAGTTGGCGGGCTAAGCCCGACGGCAGCGTTTATTTTGAGGTGGAAGACTTTGGTGACGGGATCTCTAGTGTGGATATTCCCAGGATTACCGAACGCTTTTACCGCGCGGAAATTAAACGCAATCAAAAAATCCCCGGCACCGGTTTGGGCTTGGCCATCGTCAAACATGTGTTGGTCAGGCATGATGCCAAGCTGGACATTGAAAGCCAACTGGGCAAAGGCAGTAAATTCCGTTGCGTGTTTCCGCGGCAGCGCGTGTGTTGAGGCGTGGCTGAATCGCGGTTAAAACGTGGCCGGCGGATTGGCGAATCGGTAAGTTTGCGAGGCGGATTTTTTGGCGGCATCCATGGCCGCTTGCTTCAGCGCTTCGGTATTGTCGGCATCATAAGGGCAGATGGCGATCCCGATACGGCAATTGAGTTGGGCTGTGTCGTGTTCCAGCGCAAACGGTTCGGCGAGTTTTTCGATAATTATTTTAGCGATGCGCTCCACGCTGTCGATTTTTTCCAGTTCGGTGAGGATAATCGCAAATTCCGCACCATCCATTCGTGCTACCAAATCGGTTTCGCGGACATTAGCCAGCACCCGTTGCGCGGCTTCCTGCAAAATGCTGTCGCCTTGCGCATAACCGAAGCGCTCGTTAATGTCTTTGAAGTGCTCGATGTCTACCACCAGCAAGGCCAAAAACCAGCCACCGCGCTGAGCTTTTTTTATGTCTTGCTCCAGTCTGTCGTAAAACAGGCGGCGGTTACCAATACCCGTGAGCGGATCTAAATTAACCTGTTTCCACAGTTGTTCTTCTCCGAGCTTACGTTGGGTAATGTCGAAAAACAGGCCGATGCGCTTTAGCGGGATACCGTTGCCGTCGAAAATGGTGTTGATGTTGAGCTGCTCGACATAGAGTTCGCCGTTTTTACGTCTATTCCAGATTTCGCCCTGCCACTTCCCTTTGGTATTGATAGTTTGCCACATGGCTTGAAAAAAACTATCGTCATGCCGGCCAGAGCTCAGAATCCGGGCGTTCTTGCCGATTATGTCGTCGGCGGAATAACCGGTAATGCGGCTGAATGCCGGGTTAATCGAGACGATAGTGGCATCCGCTTCGGTGATCATCATCGCTTCGCTGCAATTTTGGTAAAACAACATGCCCAATTGCCGATCTTCTTCAGCCAATTTGTATGCAGTGATGTCTTGCAGAATACCGGTCATACGCGGGCTATTGCCGAGTTGGTGGCAACCGGAGCCGCGAATCCAGCGGATTGCGCCGTCGATGCGGCGAATGCGGCATTCGAAATCCCAATTGCTGTGCGTGGTGCGAGCAAGCTGGAAGCCGGCATTGACCATGTCGCGATGCTCCGGTGCCACATGGCCGAGAAAAGTATGATAGGTCCAATGCGGCAGCAGATGGCTGTAGCCGAAGATTTGGTCGTGTATGTCTGTGCGTTGCACCGAATAATCTTGTAAGTCCAGGTCCCAGGCGCCGGTATCGATGGTTTCCAATGCAAAACTCAAGCGGGCTTCACTTTGTTGCAAGGCCTGGTTGATTTGTTGTTGATGGAATAAAGTCAGGGCTAGCGGTATGCCGACGCTAGCGAGGATGAATAGGTAAAACCAGATGTTTAGCAGGCCGCTTTGCAGGTGTGTGGTGGCGAATGCGCCCAACTGATGCTGCAAACCCCACAGGGATTGAATGGCGGTCATTGTCACCAAAAGCAACACGCCGTGACGGCCGAATCTGACCGCCGCCCAAACCACAAACAGGAAGGCCCAATAGGTTTCGCCGTAAGCGCTCAGCAGGTTGGGAAACCAGCTTAAAAACACCGCTTGGCCGCTCAAAAAACTCGTTGCTATGAAGGCCAGCGTTTCCAAAACGCGTTTGGGGGCAAACCAGTCTTTCGGCCAGTGTCGCCAGATCAGAATCAAGGGCGTGACCAAGGCGATTCCGAATACATCGGCCATCCACCAGTGCAGCATACTGGGCAGCAGGGCGTCGGCAGGCAGATACTTGCTTAAAAACAACGTCATGGGGCCGATCAGTGCGCTAAAGCAGGCGGCGATGATGCCTGTCAACGTCAGCCAGGCAAAATCCCGAGGATGCCGCAACGATAACGAAAAGCTTGGGTTGCCGAGCAGCAGCCAGGCGCCAAGCCAGGATTCCAGGATATTGCCGGTAGCGATGCTGGCGGAGATTAGCCAGGAGTCGCCGACCAGCATGCCGGCAAGAAACGCGCCGATGAACACGCCCGGCCAATAGCGCTTACCGCCCAACAGAAAGGTGGCCATCCCCAGGCCGGCTGGAAACCAAACCAGCGTGACATTGCCGTTGTCGGAAAAAAAAGCCAATACCAGTTTGGCCAACATGGCGTAGAGCAGGGCGATACCGACTATTTTTAGTCCAACGATAATGCGCGGAGTAAAGCCCATGAGGTTTTGGAATGTGTGCTTGTAAGTTGAAAAGTGTATATCAGTAGTCGGTATTCTCCAGTTTTTCACTCTGGTTTTAATGCGAATCGGTCGAGAAAATCGCAGACAAGCAAGCGGATAACTCTATAATTGCCCGCATTTTGAGCTTGACCGAGGAGTGGGGATGATTTCCGAAACGGTTGTTGAGTTATCGCGGGCGCAGTTTGCGCTGCATGCGGTGCAATATTTTCTATGCGTACCGTTGACGCTGGGTTTGTCGCTATTGTTGGCGGGCATGGAATCCTGGTTTGTTATAAGCGGGCAGGGCGTTTACCAGCGGTTGACGCAATATTGGGGCAAGCTGTTTGCCATCGGTTTTGGCTTGAATATGGCTGCTTCGCTGGCGATGGCCTGTCAATTCGGGGCCAACTGGTCATATTTTTCGCATTATGTCGGCGACGTGTTTGCCATACCCTTGTTACTGGGTTTTGCCGGTTTATTTTTAGCCGCCAACGGGCTGGGTTGGTTTTCATTCGGCTGGCAGCGCTTGGGCAAGTGGTCGCATCTTGTGGTGACTTGGTTAATCGCTATCGGCTGCCACTTGAGTTTGTTTGGCTTTCTGATTGCCAGCGGCTGGATGCAAAATCCGGTGGGTGCGGAATTAAATCCGCAAACGCTGCGGCTGGAGTTGCTCGATTTATCGCTGGTACTGGGCAATCCGCTGGCTTGGGCGAAAATTGTGCATAGTCTGCTGGCCAGTTATGTGGTGACCGCCGGCTTTATGTTGGCTATCAGCGCTTACTATTTACTCAAGCAGCGCCAAATCGAACTGGCGCAACGTTCTTATCGCATCGCCGCGGCTTTTGGTTTGGTGACTGTGATTGCCACCATGGCGATAGGCGATGTCAGCATTTATGGCGCGGGTGCGATGCAGCATAACAAGCTGGCGGCCACTAACGGTCTGCCCAATGATGCGACTCTGGAGCAAAATCGCCAGCGCATCAGCAATGGCGTAAAAGCTTATGCTCTGCTGCAAGAATTGCGCGACGACAAAAAGGAGCCGGAATTGCTGGCGGCATTTGCCGCCGCCAAAGTCGATTTGGGCCATGCCTTATTGCTGAAGCGCTGGCGGGAGAGCGTGACCGACGCCAACCCGGCGCAGATAGAATTAGCCGTGCGCGCCAGCGTGCCGGCTACCGCGCCATTGTATTGGGGATATAGATTGATGATTGCAGCAGGTGTATTGCTGGCACTGCTGTTTTTAGCGGCGAATGCCTCTAGCATTCTCGGTTGGCGCCATGTCTGGTTATTTAAAACCAGTCTTTATGCCTTACCGTTGCCTTGGCTGGCGAGTGCCAGCGGCTGGTTTATCTCGGAGTTCGGCCGGCAGCCCTGGTTGGTTGCCGATATGCTGCCCACCTGGCAAGGTGTGTCCACGCTGACTGTCGCCGATCTAGCAGTCAGCCTAGCGTCTTACGGTTTGGCATATACCGGGCTGCTGGCGTTGGCTGTGATGTTAACTTTAAAATTTATCGAGCAGGGCAGTGTAGAAGTGTTGCCGTTTAACCAGGAGCCAAGTCATGTTGCTTGATTATGAAATGCTGCGCTTGGTCTGTTGGGGCGTGTTGGGCTTGTTTGTCGTGGGTTTTGTGCTGAGCAGCGGTATCGAGATCGGCGTCAGCATGTTGTTACCGTTTTTGAATGCCTCCGAAGCGCAGCGCGCCGAGCTGGTTGCCAGATTGGCGCCAACCAGCGCCGGCAATCAGGTCTGGCTATTGGCAACCATCGGTGTGTTGTTTGCCGGCTGGCCAACAGTGTATGCGGCGACGTTTGCCAGTTTTCAGCCTTTGCTGTTGTTGACGGTGTTATCGCTGTTCGTGCGGCCTTTGGGTTGGTATTTCAGAGCGAGTGTGACTCGCGAAGACTGGCTAAAAAAATGGGATAAAGCTCTGTTTATCAGTGGCTTGCTGCCGGCGGCGCTGTTGGGGGTGATGGCCGGTAATCTGTTGAAAGGCGTACCGTTTCATTTGGCTAGCGATATGCACATTGCTTTTCTGGGCAGTTTTTCCGGGCTGTTCAGTCCGTTTGCCTCGCTGGTCGGTGCTACCTGCGTGGCATTATTGACGATGCATGGCGCGATTTACCTGCAAACGCATAGCCAAGACGCGCTTTATCAGCGCAGTAAAGCCTTGGCGATGTCCGGCGGCCTGGCTTTTTTGGTGTTGTTTGCGCTGGCGGGCGGCTGGATTACCCATCTGGAAGGCTATCATGTCACTACCGACATTATGCCTAGTGGCGTTTCCAATCCCTTGACTAAATTCGTGAAGCGCGGCGACGGCTTGTGGTTGGACAATTACGAACACGAACCGGCCTTATGGGCGTTGCCTACTTTGGCCTTTGTTTGCGGGATAGCCGCCCTGGTGCTGACGCGTCTGGATAGGGCATATTGGGCGCTGCTGGCCAGCGCGGTGACGGTGGTGATGGTGATTTTGACCATGGGTGTGTCCCTGTTTCCGTTTTTGGCACCGTCCAATATATCGTTAAACAGTTCGCTGACTATTTGGGACGCCAGCGCCAGTCAAGTGACGTTGAACTCGCTGCTGTGGGTGACTGGAGTACTGCTGCCGCTTATGGCTATTGCGACGCGCGGCCTATATAAAATGTTACCTTGAGCCCATCAATGTTCATTTGGGAAGGACTACGTGCATCGAGACTTCCTTAACCGGGCTAACTCTGCTAAAACCTAGTTTCCTAACAACTATAATTAATACAGGTAGGCGCATCATGAAGAAAATCCTTAATCACACCCTGATCGGCGTTCTGGCATTTATCCCGATTATGGTGATTGTGCAAATCGTCTTGTTCGTAAAAGACCGGCTTACAGATTTGTTTCAATTCGTTTACGGTTACTCCGACAATTATCTGGTGACGTTTCTGTTGTTTGCCGCCAGTTTCGCGACCATTACCTATGTGGGACATCGGGTCAGCCTGGGCCGGTTTTCCATCATTGCGATGTTCGAACACTTGATCGAGCGGATTCCGCTACTAAGCACGATTTACCGCGTCACCAAAAAGCTGGTGAACATGATCGCCGGGCATCAGTTGCAAGAGCCGCGTGAAGTGGTGTACATCGAATATCCGAAAGACGGCATTTGGGTACCTGCCTACGTTACCAACAAGACCGACGACCGTTATGTGTTGTTTGTACCCACCTCGCCCAATCCTACTTCAGGTTTTGCGGTGATTGTCCACGAATCGAAAGTGATCAAGTCGGACATGAGCATCGAGCAAGTGACTAGTTTTATCATCAGCGTCGGCGCCGATTTCGAAAAAGTCGCGGAAATCGCCAAACTACCCAAGTAAGTTTGTCTGTTTGTTGCAGCGATGACCTATCCGCTGCAACAAAATCCCTTCTCGGCTTGATGCCGTATCAGCCAACCGGACTGTCATGCACGATCCAAGCTATTTACTCGCCGAAGCACTCGGCAATCGCCTAAACATCCTAAGTCTACGTCTAGCCTTGTCCGAATCCTGTACCGGCGGCGGTATTGCCAAGGCAATTACCGATGTGCCGGGTAGTTCCGGATGGTTTGATCGTGGTTTTGTCACCTACAGCAACGATGCCAAGATCGATATGCTGGGTGTCAAACCGGAGACTTTGGCGAGAGTGGGGGCAGTTAGCGAAGAGACTGCTTTGGAAATGGTGGCGGGCACTTTGACCAATAGCCTGGCCGATCTGGCTTTGGCCGTCACCGGTATTGCCGGGCCTGATGGCGGCACGCCGCTAAAGCCGGTCGGAACCGTATTTATCGCCTGGCAAAAGCGTGGCGCTAACGGTGCTTGCTTGAAGAAACAATTCAGCGGCGACCGGCAGTCGATACGGCAGCAGGCGACGCTGTTTTGCTTGCAGCAACTTTTACAAATGCTGGAAAACGCGTAATCCCGGCGATTTTTATTTCTTTGGCAGCGGCTGACAAAAACAATCGAGGTGTTTCCAGGGGCTGCTCTGCACATAGCCTGGGTTCAATCCGGAGTCGGAACGGGGCTTGATTGGCCAAAAAGCTTTTAACCCCGGCCCACAAGTTACGCTAGAATGCCGCTTCTTTTCCTTGCGGATGTTGTCGCCATGTTGAAAAAACTCTTTCTTTGCACAGCTGTTTCCTTGTTGCTAAACGCTTGTGCCACCAGCCCCACCGGCCGCTCGCAGTTTATTTATATGCCGGACAATCAGGTCGATCAGATGGGTTTGCAAGCCTTTAGCAGTATGAAGAGCAAAAACCCGATCAGCGGCAATCAGCGCTACAGCCAGTTCGCCCAATGCGTGGCGTACGCTATTACCCAGCAAACCGGCGGGCAATGGGAAGTGGTGGTGTTTGAAGACGAATCCTTGAACGCCTTTGCCCTACCTGGCAACAAAATCGGCGTGCATACCGGACTTATCAATCTGGTGGATAACCAGGACCAACTGGCGGCGGTAATCGGTCATGAAATCGGCCATGTCTTATCCAGACACAGCAACGAGCGCTTGTCGCAGGAAACGGCGGTCAGCACCGGTCTGGCCATGGTACAAGCGGTGACGCAGCCGCAAACCGCGTTGGGTCAAACTGCATTGGGCCTGTTGGGCGTGGGCGCGCAATATGGCGTAATCCTGCCGTACAGCCGGATTCACGAAACCGAAGCCGATACCATAGGCTTGGATTTAATGGCCAAGGCCGGCTTCGACCCGCGGCAGAGCGTCAATTTATGGTTGAAAATGGACAAAGCCGCGCAAGGCGGTCAGCCTATCGAATTTATGTCCACTCATCCATCGCATGCCAGCCGCATCGATAATTTGAATCAAAATATGGGCAGAGCCGTCCAGCTACAGCAACAAGCCTGGGGTGCCGGCAGACAACCGCGTTGCAGCAAATAATGAACCCGCATTTATCCCAGTTACATCCTTACCCGTTTGAAAAGCTTGCCACGCTGAAACAAGGCATTACGCCGCCAGCCGATAAAGCGCATATCGCGCTGTCGATTGGCGAACCCAAGCACGCCACCCCGCACTTTATTCAGGAAGCCTTGCTGCAACATTTGCACGGCTTGACCCAATACCCCACTACCAAAGGTTTGCCGGAACTGCGTCAGGCTTTTGCCGACTGGACTTGCCGCCGCTTTGGGATTCCGCCCGGTGGTGTGGACGCCGAAACCCAGGTGTTGCCGGTCAACGGCACTCGCGAGGCCTTGTTTTCCTTGGTGCAGGCCGTGGTCGATCCCGCCGACAAGCCGGTGGTGATCATGCCCAATCCGTTTTATCAGATCTACGAAGGTGCAGCTCTGCTGGCAGGCGCCGAGCCGTATTATCTGAATACGGTTGAGACCGACGGCTACTTGCCGGACTTTGACAGCGTGCCGGAGGCGATTTGGCAACGCTGCCAGTTGATTTTTATCTGCTCGCCCGGCAACCCGACTGGCACGGTGCTGACTCCAGCCGATCATCTGAAATTATTAGCTTTGGCCGACAAGTACGATTTTGTCGTCGCCTCCGACGAGTGTTACACCGAACTCTATGACGACGAAGCCCATCCCCCGCAAGGTTTGTTGCAAAGCGCTTATCAGGCCGGTATTACCGATTTCAAACGCTGTGTGATTTTCCAAAGCCTGTCCAAGCGCTCCAATGCGCCGGGCTTGCGTTCCGGCTTTGTCGCCGGCGACGCCGAGGTGTTGAAGCAGTATTTTAAATACCGCACCTACCACGGCTGCCCGATGCCGGTGCCGACCCAGTACGCAAGCATCGCCGCTTGGAACGACGAGGAGCACGTCAAGCACAACCGCCAGTTGTACCGCGACAAGTTCAGCGCGTTTATCGAAATTTTGCAGGATGTCTGCGAGGTTAGCCGGCCGCAGGCCAGCTTTTACATCTGGCTGAAGACACCGATCTCGGATACAGAATTTGCGCAAAAGCTGTTTGCCGAGCAAAACATTACGGTACTGCCCGGCAGCTACTTGTCGCGCGATAGCGGCGGCATCAATCCCGGCGCCAATCATGTGCGGATTGCCTTGGTCGCGCCTATTGAAGAGTGTGTAGAAGCTGCGCAACGGATTAAAGCATTTCTCAATGAAAACAACCCATAGGATGTGCTGAACAACGTGAAGCGCATCGGTCGCGAAGACGATGCGCCTCCTGCGTCGGCACATCCTATCCCCGTTAATCACTAACCCTAAGAAATACCATGTCAAACCTGGAAACCATCATCAACGACGCCTTTGAAAACCGCGCCGACATCAGCCCGTCCACCGTCTCCGCCGAAGTCCGCAACGCGGTAGCCGAAGTCTTGAATATGCTCGACAAAGGCGAAGCTCGCGTCGCCGAGAAAAAAGACGGCGATTGGGTCACCAATCAATGGCTGAAAAAAGCCGTGCTACTGTCGTTTCGCATCAACGAAAACAAAGTCATCGAAAGCGGCGACGTGCGTTACTACGACAAAGTGCCGACCAAATTCGGTCAATACAGCGAAGCCGATTTTGCTCAAGCCGGCGTCCGCGTGGTGCCGAATGCGGTAGCCCGTTACGGTTCCTACATTGCCCCCGGCGCGATCCTGATGCCGTCTTACGTCAACATCGGCGCTTACGTCGACAGCGGCACGATGGTCGATACCTGGGTAACGGTCGGCTCTTGCGCGCAAATCGGTAAAAACGTGCATTTATCCGGCGGCGTCGGCATCGGCGGCGTGTTGGAGCCGCTGCAAGCCAACCCTACCATCATCGGCGACAACTGCTTCATCGGCGCCCGCTCCGAAATCGTCGAAGGCGTCATCGTCGAAGACAACTGTGTGGTATCAATGGGCGTCTACATTGGCCAAAGCACCAAAATTTTCAACCGCATGACCGGCGAAGTCAGCTACGGACGTATCCCTGCCGGCTCGGTAGTTGTATCCGGCAATCTGCCTTCCAAAGACGGCAGCCACAGCTTGTATTGCGCGGTGATCATTAAGCAGGTGGACGAGAAAACTCGCAGCAAAACCGGGATTAATGAGTTGTTGCGGGATTGATTGACGATTTCCGCCAGGTCAGCTGAAGATTTGTCATCTCTTCGGTGACATTTTCGTGAAACTGCAAACAACTCTAAAACATTGCTGGTCGGGGTTGTAAACCCCGACCGATAATATTGTTATACCTAAATTGCTTGTTAGTCATTTCTTAATTACAAATGGATAATTTTTTGAGTTTAGTGAAAACACCAGAGTGGTGGATTAGCGTGGTTTTTGTAGGAATAGTTATTAACTTATTCTCTACACTGGCTTTAGCTTTTATGCAGCGGAAATATGCCTATTTAGTTACTCGATGGGCGGAGCGAAATGAAAAGTTAGCAAAGCTCCGTAATGAACGGATTCATAGTTTGGCAAACTCGGATCATGATTTAGTTCTGGCGTGCATAAATCTCAACAAAATAAGATTGGATAGCATTTTTGAATTTGTACTGGCAATTTTGATGTTAACTTACGCCTTGTCTGCAAGAGATTCTTCTCCAATTAGCTATGCGGTATGCTCAATAGGAGCTTTGCTTTCCTTAATGCAAGGGATGTTATCGACAATAAAATATGGGCAAGAATTATTGTTGTTGACAGAGGCCAAATTGTTGAGCGATAGGATCAAGTCTAAGGACAGTATGATTGCTGCCGAATAATAAATCCGGAATAAGCGTGAGTATTTCTAAAACTTCAGGATATAACTCTCGATCTTTCAGAGAACGCTTCGCGCAATATGATATACAAACAAAAAACCTGCCGTTCTCCATTGAGGGGTTGTTTATTATTTAGTAACCCACATGGAGATGTTTTCAAACTCTGCCATCCGCCCGAATCGTAAACACCATCACCAACTCCTCATCCTGTTGTAAGGTCAACGGCGTCGGCAGGCCGTCCGGGCCTGGTTGATCGCCGATAATCGGCTCAATGCAGACATACTCCGCTTTTTTATCGCTCCAAATCCCAAATGCCAATGTTAGACCTTCCGTCAACGGCGAGATGTCGCAAGTCATGCTGACCGTGTAATCGGCTGTAGTTAATTTGACCGGTGCTGTTGGCGATTTTGCGTAGTGTACCCTCAAGCTATCGTGCGGGAGCGTTGCAACTTCGATCTGCGTATCCTCAATGTCGATAAAGCTGTTAGGCGAAATCGAGAAATAAGGGTGGAAGCCGGGGCGAACCAGGGCGGTTTCCGACACCGCGCGAATGCGGGTGCTGACGGTCAGGGTTTTGCTGTTGGCTTCCGTCAGCTCTTGCCAGTCGGTGATTACCTCGACAGAGCCCCAATTCACATCAGCCGGCGCTGTGAGGTTTTTTTGATGCGGCAGATCGCTGTCGCAAGGTGTTATCCGGTATTCGCCGTGTTTAAGTGCGAAGGGCGGTGTTAATTCTTCAAAGTTGGGTATGCACAGATACACGCCGCCCCGCGAGCCGCCGTCTGGTTTGTCGTGTAAGGGTTGGATAATATGAATATCGTCTAATTGCCAGTTGATCAGGGTGCCCGTGTCGGTAAATTTCATTGGGGAAATATGTCCTGTACTTTAATGGTGTTGCGGTATGAGGTGGTACGAGTTCGGCTCCATGCTTCGCAAGTGAACTGAATTGAGCTGATTTTCTCGGTTAAAAAAGTGCTTTAGCGGCTATTGTAAACAACGAGGCCAATAAAATGGGGGATTTCGGCTTGTGGTGCCGAAGTTTCAGCTAAACGATGCGCCCAAGTGACTATGGATTAACGCCAATTTGCCGGGCTATCGACTATGAGAAAATCAATCCGGACACGCGTTTTTCCAAATCGAACTGATGCAAACAATCGATATTTTTTCTTTGAAAGATCATGCCGGAGAATATCAACACTGGCCGTTGCAGACGCAGTTGTTGATCAAGGGTCTGCCGAGTTCTTGTTATGTGCCGGGCTACCGGCTTTTACATCAATTTCAAACGCCGGCCCACGAATACCTATTAATCTGCGATTGGGATTGTCCCTTTGAAGAAGCCACGGAGATAATCTTGCTGGATAGCCAACTTAAGGTGTTGGCGGTGCGATCGTTTGGCGTGCCCTACGGCTCATTTTTGTTGAACGAGGTGTTGGTGCTGGACGAAGCCAATTTAAAACTGACGTTTTTTCGAGATGAACATTGGCAAGTGACTATTACGCCGCATAATTTGCCTTGCTTGCATTTTTCCAGCAGAAGTTGGCTGCCGGCATTAAGAACGCGGATACAGTTGAAACGGCTTTAGACATTTTGCGTGTCCGGCTGGCGTCTCTCGCTGTGAGTGTTGAGTCGGCATGAGGGATTTTCGAGGCCGACTAATGCATTTGTATATCGAGCTGGTAAGCTAGCGTTCGCGAATCAAACTACTGCGATGCCAAGCAGTCGAATTCAGGACGGGAACGTTGTGGTAGCTGAGGGTGCGTTAACGCATGGCAAGGATGAGCGGCTATGCGTTACAATGTTGCCACTAGTGCCAAGGAGGCCAAACAGCATGAATGCGAACCCTTTCGATACGCTGCAGCCGCGCACCTGATTTTAATGCCGCTTTGCCGGCTCCGTTTTTCTCTTCAATCCTAACCTGCGAGCACACCATGCCAGAAAATATTTCCAATAATGCCCTAATCCTCGCCTTGTTGTCCCTGAACGGCGAGATCGCTATCCAAAAAGATTATCTGGAATCCGGCGAGATCCCGGAAGACGAGGTGACCGACGAGGAAGAAGTACTGGACGATTTGGAGCAAGCCTTCATGGAATTTGTCGATGTCTACAAAGCCCGTGCCAAAGCCGACGACTCACTGCCCAGCATCGAAGAACTGCTGGCCGGCGAAGAAGGCTAATACTGCATGATCGTAGTTTACGGTATCAAAAACTGCGATAGCGTCAAAAAGGCGCGAACCTGGCTGGAAGCGCGGCAGATTGCCTACCGCTTCCACGATTATCGGATCGATGGGCTGGATGCGGCTTTGCTGCAAAGTTTTGTCGATGCGCTGGGCGTGGATGCCGTGCTTAACCAGCGCAGTACTAGCTGGCGCCAACTGGACGACGCCCAAAAATCCGATTTAACCCCCGACAAAGCCGTGCAACTCATGCTGGCTGTGCCGACCTTGATCAAGCGCCCGATTCTCGATAATGGACAGCAACTGATCGTCGGCTTCAACCCCGATCAGTACCCTACCGAATAATGAGCGAAACCCTTTCTTTGTTAGAAGCGCTGATTCGTCGCGAATCAGTGACCCCCACCGATGCCGGTTGTCAGGATTTGCTGGCGCAACGTTTGACCAAGCTTGGCTTTACTGACGAACGCCTGAATTTTGCCGACACCCAAAACCTCTGGCTGCGAAAAGGGCAACAGGCGCCGCTGTTTGTATTCTTAGGGCATACCGACGTGGTGCCGACCGGGCCGTTAGCGGCTTGGGATTCGCCACCGTTCGAACCGACCATCCGCGACGGCAAGCTTTATGGCCGTGGTGCGGCGGATATGAAAGGCGGCATTGCTGCATTCGTCACGGCCGTCGAGCGTTTTGTGGCTGAATATCCCGAGCACAAAGGCTCGATAGCCATCATGATGACCAGCGACGAGGAGGGCATAGCCACTCACGGTGTGGTCAAAGTGGTCGAAGTGCTGGAACAACGCGGCGAAAAGATCGACTGGTGTCTGGTCGGTGAACCCTCGAGCGATAAAAAAATCGGCGATGTGATTCGGGTCGGGCGGCGCGGCTCCTTATGCGCCAAGCTGACAGTGCTGGGTATTCAAGGCCACGTGGCTTATCCGGAATTGGCGGAAAATCCGATTCATACGTTTGCGCCGGCTTTAAAAGAGTTGACCGAGGAAGTGTGGGATCACGGCAATCAATTCTTCCCGCCAACCCGCTTGCAGGTGTCGAATATCAACGGCGGCACCGGTGCGGAAAACATCATTCCCGGCCAGGTGGAAGTGCAGTTTAATTTGCGTTTTTGCACTGAGTTGGATGAAGCCACCATCAAGAGCCGCACCCAAGCGATTTTGGACAAACACGGTTTTAAATACGATCTGCAATGGCGATTGTCGGGTAATCCGTTTCTGACTTCGCAAGGCGAATTAATCGACGCCACGCATGCGGCGATTGAAAGCGTCTGCCGCTTCCAGACTTTGGACGATACCGGCGGCGGCACCTCTGACGGCCGTTTTATCGCGCCGACCGGTGCGCAAGTGATTGAGCTGGGGCCGTTGAACGCCAGTATTCACAAAGTTAACGAACATATCGGTCTGGATGAGTTGGAAGTTTTGAGTCGGATTTACCAACAGATTTTGGTGAACTTGCTGGCGTATTAAGCAGGTTCTTAAAATATCGGGCACTCCCGCTCCAGCGGGAGCCCAACTGCCCACACAGGACTGGCACCCAACCTGTTTAAACAATTGCCTTCTCCCGGTCGTCACCCACTCGGCCTCTAATGCTTTGCCCAAACCGCTAGAAAGTTAGAGCAGCGCCGGCCACAGATTTAACTATTCCGAAGCGCCCAGGGGATTATCTTCAAGCAGTGAGTACCGATGGTTTGATGCCGAATTCCGCCGGATACTAATCGCAACGACCACGCTATACTTTTAAGCGCAGATTTAGGCGTAAATTTGGTCGACGGTCTGAAACGGAATATTCCGATATCAACAGGGGAAAGCATGACTACTGGCCCTGCTCCACAAAAGTTATTGGCGCGCTACCGGCATTACTATCCGGCTCTGCTGATTTTGCTGATTTCGCTGTCTGCCTTGTTTGTGGCTTGGCAAGATCTGAATTGGCGTTATCAGCAGCGGTTACAGGAATATTTCGATTTCGAAACCCAACGCCTTACCAGCGACATCAGCAAGCGCATGGCTTTGCATGGCCAAACGCTACGCAGCGCCGCCGGCTTATTCGCCGCCAGCGACGAGGTTACCCGAGAGGACTGGCGCGCTTTTGTCGAAATGCTGGAGTTGGATCGCAGCCATCCCGGGGTGCAAGGCGTGGGCTATACGGTTCGGATTCCCGCCGGGCAGCTCGAACAGCATATTGCCGATATTCGCCCCCAGGGTTTTCCTGACTATGTAGTTAATCCGTTAGAGCCGCGCACCGAGTATTCCAGCATCATCTATTTGGAACCGTTCAGCGGCCGCAATCTCCGCGCGTTCGGTTACGATATGTACTCAGAACCGATTCGGCGCAAAGCGATGGAGCGCGCGCGGGATAACGGCGAGTTGGCCTACACTGGTAAGGTGGTTCTAATCCAGGAAACCAAGGCCGATTTACAAGCCGGAATGTTGGCGTACTTCCCGGTGTATCGCAACGGCAGCATCCCGCAAACCTTAGAGCAGCGCCGTTCCGCTCTACTGGGCTGGGTATATATTCCTTACCGCATGAATGACTTGCTGAAAGCCATCCTGGGACAGGATTTATTGGCCTTGCGCCTGGAAATTTTTGATCAGGACGATCTGAGAGCCGATGGCCTGCTTTACGATAGCCAGACCGGCTTGATGCCGGCAGCGTTTAAAACCCAGGATGATGCCAAGACACGCAGCCAGCGTCTGGATTTGGGCGGGCATTTTTGGACGTTGCGTTACACGGCCATGCCAGCCTTCAGCAAGACCGCCAAATTCGAGCCGCCCTGGGTTGAAGTATTGGCGTTGGTGCTGATCAGCTTTTTGCTGTTTTTTATTACCTGGGCCTATATCAATGCGCGCCGAAACGCGGCGATTGCCCTGCAATTGACCGAGTCCTTACAGCAAAGCGAAAGTAGGTTCCGCAGCTTGTTCGAAAACTCGCCGGTGGCTTATCTGGCACTGGATAGGCAAGGTAATTTGTTGGATGTTAATCCGCAATTGTGCGCGCTGCTGGACTACGACGTTGATGAACTTATAGGCCGAAAATTGTTTGAATTTGTCGCGCCGGAATCGGTTCAGGATTTTCAATTAAAACTGCAAATGCTCAATCATTATGGTTTGTTGGAATGCGAATTGTCGTTGCTGACAAAATTGGGGCACATGCTGACCGTGATTCTCGACGGCCGCTTGCAAGGCGATAAAACCCGTCCGGCGGTTATTCATTGTATTTTGACCAATATTACCGAGCGCAAACGCGCCGAAGATAAGCTGCAATTGGCGGCCAGGGTGTTTAGCGATGCGCATGAAGGCATCACCATCACCGATGCGGCCGGTAACATTATCGATGCTAATCCGACATTTTGCGCAATAACCGGTTATACCCGCGAGGAAGTGATCGGCCGCAATCATAGTATTCTGCAATCGGGAAAACATGATTCGCAGTTTTATAAAAACTTGTGGCAAACCCTGCAAACCGAGGGCTGTTGGCAAGGCGAGATATGGAATCGCAAGAAGAGCGGCGAGTTATATGTCGAATTGCTGACGATCTCGGCGATGCGCAACCGCACCGGCGAAATTCTGAATTATGTCGGTTTGTTTTCCGACATTACTCAAGCCAAACTCCAGCAGCAGGAACTGGAGCGCTTGGCACATCACGATCCATTGACGCAATTGCCCAATCGTATCTTGTTCAACGACAGATTTTGTCAGGCCTTGGCGCGCTGTAAACGCGATAGTACGTTATTGGGCGTCGTGTATATGGATCTGGACGGTTTCAAACAGGTCAACGACCAGTTCGGTCACGAAGCTGGTGATACATTGCTGATCGAGGTGGCTGAGCGGATAAAGGCTAATCTGCGCGAGGATGATACGGTGTGCCGATTAGGCGGCGACGAATTTGCCTTATTGATGGGAGGTCTGGAATCCAAGCCGCAGTGTGAGCAGGCTTTGTTGCGTGTTCATCAGGCGATTTCCCAGCCCTACTATATCGGCGGGCAAACCGCCAAGATTGGCGTCAGTAGCGGTATTACTTTATGTCCGCTGGATGTGGGTACGCCGGATTGCTTACTCAGTCACGCCGATCAGGCCATGTATCTTGCCAAACAGCATGGCCGCGGCTGCTATGAATTTTTTCAGCTCGGTTGAGTCTGCTCAGCAAGCGTTTAATTTTTCAACTCAATAAGAGGATATACCCATGCGTTGCCATCAAGTCGATTTTCAGATTATCGGTCATGACATTCAAATGGTCGAAGTCGAGCTCGACCCCAAAGAAACCGTGATCGCCGAAGCGGGGGCGATGACCTATCTCGAACAAGATATCGACTTTGAAGCCAAGATGGGCGACGGTTCCGGCGGGGTGATGGATAAACTGTTTGGTATCGGCAAACGTATGCTGACCGGTGAGTCGGTATTTTTGACTCATTTTACCAATCACGGTTCGCAAAAACGCCGGGTGGCGTTTGCCGCGCCGTTTCCCGGCTCAATCGCGGCATTGAATATGGCTGAATTGGGTGAGGAGGTGATTTGCCAGAAATCGGCGTTTTTGGCTGCCGCCTACGGCACCCAAGTGGATATTGCCTTTAACAAACGCTTGGGCAGCGGCTTTTTCGGCGGCGAAGGCTTTATTCTGCAACGCCTGCGCGGTGACGGAATGGCCTTTATTCATGCCGGCGGCACGGTGATTCGCAAGGAATTGCGTAACGAAACCTTGCGTCTGGATACCGGCTGTCTGGTGGCCTTCAGCGGCGACATTGATTACAACATCGGCATGAGCGGTGGCTTGAAAAGCATGCTGTTTGGTGGCGAGGGGCTGTTTCTGGCGACCTTGAAAGGTACGGGTTCAGTGTGGATCCAGAGCATGCCGTTTTCGCGTCTGGCGGAGCGGGTGCTGAGCCAGTACCGGCCCACGATTGGTCAAGATAGCCAATAAATAGCCTGGGCGATTAAAGCAGGCCATGCTCGGCGAACGAAAAGGGCTGGCCGTCGCCGACGATAAAATGGTCCAACACGCGAATATCGAACAGGCCTAGGGCCTGTTTCAGTTTGTCGGTGATTTGCCTGTCGGCCTGACTGGGTTCATTGATGCCGGACGGATGGTTGTGCGCAAATATGACCGCTGCGGCGTGGTGAAACAAGGCCCGCTTTGCCACTTCGCGCGGATAGACGCTGGCGCCGTCGATGGTGCCTCTAAATAGTTCTTCCCACTGAATCACCCGATGCTGATTGTCCAGAAACAGGCAAGCGAACACTTCGTAACTGTAGCTGCGCAATTGGGCGCTGAGATAGGCGCGAGTGATGTCAGGGCTGGTCAAGGCATTGCCGCGCTGCAGGACCTCGGCGAAATGGCGGCCGGCCATTTCCAACACCGCTTGCAGCTGAGCGTATTTCGCATCGCCTAAACCGTTGCTTTGGCAGAAGCGGTGTTGATCGGCGCCGAGCAAAGCTTGCAAGGAACCGTATTCGCTCAACAAGTCGCGGGCCATATCCACCGCCGATTTTCCGGGCGTGCCGGTGCGCAGAAAAATCGCCAACAGCTCGGCGTCAGTCAGCGCGGTGGCGCCGCGTTGCAACAGTTTTTCGCGGGGTCGTTCGTCCGCGGGCCAATTCTTGATGCTCATCAACTCCTCCAGGCCGTTAATCATTGATTTTAAGCATAGAAGAAGCGTCTAGAGTTTGCCATGAGGCAAAATGAAAAGTTTAAATGACCAATTGCTCCGAGAATTTAGGTATGTTGCACCCAAAGGTTGAGGAGAAGGGGGCGTGGGAGCCGCAACGCTTTGGCATCGTTGCCGCAGCTTGGCGAACGGAGCCTGCGCTCCTTTCGCCAAGCTTATCCAGCGGGAAATGCTTACTTCAAAATGTTCAATCAGGAACTCCCCAGCAACCCCAACGCACTCAAACTAGGCAAAAAGAAATAACTGCCGCCGCGCGTCGTCACAAACTGCTGAAACCCGCAAACCCGCCGCCGCAATGGTTCATCCTGAATCGTAAAATTACGATTTTCCGCCACGCCGCTGCCGATCAAGGGGTCGTCTTCGTCGTACAAACCGGCGAATTTGACGCTGTTGATCCAGGTGTGTTGCACAAATTCGAACTGGCGCTCGATATTCGCGTTCAAGCAGATGAACAACAAGCCGCGTTCTTTGCCGTCGTCTTTTGCCGGGTTTTCCAGAAAATTGCCGTAGCTGCGGCCGCGGCGCAGGATGCGATGGCGGTTGGCGACTTTTAGCGCTTCCGCTTCGGTCGCGCCTAAGCCCACTGCTCTGGGATTGGCGCGGCGAATGTGCGAGCCCAGTGGGCAGCCGGTGCCATGCGGGTCTTTGGTAAAGTTAAAACTGTTATCGACCTTGTTAGGGTCGGTGTCCTGATTGGGCTCCACCACTGCACCGCTTTTCCAGCGGCCGACGAACTTGGCGGCCAGATAGTCGGCGGTAATACCTTGGCGTGCGGCTTCTTCTTCCATGAATTGCCAGAATGCGCCGACATCTTGCTTCAACTGGCGTAACACCAGATAGGTGCCGTTTTTGCCAAAGGCTTCGCCGGCAGTACCCAACTGTGGCATTTTGGTAAGCTTGCCGTCGTATTGATTCGGATAACCCAGCAAAAACTCGCCGGTGGCAATTTCGCCAGAGCCGGTAGTGGTAGGGAAGCCGTCTACGACAGGGTCGGAAATGCCGTCCGCAAAGCCGAAATGCTCCAAGGTAAAGCCGTTGGCGTCCTGCTTTTTCTCGCCGGCATCCAAGCGCTGCACGACGCTCAAGCCGGCGCCCTTAAAGGCCTTTTCATGGTATTTCTGGCTGGCGTTGTGGATAGCGTCGTTTTTGGAAAACAGCATGAATAACATATCCACCCGTTTGGCGCCGCTGCCCCAATCCCACACGCTAGGATCGTTGATGCCACGGTCGCCCAATAGGGCCGAACGATGCTCGGAATGCATGCCTTCCCGGAAGGACAGCTCAAAGCTGTACAGGCTGTCTTTATCCAGATTTAGCTGTTCGAAACCGGAATAACTGATTGCCAGGTTTATGCGGTTTTCGGTTTCGTCGGTCGGTTTATCTGCGCCGTGGCTGATTTGCTTTTGTTCGACCAGATTTTTCAGCCAGGGCTTGGTTTTGCCGGCATCGTCGATTTTTAACAGGTAATAGCTACAGTTGGCCATATGCTTGTTATAGCCGCTAAACACGATGCCTTGTACGTCTTCTAATTTATCGATGGTGGTCATTGTTGGAGTCCTTTTATAAGCATTTCAGCCAAGCAGCCAGATTGGTCGTGGAAAACAAGCCTTCGTGAATCGCCCGGTTATTGGCGACATTTTTCACGGACAAATCGATGTAGGCGCTATACCAAACCAACTCGGCGAGCTGGCTGTTTCTGGCGAAATTTTTGAAACGTTGTTCGTCGCGGGAGCCGCCGCGCAAGGCCAGCCATTGCGTATCCGGAAAGCCGCGGTCCTTACCCAGTTGGGTGTTGCTCCACACCGCGGTCAAGCCGACGCTGGCGTGGTCGATAAATTCGCCCAGATAGTTTTCCCAGCTACCGTCGTAGTTGCTCATGAATAACAAGCGCTTGTTGCCGGGCAGAATCACCCAGCGGGCAAAATGGATGGTGACGATGCCGCTCAAGTCGCCCTTGGTAGCCACCAGTTTGGCCACCAGATTGATGCCGGCCAGCACGACGCGTAAGGTGGTCAATCTGAACCAGCCGGGTTTGATTTCAATGACGCTGGTCAGATGATTTTGCAATTGCCGGTCTTCCACGCGCTGAATAGCTTCCATTTGCTCGGAAACAACCCAGGGCTTGTCGTCCTGTTTGTCGCGCATCTCGTTCCAGCGCAACAGCACCGCGAAGGCGACGCCGGCGATCAGTACCAATACTGCCAAAAACTCCACCAGCGGCCCGAACATGCCGAAGAAGCCGCCTACCAGCAGAATGCCTAATACCCCCAGCAAACCATTGAATATCATCTGGCCGGCACTATTTAAAAACGGCTGCGGCGTGGGTTTGTTGATGGTGCCTAAATGCTTGACGATCTCGGCATGAATCTCGGCGGGCTGTTTAGCCGCCAATTCCGGGCGATTGGCATCAATATAGTCTTGGATACGCTGGCGGATTTGCTGTTGCTCGACAATCGTATTGCGGGTCTGGCCGGGGTGGGCGACGTAAAAGGCATTAGCACCGAAATCGTTTTTCAATAAATAGTCGGCCAGTTGGCTGGTGTTATTGCCCGGATAATCCTTGCAGCAGCTATAGACGGTATTCACAAAGTCCGGGTTTCCGGCAAGCAAATCTGTGATGAATTGCTTCACATCGCCGTCGATATTGGCCTCAAACGCCAGCAGGGCCGGCTCGCCGGTATCCACCTCCGAGGGATGCGTGCCGGGGATAACGAAAAAGGTACAGTAGTGCAGCTGTTGATAATTGGAAAATTTAATCACCGGATTGTTTTTGATATCCGTGCCTATCGGCGCCAGATACTTTTCCAGCGTTTCCAGCTGGTCCGGCAATATCTCCGTGATAACGGTCATGGGGTTTTGTTGCATACACACGTCCTCTTGAAATTATTATCGTGCTGGTGAAGAAATTACCGATCAAAACTCAGGACAAATTGATCGGGAAACGGTCCGTCGTACAAGATGCCGCTGGATATTTTTAAGTTGTTCAAGCGCAGCAAACTGGCTACCAAGGTCGGGATTTGGATGCGATTGATGTATTCGCCAAAACAGCGGTGCATGCCATCGCCAAAGTGCATATAGCGATCCAGCGCACGATCTTCGCGTACGCTGAACGGCTCCGGCCAGGCGCTTTCGTCGAACATCGCCGAGGCGGTAAAGGCGAAGACTTCGGCACCGGGCGGAATTTTCACGCCGGCAATCTCCGCGCCGTTCTTACAATGCCGCCGCATCGCCGCCGCCATGGTGTTGAAACGAAACACGTCGAAGCACAAATGCAATAGCTTGTCTTCGTCATCGACCGCCTGTTTGGCGCGTTGCAATACATCCGGCTTGCTGAGCAATTGCTCGACAATCAAGGTGGTTGCCATTGAGGTGGTATCCAGCGCGCCGACGATCAAGCCGGAGATGTTGCGGCGGATGCCGTCGTCGTCCAGATCGTGTTCGCCGTCCATGCCCATTTTGATTAGCCGCGATAGAAAATCTTCGAACTGCTCGCCTTGTTTGATGCGCTCCCGGCGTTCGGCGATCAGATTCAGCAGATACGGCCCCATTTCCCGGAACGATTGTTCTGCGGTGATTTGAATGCTGCGATTGTTGCTGAGATTTAAAAATAGATCGTGAAACAAGGAACGCATCCAGCGCATCATCGTCACTTCGTCTGGGCCCGGCACGCCGAGGTAATCGCGAATAAAACGCCGCGCTACCGGGCGGGTTAATTGCGACACCATATCAATCCGGCCCAGCGGCAAGGCTGCTTGGATCATCTCGTCGCAATGCTGGCGGACGATGCGGCGAATCAGTTGGTCTTCGCCGGGCTTGATGACCCGGCGCAGTGCGCCTTGTTCTTTGCTGTAGGCTTCCGAGCGGTCCATCCCTAAGAAAAACGGCCCGTTCAAACGCTGCATATTCGGGGCGTTGATTTCGGCGATGGTGAATTCGGTATCGCGCGCCAAGGTCTCGCGCACATCGCTATCTCGCGTCACCAATGCGCGTTTTCCCAGCACCAACACCGGCTTGTGCTTGCGTAACAGCCCGAATAGCCAGCGCTGCACCGTGGCTCCGGTCAACATTGCAACGCCGCGGGCCAGGTAGTAACTGACTATATTTTGCGGGGTGGTGGATGTGGGGTGATAGTCCAGCACTGGTGCCGGCGCTGGTCGATGTTCGCGGTACATTTTCAAAGCCAGGGTGCCGGTGGGTGTGGCCGTCAATTGCTCGACAAAAGCCTGGTAGGCGGTCGGTAACTCTGCCTTGGTCGGCTGTACGCCGCCGAATTGGGCCGGCAACAACACCGGCGCGGATAGCGCTGCTAGACAATAATCGGCGATGCTGGGTTGCTTACCCAGCAAATAGGCTCTGCCGTCGGCCAGCAGCGCGTCCAGCTCCGCAAAGATCGCTTCGATTTGTTGTTTGCAGGGTTCGACTTGTCCGGGATCGGCAGGTAGGGATTTTTCCATGGCTTTAGCCAATACGGGATAAGCGCGTTCGGCCAACCATTTTTGCCAGTTAGGCACCCGCTGTTGCCAGAACGAAAGCACCGTTTCTTTGTGTGGTAGCAACATCGCATAGCCGTAATTGCGCGTTGCCAAGCCCAATTTGTCGACCAGCAACGCCAGCAAGCGTTCGGTTTCCGCCATGCCTTTCTCGTCGCGTGGATAAAGCCGCAGTTCAGCGGGTAAACGGGCATCGATGTATTGCAGCGATTCGCGCATGGTACATAAGGTTGCTTCGCTGGTGATCAACACCGGCATGGCCTTAGCATCGGCGCCGGCCAACAGGAAAGCGGGTAAATGCAGCATCGGCACACTGCCTTCTTCCCGGTACGGCACTCCGCCGTAGTCGAGCATCCAGCGGACTAATTCGCTGATATGGGATACCGGAATCGTCAATAAACGATTCAGCTGTTTGGATTTGGCGCCGCGCCGCGTGCTTCCGGGTTTGATCATGATTCCTTCCTCTTGCTTGCTATTGTTATAGTTTTTAATGCTATAGCTGGCATATACCGGCGACTGTTAGTCGTATCGGCTTGAATGGCATGTTGATATGCGCACTTGGTAAAACAACTTGCCGGTCTGCTCAGGTATGCCGTTATCGGCGGCTAAGCAATTGTTAATCCATCCGTGAACCAAACGCCGAGCTTTAGCGGAGTATCAATAATAGACCAATCGTAACTAATTGAAATAAAAAGCGAAAGACAAAATGTTGCTTAGCAACAACCGTGCCTAAATGCGAAGCACGTCACAAAACGCGGTGGGTTGCGCCCGCTTGGTGCCTAGCAAACGGAAAGCTTCTCTGCCGCTGGAATCGGCTGCAAATCATTCCGGTTCTTTCTCTGCGGACCTTAATCAGATTGTCATTTGCCGCTGCCTATAATCCGGGCCTCTTCACAATGCTTAGGAGCAGTCGCGATGCAATTATTAAAACCCAGCTGTCATTTTTTAAAACCGGCCAAACTGGCATTGGCAATCGCCGGCCTGTTAGCGCTGAATGCGCCGGTATTTGCGCAAACCGTTGATGTGCCGCAAATGGAGCAAGGCATCCAGATCGGCGATTTGGCACCCGGCCGCGCGATAGTTTGGAGCCGTGCCGACCGCCCTTCGCGCATGATGCTGAAATATGCTTATAACCCGCAGTTTAATGACGCGATTAGTGTGCGTGGTCCGTATGCATTGGCCGAGACCGACTTTACCGCCCGCCAAGACCTGACCGGTTTACCCGAGGGCAAAGACGTTTATGTCAAAGTCTGGTTTGAAGATTTGACCAACGCCCGCGGCAAAAGCGAACCGGTCATTGGACATTTTCATACTATCGGTAAACGCGACGATATTCGCTTTGTCTGGGGCGGGGATACCGCCGGCCAAGGTTGGGGTATCAACGAAAGCTTCGGCGGCATGAAGATTTACGAAGCCATGCGCCAAGTGCAGCCGCAGTTTTTCATTCAAAGCGGCGACAATGTGTATTCCGACGGCCCGATTCCGGAGAGCAAGCTGGCCGAGAATGGTCAGCTCTGGACTAACGTGGTGACGCCGGAAGTGAGTAAAGTCGCGGAAACCTTGGACGAGTTCCGTGGCCGCTACAAATACAATCTGTTGGATGAAAACGTCCGCCGCTTCAATGCCGAAGTGCCGCAAATCTGGCAGTGGGACGATCATGAGGTGGTGAATAACTGGTCAGATTCCAAAGACCTGAGCGCCGATCCGCGCTACACCGAAAAAAATATACCGACGCTAATTGCCCGCGCCACTAAAGCCTTCCTGGAATATGCACCTCTGCGTCCGCACGATGCCGAAGAATCCGAGCGGATTTATCGCAAAATTTCCTACGGTAAATTGTTGGATGTGTTTGTGTTGGATATGCGTAGCTATCGCGGCCCGAATACCGCTAATCTGCAATCACAAGAAAATGCCGAAACCGCCTTCCTCGGTGCGGAGCAAATGGCTTGGTTGCAGGACGAGTTGAAAAATTCAAAAGCCACCTGGAAAGTCATCTCCGCCGACATGCCTATCGGTTTGAATATTGGTGACGGTAACACCGCCCAAGGTCAAGCGCGTTGGGAAGCGGTTGCTAACGGTAACGATGGCGCTGCCGCGGGTCGGGAATTGGAAGTTGCCCGTTTGTTGAGCTTTGTCAAGCATGAGCATATCAACAACCTGGTTTGGCTGACTGCCGATGTCCACTATGCCGCAGCGCATTATTACGATCCTGCCAAGGCGGCTTCCAAAGACTTCGCGCCGTTCTGGGAGTTCGTTGCCGGTCCGTTAAATGCCGGTTCCTTCGGGCCTAACAGCACGGACGGCACCTTCGGCCCACAAGTGGTTTTCTCGAAAGCGCCGCCAGCCGGCCAAGCCAATCTGTCACCTTACGCCGGCCTGCAATTCTTTGGCGAAGTGAATATCGACAAAAAAAGCCGCGCCATGACGGTGGACTTCAAGGACATCGACGGCACGGTTGTCTTCAGCAAAACCCTGGCGGCGGAAGCCGAACGTGAGCGCGAACACGATCATCACGACCGCGATCACGACTAACACCAAGTCGCCCGGGCGGTATTTGCCGCCCGGCAATTTCTCTGGTTAAGCCATTTAACTTCAAGCAAAATAAGGACTCTATTCATGTTGAAACCCACGTTATTGACTGTTGCCATGCTAGTTTCACTCGGTGCGCAAAACAGTGCCCACGCGCTGCCGCACAGCGAACATCACGAACATGCCAGTGCCGGCCCATTGGTCATAGGCCATCGCGGCGCATCAGGCTATCGTCCTGAACATACCCTGGCCGGCTACGCCTTGGCGATTGAAATGGGCGCGGACTTTATCGAGCCTGATTTGGTGCTGACCAAGGACGGTCAAATGATTGCTCGTCACGAACCGATGATAGGCGGTACCACCGACGTGGCTAACCACCCGGAATTTGCCAATCGCAAAACCACCCGTATGGTCGATGGCTTTGCGGTGACCGATTGGTTTGCCAGCGACTTTACCTTGAAAGAAATCAAAACCCTGCGCGCCATTCAAACTCGCGGCCGGGATAATTCTTATGACGGCGAGTTTGAAATTCCAACTTTGAACGAAGTGATTGCGTTGGCCAAGCAACAAAGCGAAAAAACCGGTCGCCGGATTGGTATCTACCCTGAAATCAAGCATTCCACTTATCACGCCGATCTGAAGAACGTTAAAGGTAAGCCGCTATTTGGTAAGAATTTCTTCGAAGATAAACTGCTGAAAAAACTACACAAGGAATACAGCAACAGCGCTTGCGCGCCAGTGTTTATCCAGTCATTCGAAGTCAGCAATCTGCAATATTTGAGCCGCAAGACCGACATCAAATTGGTACAGCTGATTGATGCGGACGACGTCAATGCCGACGGCTCGATGTCGCTGGTTGCGCCGTATAAACAGCCGTATGACTTTGTCGTGAAAGGCGATCAACGTACTTTCGCCGATTTGCTGAGCAACGACGGTCTGGATTTTGTAAAAACCTACGCGGATGCGGTAGGTCCGTGGAAGCCTTATCTGGTGAAAACCGTAGCCGTCGATTTTGACCGCAACGGCGACGGCAAAGTCAACATTAATGACCGTATTGTTGAAGGTAGCACCGGCGTAGTAGAAATGGCCCACGACAAAGGCTTGCTAGTGCACACCTGGACCTTCCGCAATGATGCCTCCGGTTACGGCTTTGCCGATCCGCAACAGGAAATGACTTATTACTTTGATTTGGGTGTGGATGG
The DNA here is from genome assembly GCF_000365425.1 of Methylomonas sp. MK1. Taxonomy (NCBI): domain Bacteria; kingdom Pseudomonadati; phylum Pseudomonadota; class Gammaproteobacteria; order Methylococcales; family Methylococcaceae; genus Methylomonas; species Methylomonas sp. MK1. The sequence goes on from NZ_AQOV01000002.1 coordinate 263,509, forward strand.
CTTGTTTACCGATTTCGCCGATACCGGGGTTGCGGCCCGCGATGCGTCGATTAATGCGGAACATGCCGATTTTTTGGGACGTTGTGAATCTCGCGACGACGATGGACATGAAGGTCATGCGCGCCATCATGTTCGCTGATTTGTTGTAATTCTTTAAAGTAAAACCCGGCGCGGGCGGTGCCGGGTTTTTAGGTCTGTCACATAAATTATGTGAGGCCTAGTTGGATATAAATCTACAAGTTGGTCTGTGGGTGAAAATGGGCAAGTTGCTAGTCTCCAAATCTCATGCCTTTCCCGTTGTTCCATAAGTTCTCTCCGGCAATGGCCTGTTTTGGGCGTCACGTAAAAGTCTTTCCATATCCCCCAAGTACGATGGAATTAAACGTCGATAAATTTTACATTTTTTAGTGGAAGTTGAGTATTCTTCTGGGTAATTTATAGCATAAAAGTCATATATATCAATTTATTAGCTATTTTACTTTAGATTGGCTCATATTTTGCTTATTTGTGGAGGCGTGCAGCCATTTTAGCTGCTGCCATTGAAAATTTAACTTCTACTTAATTCTGGAGATACTATGAAAACCAATGCTTTTGCGGCGCTTGCTGCTGCTGTGCTACTAACCCCAGCCGCACATGCGGGATTTGTGAATGGTAATTTTGAAACTGGCGACACTAGCGGCTGGACAACTGGCGGTGGCTACAGAGGTAACGAATTTAACTCTACTCTGGATCCTGTGAATTACTTGCCAGGAGGCAGTCACTACAGTTCATCCATAAATCATTCTGCTATCGTGACTGCCGGTTTTGATGCCAACACTGGGAACAATCTTAACCGGGTCTATAGCGGGAATTACTCATATCGCGTGGAAGACACTGTTACTGGCGGTTATGGTTCCGCGATTACGCAAACGGTAAGCAATTATCAAGACAGCAGCATTTTCTTTGCGTGGGCTGCGGTATTGGAAGGTGCTCATGGTGTCAATGATGCTGCCACTTTCAAATTAACATTAACAGACTTGACCAGTATGTCGGTTTTGGTAAACAGAGAATATAACGCGGCTACTACCGGTGCTGGCGTTGATTCGCGTTTTACCTATAACGCTTCAACCGGATACTATTACACTAGTTGGCAAGTAGAGCAGTTGACCAACCTTACGCTAGGTCATACTTACCAGCTGAGCTTATTGGCTGCGGACTGCGAGCCAACCGGGCACAGAGGCTATGTCTATCTCGACGGTTTCGGTGCTGTGACTCCGCCAGTAGTTGAAACCGTTCCAGAGCCAGGTACCTTGGCTCTGCTAGGTGGCGGTTTGTTGGGTATGGCCCGTCTGGCGCGTCGTAACGGTAAGGTTAACGCGATCGCCGCTTAATTAAGGTGTCGTAAACAGCCTGAAGATTGGAACGGGCAGTTGGAAAAATCTGAATGCCCGTTCATGATGTTAGTTTTTTCTTTCAGGCCGTTTCTTTGAGATGTACCGCAGACTTCGGTTTGCGGTACTCGATGTCAAGCTGACGCCTCCGAACAGTTTGAGCGTTACCCGCGGGTGTTAGGATTCGGAAAAAATTGTTGCTGCTTAATTTTCTCACGTAGCAATGCGAGAGCCTGGTGATCATCCCAGCCGCTCATAGTAGAGCCGTCCGCGAAGACGACGATAGGTGTCGCCATTCGCCCCATCCCAAAGAAAAATCCAATATCGTTCATCATTTCCTGCGGATATGAGCAACCCGGGCTAGCAGGTTCGCTAGGTGTATTTTCGCGCATCATTGTCTGCCAGGATTTTGCGGCATTGCTAGAGCAATAAATATTGGCTGCTTGTCGGTAGCCTTCTTCGGTTAATCCAACCGGTGCAACAAAAGCGGAAACATCTTCTTGCTCAAAGGCTCTTTCAAGTTTTCGGCAAAATGGACAATCCGGAGCCGACCAAATTACCGCCACTGCCGGTTTTCGGCGTTGAATAAAAATAAGCTTTTCAAATGGCAGATACTTGATCTGCTCTTTCAGCCAATTTCTTTTTCCTTCTGAGTTGCTTTCCAATGGGGAGCGAATGCTCCAGCCTTGAGACCTTACATTTCCCAGCCAAGCCATATCTTCTCGAAAATAGGCGGAAGGAGCACCTGGCTGCCCCGAGCGGACCGCATAAAAGCCCGGAAAAATAGTGGGTTCGATGTGGTGTCCTTCCCGCAACGCTACACGTGTTTCTCGTTCGAACGCGGTTTTAGCTTTGGGTAGGTCAGGTTTCCAAGAGGGGCTGTCAGCAAGCGTGCTTTGGCCTGCTATACAAAGGGTCGCGATTAAAAAGCTTTTTAATGTACTCATGTGATTTTTGATGTCAGATTTCTTTACAAGACATTGTCAGAAATGTCCGGCAGGTGATTTCGGCGTCTGCGGTTTTTGCAGATGCTATTCGGAGTAGGAATTTAACGCTGTTGGGGGCATTTTGATAAAACCAACCGATCTGACGGGCCGCTATTTTATCTCTACTGCTGCGCGGTTATTAAATATATTCCTGGCATTTTACAGCCATTTGACATCGATCAAATGGCCTTATCCGATCAATGTCATGATGTTGTCCAAGCCTTATGGCTTGAAGTGCATCTCCTTTGATAACGCGCAGTTGCGCGGCAAAGGCGAATTATAAAAACATCGTCACAACCGGAAAACTTATGAAATTAATCAGCCAAGTATTATTGTTAGTTATCGCAGTAACCACCCTGGCCGCATGCGGCGAGCAAGGTGTCGGCCCAGCCAAACCGAAAGCTGATTCCTCTAAAGAAATCAAATAAGCGGCTTTAGCTTGGAACGCGATATTGCCGTGTCTTTGCAGTCCGGCAATATCAATCCGGGATGCCGACGTGGACAGTGCAATTTACCGCGCAGGAATTAACCACGGTTTTCAATGCGCCTAAATTGTGGATTTTTATCCCGCGTTGCTTGACGGAAATAATGCCTTGTTGGCTTAAATAAGCGAGCTGTCGGCTGACCGTCTCAATCGTCAGGCCCAGAAAATTGGCGATATGCAAACGGCTCATCGTCAAATTGAATGCCGTGCCGGAAAAACCCAATGCCGCATACCGTTGTGAGAGCATCAATAAAAAAGTGGCCATCCGTTCCTTGGCGGAGCGATGTCCAAGCAAGATAATCTTGTCGTGGTCGGACGCAATCTCCTTACCCAAAATTCTCATCAGCTGGCTGTGTAAGCTAGGGATCTTGCCGCATAATTCATTGAGATTGCTTAACGGCAATTCGCAAACCGAGGCGGTTTCCAGCGCTACAGTGGAACAAGTAAAACGCCCATATTGCAGCGAATCCAGCCCCATCAATTCTCCGGGCAAATAAAACCCCATGGTTTGTTCTTCGCCTTCCGCGTTAGCGATAAAGCTCCGGAAAGAGCCGGATTTGATGGCATACAAGCTGCGGCAAGTATCGCCTTGACGGTACAGTAAATCGTCGATTTGCAATGGCCGTCGTTCGCGGACTATCGTCGCCAGTTCTGCCACTTCGGACTGTTGTAAACCACATGGCAAGCACAATTCGGACAGCTTGCAGGTTTGGCAAGTGACCTTGGTGGAGTTGGTTTCAGTCACGTTTGCCCTTGGTTAATGTCGCTGTAGATTGCATAGTAACAGAGCTGGTTAAATTACATGCCTTGCCTTGTGCTCTTACCAGATTTTCCCCGTCTTTCTTGAGCCGGCCAGGTTTGTTCAACTGACTGCATCCTATTTCCGATACGCCATCCTTTCGTGACTATGGTATTTTAGCGACCCTATATCGCGCCGCCATTCGCCGGCTTACAACACAGGAATATTCGCAAAACCATGGGTGTACAGGAAAACTTCGAACAACTCCCGCTAAAAGAATTCACCGAAAAAGCCTACCTGGATTATTCCATGTACGTGATTTTGGACCGGGCTTTGCCGCATATCGGCGATGGCCTGAAGCCGGTACAACGCCGTATCGTTTATGCGATGTCGGAACTGGGTTTGACCGCGCTGGCCAAGTACAAAAAATCGGCACGTACCGTCGGTGATGTGCTGGGTAAATACCATCCGCATGGTGATTCGGCTTGCTATGAAGCCATGGTGTTGATGGCGCAGGACTTTTCTTATCGCTATCCGTTAATCGATGGTCAGGGCAACTGGGGGTCGCCGGACGATCCGAAATCCTTTGCGGCGATGCGTTACACCGAATCGCGGCTAACTGCCTACGCACAAACCCTGCTCAGCGAATTGGGTCAAGGCACGGTGGACTGGACCGACAATTTCGACGGCACCTTGAAAGAGCCTAGTTTAATGCCCGCCCGCTTGCCGAATGTGTTGCTGAACGGCACCATGGGCATTGCTGTGGGTATGGCCACCGATATTCCGCCGCACAATCTGCGGGAAGTCGCGAACGCCTGTCTTCAATTACTGGACGATCCTGAAACGCCACTGGAAAACCTGCTGACGCATATCAAGGGGCCGGATTATCCAACAGACGCCGAGATCGTCACGTCTACCGCCGATATTCAAAAAATGTATGCGACCGGCAATGGCTCGGTGAAGATGCGTGCCAAATATGAGCTGGAAGATGGCAACATCGTCATCACCGCTTTGCCGCATCAAGTCTCCGGCGCCAAGTTGCTGGAACAAATTGCCGCGCAAATGCTGGCAAAAAAGCTGCCAATGATCGAGGATTTACGTGACGAATCCGATCACGAAAATCCAACTCGCCTTTTAGTTATTCCCAAGACCAAGCGTATCGATGTCGATGCGGTGATGTCCCATTTGTTCGCTACCACCGACCTGGAGAAAAATTACCGGGTCAATATGAATATGATCGGTTTGAACGGCAAACCACAGGTCAAAAATCTACGGATGATTTTGACCGAATGGATAAGTTTCAGAACCGAAACCGTACGCCGCCGTTTGCAATATCGCTTGGATAAAGTGCTGGCACGTTTGCATATTCTGGAAGGTTTGCTCATCGCTTATCTGAATATCGACGAAGTGATTGCCATCATCAGAGCCGAAGATCATCCCAAGCCGGTTTTGATGGAGCGGTTTGGCTTGAGCGATTTGCAAGCCGAAGCCATCCTTGAGCTGAAACTGCGCCACTTGGCCAAGCTGGAAGAAATGAAGATTCGCGGCGAACAAGACGAATTGGAGCAAGAGCGCCAAGCGCTGGAAAAAACCTTGGGTTCCGAGCGTTTGCTGAATCGTCTGATCCGCAAGGAAATCGAGCGCGACGCGGAAAAATACGGCGACGCTCGTCGTTCGCCCATCGTCGCGCGCGATGCTGCGCAGGCGTTGGATACCACAGAGCTAATAGCCAATGAGCCGGTCACCATTATTCTGTCGCAAAAAGGTTGGATACGCGCCGCCAAGGGTTATGACATCGAAGTGGAAAGTCTCAGCTATCGTGCCGGCGATGCCTATTTGTCGTCAGCGAGAGGCCGAACTACCCAGGCTGCTTATGTGTTGGATTCCACCGGGCGAGTCTATACGATTACCACCCACGATCTGCCGTCCGCGCGCAGTCAGGGTGAGCCGCTGACCGGTCGGCTTAATCCTCCGCCAGGCAGTTTGTTTACCGACGTGTTTACCGGGCAGCCTGACGATTGGTTGTTGATTGCTAGCAATGCCGGTTACGGTTTTCGAGTGCAGCTAAAAGAACTGCAAAGTAAAAATAAGGCCGGTAAGGCATTGTTGAGCTTGCCCACTGGGGCCAAAGTTTTAACCCCGGCGCGAATTCCATGTGGTCACGACTTGTTGGCGGTTGCGACCTTGCAGGGTCGGTTGCTGATATTTCCGGCGATGGATCTGCCGGAGCTTGCGAAAGGCAAAGGAAACAAACTGATTCAGATTCCCGGTGGGGACTTGGTTTCTGGAAAGGATGCGGTGGTTGCGGTATCAGCGTTGTCGGCGAATAGTGAATTGAAAATTGTCTCCGGTAAGCGACACGTCACGCTCAAGGCTATGGATATTGCTCAATATACCGGTCATCGTGCTAATCGTGGCACAGCATTGCCGCGTGGCTTCCAAAAAGTGGACGGTTTGGACTGCGTCGTCGATTAAAACTTCAAATACATTATGTCGATGTTTGTGCTGATCAGTAATAGGCTAAAAAGAGTTTGTTAGTGAAAAGTAAAAAATCTGTTGACGTAATTAATCTATGTCTTTATGATAGCGATCTTTCTGGAGTGCTTCTGCTCTTCGGGATAATAAGAAGGTCAATTCGGGGTATAGCGCAGTCTGGTAGCGCGTCTGCTTTGGGAGCAGAATGTCGGGAGTTCGAATCTCTCTACCCCGACCAAGATTTGCGCTTGTAGCTCAGCTGGATAGAGCATCGGCCTTCTAAGCCGAGGGTCGCAGGTTCGAGTCCTGCCAAGCGTGCCATCGCAAAAATTCATCATTATGGTGAGCGTAGCTCAGTTGGTAGAGTCCCGGATTGTGATTCCGGTTGTCGTGGGTTCGAGCCCCATCGTTCACCCCAATAAGATCAGATGTTTAGCGGTTTGATGATTGCCACGAAAGTGTCAAATTTCCTGGAAAATCGCTAGGCAATCAAACATTTCGTCTTTGCAGGCGATAGTCTCAAAAATAATTCAAAATTTATCGTTTTTGTCTATACAAAAGACAGCATCTAGATTAGAAAACTACCGGGGTAATTTTTGCGATTTGTACTGCATTTTTTCCCTGCTTAGTAAAGCCGCTTTGCGTTCCAAGCCCCAGCGATAGCCCGATAATTTTCCGTCAATGCTTAATACCCGGTGGCATGGTATTGCTATGGCCAAAGGATTGGCAGCGCAAGCGCTCGCCACCGCACGCGCCGAATTCGGCGAACCTATGCGCCGGGCAATTTCGCTGTAACTAGCGGTGGCGCCGACAGGGATTGCCCGTAATGCCTGCCAAACGCGCTGTTGGAACGGTGTTCCTCCAGTATCTAAAATTAACTCCAGTCCCAACTCTGGTATGTCGATAAATTTTCGTAATTTGGCGAAAATGCGTTCTAATTCGGGGGAGACGTCTATAAATTCCGCTTCGGGATATTTGTCCTGGAAGGCTGTCGTCAGTTTATCCGGAGCATCGCCCAAGGCAATTGCGCAAACGCCGCTTGGTTTTACAGCCACAAGCAGCCAGCCCAACGGACATATCCCGGTTGCAAATCGAATTTGGCTACCGGGTTCACCGTGATGATTCGGAGAAATAGTCATGTTCATATCTAGTCCCAATTTATGCTGGCCTACGGCAACAGTGTTTGGCAAAATTTGCTGTCCGCATGTTACTTAACAAAAGAATGAAAAAATTACTAAACCAAAGCTTTTTAACCAATTTTATCTCCCTGTTAATAATCGTTGTCGGCTATGTCAGCCCGTTTTATCCGGAAACTTTGAAAGCGATCGGTTTTTTTGCGTTTTCCGGGGCAATTACCAACTGGTTGGCCATTCATATGCTGTTCGAAAAAGTGCCGTTCTTATATGGATCGGGGATTATCCCGGCGCGCTTCGAAGAGTTTAAAGCATCGATCAAGGCCTTGATGATGCAGCAGTTTTTTACCGTCGAAAATATCGAGCAGTTTATCGAAAGAGAGGAGCAGCAGGGCGGCAAGGTGTTGAACCTGCAACCTTTGCTAAACGCGGTCGATTACGACAAGGTCTATGAAGGCTTGGTGTCTTCGATCATGGCGTCATCGTTCGGCGGCATGTTATTGATGATGGGTGGCGAAGAAGCCTTATTGCCGTTAAAGCAACCCTTTACCGAAAAAATGCAGCACACCCTATCGGAAATGGTGGAGTCCGAACGGTTTAAACACGCTTTGCAGCAAGGATTGAATGCGCACAAGATCGGCGAGGATTTAACCGGCAAAATCGAAATGGTGATCGATAGGCGGTTGAGCGAGCTAACGCCGCAATTGGTCAAGGAAATGGTGCAATCCATCATCAAGCAGCATTTGGGGTGGCTGGTGGTGTGGGGTGGCGTATTCGGCGGGGTGTTGGGCGCAATCTTCGGCTTTGCTTGAGCGGAGTGACGATGACGACCATCGAGCTGGCTTACGATAGTTTCGGCGAACCCGGCGACACGCCGTTACTGATTGTGCATGGTTTTTTGGCTGCCTCGCGCAACTGGCGTTCGGTGGCCAAACGCTTGGCCGAGCGGCAGCATGTTTATGTATTGGATATGCGCAATCACGGCAGTTCGCCGCATGCCGAGGTGCTGGATTACCCCAGCATGGCCGCCGATCTGTTGGCTTTTATGGATAGCCACAGTATTGTCAGCGCGCACCTGCTGGGGCATAGCATGGGCGGTAAGGCGGTGATGTGGTTTGCCTTGCATTATCCGGAGCGGGTTGCTGGTTTGATCGTTGCAGACATTGCTCCGGTCAGGTATCAGCATAGCTTCGACGATCTGGTAGACGCTCTTAGCCGTTTGCCGGTGGATAGCATTGGCAACCGTAAGCAAGCGGAAGAGGCGCTAGCCGAGGCCGTTCCGGATTTGGCCTACCGGCAGTTTTTATTGCAAAACCTGTTGCTGAAAGACGGTAACTATTACTGGCGGATCAATCTGGATATTATTCAAAAAAATGCCCATCACATTGTTGGATTTCCGGATGTCGGCGGCACTCGGTTTGTCCGGCCGGTTTTATTCATCGGCGGCGGAAATTCAAAATACCTGGATGAAGAAGCGATTTACGCGGTGTTTCCGCAAGCACAAATCGCTAAAATTCCGGACACCGGTCACTGGTTATATGTCGAAGAGCCGGACGCGTTTTGTAGCTTGGTGGAGGATTGGATACTTGCTGCGTAGCGCTTAAGTCCTTGATATAGGGTGGTTTAGAACCTTGGTACACTAGTCAGAAATCGGAATGACGATAAGCTTACCACCGCAATTTAGCTAGTTCAGTGCGGAGCTGTAACACATGACAGACAACTCATTTCAACACAATCATGGTATCAGGCGAGGCAAACTTGCGGTGCCACTTGAGGATTTGTTGCTCACTCAGTCGGACCACGGGCTCAGCGATTATTTGTCACTATCCCTCAGCGAGTGCGGCGAACACACCAAAGTCAGTATCACTACGACCGATGTCGAGCCCTTAACCTATTCGGCGTTTATTCATATTTCCGCGCCGCTGGACTTCGCTTCGGTGGTGTTTGTGGCGCAGCCGGTTAAGCTGGGTGAGTTGAGCGATCATCGAACATTGCCTGATAAAAGAAAAGCTTGTGTTAGAATCGCGCGGCTTGCACCGTTTTGGCGAGTGTTGCGGCAAAAGGGATCGCAACGCCGACGCTAAGACGCTGCGATAGCTGATGGTTGGCACGCCGAGCCATCACTTTTTTCTTAACTTTTTATTCGAAACGCTCATGAACAAACCCAAAAAAGTCGCAATCCTCACGGCCGGCGGTTTGGCGCCTTGCCTGAACTCCGCTATCGGCAGCCTGATTGAACGCTACACAGAAATTGATCCCAGCATCGAAATTATTTGCTATCGCGGCGGCTACAAAGGCCTGCTGCTTGGCGACTCTTACCCTGTGACTGCCGAGGTGCGCGCCAAAGCCGGCTTGCTGCAACGTTTCGGCGGCTCAGTGATCGGCAACAGCCGCGTCAAACTGACCAATATCAAAGACTGCGTGAAACGCGGTTTGGTGAAAGATGGCGAAGATCCGCAAAAAGTCGCGGCGGACCAATTAATCAAAGACGGCGTCGATATTCTGCATACTATCGGCGGCGACGACACCAATACTGCCGCTGCCGATTTGGCGGCCTTCCTGGCCAAAAACGACTACGGCCTGACCGTTATCGGTTTGCCGAAAACCGTCGACAATGACGTATTCCCGATCAAGCAATCTCTAGGTGCCTGGACTGCCGCCGAGCAAGGCGCACTTTACTTCATGAACGTGGTGGCCGAGAACAATTCAAACCCACGCATGCTGATCGTCCACGAAGTGATGGGCCGCAACTGCGGCTGGTTAACTGCCGCGACTGCGCAGGAATACCGCAAGTTGCTGGATCGCGCCGAGTGGTTGCCTGAGTTGGGCTTGAGCCGCGAGTCGTATGAAGTGCACGCGGTTTTCGTACCGGAAATGGCGATTGATTTAGAAGCCGAAGCCAAGCGTTTGCGCGAAGTCATGGACAAAGTCGACTGTGTGAATATCTTCGTTTCAGAAGGTGCCGGCGTAGAAGCTATAGTTGCCGAATTGCAAGCCAAAGGCCAGGAAGTGCCGCGCGATGCATTCGGCCACATCAAACTGGATGCAGTTAATCCTGGCAAATGGTTCGGTGAACAATTCGCGCAAATGATCGGTGCGGAAAAAACCCTGGTACAAAAATCAGGTTACTTTGCCCGCGCTGCCGCAGCCAACGTTGATGACATGCGTCTGATCAAATCATGCGCCGACTTGGCAGTGGAATGTGCCTTCCGCCGTGAATCCGGCGTCATGGGTCATGACGAAGATAACGGCAACGTATTGCGCGCTATCGAGTTTCCACGTATCAAAGGCGGCAAGCCGTTCAATATCGATACCGACTGGTTCACCGAAACGCTGGCGGCCATCGGCCAGAAAAAAGGCGGCAAAGTCGAAGTTAGTCATTAATACGTTTTTGGCTTGATCACAGGGGCGGATTTATCCGCCCTTTTTTATTTATAGAGGGCGAATAAATTCGCCCCTACCGGCAAATTTCATAAGCCCAATTCTGTTAAATCGGCATGATCGTCCGGTCGCCGGCCCAACGGCCAATGGAATAAGCGGTCATCGGCCTTAATCGGTAAATCGTTGATGCTGGCAAAGCGGCGCTGCATCAATCCGTATTCGTTGAATTCCCAATTCTCGTTGCCGTAGCTGCGAAAACAGTTGCCGGCGTCGTCATGCCACTCGTAAGCAAAACGCACCGCGATCCGGTTGTCGGTATAAGCCCACAACTCTTTGATCAGCCGGTAATCCAATTCCTTGGCCCACTTGCGTTGTAAAAATTCGCGGATTTGTGCGCGACCCACCGGAAACTCGGCGCGATTGCGCCAACGACTATCTTCGGTATATACCTGGACGACGCGATCTGGATCGCGGCTATTCCAGGCATCTTCGGCCATCCGGACTTTTTGCGCGGCGGTTTCGGCGGTAAATGGCGGTAAAGGCGGTTTGCTGTCCATTGTTGTGCTCCTGGGTGGGTTGATAAAACATGTAGACAGATTCGTCTACATCTGGCGATGGTAGCAATTGTAGACAGACTTGTCTACAATCGAAAAATGATTTCTGATTCCACAACTAGTATTTCGGACCGCCCGCCTCGGGAGCGGATCTTGCTGACCGCGCATGATCTGTTTTATCGCGATGGTATTCGCGCCACCGGCATCGACAAAGTGATCGCCGAGTCTGGCGTGACGAAAGTGACGTTCTATCGGTATTTCCCCAGCAAAAACGATTTGATCCGGGCGTTTTTGGATTACCGGCACGACCTGTGGATGGCCTGGTTTAACGATGCCTTACAGCGTCACGGCGGGCGAGCGGGTGCGGGATTGATGCCGCTGGTGGCGACTATGGCAGAATGGTTTCGCAAACCGATTTATCGTGGCTGCGCGTTTATCAATACTGTTGCCGAATTAGGTGGTGTATTACCCGATGTGCTGGACATCTGCCAACAGCACAAACAGGATATGGTGCGGGTGATTGCCGAGCTATTGCCGGATGGCCCAAACCGGCAGCAGTTGGCAAATGCGGCTGCGGTTGCGATCGACGGCGCCATAGTCAAAGCGCAGTTGGAATCACAAGATGCGCTGGATAAGCAGTCCCTAACAAGCTTGGAGACGCTATTGGCAGCGCTCGACGCGTTTGCCGGATCAATGTCGCCTGAAACGCCGAACGATTAGCTTTTCCAGCCCTATCGCCGCGTAAATGACTACGCTAACCCCCAAAATCAACAGCCACTCGTCACGCCCGATTGCCGCGCTACCGAACAAGGCCTGCATCGGTGGCCAGTAGGTAAACAGTAGTTGCAGCAAGGTCATGCTAACCACGCCAAAAATCAGCCATAGATTGGAAAATACGCCGACGCGGAACATCGAATAATTTAGCGAGCGGCAGTTGAATAGATAAAACAAGGAACCGAATACAAACACGTTGACCGCTACGGTGCGGGCTTTGGCCAGGGTTTCGTTGTGCGATAGTTCCCATTCGAACAGGCCGAACGCGCCGGCTAGCAATAAAAAGCCGACCAGACAGATACGAAACATCAGGTGTTTGGTCAAGATCGGTTGTTTGCGGTTACGCGGCTTACGCAGCATCAAGCCTGGTTCCTTGGGTTCGAAAGCCAGCATCAAGCCCAGTAACACCGCAGTGGTCATATTGATCCACAGAATTTGCAGGGGTGTGATCGGCAGGGCGACATTGGCGAATACGGCGGCAGTAATCACCAGACCCTCGCCGAGATTGGTCGGCAAGGTCCAGGCGATGAATTTCACCAGATTGTCGAACACGCCGCGACCTTCCTCTACCGCCGCTTCTATGGTAGCGAAGTGGTCGTCAGTCAATACCATGGCTGCGGCTTCTTTGGCGACTTCGGTGCCGCCCATGCCCATCGCCACGCCGATGTTGGCTTGCCGCAGTGCCGGGGCATCGTTGACGCCGTCCCCGGTCATGGCTACCACGTGACCGTTGGCTTGCAGCGCTTGCACCAATTGCAATTTTTGCTCCGGCGCGATGCGGGCGAATACATCGCAGTCCTTGACGTGTTTGCGATAGTCGGCCTCGCTGTAGTTTTGCAGTTCGGCGCCGCTGATTACGCGTTCGGTGTGGCGCATACTCAGCTGCTTGGCGATGGCCAGCGCGGTGACTGGGTGGTCGCCGGTGATCATTTTCACCGAGATACCGGCCTTATAACAGGCGGCAATGGCTCTGGCAGCCTCGGGGCGGGGCGGGTCGATCATGGCTTGCAAGCCCAGAAAAGTCAGGCCGCCACCCACTTCGCGGTGTTCAACGGCATCGTCATTGTGCTCTGCACGTGCAAAGGCCAGGACTCTCAAGCCTTGTGCGGCAAACGCTTCGGCTTGTTGGTTCAGGCGGTCTTTATCCAGCGGCACCAATTGCATGTCGGCGGCAAAGGCCTTGTCGCAGCGCTGTAACAGGCTTTCCAGGGAACCTTTCAAATAAATATGCCGGGCATCCTCGGCTAGATCGTGGTGCAAGGTTGCCATGAATTGGTGTTCCGATTCGAAAGGAATCGCGTCCAGACGCGGATGATCGCCGCTGACGCTGGCTTGATGCAGACCGGCTTTGTGGGCGGCTACCAACAAGGCGGCTTCGGTAGGATCGCCTTCGATACGCCAGCTGTCGGCGTCGGCGATTAATCGGGCGTCGTTGCAAAGCAGTCCGGCTTTTAGACATTCCAATAATGTCGGTTTTTGGGTTGGGTTGACCGCTTGTCTATTACTGCTGAATTCGCCGTCCGGCGTGTAGCCGCTGCCGCTGACCTCGAATACTTCACCGCCGGCCTGCACGAATTGCACGGTCATTTGGTTTTGCGTCAAGGTGCCGGTCTTGTCCGAACAGATCACCGTGGTACTGCCCAGTGTTTCCACCGCCGGCAGTTTGCGAATGATGGCATTGCGCTTGGCCATCCGCGAGACGCCGATAGCCAGGGTAATGGTCAACGCGGCCGGCAGGCCTTCCGGGATGGCGCCAACTGCCAGCGCCACCGAAGCCATGAACATATTCAGCATGGTTTCGCCGCGCCAAACACCCACCGCAAAGGTTACCGCCGCGCAGCCGACGATGACCCAGAGCAACAATTGACTGAATTGGCTCATTTTTAGGGTTAGCGGCGTTTCCAGTGGTTCGGCGCTGCCGATCAGCTTGTTGATGCGGCCAATCTCGGTGTTGTCGCCGGTGCTGACGACTACGGCCAGCCCGCTGCCGTAACTGACCAGTGTCGAGGAATACGCCATATTGGCGCGATCAGCCAATAACGTAGCTGAGGGCAGGGTTTGCGCCTGTTTTTCCACGGGTACAGATTCGCCGGTGAGTGCGGACTCGTCGATTTTCAGTTCGCGGCTTTGCAACAGGCGCAAATCCGCCGGTACCTTGTCGCCGGATTGCAGGAACACCAAGTCGCCGGGCACTAATTCCGCGGCGGCGATACTCCGGCGTTTGCCGTCGCGCAGGACATTGCTGCTGATGTTCAAGGTCTGCGCCAGCGCGTTAATGGCTTTGAGGGCGTTGGCTTCCTGGATGAAGCCGATCACAGCATTGATGATGACGACGCCGAAGATTACGCTGCTGTCGGTCCATTCCTCTAGGAACGCGGTGGTGGCAGCGGAGAACAGCAGGATGTAGATCAAGGGCTGATGAAATTGCGCCAGTAATAAAAGCAAGGGGCCTTTACCACGGCGAGCAGTCAGACGGTTTGCGCCTTTTGCCGCTAGGCGTTTTTGCGCTTCTCCATCACTCAGGCCTTGCCCCAGTTCTACGCCAAAATGCGTTAATACAGTTTCCGGCGTTTGGCTGTGCCAGTCGGCTTTAGGGTAATTGTCCATATGCTCAGATTGATGGTTGAAAACGGCGTTGGCGTAGTTGGCCCAGGGGCAAATAGGTCAGTGGCTAAACCCATGAATTGACAAACAGTATTTTGTACTTGTTCCCTAAAAGGTATGGGGTTATAGTCCATACCCGAGGTCTATGATCTCATTCTAAATTAAAATAAAAACAAATAGTTGGAGGTATTTATGGGCGGAGTTATCGAATTAATGGTGTTGATGTTGATTATTGCCATCTTCGCTTTCGCACCGTTAGGGTATTTCATTTACATGTATACCATGAAGAATGGCGAGCCGTTTGGCGACATCGAGCCGCACGGCGATAGCGATTCGGCGCTATTGAGAAATGTCAGTAAAGCCATTCTGATGGTTAAAGGCAAGCTGGGTAAAAATTAAATTAGCGCTTTTGTTCGTCAGTCATAGAAAGCCGGGGCCAGCCCGGCTTTTTTGTGCGGATTAGCTTATTTCGAGCCGCAGCTTGGGCAATTTGGGTTTTTCTTCAAGCGCATGCTGTGCCATTCCATACTCAGTCCGTCCAGCAACAGTAAGCGGCCCGTCAATGTGCTGCCGGTGTTGACTATCAACTTTATCGTTTCCAAGGCCTGGATGCTGCCGACGATGCCGGTGATCGGCGCTATCACGCCGTTTCTGGCGCAATTTTGCAATTCCTCGCCGTCGCTTTGATAGAGGCAGTTATAGCACGGGCTATCGTTTAACCCCGGCGTAAACACGCTGACTTGACCCTCGAAGCGGATCGCCGCGCCAGATACCAATGGAGTTTGTTGGTCGACGCAAGCCTTATTGATGGCAAAGCGGGTGGTGAAGTTATCGCTGCAATCCAGCACCACATCAGCATCCGCCACTTCTACAAGTAGCTGTTCGCCGGCTAATCGCTGTTTGCGAGCAAATACTTTTACGCCAGGATTAATTTTTTCCAGAGTCTGTTGGGTTGAAATAACTTTATCCAACCCTATATCGGCTGTGCTGTGAGCAATCTGGCGTTGCAAATTGGTCAAATCGACCTGATCGTCGTCGTAAACGGTGATCTGGCCGATACCCGCCGCGGCCAGATACATAGAGGCAGGTGAGCCTAAACCACCAGCGCCTACTATTAACACTTTGGCATCGAGTAGTTTTTGCTGACCGGCAATATCGATTTGCGGCAGCATGATTTGCCGGCTGTAACGGAGTAATTGTTCGTCGTTCATGGTTTGCAGAGGTTGGGTGAGGCGCAGATGATGCCAAAGAGCTTGACAGAGTGCAAAAGCCGGATATTATTAGCACTCGTTGCTAGAGAGTGCTAATAAACTTGAGGCCGCTTAAAAGCTCGCTTCTTCCGTAAGGGGTAGCTGTTTTTTAAATAGCTTTATTAAGTTTTTAACCTTTAACTTTATCTACATTAAGGAGACATTGATGAAAATTCGTCCGTTACATGACCGTATCGTCGTAAAACGCGTTGAAGAAGAAACCAAAACCGCTGGTGGCATCGTGCTGCCCGGTTCAGCTGCAGAAAAACCAAGCGAAGGCGAAGTTCTGGCAGTCGGTTCAGGTAAACCGTTAGATAACGGCCAAGTGCGTGCCCTGGAAGTTAAAGTTGGCGACAGAGTGTTGTTCGGCAAATATTCCGGCACCGAAGTTAAAGTCGATGGCGAGCAATACATCGTCATGCGCGAAGAAGACATCATGGGTGTTTTGGGTTAATCCCAATTCGTTCGACACACTCTTTTTCAATTTAACCAATATCTCAGGAATAAGAAATGGCAGCAAAAGACGTAAAATTTGGTGGCGACGCTCGTGCACTGATGGTGCAAGGCGTTAACGTTCTGGCTAACGCAGTAAAAGTTACTTTGGGTCCTAAAGGCCGTAACGCTGTGTTGGATAAAAGCTTTGGCGCGCCAACCATCACCAAAGACGGTGTATCGGTTGCGAAAGAAATCGAATTGAAAGACAAATTCGAAAACATGGGCGCGCAAATGGTTAAAGAAGTTGCTTCTAAAACTTCTGATGTAGCCGGCGACGGTACTACAACTGCGACCGTTTTGGCTCAAGCCATTGTTAACGAAGGTTTGAAATCAGTCGCAGCGGGTATGAACCCAATGGACTTGAAACGCGGTATTGACTTAGCTGTTACTGCAGCGGTTGCAGCGATTCAAAACGCCTCAACACCTTGCACAGACAACAAAGCTATCGCCCAAGTAGGCACCATCTCCGCAAACTCTGACGAGTCTGTCGGTAGAATCATCGCCGAAGCGATGGAAAAAGTCGGTAAAGAAGGTGTTATCACCGTTGAAGAAGGCACCGGTCTGGAAAACGATCTGGATGTGGTTGAAGGTATGCAGTTCGACCGCGGCTACCTGTCTCCATACTTCATCAACAAACAAGAAAGCATGAGCGTAGAACTGGACGACCCGTTTGTTCTGCTTTACGACAAAAAAATCTCCAACATCCGCGAATTGTTACCGATTCTGGAAGGCGTAGCTAAATCAGGCCGTTCCTTGTTGATCATTTCCGAAGATGTTGAAGGCGAAGCCTTGGCAACTCTGGTTGTTAACAACATGCGCGGCATCGTTAAAGTCGCCGCGGTTAAAGCTCCAGGCTTCGGCGACCGTCGTAAAGCCATGCTGGAAGACATCGCGGTTCTGACCGGTGGTGTGGTGATCTCTGAAGAAGTCGGTCTGTCTTTGGAAAAAGCCGACATCAGCCAATTGGGTACTGCAAAACGTGTCCAAATCAACAAAGAAAACACCACCATCATCGACGGTGCTGGTAACGAAGATCAAATCAAAGGCCGTGTTGCGCAAATCCGTGCCCAAGCCGACGAAGCGACTTCCGATTACGACCGTGAAAAACTGCAAGAGCGTTTGGCCAAACTGGCTGGCGGCGTAGCGGTTATCAAAGTCGGTGCTGCGACCGAAGTGGAAATGAAAGAGAAGAAAGCTCGCGTTGAAGACGCGCTGCATTCAACTCGCGCTGCGGTTGAAGAAGGTGTGGTGGCCGGTGGCGGTACCGCGCTGATCCGTGCATTGTCTGCGCTGGAAGGCCTGAAAGGCATCAACCACGACCAAGACGTAGGTGTCAGCATCCTGCGCCGGGCGATGGAAGAGCCTTTGCGTCAAATCGTCAGCAATGCTGGTGACGAAGCCTCTGTGGTCTTAAACGAAGTCAAAAAAGGCACCGGTAACTTCGGTTACAACGCCGCAACCGGCGAATACGGCGACATGATCGCAATGGGTATTTTGGACCCTGCGAAAGTAACCCGTTCCGCCTTGCAAAATGCAGCATCGGTTGCCGGTTTGATGATCACTACCGAAGTAATGATTGCCGATGCGCCAGCCGACAACAAAGCCCCTGCAATGCCTGATATGGGCGGCATGGGCGGTATGGGCGGCATGATGTAATCGCCGTTCGGCCTCGGCCAGAAAACCCCGGTTGCCGCGAGGTGCCGGGGTTTTTTATTGCCTAGCGCTTTTGGTGTGGAACGTTTTACGATGTATTGCCATGCAATAGATTGATTTTTGCTGCGAAACATTCGATAACGGTATCAGGAAATTATTCTCAGCTCGAAGCTATTAACCATGACCAACGATTTTTCGATTCTGATTGCCGACGACAATGAAATCAATCTATGGCTATTGCGCGAGCAGTTGGAATACTGGACGACGAATATCACGTCGGCAAAAGACGGGCGGGAGGCCTGGCAATTATTGCAACAACGCCGCTACGACTTCATCTTCCTGGATGTAAATATGCCGTTTTTGAGTGGTTTCGATGTCGCCGTAAATTTGCGCGGCACCGAAAACTACAATCGGCAAACGCCGGCAGTCGCCGTCACGGCTCACGCGCAAAATCAGCAGCAGGAACGGGCAATTGCAGCCGGGTTTAACGAATGTCTGGTCAAGCCGGTCCGCCTTTACCAGTTGGAGCAATTGCTGGTGCGTTGGCGGCAACATGAGCCAGTGAATGCCGAGTATTATGCCGGGCAACTTTTGCGTAAAGCCCAAGATAATAAGCAATTGAGCCAAGTCATGATGGTCAAATTATTTGAGCAGTTGCCGGGATTAATACTTGAGATCGAGCGGGCCGTGGACAATGGCTTACTGCAACAGGCTTGGGAGTTGAACCATAAACTGCATGGCACCTTTTGTTTTTACGATTTTGCCGACTGCCTGGCGGTCGTCGAGAACTTGCAAAAAGCATTGGCACAAGCCGACGCAGAGTTGGCGCGCCAGCGCTTTAGTACGATGAAAATTAAGCTGGTTCGGCTTTTGGATAACCAGGATCAAGTTCTGAAATATCTGGGTGACGATGGTTGCATACTATGACCAAGGTGAATCTGGCGTGGTTCTAACTTGGCCACTTTTAGCGACTGCCGCGCTTTCCAGTTCGACGCGCCCGCGCAAATGATGCAAACTGCACCCTATATTGCAAAGTAAAGACAAGGTAGCTTTTATGAATACAGACCCCTGCACTTACGTCATTTTCGGTGCTACCGGCAATTTGGCGCGATTGAAGCTGATGCCCGGTTTCTATCATCTGGAGCTGGAAAAAAAACTGCCGGAAGGTACGCGTATCCTGGCGGTGGGCCGCCGTCCCTGGGATCGAGCGACTTGGCTGGCAGAAGTGAAGACCTTACTGCTAGAACAGGCAAATACGCCTTTGGACGAGGCCGTATTCAACCGTTTTGCCGAAAGGCTGGATTATCATCGCGGCGATCTCGATCAGCCGGAATGCTATAAAACCCTGGCGGAAACCCTAAACGCTCAGCCGCGATTTTCCCGCAATATGGCCTTCTATCTCGCCATCGGTCCCAGCGATTTCGGCAACGTCATCGAGTCCTTGAGCCAGGTGGAACTGCTGAACGAAGAATATGGCTGGCGACGCGTGGTGATCGAAAAACCGTTCGGTTACGATCTGGAAAGTGCGCAGGCCTTGCAAAAACGCCTCAGCCGGTACTTGAGCGAAGACCAGATTTACCGCATCGACCATTATCTGGGTAAAGGTATGGTGCAGAACGTATTGGTGTTTCGTTTCGCCAATGTCATGTTGGAACCCTTATGGAATCGAAATTACATCGATCATGTGCAGATTACGCACTCCGAAGAGCTGGGCATAGGTAGCCGCGGCGAATATTACGACAGCGCCGGAGCGATGCGCGACATGTTGCAAAGCCATCTATTGCAACTGTTGACGCTGGTGGCGATGGAGCCGCCGGTGTCTATGGACGCTGAATCGCTGCGCGACGAAAAAGTCAAAGTGCTGAAGTCCATTCGGCCGATCCCGAAATCGGCCGTGCATGCGCATGCCTTTCGCGGCCAATATGCCCGAGGCAATATCGACGGTCATAAGGTGGTTGGCTACCTGGAAGAAGCCAATATTCCCGCTGACAGCAGTACCGAAACCTATGCGGCGATGAAATTGTTGATCGACAACTGGCGCTGGCGCGGCGTGCCGTTTTATTTACGTACCGGCAAACGCATGGCCAAGGGCCAATCCTCGATTTCGATCTGTTTTCGGCATCCGCCGTTTCAATTTTTCCGCGATACCCATGTGCAGTGCATGACGCCGAACTGGATATTGTTGGGGATTCAGCCCGAAGAATGCATCCGCATCGAAATGACCGTCAAGGAGCCGGGCTTAGAAATGCGTACTCGCACCACCAGTCTGGATGCCAGCTTCCGCAATCCCGACGAACGCCGCGTGGATGCTTACGAAGATTTGTTATTGGATGTGATGAAAGGCGACCGTTCGCTATTTTTGCGTTTCGACGAAGTGGAATATGCCTGGCGCATCGTTGACCCGATTTTGCAAAATTGGGTAACCGAGCGGGACTATATCGCCACCTATCCGGCCGGCTCCTGGGGACCGGAAGAAAGCCGCCGCTTGTTCGAGAAGGAAGACCAGTATTGGCGCAGTTCCTTGATGCCGGAGTGTCAGCCGTAACAAAGGCTCCTGTGGTTTCTGTTAGTCATTCTTACCACGATGCGGTAGCGCCCGGTTTCTTCCGTCTTGCGGATTATTAACTCGACCCTTAACTGCCGTTCGCCCTGACGAAGAGCAAACCGGCCTGAGCTCCGACGCGCTCAACGCGAACGGAATATCAGTGCTAAATAGGGCCGGGTTGATAAGTGTTTCGAGCCAACGAAAAACAAAACTGCGTGAAATGCCGTGGGGGTGTGGCATTTCACACGGTTTTATGAAGCCCACCAAGCCTTAGATTTTTTCCGAACCAGCACAAAGCCCTTATTCTCAGGCGTTTAAGTCTCTGAATCCAGTCATGGCGTGAACTTTGCTGCGCCAAATGCCACGATTAACTCCAGCATGGCCTGGCTTCGCGCATGGCATTTTCAGACCACGATATTTACCGAATTTTTTTAAGTACCCGCCCGCAAATCCAGCGTTTTTTGCGACAGCGCATTCGTTGCGACGACACTGCGGCCGATCTGATTCAAGACATTTTTTTGAGATTGACGCTGTTGAAGCCACCTCCCGCCAGTGAGATCGAAGTCCAGGCCTGGCTGTTTAAAGTGGCATCCAATCTATCTCTCGATCATCTGCGCACGCAAAAACGCCGTTATGAACTGCTTGATCAATATCTGGGCGACGAAACCGACATCGACGCTTCGGCAGCGCCGGAGCGGACGGCGGAAGCGCAAGATCAATTGCGGCACATTCAGCTGGCACTGGCCGATTTGCCTGATCAATGCGCCGAGATTTTATACTTAAGCCGTATCGAGGGCTTAAGCCATATTGAAATTGCCAAGCAACTGAAAATCTCGACCAGTTGGGTGGAAAAACAGCTGGCAAAAGCGTTGCTGCACTGCCGGCAGGCTGTTGATAGCCAATGAGCTTAGTGTGGATTTAAGCGCCGTGGATCGTTATAGTAAATATCCCGCTCCAAACAACGCCGTAATGAACGAAACTTCTTCAACTCGCCGAGAAGCCTTGCAGCAACAAGCCGTTGCCTGGCACGTGCGCCTAAAGTCCGGTGCTGCCAATGACACGGTATTGGCTGAGTTCGAAAACTGGCGGTCGCAAAACCCCGAACACGAGCAAGCCTATCGTGATGTCGAGACCCTTTGGCAACACCTGCCGCGGCCGCTGCTCGCTGACCGGCAACGCCGCCGCGCGCTGGCGATAAGGCAGCGGCGAGGGCGTAGGCTAAAGCGCGGATTGGGCTTGGCTGCGGCCGCTTCGCTGCTGCTGAGCGTGATGAGTGGTTTTTATCCGGATTACTTGCAACATCCGCTGGCAGACTACCGTACCCGCATCGGCGAGCAGACCTCAATTACGCTGGCCGACGGCAGTATCGCGCACCTGAATACCGATACCGCCATCGATGTGTCAATCAATGCCAATGAGCGACGCATTGAATTGCTGCGCGGCGAGGCCGAATTTGACGTGGCGCATGACGAGCACAAGCCGTTTCGGGTCGTATCCGGTTCTACGTCCACAGAAGCGTTGGGCACCCGCTTTATCGTCCGTTACGACGGCCAAGCCGGCGCGGTTACGCTATTGCAAGGCAAAGTCCGGAGTAGCAGGCCGTCCGCGCACGGTGCGCAAGCCGATAGCGCCACACTGCAACCCGGCCAACAACTATGCTTCAATACCGAGATGCTGGGCGTGCCGCAAGCAGTCGAATTAAGCAACGCCGACGCCTGGCGCCGCGGCCGCTTGTTGATGAATTTCGTACCGTTAAAACAGGTTATCGCCGAAATCAACCGCTACCGGCGCAGCCAAATCCGTTTATTGGACGACAGTCTGGCGGAACGCGAAGTGAATATCGCCGTAGACATCAAGCAAATCGATGTCTGGCTACAGGCTTTGCAGCAAACTTTGCCAATCAAGGCCGTTGAAGCGGGGCCGTTCGTGTTTTTGCAGTCTTGATGGCCGGCTTTGCTGCCTGCGACAATTTGCCACACATCCTTTAGTACGGCTCAGCCAGCCGCCAATCGTTCTCAGCTAAAACCCACTCAAACTGAGGACACATCATGAGAAAAACCGGAAACCCAAGCCGGACGCGAAAAGCCCAAACTAAAGGCTCATCCGCCATCGGCGCATTGCCGCTTTGTCTGGGCTTGATAACCGCTGCGACGCTGCCGACGGCTCAGGCCGAAAGCCTCAGCGCCACTAGCGAAAGCCGCACCTACAACATCGCCGCGCAGCCTTTGTACTCCGCACTCAGCACACTGGCTGAACAGTCCGGCGTGCAGTTTGTTTACAACTCGGAGTTGGTGAAGGGTATCGATTCGCAAGGCGTCAGCGGACAGTATTCGCTGGAAGGCGCATTGAAACGCTTACTGTCCGGGTCGGGGATTAGTTATCGATTCAGTAGCGGCAACACTGTCACGCTGCAAAATACGGCCGAGTTGGAGCCGCAATCGGCGACGACGATGCCGGCTGTGACGGTCATCGGCAAAACCGATCTCGACCCCGACGATCCCTATAACCTCAGTTATACCCGCACCAACACCGCGTTGGCGACCAAAACCGACACGCCCATCATGGAAACGCCTGCCTCCATTCAAGTCGTCAACAAGGCGGTTCTGCACGACCAACAGTCCTACCGCTTACAAGACGCGATCAAGAACGTCAGCGGCGTACAGTCCTATCATTCGTACGGCGGCGACCACGAACAATTCGTGATGCGCGGCTTCCTGCAAAGCACCGTTAACTATCGCAACGGCATCCGCATACCGTTCACTAAATTCGACCTGGCCAACGTCGAGCGCGTGGAAGTCATTAAAGGCGCATCGGCGATGCTGTTCGGCTTCGGCGATCCCGGCGGCTTGATCAGTACCGTGACCAAGCAGCCCAGCTCGACGCCTTACTATTCGCTGGAACAACGTTTCGGCTCCTACGATTTCTATCGTACCGAAGCCAGCGCCACCGGTCCGATCAGCAAGGAAGCCGGCCTGAATTACCGGCTGGACATGTCGTATCTGGATGCTGGTTCGTTCCGGCAAAACATGGGTAACGACCGGATCTTTTTCGCGCCCACCCTGAGTTGGGCAGCCACGGCGGACACCAAGTTCACCTTGTCCTACGAATACTTCGACGAGAACAACGCCTATGACTACGGTATTCCGGCGGTCGGCAATCAATTGGCGCGAATTCCGATTTCCAGAGCCTTCGTCGGCCGCTCGGATTTAAGAAACTCCACCACCAATAATTTGGTCGATTTTCGGATAGACCATCGCGTCAACGATCAGGTCAAGTTAAACGCCGGCGTAGTCTCATCGCAATACCAGAAATATTGGCAGGGCTTTTATACCGGTCGCGTCAACGAGACCCCCGGCAACTCCTTCGGGAACGCCACGCGCAATTACTGGTTTAGTCCGGAAAACGCCGAGTCGCTGACGGCCTGGGTCAACGGTACTTTCGATTTCGAAACCTACGGTGTCAAACACAAAGTATTACTGGGCGGCGAATACTATAACAGTCAACTGAAATACGAGGTTGCCAGCGGCAATGTGGACACGATCAACATCTTTAACCCGAATATCGCGGCCGTTTCCGACGTCCAGTTAAACCGAATCCGCAACGCCCGGTTCAACGACGTCATCGCTACCGAGAATACCTCAAAGGCCATTTACGTTCAGGATCAAATGACGCTTTGGGACAAGCTGCACATCATGGGCGGTTTCCGCTACGATTGGGTGGATCGGATGCAAGACCTCAGTTGGTGGGCGCCGGCCGGCAAGGACGCTCGCAATGACGATGTGGTCAGCCCCAGGGTCGGCATCGTTTACCAACCGTTAAAATGGTTGTCCTTGTTCGGCAGTTTCACCGAATCGTTCGGTCCGGCCAATGATTACGATACCGGGGGCGCCAAGCTTTACGATTTATTTGACGCTACCCAGTTCGAGGGCGGGGTGAAAACCCAGTTTTTCGACGGCAAGCTTAACGCCAGCGTGGCTTACTTCGATTTGGAGAGGACCCAATTTTTCCAAGACCCTAACAGCAATCTGATCAATGCGCAGGTGCCGGTCAAGGGCAGCAGCAAGGGTGTCGAAATTGATGTGCAAGGGCAACTTTATGAGGGTTTGAGCGTGATAGGTACTTATGCCTACACCAACGCCAAGGTTACCGACGACGTGACGGCACCCGCCAACATCGGCAAGCGCATGCCCTTCGCGCCCAACCATCAAGGCAGCGCTTGGTTGAAGTATGACTTCGACGGCGAATTGCTGAAAGGCTTTAGTGTCGGTGCCGGGGTTTATGTTTCCGGACGTCGTTATGGCGATGCTGCAAACAGCTATTTCGATAGATCCTACGCGCGACTGGATCTAATGGCGGCGTACAAGCGCAAACTGGGCGACATGAATTTGACGACACAGGTCAACATCAACAACGTCAACGACGCTGAGTATTATGTGCTACGTTCGCGCCGCACCAACTTGCCCGCCGAGCCATTGGCCGTGATGGGGTCGATTAAGTTGGAGTATTAAACTGCTCTGTTGGTCATGTAGGTCGGGTTAGGCGTTAGATCGTAGGTTGGGGTGAGGTAACGAACCCCAACATTTTTGGGCTCTAAATTACCGGTCTCTTTGATGTCCTGTTGCCGATAGCTGGAGGATGATTTTGAGGTTGTTGTGTTGGGGTTCCTGTCGTCACCCCAACCTACGTTCTCCCGGCAAAATGGGACTAGGGATTTTCCGGAGCCCAAACGTCTTATTCAGCAATCGCCACCTTTTGATTTTTCCGGTTTCCGCATGCATCGGACTAAGCCGATGGACTCAATCGGGTTTTTCATAAGGCGGCGGTTTTTTCCTCGCATATTTTTCGCAACCTTTACCTGACCGGCTTACTATCGCCATGAACGCCATCCATCAACCATCGCGCTCGACCATTCCGGCGACTGCGCAAAATTCGGCCTTGTCCCGCCTGAAAGCCCGCCGCAAACGCTGGCTGGACGTGCACTTGTGGCTGGGTGTGAGCTTGGGATTTTTGCTGTCGATTTACGGTATCACCGGCAGTTTTCTGGTGTTCTACGCCGAGATCGACGAATGGCTGCATCCCGATTTGTTAACGGTTGAGCGTCAGCTGGACGGTCAGTACCGGCCGCTGGCCGAAATCTTTGCCGCCGGTAAAACCGTCATGCCGCCGACGGCCAAACACGTGTTTTCGGTGTACCCGCGCAACGAGAACGCGGCTTTCAAGCTGCGTTACCAATTCCCAGTCTCCGACACGGAAAATGAACGCTGGATTGTTGGTGTCAATCCTTACACGGCACAAGTGACCGGAAAAATGTTGCTGACCCGCGCCGGCGATTGGTTACCGGCAACCTTCATCGATTGCGTGTTCGAATTGCACTACGCCTTGTTGATTCCGTCCGAGGACATCAGTGCTGTAATCGTCGGTGTCTCGGCGGCATTGCTGATCATATCGACTTTAACCGGAATAATCGTCTGGTGGCCGTTGACCGGCAAATGGCGGCAGGCGCTGACTTTTAAATCCGGGGCCGGCAAAGTGCGCTTCAATTACGATCTGCATAAAATCAGCGGCTTTTACTCGGCACTGGTGATGTTGCCGGTCCTGTTCTCAGGGATTTATATGGTGCTGCCGCATAACGTGGTGCCGGTTTTGGAGTTGTTCTCGCCGGTGACATATCGCTATTGGTTTCAGTCCAAACCGCCCTATCCCGACGCACCGGCGATAGGCATGGACCAGGCGGTGGCGATTGCCTTTAAACAGTATCCGCAAGGCCGGCCGCACTGGATTTATGGGGCTGCGGAACCGACTAAAACCTATACGGTTTGCCAGGACGGCGTCGACGCGCCGGGCAGTATCTTGCAACGCCGCTGTACGGTGATCGACCGCTACACCGGCAAGATTCTGGATCTGGACGACCCCAGCCTGCCGACAGCCACAGCCGGCGAAATCTTTACTCATTGGCAGTGGCCGTTGCATTCCGGCCAAGCTTTCGGTATGACCGGGCGGATTTTGGTGTTTATTACCGGACTGGCGTGCCCGGTGTTGTTTGTCACCGGTGTGATCCGCTGGTTGCAAAAGCGGCGAGCAAACAGCCTACCTGCGAAGATTAATAGCGACCGAAGCGAGTCAAATAACACAGTTTAAAATATCGAGGTGCTAACCCTCGCGGAGCTTAGAGCAAAAATTCTTCAGCATTCCAGGCGTCACCTATGCTGAGGGCCCATCAGTTCAAGTCGGGCGCGGATATTGCTATTCAAAAAGCCACACCTTGGCCGCCCTGCGTTATTTGTCCCATGCTTGAATTAACCGCTACCGACATTGCCGACCTGATGCATAAGCATCGCCGCGAATTATTGGGTTTTCTGTCGCAACGCATCAGCTGCGCGGAAACCGCGCAGGATATTTTTCAGGAGACGTTTATCCGCTACGCCGGCTACGGCGGCAAAGACCGCGTCGAAAACCCCCGCGCCTTTATTTTCCGCATCGCCGCCAATCTGGCCACCGATTATCTGCGCAGCCACAACCGCCATTCAGGAAGAGACGTCGAAGACTCCACCGACGACGAGGCGGAGGGCGGCGAGCAATCTGTCTTATCCGTCGAACGGACCGTCATGTCGCAACAACAACTGGAGCATTTGATCGCCGCGCTGGACGAGTTATCGCCCAAATGCCGGGAAGTATTTATTCTGCTGAAGCTCAAGCATTGCAGTTATGCGGAAGTGGAGCAAAGGCTGGGCATCTCGCAGACCATGATTTTCAAATATTTGACCCAGGCGTTGCGCCATTGCCGGCAGAGGATCGGCGAGCTGGATTGACCGGGATTCTTTTCTCCCCAAACGCGCCTGTGTTTATCCGGCCGGCGTTTTATAATCCGATTCCCGAACCGACCGCGGCTTTGCCTTTTTATGAACCAACCCATCCCGCCTTTACCCGACGCCGACGCGAATGCGCAAGCCGAATACTGGCGGGCTTTGCGCGAATCGCCGTTCTTCGACCGTGAGCAGGATTTGCGCTGGCAAGCTTGGTTGGAGGCCAGCAGGGAAAATCAGGAAGCCTGGCGGCAGACACAGCAGTTTTTTGACTGTATAGCGGGCTTAAACCCGGCGCAAATCGACCGAATCGAACGGGAAGTAAGGGCCTCGAACGGAACGCAACACAAAACGCCTGCCCGAACACTGCCCAAGCGCAGCCTCTGGATGTTGCCGATTGCCGCCTGCCTGATGCTGGCCTTGTGTTTGGGTTGGGCATTCAGCGCCGGTTTCTTTGCCGATTTCCGTACCGGTACCGGCGAGCAGCGCCGGATTCAACTCAGCGACGGCTCTTCGGTAATCCTGAATACTGCTTCGTCGTTGTCGGTGGAATTTTCCGAAAGACAACGCCTTATCCGCCTGCACGGCGGCGAGGCTTATTTCAAGGTGGCCGCCGATGCGGCCAGGCCGTTCGAGGTGGTGACGAGTGGTGGCCGGGTCAGGGCCTTGGGTACGGCTTTTGATGTTAAACAATGGCAGGGCGACCTGGCGGTGACGGTCTACGAACACAGCGTGCGCGTCGCGTTCGCCGATGGCGAGACCGTGGAAAGTCTGGCGGCAGGCCAACGCGTTGTATCGGCTGGCGGTAAAGCCGGACTGCCGGAACCCGTCAATCTTAAACAGGCCGGTGCCTGGCAGGAGCGGCGCCTGGTGTTCAAGGAAAAGCCGCTGCGACAAGTGGTGGATGACCTGAACCGCTACCGTCCCGGAAAAATAATCATCGCCGATCCGGCTTTGGCCGAGCATCTGGTCACCGGCATATTCGACGCCGACGACCCGGAGGCGGCATTGAATGTCATCGAAAAAACCTTGGCGGCCAGCGAAACCCGCTTGACCGACGCCTTGGTGATCTTGCGCCGCCAATAAGTTTTCGCCGCGTTGTTTTCCTGGTCAATGGCCGCGAAACCGCGCCGTTTGGCCTTCGGCTAAATAAATTTTCTCATCCGGGTTATAAAACCGACTCGCTCGGTCGTCTTTGCTTACGAACCCACACGGCTACCGCGAAGGAGCGCCTTCTTCGCCAGCCGTTTTCAGCGTATTTAAAGCCAGGAGGCCGGATGAGTCAGCGTTATTCCTTTGTTAACCCGCTCTGTTTTACCCTTTTTGCCGCGACCCTAAGTGCCAGCCCCTTGTGCGCGGCGGAGAGTGAAATCAATTTTGTAATCCCGGCGGCGCCGTTGGCCGACGCCCTGCTGCAATTTTCCGAGATCAGCGGCGTCAAGGTGTTCTTCAGCTCGCAATTGACTGACAGTCTGCGCGGTAACGCCGTGCAAGGTCGATATACGCCGCAACAAGCATTGCGCAAACTATTGGACGGCTCCGGTCTGGCCGCGAAATCAGCGGGCGACGGTACCGTAACCTTGGAAAATTCGACAAAGTCGGTAGAACCGCAATCGGCAAATTCTATAACTATGCCGGCGGTGACGGTCACAGGCAAATCCGGCTATGCCGACAGCGACCCTTATAATCCCGACTACAACCGCACCAGCGCCAGTGCCGCCACCAAAACCGATACGCCGATCATGGAAACCCCGGTATCGATTCAGGTAGTGCCCAGGGCGGTGATGAACGATCAAAAAACCACGACCATTAAAGATGCTCTAGAAAATGTCAGCAGTATACGTCCGCAATCCTCATTGGGATTAAGTAATGCCTATATAGTCCGCGGGTTTCGGAACGGCCGAGTTTATCGAAATGGTCTGGTCGCCAACGGCCTGGGTATTGGCGAAGGCGCTCAATTCGATTCCGGCAATCTGGAACGTATCGAAGTGCTCAAGGGTCCAGCAGCAGTTTTATTTGGACGTATCGAACCGGGTGGCTTAGTTAATCTGGTGACCAAAAAGCCTCGCGACGAAGCTTATTATTCCGTAGAACAGCGTTTCGGCGCGTACGATTTCTATAGAACCGAATGGGATGCCACCGGACCGGTGACCGGCGATAAGTCATTAAGCTATCGTTTTTCCGGCGCTTATCAAAACAACAAATCGTTTCGGGATTTTAATTTTAATGACCGGGTTCTGGTCAATCCTTCCGTGACTTGGCGACCCAGCGATGCGACGGAAATGTCCCTGGAGCTGGAAGCCTTACATGAGGATTACCAGGTGGATAGAGGCTTGTTTGCTATCGGTAATCGCCCGGCGCCGATTCCGGTTAGCCGGTCCTTTATCGACCCTAACGATCCCGTCGATACTAACTCCAAGGTAAACCTAGGCTTCAATCTAAGCCATGCTTTCAACGATAACTGGACCTTGCGCAATCGCTTCCTGGCTTCGTTTATTTACGATAAAAATACCTCAGTCAAACCCGCCAACGGCTTTACCGTCGAACAGTTTCTCGATCCGAGCACGGGTAATCGCCGCTATGCGCGGAATATATTTTCTCAAACCTCCGACAACGAAACCTATACGACCAATCTGGATTTGACCGGGAAATTTAACTTATGGGGACTCAGCCATCAGACTTTGGTCGGTGTCGATTATTTAAGAGCGGTTGGCAGCTATGAATTTTATGGCAACTACCAGGACCCGGTGCCGGGTTTGGAGATCGATATTTATAATCCCCAATACGGTATCGATCCGGCCTATTACGCCAATGCGCTGGCTACGCCCTCCGACGGCGGGACTAACCATTACCTGTTCCGGGACGACTGGTACGGTGCGTATTTTCAGGACCACATTACCCTATGGGATAAAGTACATATCCTGGGCGGCGGCCGTTACGACTGGGCGAGAACCGGTTTGGGCATAGGTGATTCGGCCAGCACCGCCGATGCCGCCTTACCGTCGCGCCGGGATGAAGGCTTTAGTCCACGGGTGGGTGTTCTCTATCAACCCTGGACCTGGGCCAGTATCTACGGCAATTGGACCACTTCTTTCGGCGCCAATAATGGCATAACAGCCACCGGCGCGACGATTAATCCGGAAATCGGCGAACAATTCGAAGCCGGGGTTAAAACCGAGTTTTTCGATCAGCGCTTGTCCACGACCTTGGCGTATTACCATTTGACCAAAGAAAACTTGATGACCCGCGATTTCAACAGCCCGGACCCGTTCGCTAGTGTGGCTATCGGTAAAGCTCGCAGCCAAGGTATCGAGCTGGATATAGCCGGACGGCTTACCGACGAGTTCAGTATCATCGGCAATTATGCCTTTACCGATGCCCGGATCACTAAAGACTTTTCCGGTCTGCAGGGCAACCGTCTGAACAATGTGCCCGAGCATTCCGGCAGCTTATGGCTCAAATACGATATTCATCACTACGAACCGTTGAACGGTTTGAGTTTTGGCCTGGGTTTGTTTGCCGCGGGACAACGGCAAGGCGATAACGACAATACCTTTGTTTTACCCGGCTACGCCCGTTTGGATGCCTTTGCCAGCTATACGTATCAACTTGGTAAATCCCGGTTGATTACGCAATTCAATATCCGCAATCTGCTGGATAAAACCTACTACGAGTCTACCGATCCCTTCCAAAACGCCCCGCCGCGCGTTGGTATTTACCCTGGTGCGCCACTGACGGCCATGGGGTCTGTGCGCTTGGAGTTTTAGTTCGTTCCGGCAGGCAAATTCGACATCTGAACAGGTCGGGTTTACACGCTCGACCTCTATGTTGCTAATTCACTTGACCCGCTCGCGACATCCGAGCGGACAAAAATTGAGCAAATGACAATTGGCGTGGGGATTTTCTTTGCTGAGACGTCCTATAGATGACCACCCGCCTTTGCCATCACGACCAAATTTGTTTTCGACTAAAACCATGGACATCAAAGCCAACAACCTAACGGTGATAACTCTTCGCCATACTTCAAGCCAGCGCCTGACTATTTTGAAAACCCGGCGCCAACGCTGGTTGACTGTCCATCTCTGGCTAGGGTTGACGCTGGGCCTGTTGCTGTCGATCTACGGCATCACCGGCAGTATCTTGGTATTTCACGCGGAAATAGACGAATGGCTTAATAACGAACTGTTGACCGTAGTCCCTTCGGAACAAACCGCCAGTTACCAACCGTTAGCGGAAGTTTTTGCTGCCGGACGAGCCGCCATGCCGCCGACGGCCAAATTGAGTTTCGCCACCTATCCGCGCAATCAATTGGCCGCGTTTCAATTGTCCTATGTCTTGCCTATTAGCCCGGACATCACCCAAAACTGGCAAGTGTATGTCGATCCATACTCCCCGAGGGTAACCGGCAAGCGCTTGATGCGAAACTCCAATGACTGGTTGCCCAACACCTTCATTGATTTGATTTTCGAACTGCACTATGCGTTGCTGATTAGGTCCGAGGGAGTCAGTACCGTAATCGTTGGCGTTTCTGCGGCGCTGCTGATCATCTCCACGTTGACTGGCCTGATCGTCTGGTGGCCGCTGACCGGGAAATGGCGGCAGGCGCTGACGTTCAAGGTGGGTGCCGGCAAGGTACGCTGCAATTACGATTTGCATAAGGTTAGCGGTTTCTACACACTGCTGGTGCTGATTCCGGTGTTATTTTCCGGGATTTACATGGTGCTGCCGCATAATGTGGTGCCGGTTTTAGAGTTGTTTTCGCCAGTGACTTACCGTTATTGGTTTCAATCCGCGCCACCCGTTGCAAATGCGCCGGCCATCAGCATGGATAAAGCTGTTGAGATGGCCATGCAACGTTATCCGAGTGGCCGGCCACATTGGATTTACGGTGCAGTGGAGCCAACAGATACCTACACGGTTTGCCAGGACGGTGTTGATGCGCCCGGCAGCATCTTGCAACGCCGTTGTACGGTGATTGACCGCTACAGCGGCAAGATTCTGGATCTGGACGACCCCAGCCTGCCGACTGCCACTGCCGGCGAAATTTTCACCCACTGGCAATGGCCTTTGCATTCCGGCCAAGCCTTCGGCATGACCGGGCGGATTTTGGTGTTTATCACCGGATTGGCTTGCCCGGTGTTGTTTGTCACCGGTGTGATCCGCTGGCGGCAAAAAGCCGCAACCCGGCGCAAACGGAAGGGCTGAAATCGATCGGTCATCAGGTACTGAAACGATTGGGCAATATGTTCGACCAACAAGAGATGTCTGAATTTGCCCATGTCAGTCGCGCATCGCAGCGGGAGGCTAGTTTAAAAGTGTGTCATATGCCGCACTTTGGTCGTTGCGCTTTCGGGGATTTCGCCATCAATGCTGCCAACTGATGGGGCAATCGCTACATAACGCTGGTTTCTAAGGGTAGTGGCTTAAAATTTGCTGTAGCAGAAGACGTTTCATTGCCGACTATGTGTTCATGGATGCAATCACCGATTCCGACTTACTGGCTAGCTTTCTGCTCTATCGGAAGGAGCTCCAGCAATTTTTGACGCATAAGGTCAATTGTGCGGAAACCGCGGCCGATTTGATCCAGGAAACCTATTTGCGCATCGCCCGCTATTCCGCCGTCGGCGAGATCGCCAATCAGCGGGCGTTCGTGTTTCGCATCGCCGACAACCTGGCCCTGGACCATTTGCGCAGCAGAGCCCGGCAAGAACAACGCGACGGCGGTCCGGTCGGCGAGGATATCGCTTGCAGTCAACCGCAACCGGATAGCACGCTGGAGGGGCAACAACAAATGGAATTGTTCGAAACACTCATCTACGAACTGCCGCCGCAATGTCGCAAGGTGTTCTTGTCGTGCCGCGTGGAAGGCAAGCGTTATTCCGAAATTGCCGCCGAGCTGGGCATATCGGCACGCACCGTGGAAAGTCATATGTATAAGGCCTTGAAGCACTTGAAAGACCGCATCGATTTCCTTTGATGCGCCGTGCGCTCGTATCATGCAACTTAACCCCGTTTTAAAATCGTGGCATCATGCCTGCCTCGGCTCAACGCTTCGCGCCCCCTAACCATGTCCGATAAGCCCCAATCCCCGTCTTCCGGTTCGCTTGCAAACCAGGCATTCGCCTGGTTTGCCCGCTTGCAAGCGGATGACGTCAGCGACGAAGCGCGTCGCCAATTTGAAATTTGGTACCACGCCGATCCCCGTCACGCCGAAGCCTACGACAAATCCCGCAAGCTATGGGACTTGCTGCAACAGCCGGCGGAGCGGGTTCAGCAACGTCTACAAGCGGATGCCGCCCAAACCAAAACGGAACCCTCTCCCGCCGGGACGACTGCATGGATGCAGGAGGTAGGGCAACGTCTGGAACAGTTGCCGAGAGGGCTGGGTAAGGGGCGTTTGTCATCGCCAGCTAGTAGCAGAAACCTGCACCGGGTTGCCTTTGGTTGTCTCGGGCTGTTGCTGTTGGTTGGCGGCTGGCGCTTGCCAGAGCAATGGCAAAACTGGCGTAGCGATTACCATACCGCAGCCGGCCAACAACTCGGCGTCGATTTGGCGGACGGCTCGCGGCTGACCTTGAATACCGATACGGCCTTGGTAGTTCGTTATAGCGACAGCCTGCGGCAAATCGAATTGTTACGCGGCGAAGCCTATTTCGAAGTCGCGCCTAATAAGCAAAGGCCGTTTGTCGTCGACGGCGGCCAAGCGACCGCGCGCGCGGTCGGTACCGCCTATAGTGTTCGCAGACAAGCCGACGAGCTGCGCGTCGTCGTCAGCGAAGGCACCGTGGAGGTCGGCGCCGATAGCGCCAAGGCTTTGGTGCACGCCGCCGAGCAAGCCGAGTATCGGCAAGGCCGGTTGCAAGCCGTCGCCCAGCTCGACAACGACGATGCTCTGGCCTGGCGACGGCGCCAAACCGTATTTCATCGTCAGCCGTTGACGCAAGTGCTGGCGGAAGTTAACCGCTATCGGCGCGGCCGTATTGTCGCTGTCAATCCGCAGTTGGCCGAACGGGTCGTCAACGGCGTCTTCAACAACGGCGATCCCGATGCAGTGCTGGCCGCGCTGGCAACCACGCTGCAAGCCAAGGCCTTGCGGATGCCGGGCGATTTGGTGTTGTTGTATTAACCTGGTCGGCGGGCGCTTTGCGCTAATAGTCAACGACTATAAAAAATATTCAGCATAGGTTAACAAGGCGCTTCAATACCGGCTTTCCCCCCTTTGATAAAGTAATCAAAGGGCATAAAGGAGAAGGTTGGAATGAGGGGATTAAAATCAATTTACATCCCTCACCCTAGCCCTCTCCCAGAGGGAGAGGGGATTTTTAAAGGTTCCCCAAAATATTTTTTTTCAGCACTAAGGGTAAGCCTGAGTCTGCGTCGTCTTTGTCGGTAACACCATCCATCGACGAAGGAGATAGACATATGAAATATCCCGCACCGGCTTGCCGTGCCCCACTCTACGTAGCGTTTGCTGCCGGCCTGTTGACTTCTACTGTTACCCTAGCTGCCGAGCAAAGCTTTGATATCCGCTCTCAAGCGCTGTCCGCCGCATTGACCCGTTTTTCCGCGCTCACCGGCCTGCAAGTGCTGTATGAGGGCGACATTGCCGAACGCATCACCGCGCCGGAATTAAAAGGCCGTTATACGCCGGAACAGGCTTTGCAGAACTTGCTGCGCGGTTCCGGGCTGCACTACCGGTTCAGCAACGGCAATACCGTCACCTTGGAAAAAGCGGCGGCGGTGGAACCGCAGTCGGCGGCCGGTACGACAACCTTGCCGAGTCTAACAGTGACGGGCAAAGCCTTAGGCAGCGAAAGCCTTAGCCTGACTACGCCGTCGATGCAAGAATCGCAAACCAAACTCAATCGAGTGGCGGGCGGCACCACGGTGATCGACGGCGAACGGATCACCGAAGGTGCGCCTTTGTCGGTCAGCGATGCCCTGGCGACGGCGCCGGGGGTTTATGTGGGCGACATTAGCGCCGGCGCGGCCGGCGGATCGCGCATCTCCATCCGCGGTTCGGACGGCAATTCCGATATTTCGCCGATTCGCGGGATCAAAATTCTGCGTAACGGCATGCCGTTTACGCACGCCAACGGGACTTTCGATACCGAGTCTCTCAATCTTTATGCCATCGATCATATCGAAGTCTATCGCGGTGCCAATGCCTTGGAATACGGCGGCAGCAATCTAGGCGGTGCTATCAATTACATCACGCCGACCGGTTACACCGCCGATTCGCTGAAAATCGGTATTGTCGGGGGGACTAACGATTATTACCGCCCGTATTTCAGCGGGGGCAAAGCGTTTGAAAACGGCCTGGATGTTTTTGGCACGTTTTCCTACGTCAATACCGATACGACCCGGGAAAACAATCATCAAGAGCAGTTTTTGGGACATGGCAATATCGGCTATCGCTGGAACGAAAATCACGAAACCCGTTTGTATTTCGATGCGCAAAACCATAATTTCTTGTGGCCGGCATCGCTGAGCAAGCGACAAATCGACCAAAATCCGCAACAAAACGCCAACGACTGGTCCTTGCCTAATGGCTTTTCATCCTACCGCTTCGATTTGAAACACTCGGTAAAATTGAATGGCGGCGACCGCTTCGATATCGGTACTTATTATTCGATCAATAACTATCGTTACGACTATACCGATAGCGGGAATCATGACCAGTGGCAGGATGTCGGCTTCAATTGGCGCCATGAACTCAACGGTCAATTATTGGGTTTAAAAAACCGGGTGGTATGGGGCGGTCTAACTCAGTGGCAATTCATCAACGATAAAAACTACGGTATCGTCGGCAGGCAGCTTGGGCCTTTGTTGACGGCGGAGCGCGACCGCTGGCTGAATGTCGAAGCTTTTATGGAAGACCAATTGAGTTTGACCGACGCGTTTACCTTGATAGCCGGCATTCAATTAAATTATCGCGACGTGAATTACGAGCGTTACGAGGGCTATGTAGCCAGTGCCGCCAGACCCAGCAATCAGGCCAATCAAGATTTTTTCACAGCCAATCCTAAACTGGGCTTTACTTGGCAAGCCACCGACGAAGCGCAAATTTACGGTAATGTCAGCCGCAGCTCCGAACCGCCAAAAATGGCCGATCTTGCCAATATTTATCTACAACCCAAAAGAAATCTGCAAACCGCCAGCACCGTGGAAATCGGTACGCGCGGGCAAGCCCAGCGCTTGAAATGGGACTTGGCTTTTTACCAGTCATGGGTCAACAACGAGTACTTGATTGTTTCCAATCCCAGAAATCCAACGGCCTTTTCCTCCACCAACGCTGATAGTACGACGCTGCATCGTGGTGTCGAACTCGGCTTGGAAACTACTTTGCCGCTAAATCTGGCAGCGTCCGGCGACAACCTGCGACTCAGCGGCAACTACACCTGGAACGACTTTACGTTTGACAGCGACCCCGCGCTAGCCAATAACCACTTGCCCGGCGTTCCCGAACACAATGCTTTCGTCGAAGCGCTGTACCAGCATCCCAGCGGTTTTTACATCGGCCCCAATGCCCGCATCGTCAGTTCCAACTGGGCGGACTTTGCCAATACTTTGGCCGCCAAGCCTTATGCGCTGTTGGGTGCGCGTATGGGCTGGGATGATGGCAAACATTGGAAGCTGTTCGTGGATGGTCGAAATTTGACCGACGAACATTACGCGTCTTCGGTTTGGGTGATAGGGAATGCCAATGGTGCCGATTTGGAACAATTTAATCCCGGCGCCACCCGGTCGGTGTTTGGCGGGGTGGAATACCGGTTTTAATCTCGAGGTGGTTTCAGGCTCCAGACAAAGCTATTAACCCGGCCCTATTCATCACGGGGATTCCGTTCGGGTTGAGTTCGTCGAAGGATGGACGGGAAAATCCGGGCATCCGCCGCCCCAAACCGTTCATGCTTCGACTGAGCTCGACAATTGCTTCTGCATCCATGCAAGTCGAGCACGAACGGTTTGGCCGGTAAGTCATTTCGGGAAGTTATTTTTAGTGCAATCCTCAGCCTCTCGCCAAAATAGGAAATAGCTCCGTAATGCCGCCGGCGATAAATTCCACAGCGGTCGAGGTCAACAACAAGCCCATCACCCGCGTCACCACATTCATGCCGGTTTGTCTCATCACGGCGATAATGCGCGGTGCCAGCAACAGAATCAGCAACACGATCAAACTGACGGACGCGATCACGCCGCTGAACAACAAATAGTGCGCCAAGGACAAATCGCGATGTGCATAGACGATGGTGGTGCTGATCGCGCCAGGCCCTGCCAACAAGGGAATCGCCAAGGGCACCACCGCTACCGAGGACTTTTCGTGCGACTCGGCGTCTTCTTCCGGTGTGTGCCGAGAACGATCATCGCTGACTCGCAGCATCGATATGCCCATCAACAGCAACAACAGACCACCGGCCACCCGAAACGCAGGCAGGCCGATGCCGAAGAAATTCAGGATAGGCTCTCCTGCCAGCAGCGAGGTGAACAACACCATCGCCACCGCAAATGCGGTGGTCATTGCTGTCTGCCGACGTTGCCCAGCTGATTTTGTCGCAGTCAACGACAGAAAAATCGGCATGGCACTGATCGGATTGACTACGGAAATCAAGCCGGCGAGCAATTGCACATATTCGTTCCAATTCATTTGGAGGATTCCTGTTTTTAGACCCTATAGCGTTAAATAATCACGCCAGCCGCTACCGTGTGCAAAGACGCCGGATCGATGACGATGAAACTGCCGGTGGTGCGGTTATCGACATACGCATCGACTAACAATGGCTGTTGCAATTTCAGTTTGACCCGCAGTATGTCGTTCATAACCGCCGTTTCCGGGGTGGCCTGGTGGTCCAGCGTGTTGACGTCAACCCGGTAACTTAACTCTTCGAAGAAAGCATTAACGGTGCGGGTGGTATGTTTAATCAGATACTTAACCCGCGATTGCAGTGGCTGCTCTGACAACCAGCACATATCGGCAGTGAGTGTCTTGACGACCCGCGGCGGCTGAATGGCGTTGGACAGCATATCGCCGCGCGAAATGTCGATTTCACTATCCAGCGCCACTACCACCGCGCGGTCTGTGCTTGCGACGGCCAATGACTGTTCGGCCACATGCAAACCTTTGACGCGCGCCCGCTGGCCGGTCGGCCACACCGCTATTTCGTCGCCAATGTGCAGCTGTCCCGAAGCCAGTGTGCCTTGATAACCGCGAAATTCCTTATCGTTTGCACCGTTGGCGGCATTGCCCAGCATCACCCGCACCACACGCTGCACCGGCAGCCTTAGCGGGGCCCGCTCGGCATCGCGCCGGGCCGGGACGGCTTCCAAGTATTCGAGCAAACTGGGACCGTGGTACCAAGGAATCGCCTCCGCGCGCGTCGCCACGTTGGTGCCATTTAAAGCCGATAGCGGAATGGCTTGCACGTGATGACGACCCAAGGCGCTGACGAAGGCGTTGAACGCATCCACGATGCCTTGATATACCGCAGGTTGCCAATCCACCAAATCCATTTTGTTCACTGCCAGCACTAACTCGCGGATACCGAGTAAATGTGCCAGATAGGCGTGGCGGCGGGTCTGGGTGGTGACGCCTTTCCTGGCGTCGACCAACAAAATCGCCGAGTCGGCGCTGGAGGCGGCTGTGACCATGTTGCGGGTATATTGCTCGTGGCCGGGCGCATCACCGATGATGAATTTACGCCGCGATGTGGCGAAATAACGGTAGGCCACATCAATCGTAATGCCTTGTTCCCGCTCAGCGATCAGGCCATCGGTCAACAACGACCAATCGATAGCCGCCAGCCCGCGTTTTTGCGAAGTGGCTTGAATCGCCGCCAATTGATCGGCGGCGACATTGCCGGTGTCGTACAACAAGCGACCAATCAGCGTGCTCTTGCCGTCATCGACGCTGCCGGCGGTGATAAAGCGCAGCAGCCCGGAATTAGCGGGTTGCACGGTCTCGTCAAATTGGCTTTCAAGTGTCACATAGCTAG
Organism: Methylomonas sp. MK1; assembly: GCF_000365425.1. Lineage (NCBI taxonomy): Bacteria > Pseudomonadati > Pseudomonadota > Gammaproteobacteria > Methylococcales > Methylococcaceae > Methylomonas > Methylomonas sp. MK1. Next base: position 302,745 of record NZ_AQOV01000002.1, read on the forward strand.
GTGCGTTCATCAGAAATACCCCTCTTTTTTACGTTGTTCCATCGCCGCATCGGAGGCGCGGTCGTCCAGGCGGGTCGCGCCACGTTCGGTCAGCAGGCATTGGGCGGTTTCGGCGATGATGTCGGCTACGTTACCGGCTGACGATGCCACCGGCGCGGTGCAGGAAATATCGCCGACAGTACGGAAACGGCAGCTGATGGTTTCTACGGTATCGCCGGCCTGGGCCGGTGTCAGATGCGTTACCGGCACCAGAATGTCGCCGCGTCTCACCACTTCACGCGGATGGGCGAAGTAAAGCGCCGGCAGTTCGATGTCTTCGCGCTGGATGTATTGCCAGACATCGAGTTCGGTCCAATTTGAAATCGGGAATACCCGTAGATGGTCGCCCAGTGCCACGCGGGTGTTGTACAAAGACCAGAGCTCAGGGCGCTGATTTTTGGGTTCCCATTGACCGAACTCGTCGCGCACGCTGACGATACGTTCCTTGGCCCGGGCTTTCTCTTCGTCACGTCGGGCACCGCCCAGACAGGCATCGAAACCAAATTCGGCGATTGCTTCCATCAAAGTCACCGATTGATAGGCATTGCGCGATTCCAACGCATGCCGCAAACGTACCGAGCCTTTACGGATCGAGTCTTCGACGCTGCGCACGTGCAACTGGCAAGCGTAGCGTTCGGCCATCCGGTCGCGATAGGCAATCACTTCGTCATAATTATGACCGGTATCGATGTGCAACAGCGCGCAGCCGATGCGCTCGGGATGAAACGCCTTGTAGGCCAGATGTAACAACACCGCCGAATCCTTGCCGCCGGAAAACAACAACACCGGATGGCGACATTCAGCAATCACCTCGCGGAGGATGAACAGCGCCTCGGCTTCCAGTAAGTCCAGGTGGTCCGCCGCTGCGTGTGTCTGGTTAAAGGGTGTGTTTACTCGCTCGTTCATATTATCTCTCCTTGCCATAATTGGTGACGGCTTGCCAGTGCTGCGGCTGTAGATAGCGATAGCAGCGGTTGTCCAACGGATCGATGCGCGTCAGGTGTAACCAGTGGTTGTCTACCAATTGCCGAACCTCGGCGTGGTTTGCCAATACTTGCTCGATCATCTCGGCGGGTGCCTCGATGACCACGGTCAAACGCACCGGCTCGTGGCGCAGGGTTTTGCCGTCATGTAGCGATTGCCAAGGCAAGCCGGTGCGCAAATCGCCGCCGTTGCCTTCGAGAATGCCGATGGTGCCGACCACATTGTGTAACGCTTTGTTACCGCTGCCGAAGCGGCGGTTATCCACGGTCGAGGCGTAGTACTGCAGATTAATCCAGCTGGCCACCACCATTGGCGCGCTCATGATCAGACTCAAAATCGCAGTATCCGAGTCTTGCCGGTAATCGTAGTTGTGTAGAAATACCCGACCGTCGAATTCAAAGTGATACGTACGTTGTCTGGGCGCGGCAATAAAAGCCGTATTCCCCGCCAGACCCCATTCCGGACGAATCTGCGACCAATCGCGGCTGCGTTGAGTAACGGCTTTCATTAGCGCAGCGGCATCGTGGCGGGGTAATCCCAAACCCGGCGCGCGCTCCTGGCGAGTGAGTTGTGAAGCCTGATTCAGCCAGCGCTGTAATAGCAACAGGTCTTCGCCGAAGCAATGCGGGATTTGCTCAAGGTCGAACAGCCGCACCTCGTCCGTGGTCGTATCGTGCAAACCGGCGACAAACCAGGTGTCTTTCGGGATAGTCAGTCCCTGCGCTGCCAGGCCGGCGCGGACCTCGCGATCATTCAACACCGCCGCCGCCACCCTGGCGTTGGCTTCGCCGCTGTGTCCTCCGCATGCGCCGCAATCCAGGCCGGCAGCGTAAGGATTGTTGACGGTGGTGCTGCCGTGGCCGCATAACAACACCAGCCGGGCAAAACCGTCTGTCAGGCTCATGCCCTGCAGCGCTTTGCGCGCCAGTTCGATGCGCTCACCAAGGGCGATACCGGTTTCGACTACTGACCCCTTGGCAATCAGACGGCCGCGCTGGCGGGTAATGACCGGGCCGATGCGGTGGACGATGGCTTTGTCCAGACCGGCGATACCCGGTTTCACTACCGGCCGGGTCAAACCCAGGCTGTCGCTTAGCAATTTGCCGGCGAAGCTCAGACCGGAAATTTCCACGTAAGAGAAACACGACACCGCGGAATTTTTAAAGCCCTTCCAAAGTCTATTCAAGCGCTTGCGCAGCCAGCGCTTTTCCAGGATGCCGCGCAGTTCGCCGACATCGGCATCGGTTACACTTTCCCGAATCCGGAATCTAGGCTTCAGCAAAACCGGACATTGCGGCTGACCATGATGGTGCCCAAGAGCGATGTATTCGATGGGGAAACCGAAGAAACCGGCAAAGCCCAGGGTCTCTATGGTATTGGATTGCATCTCCAGGGAACGCCGATAAATCTCCGAGCGCACGTCGATACAAAATACCGCCTGCACGGTTTTGCGGTCAGTATAGCCGGGACCTGTTGCCGCAATCCCGCTGGCGAGTTTGTCGAACAAGGGACGCTGCTTCGCTAATTCGTAAGCCCACTGCATGATATGGCGCGCCTCTAGCGCCGCACCGGTATTGGTGAGCGACAATGGCGAATCGCGCCAATGAGCTTGCCATGTCTCGACATCTTTCGGGCTGGCAACCGTAACCCACAGCGCATAGTCGTAGCTAAGTCTTATGGCCAGAAGTTGTAGCAAAGCCTCACGGGTTTGCTCAGGGCTGGCTTGCCAATGTTTGTAACGCACCCAGGCGCTCCAGCCGGCGATGGTCAGCAACTGCCGGTGACAGGCATCGTCGAGTCTGCTAATCGGCAAGCCCATCGCTGTCAGTATCTCAGAGATCGCTTCGCTGGCCTGCTCCGGCAAGGCATTTATTGTCTGGCGAAATGAACTCAGACCTGCCAGTTCCGGGGTGTGATCGATTGCCGCGGCCCGACGCCATGCGGCATACAGCGGCAGTCCCCGCCACGGCATGCGCCAGGCCGATTGGCCTTGATCGAAGTAAGCCGCGCACCATTTGGATATTTCCTCGGTAATCAATACCGACCACTGGCTGCCACGCATGGCGTCCAGATGCTCCGCCAAGGTCTGCCAGCGCTTGCCGGTCAACCCGAAATCCTGGCCCGACGCTTCATGCAATAGGGACAGGCATTGTTCTAGCGACATACTGCTGCCGGCAAGTTGTAGTGCCTGCCTGACATCGGACTCTTCAATGCGGCCCGAACGATAGTGTTCGGCGTAGAAACTCGCCGGCATCAGCATCTCGCCTTGACCCATCCGCGCGCTGACTTCACAAGCATCAGCAAAGCTGCGCTCAGTTAGACCCAGAAACGGATTGACCGCGACGAACTGTTGCAGGGGCCATAACGGCGCGATGCGGGTGCAGGCGCTTTCAACGGCTGCAACTATATCCGGGGTTTGGTAGGTATGCGTGCCATCGGCAACGCTGACTATCTCGGCATCAGCGAATGAGGGCTGTGTTTTAAATGACAATACGGCTGAGTTCATTGCGACATTCCTCCAGAGTGACGATGGCTAAGACTGACGGGCTTGGACCCATACCGATGAATCATGCGGTTGGTCAGAGTACTGATGTAAAAGCCGTTGTAGATATGCACGTAGGCTGCTTGCCAAACCTGGGCAGCCGCCGGGCCCGGGTACTGAATCTGTAACATCAAAATCGTGAAAAAGCCCGCCAGTACGATGATCAGCAAAACACTATCGAACACGCTGTCTATCGGCATCTGGTCAGCAATGTCTGCGCGCAGTAAATGCAAGAAGCCGGTTTGCAGGGCGAAATACAAAAGGCTAACCCCGGCGGCAATCAGCAGGGCTTTGCCGATTTGCGCTGGACCGGTTTGATGGGCCACGGCATTCCACAACAAGTAGGTCAAGGCCATTTGCAAGATGGCACCCAACAGCACAATGCCCGGCTCTTCCCTAAATGTCAGATCGAACAAGCCGGCACTGCCAACGGTCAAGCCCAAGGCCGCTATGAACGCCAGCAACAGTTCGCCTGGATGGCGACTGTCGCGAATCGGCGGAGCCCAGGCCGCGCGAGCAATGTCCACCACGCTGCCGCTGGATAAAAAGGCGTGCGCCTTGTACAAGGCGTGGGCGACGATATGCAGCATCGCCGAGGAAAATGCGCCGAGCCCACATTGCAACATCATGAAACCCATCTGGCCGACGGTGGAAAAGGCCAGCGATTTTTTGATACTGGTTTGAGTCAGCATCACCAATGAGCCGAAAAGAGCAGTAATGGTGCCGATGACTGCCAGCAAGTGCAGTGCGACGGGCGCCTGCACCAGTATGTGGCTCATGCGTATCACTAGAAATCCGCCGGCATTGATGATGCCGGCATGCATCAACGCCGATACCGGCGTGGGGGTTTCCATGACCTCCGGCAGCCAGCTGTGAAATGGAAACTGCGCCGATTTGATCACAGCGCCAATCACCAGGGCAAAGGCTGCGGCGTTCAACAAGCCGGTGTCCGCAACCGGTCTGTCTGCAAGTGCGAACAATTCCCTGAATTCAAGGGTGCCGAAGACTTGATAAAGCCAAACCCCTGCCAAAATCAGCGCGCAATCGCCTAAGCGGCTGAAGACAAACTTCTTGCGCGCGGCGATACGAGCCCCCTGGCGTTCCGGATAAAACAACAATAATCGGTGCAAACACAGACTGGTGAGAATCCAGGCCAGCACAAATAATATGAAGTGGCCGGCGATGACTAGGGTCATCACTGCCGCGATAGTCCAGGCCAGCCACTTAAAAAAACGGCCCTGACCAGGATCGCCATCCAGGTAATGACGTGAATAGCGGATGACCACGGCGCCTATGAACGCCACCAGCATCAGCATGATGACCGAGAGTCTGTCGATGTATAAGCCGTTATCTGCGACACCAGCAGGTAATGAAACCGGATAGAAAATGCCGATGCCGGAAAGCCCGGCTGTGAGTACCGCCATGATGGATAAAGCGCCGCACAGTTTGCCCATTTGCTGCGGGTGGCGTGTCGCCCAGGCGGAGGACGGAGTGCCGGATAGAAACAACAGCAGCGGAGTCGAAACAGCCAAGTAACTGATCAAGGATGTCATGGCAGCAACTCCTGTCTAATTAGCAATGTGGCGTTGCTGTCAGATTGTTCGATGCATAAGATTGCCCAGCTGATAGTACGGTTCATGAGAATCTCCGAAGTGTTGAGAGTGAGGTCATGCTAGCAATCGGCTATTGATTCATCCAATATATGTATTTAATCTAAATGTTCTTTTTTGTTAATGACTAAATGGCCTCACTGAACTATCACCATCTGCGTTATTTCTGGATGATCGCCAACGAAAACAATTTGACGCGGGCTGCTGAACGCTTACATGTGTCACAGTCGGCGCTGAGTATTCAATTGCGTCAGCTAGAAGAATCGTTTGGGCAAAAGTTGTTCGAGCGTGAGGGCAAACGCCTGCAATTAACCGAAGCCGGACGGATTGCCCTGGATTACGCCAACGCCATTTTTCGGGCTGGCGATGAATTGATCAGCTTGATGCATGGCCGTTCGGCGGGCGAACGGCAGTTATTGCGGATTGGTGCAGTGTCTACGCTGTCGCGTAATTTTCAGCTGGAGTTGGTCCGCTCCTTAGTCCTGCGCAGCGATGTCGAACTGGTGTTGCATTCCGGCAGCCTGCGCGAATTGCTGGCGCAAATGCATACCCACACCATCGATCTGGTGCTGTCCAACCGGCCGGTACCGCGAGATGCGCAAACCAATTGGCATTGCCATCTATTGGATGAACAGCCGGTCAGCTTGGTCGGTAAACCCTGCGCCGACAATCTGCCGTTTCAATTCCCGCAGGATCTGCATGGCAGACCCCTGCTGTTACCGAGCATTGAAAGCGAAATTAGGGCCGCGTTCGATTTCTTGCTGGAACAAGCCGGCGTGAGGCCAATTGTGGTGGCCGAAGTCGATGACATGGCGATGCTGCGCTTGCTGGCGCGCGAGTCCGGCCATTTGACCCTCGTACCGCCGGTGGTTGTGCTGGATGAATTACGCCAAGGTCTGTTGGTGGAGCGCTACCGTATCGCGGATATTCGCGAGCGCTTTTATGCCATCACGCCGAGCCGGCGTTTCCCGAATGCTTTAGTCAAAGATTTGCTGGCCAACTCGTCTGAATCAAGGGTTTCGGACGTTGATCACGTTTCAATAGCTGGCGGCGAGGCTTGAGTCGAATTAACGTGCGTAGCGGGTTTGCATGCCAATTTGCCGAGGCATTTTGGCAATGCGTGAAGTGCGCGAGCAAACCATCAATCTATTAGCGGAATGTTTTGCCTGGGTACTAAGTCTAGTGACTGGGAAAGGCATCGCTCCCATGAAAACGTCTGCACTTGTATCGCTGACAATTTTTTCTGAATGTTGCGGTCTTGTCGCATTCCTGTCTCAAAACAATACACTCAAACTGTGACACATCCCTGAAAGTCCCTGTGTTCCGGGGCTTGCGGGCGCTAAGTTCCGTGGCATTGATATTGCTGTGGGTCAATTGAGAATCACTGGGATTTTCAAGAGGGCGGCAGGCGCGTGCCAAAGCCTATCGCCGATTTTTTGGCAATGTCATTAAGGTGATGAAATGAGTGAAGTGATATGGGTCGGATTGATTATGCTGATTGTGGCTGCCTGTGCATTCGCGCCCTTGGGGTGCATGCTGTCGGCTTATGCAAAGTCCAGTAAATCCAGCGGCACTAGCAAAGCAGTAGGTGATGTCGGTGGTCCGGCGAAGGGACTGCCCGAGGATTCGGTCCTCAAACGGCATTTTTTGACGCAATTGCAAAGCGAGATTGAGGCAACCTTGTTTCCGCGGCCAACCGATTCGATGCTGCAACGGCATTACGATGCCTTGGTGGCGGCCAAGCTGGAAAACCGCTTGCAGATTATCGGAAAATAAGCCCTTGTTGTTGATTTAACTGCAATAACTTTAAATCTTTAAGATATACCCTCTTTGAAAAAGAGGGGGAAGCAGCAAGTCGAAGACTACTCCGGCCCTTAAAATCGTCGCTTCCGCCTTTGCGGGCACGACGACGCCAGGGAAATTAAGGGCCGGGTGAATAACTCAATCGGGATAGGCGCTGATAATGTCGCGCCTATTGTGCCGATACTCATCGTAGCTGCGGTTTTGCTGAACGCCATTGCGTATTTTGCTGGCGTTCTACCAGCCCGATTAGCGAAAATAGACCGCAGATGTGTCGCCTCGTAGCGATTTCCCCGTCACTTAGACCAAGCCTTGCATGCTAAACGCCGCCGATCTCGACACCTTGTTTTTGACCTTTCGCGTCGCCAGTCTGGCTACCTTACTGTTGCTATTGTTGGGTACGCCGCTGGCTTGGAAGTTGGCGCGCAGCCGCTCGCGCTGGAAAGGTGTTATCAATAGCATCGTAGCTCTGCCGCTGGTGCTGCCGCCGACGGTATTGGGCTTTTACTTATTGGTGTTGATGGGGCCGGCTGGGGTGGTAGGGCAATTCACCCAGTGGTTGGGTATAGGCACTTTGCCGTTCAGCTTTGGTGGTTTGGTGGTGGCGTCGGTGTTGTATTCGTTGCCGTTTGTGGTGCAGCCTTTGCAGAACGCCTTCGTGGCAATGGGCGATGCACCGCTGGAAGCTGCCGCGACCTTGGGAGCCGGGCCGCTGGATAGATTTTTCAGCGTGGCGCTGCCTCTGGCGAAGCCGGGTTTTTTAACCGCTGGCGTGTTGGGGTTTACCCATACCGTCGGAGAATTCGGCGTGGTATTGATGGTGGGCGGCAATATTCCCGACAAAACCCGCGTCGTATCCGTGCAAATTTACAATCATGTCGAAGCCTTGGAATACGGGCAGGCGCATTGGCTGGCCGGCGGCTTGCTGATCTTCTCTTTCTTGGTGTTACTGCTGCTGTACAACAGCCAACAAACCCAAACCCTGACGCAATCCTTGAAATGACTATGTCCCAAGTGCCCAGCATTCAGGCCCGCTTGCGCCTGGCTTACGACCAATTTGATTTGGATGTGGATTTGCAATTGCCTGCCAGCGGTGTGACGGTGCTGTTCGGTCACTCCGGTTCCGGTAAGACCACCTTGCTGCGTTGTATCGCCGGGTTGGAACGGCCAACGCAGGGCTTTTTGAAAATCGGCGACACCCTTTGGCAAGATAGCGAGCAAGACTTTTTCCTGCCCACCCATAAACGTAATCTGGCTTATGTGTTTCAAGAGGCCAATCTGTTCCCGCATCTGTCGGTGCGCGGCAATCTGGATTATGCAGTGCGGCGCTTGCGAACCAAAGATAGGGCATTTTCCTTAGAGCAGGCTATCGAATTACTGGCGATAGGGCCGTTGCTGGACCGCTTGCCAGCCCGGCTGTCCGGCGGCGAACGGCAACGCGTAGCCATTGCCAGAGCCTTGGCCGCCAGTCCGGATGTGTTGTTGATGGACGAGCCGCTGGCCTCGCTGGACGAGCAACGCAAGCAGGACATCCTGCCGTATTTGACCGGCTTGCATCAGAATCTGCAAATCCCGATTCTGTACGTCACCCACTCCTTGCAGGAGGTCAATCAACTCGCGGACCACCTGCTGGTGATGGCCGCCGGTAAGGCCTTAGCCTGCGGGCCGCTGGCGGAAACCCTGACGCGGCTGGATGGGCCTATGGCTTTGGATCGGCAAGCGGCCAGCGTCTGGCAGGGTAAGTTGATCAGCCACGAAGCCGAGTATCATCTCAGCCATGCCGAATTCGCCGGTGGCAGCCTGAGTTTGCCGTATTTGGATATGCCGATTGGTAGCTCGGTGAGAATCAGAATTTACGCCCGCGACGTCAGTATTACCTTGCAACCGCCGGAAGCTTCCAGCATCTTGAATATTTTATCGGCCCAGGTTTTGGCGCTTAGCGAAATGGGGCAGGGCCAAACCGTGGTGCAACTGGCAGTCGGCGACGAGGTGCTACTGGCGCATATCACCCAAAAATCGGCGATGTTGTTAAACGTGCAGCCCGGCATGGCCGTCTATGTGCAAATCAAGGGTACTTCCATCGTTCGGTAAGCATTTCCGCTCACTTTTACGGTCCGGCGTTTGGCCGCGCTGATTTGTTCATCACCGTCATTCCCGTCCGAATCGGAACCCGGAACATTCAAAGTTCAGGAGCTTCGCTTTCGCAGAGATGGCGCTGCAACCAGCGTTGCCTTAGCGCGGAGCCGATTACTTGTCGCTGGCGCGCAATTTTGCCGCATGAAATGTGATAGCCCTCAAAAAACGCAATGAATTTTTCGATGTTGGCGCATTGCAGACCCTTTATCGGCATTTAGCGACTATCTTGTAAACGGTTTGCCGGAGCGGGTATCGCTGGATGGATAGCCGACGGCCCCCCGCGTCAAAATAGTTGTCACCTCAAAATAATAAAAAAAATGAAAGCAAAGATATGGCTTGATGGTCGGTATCAAATACAAGCGACGAATCGATTAAACCTGTTCCTGTTCGGTATGGCGCTTAACGTCAATATCTTCGGTAGCGCGGTGGCAGATAACGCGCCGGATATCGAAGCTTTTTCCATCAACGAACTGATGCAAATGGAAGTGTCGTCGGCTTCCAGAAAGTCGCAGACCGTATCCGATACCGCGGCGGCGGCGTTCGTGATCAGTCAGGAAGACATTCGCCGTTCCGGTGCCACCAGTATTCCCGATGCACTTCGCCTGGCGCCCGGCCTTGAGGTAGCGCAAATCAACGCCAGTGTCTGGGCGGTTACCGCGCGCGGCTTCAATAGCCGTTATGCCAATAAATTGCTGGTACTGATGGATGGTCGTAGCGTTTATACGCCGCTGTTTTCCGGGGTATTCTGGGATTTACAGGATACGCTGATGGAAGACATCGAGCGTATCGAAGTAATCCGTGGGCCGGGCGCGGTGATGTGGGGCGCCAATGCGGTAAACGGTGTGATCAATATCATTACGAAGAAGGCCAAGGACACCCAAGGTAATCTGTTCGTGGCCGGCGGCGGCAACCAGGAGCGCGGCTTCGCCGGTTATCGGCACGGTGGTCGTATCGGCGACGACGGTAGTTACCGGGTGTATGCCAAAACCTTTGAGCGCGATACCTTTGTTAACGCAAGCGGAGAAAGGCTGCACGACGACTGGCGCTCGGTGCAGGGCGGTTTTCGCATCGACGACCGCATCTCCAATGACAGCCGTTACACCGTGCAAGGCGATGTTTACCGCAAGACCATAGGTAATACCGTGGTACCGCAAACCGTGTTGCCGCCGTTTAACCGCGAGTTCAATTTCGACGACCATGCCGATGGCGCCAACCTGCTGGCGCGTTGGGAAGGCAATTTCAGCGACGGTTCTGAATTCATGCTGCAAGGCTATTATGACCGGGTCGCTTTCAGCGCCGCAGCGCTGTCCGACAGTCAAGATATGTTGGATATCGATTTTCAGCATCGCCTGCATCCCAATGCCGACCACGATTTGATGTGGGGCGCCAGTTACCGGTTTATTCACAGTACCACGGTCAATACCTCGGCTATCGCCTTTACGCCCAACAGCTTGGGTTACCACAACGGCAGCGTCTTCGTGCAGGACGATATCACGTTGATAGACAACACCCTGCGCTTGACGCTGGGCACCAAGCTGGAAGAAAGCCATTTCGGTAATACTCAAGTGCAGCCTAATGCCCGGTTAATGTGGACACCGGACCAAGTGCATTCGGTATGGGCCTCGGTTTCTAGGGCGTCGCGGACACCGGCGCGCGGCGAAGCCCAGGCCAATGTGGGGCTGGGCGGCGTGCCGACCGGTTTGCCGGCGCCTTTCGATCAGATTCAAGTCATCGCTCAGCCCAACCCCAATCTCCGCGCCGAAAAAATCTTCGCCGCCGAAATCGGTTACCGCACTCAGTGGACCGAAAAATTCTCCACCGATATTACCGCCTTCAGCAACCATTACAGCGATTTGGTGCTATTCCGCCGCGGGGAGTTGGTAGGGCTCACCCAGTCGTTGATCTGGAGTAACGCTCAGCAAGATTTCACCACGCGCGGCATCGAGATCGCCAGTGAATGGCATGTGTTGGATTGGATGCGCTTCAGCGGCAATTACAGTCATCTGAAAATGGAAATCCCCCAGGATCCGCTCAATCCGGATATTGCCGGCCTGAGCCCACGCCATCGCGGCTCCTTACGCTGGCAGATGGATTTGCCGGAAAAAATCAAGCTCGACTTTACCCTGCGCCACGTTGGCCGCTTGCATTCCACCAGCCAGGCGGTGCCGGCCTACACCACCTTTGATGCCAGACTGGCTTACGAACCCTATAACGGCGTGGAGTTCGCCGTCATCGCCCAAAATCTGTTCTCGCCCAGCCATCCCGAATATAAAGATTCATCCGCGCTGTCCTTGCCGAGTAGTGCTGTGGAAGTGCCGCGCTCGATCTACGGCAAACTCAGCTGGCGCTTTTGATTTTTCAACCCGTAAAGAGTATCGACCATGCGTAAGCTCTGGAAAAAATTGCCCTGGATTATTGCCGGGATTGTGTTGATTGTCGGCCTGCTGAAGCCGCCGTTATTGCCTTGGCTGCTGTTAGTATTGACCGTGCTGGCGTGTTTATTTCTGCCGCGCCGCGGGCTGATCGGTCCTGTCGAGCTACCGGCCGACGATGCCTTTTTACCTAGTGAACAAGTGCAGTGGTGGTATTGGACCGGGCATTTATTCACCGACGACGGCCGTCGCTTTGGCTTTGAAATCGTGTTTTTCTCGTTCGACAGTTTGGTGATTTTTCGCGATCAGCTGGTGCAGGCGGCGGTTACCGATGTGAATGGTCAACGTTTCTCGTTTGAAGAGTTCGTCGAGTTTCATTTGCCCAATCGAACCCCAAACGGTTTCAAGCTGACGTCCGGCGCCGACAATAAAGTCACAGCGGTCGGTGGCGATGGCCATGATCGTTTGCATGCGCAAGTCGGCGACTATGTGCTGGACCTGGAGCTCAATGCCACTCAGCCGCCGGCATTACATTACGGTGGCGATCCGCATCCCTATCGTTTCGGCGGCTATACCTATTACTATTCTCGGCCGAAAATGGCGACCACCGGTACTATCAGTATCGGCGGCCAGACTTTTCAGGTCACTGGCAACAGTTGGTTCGACAGACAATATGGCGAGCTCTACCAAGCCATTTTGCAAGGCTGGCAATGGTTTGCGATCGAATTGGCCGACAACCGGCAAATCATGTTGTTCGACTTCAAGGGTAGCGACACTTCAGTGGAAAAATCCGGCTCGATTACCGATGCGCGAGGGCAAACCGTCACGCTGGCGGCGCACGAATTCACGGTAACCGTGCTCGGTGAATGGACCAGTCCCAACACCGGCTGTACGTATCCTTCCGGTTGGGAAGTCGAGGTGCGTGGGGAAAAATTTACCGTGCAGCCTTTGGTGCAGGATCAGGAATTGCGCGCGCAGCATACTTTTTGGGTGGGGCCTATATATTGGGAAGGCGCGTGCAGCGTGGCCGGTTCAGCTGCCGGTAATGCCTACGTAGAGTTGAACGGTTTTTGCCGTTGCCCTGGTAGAGGTGGTTAAATTACTGAATCATTCGACATCGAGCTTAGAAACGCAAGCCGGTCCCTGACTGGATTGCTGGGGTTTGCGTTTCTACCTTAACAAACTTGATTGCCGGCTCCCGCCAAACAACATCATCGTTAATCTACCCGGACGGTTCTTAACCAAAACCTGATGCAAAAAGGATCTCGCATACATTACGAAATGGCCGGACAGAAAAGTTTAGGTTACGCGTCGGGCGTGATGCGGGGCATTATCAAAAACTATCTGACCAAGCGTTTTTTCGCACCGCAATCCAGACGCTATAGGGCGCGCAAATGGATTTTCGCCTGTTTTTGCCTTTTAGTGCCTGGCTGGCAGGTGTTGCCGGCCGCCAGCCTGTCGGAGGCGCAGATCAAAGCCGCCTATCTATACAATTTTGCCAAATTCGTGGAATGGCCGGCCGACGCATTGCCGCCTGGTGCGGACATTTTGCTATGTGTGGTCGGCAATAGCTTGCTGGACAGCGAGTTACAAGCCCTGGACGGGCGCAAAGCCGGCGAACGCACCTTGCGGTTTGTCCAACATAACTATACCGATCCGGATTTGACTAATTGCCATCTGTTGTTTCTCGGCAGCTCAGAGAAAGCCCACTTTGTGGTGACCTTAAAAGCACTGCGCGATGCGCCAGTGTTGACCTTATCCGATATCGACGACTTTGCCGAAAAAGGCGGCGGTATCAGCTTGCTGTTTCGTGAAAATAAGGTGGTATTTGAAGTGAATCTGGAACCGATTCGTAATGCCCGGCTGCATTTACCCGGCCAACTGTTGAATATAGCCGCCATTGTTTACGGGAGATAGTTTGATGCGCGTTTTGCCCAATTTTGCCAACTGGTCTCTGCGGCGCAAACTGGTGTCCATCATCATGTTTAGTTGTGCGGTATGCCTGTTCGTCAGTCTGTCGGTGATGGTAGTTAGCTCGGTGGTGAGCCGCTATCGCAGCGTGTTGCACGAATTGTCCAGTTTGGCGGACGTGTTAGCCGAAAACGGTCAAGCCGCGCTGGTGTTTGCCGATAAAGCCGAAGCCAGCAGGTTGCTGGTGTCTTTGAAAGACCGGCCAGAGCTCAATGCAGCCTGGATGGTGTCCGCCGATGGCGGTGTAATCGCGTCATGGAGCCGGGGAACGGCGGATGTCGGCATACCCAGCGACTACCGGCGACCGTTTCGCGAACTGCGCACCAACTTCTGGAGCCGGCGCGCCGAGCTATTCACGCCGGTGATCAAAAATACCGAGTTGGTCGGCTATGTGTTGTTGCAAGCCGATTTCACCGCGCAATGGAACGATCAACTGGTCGATTTAGGCAAGAGTTTGGGGGCTGCGGGGCTGGCGCTGATATTGGTTTATCTGTTGGCAATCCGCTTGCAACGCATCATTTCCAGGCCGATAGAGGAGTTGGCTACTGCCGCGCGGCTTATCGCCGAGGATAAAAATTACACCTTGCGTGTGGCGCAGCGCGACCGAGACGAGATTGGCGATTTGGTGCAGGCCTTTAATACCATGTTGGGCGAGATCCAATTGCGCGATGAAACCCTTACCGGCCATCGCGACCGCCTGGAAGCCGAAGTGGCGCAGCGTACTGAAGAGTTATTGCAAGCCAAAGAAGAAGCGGAAGCTGCATCGCGCTCCAAAGGCATGTTCCTGGCGAATATGAGTCATGAAATCCGCACGCCGATGAATGCGATCATCGGCTTGTCGGATTTGGCGTTGAACAGCGATCTGTCGCCTAAGCTGCGCGATTATCTAAGGAAAATCCACACCTCATCGCTCGCCTTGCTGGGGATTACCAACGACATTCTCGATTATTCCAAGGTCGAAGCCGGCCGCATGGAATTGCAGACCGAAGCGTTTAGTTTGGAGGATGTGCTGGAGAATGTGCTGAATCTGTTCATCGTCCGCGCCGAGGAAAAAGGCCTGGAGCTGGTGCTGGAACTGGATTCCGCATTGCCGCCGCGCTTAATTGGCGATGCGCTGCGCTTGGGGCAAATATTGAACAATCTGGTTGGTAATGCGGTGAAATTTACCGAGGCGGGGGAAATTCATATCAAAGTTTCGCAGTTGGCAAAAACCCACGGCTACTCCACCTTGAGTTTTTCGGTACGTGATACCGGTATTGGCATGTCTGCGGAACAGCTCGAGCATTTGTTTCATGCCTTTACCCAGGCCGACGGCTCGATTACCCGCCGCTTTGGCGGTACCGGGCTGGGATTGACCATCAGCAAGCGGCTGGTGGAAATGATGGGCGGCAATTTAGCCGTGCAGAGTCAGCTTGGCGAAGGCAGCTTATTCGAGTTTACGCTGCTGCTGCCGTTTCCGTCCGAGCAGAAAGCGCGGCCAATTCCCGGCCATCTGCAAAGCATGCGGGTGTTGATCGTCGACGATTTGGACATTTCCCGACAGATGTTGCGCGATATTTTGCTGGCCTGGGGCTTCCAGGTCGAGGAAGCCGCGTCCGGGGCCCAAGCCTTAGAAGCACTGCGCGCTGCCAACGATGTCAATCGGGATTTCGAATTGGTGCTGCTGGATTGGAAAATGCCAGGCCTGGATGGTGTGCAGGTTACCCGGGAAATTCGGGAGATGGTGCGCCGCACCGAGATTCGCAGCGCCCCGGTCGTAATTATGGTGACCGCCTTCAGCCGCGAGAAATTGTTAAGTGCGGCGGGCGATGCGATACCCGACGATATTTTGGTCAAGCCGGTGATGCCATCGACCTTGCTGGAAGCCTTGACGCGTTTGCAGGGCGGCAACCCTGAGCAGGGCACTGAACAAAGCCGGCCGCTGCTGGCGGGGATGGCGGCTTCGATACGTGGGGCACGCATTCTGTTGGTGGAGGACAACGAGGTCAACCAAATGGTAGCCCGGGAATATCTGGAAAGCTCCGGCTTACACGTCACCGTGGTTAATAACGGCCGGGAAGGGGTCGAGGCGGTCAGGAAAAACCGTTACGACGCCGTATTGATGGATTTACAAATGCCGGAGATGAGCGGTATCGAAGCTACTCGGCTGATCCGCCAGGATGCGCGCTTTGCCGAATTGCCCATCATTGCCATGACGGCGGCGGTACAGGAGCGCGAGCGCAACGATTGTTACGCTTCCGGCATGAACGATCATATCGGCAAGCCGGTGTTGCCGCAGACTTTGATGGCGGCGTTGGTACGTTGGATCAAACCGTCGGGACGAAGCGTATCTCTCGAGCCGGCACCGCCGAAGTCAGCGTCTATGGTCTCCTGCTTATCCAGGGAACTGCCTGGATTCGATATGGCGTATATTCGGATTATGATCGGCGAGGACAGCCGTAAATTACAACTTTTGTTTGAGTGTTTTAGGGATAAATTTGCCGATACAATGCAACGCCTGAGAGCCTTGCATAGCGCCGAAAAAACCGAGCAGGCGGTCGATTTGCTGCACAATTTGAAAGGAGCCGCCGGCGTGCTGGGCGCTGTCGAACTAAGCCGGGCCGCGGCGAATCTGGAGGAAGCTTTGCATGCCGGCATGCCGTTCGACGCGTGCCTCGCCGCTTGCGAGACCAGTTTGGCGGAAACCCTGAACACGATTGCCGATTTCACCGCTAAGGGTGTTGTTGCAGAAGAGCAGAGCCAAGCCGCCGATTGGGTAGCGGCAAACGAGTTGGCCGGCCAGTTGCGCGACTTGTTGGAGGGGAGCGATTTTGTACCGAATGACTTGATCGAGCAATTGAAGAGCGCGCTGCCTTGCCCGGAAACCCAGTTACTGATAAAAAAAATAGAAAAACAGGTCGGCAATATCGACTATGGGCGGGCTCGAGTGACGCTTGCCGAGTTGGTAACTTTGATAGCGTCACAGCGACAAAACAGAGGATAGTCATGACTACCGAGATCTCCAAGCCCTTGATTTTGATCGTAGACGATACGCCGACCAACATTCAGGTGTTGGCGGAAAATTTGATCGACGAGTATCGCATCAAGGTGGCGGTCAGCGGTGAGGCGGCGCTGGAGGCCATCGACCGGCAAGGTCCGCCCGATCTGATCCTGTTGGATGTGATGATACCGGGCATGGACGGATATGAAGTCTGCCGGCGTCTGAAAAGCGACCCGCAAACAGCGGCTATTCCGGTGATATTTGTGACGGCGATGAATGCGGCGACCAATGAAGAATACGGGCTGAATCTCGGTGCGATGGACTACATTACCAAGCCGTTTTATTTGCCGGTGGTTAAGGCACGGATTCGTAATCATATTCGCCTGAAACGGATGACCGATATGTTGGAAGCGATGGCCTGGATGGACGGTCTGACCGGCATCCCCAATCGTCGGCGCTTCGATCAGGTGTTGGAAAACGAATGGAAGCGGGCGCAGCGCAATCAGTTGCCGTTGGCATTAGTCATGGTGGATGTCGATTACTTTAAAGCTTATAACGACTGTCATGGTCATGGCGCGGGCGATATATGCTTGCGGCAGGTGGCAACGATATTGGCGGCCTCGGTGAGTCGCTCTGGCGATTTGGTGGCGCGTTACGGCGGGGAAGAGTTTGTCATGCTGATGCCGGAAACCGACGCCGAAGGCGCCCGACGCGTGGCCGAACTGCTATGCCGGCGCATTGAAGCGCAGCAAATTCCGCATACCGGCTCCAGCGCTTCGCCTTGGGTGACGATTAGCGCTGGTTTTGCAGTAGTGGTGCCGGATCTGCAACAGATGCCGTCCGAATTGTTGGACGAGGCTGATCGGCAGTTATATTTGGCTAAAGAAAACGGTCGAAACGGCGCGCGCGGAAACTATTCGACCGTTTAGGTTTAGCCCGGCCGCGTGTTCTCACCGGCCGAGCTTGCGGGATTTTTTTAAGCGGCGACAGCCGAAGCTTGTACCGATTGCAGGAAGTCCTGGCAGTCGGCGTTAATCAGCTCAAAGCCCATTTTGGCGCTAAAGCGTTTTTCCTTGTCGGTAGGGTTTTTTCTTAAAAACCAGCCTCTGTGTTCGTCGGCGCCGTAGGTGATGTCGCTCATGACCATCCGCTCGGAATCGCGATTGAGCGGCAAACCCAGCAGCAGGTATTTTTTGCCTTTGCGGTAATCCTTTAAAAAATCCGGGATCGCGAAACCGCCCATCAGCTCGGTGATGTAATCGACATAGTCGGCATCGGAGGCGATGTAATTGGATTCGGGTTTTGGCGTGCCCATAGGTTTAAACAAGATCGGTAGATTTCTATCGACTTGTTCCTGCGGAATTTCGAAATAGCTGCTGCCGTCGTAATGAAAAATTTTGAACCGAAAAGCGGTAGCGACGATCCGCGCGACACCGATAATCAGAGTGTGTTCCTCGTCCGCATAGCTGTCTTGCAATTGGGTGTCGCGGTTAACGTCGACCACATATTTGGGCCGCCATTCTTTCAACCAATCATGCATGGATGCGCGGGTGTATTGAATTTGTCCGTAAGTCTTGTCGAGAAACTGCGAGACATAGTTGCGGCCGCGCTTCAGTTCCTGGTTCATCGCCGCGCGCGGAAACTCGTACATCAGTTTCGGCGCCATGGGTTTGCCGCCATTCATCGCCAAAATCAGGCTGTTGCTGTCGGCGGGCATCGGCTCTTGCGTCAGTTTGCTTTTGGCATCGAACACCGCTCCCGGCCCCAGATAGGGAATGACTTGATTATCGTACAAACCGCTTAGAATTTCGGAAAATACCGTATTTGACATGGTTGGCCCCAGCTAAATGAAAAGTAATACTTAGCTCAAGCAAAATTCAATCCAGTTTGCTTATTAGCTTACAGGCCTTGCTCTGCATGGCTTGCAGCTTTTTGCGGCGCGGGTGGAAAGACAACAACCGTATAAACCTAGATGAAATTGTCGTAACTGCGACAAATTTGCGCAGCGATGGACGACACGCGGCTGCGTTTGAAGTATTCGCTCGAATTAAAAACATCCATTGCAAAGAGAGGTATAGCCATGTCCGATATGCTTATTTTGGGTACCCGCAAGGGTACGGTCATATTTGATCGGACGAAAGGCGCTTGGCGTCCGCGTCCCATTGCCCATGCCGGCATTCCGGTTTGCTACGCCGCGCGCGACCCGCGTGACGGCACCTTGTGGGCTTCGCTGGATCATGGCCATTGGGGGCCGAAGCTGTCGCGGTCGCGCGATGGCGGCGAGACCTGGGAAGATGTGTCGTCGTTAAAGTATCCCGAAGGCGCGCGCTACATCGTCAAATACCTCCCAACGCCGGATTTCGATCCCGAGGCCCCGGTTGGACAGGCCGAGTATCAGCATGCCACGGTGTTCAAGATCTGGCATCTGGCCTTCGGCAGCGCCGAACAAGCCGGCAGGATTTATGCCGGTACTATTCCCGGCGGGCTCTTTGTCAGCGACGATGGCGGCGACAGCTGGACGCTAAACCGGCCGTTGTGGAATCACGAGAGCCGAGGCGGCGATTTGTTTGCCGGCGAGGCGACCAGCGAGAATCGCTGGGGCGGCACGCCGGCCAGTATCGATTACGGCGTATTCGAACCTGGCATTCATTCCGTCGTTGTCGATCCTCGCGACCCGAATCGGATTCATGTCGCGGTATCGTCGGCTGGCGTATTGGAATCCGCGGACGGCGGCCGGACTTGGCTAGGTCGAAATGGCGGCTTGTTGATGGACTATCTGCCGAATCCGGCGGCGGATTGGGGTCACGATCCGCATTTCATGACCCACTGTTGCGGGCAACCGGAGCATCTTTGGCAACAAAATCATTGCGGCGTGTTTTACAGCGACGACGGCGCTCGGCACTGGCGCAAGGTCAGTCTACCGGATGCCGGCGTACATTTTGGTTTCCCGATTGCTGTCGATGAGCGTGACGGTCGCATTGCCTGGGTAGTGCCGGCACGGGCGGATTCGGAACGGATGGCAATTGGCGGCGGCTTGTGTGTGGCCCGGACCACAGACGGCGGGCAGACTTGGCAAACCTTTCGCGCCGGCCTGCCGCAGGAGCATGCTTACGATATTGTCCTGAGGCATGGGCTTGATATTGCCGGCGATTGCCTGTGTTTTGCTAGTACCACCGGCAACGTCTATTTGTCGGAAGACCGGGGCGAGACCTGGCAGTGTCTGGGTAACCATTTTCCGCCGGTCTATTCGGTACGTTTTGGTTAGCCGCCATGCCGACTGTAAAAATGACTTCGCATCTTTACCGCTTCTTTCCTGGATTGGAGGGCAGCGCAATAACGGTGCCGGCCGGTTCGGTGGCGGAAGTTTTACAAGCCGTCAACCAGCTTGCTCCAGGATTCACCGATTACATACTGGATGAACGCGGGGCGTTGCGCCGCCATGTTTACCTTAGCGTTGACGATACCATTGTGGTCGACAGAAAGACGCTTTCGGATCGGGTCTCGGAGCATGGGGTTGTCTATATTTTTCAGGCACTGAGCGGCGGTTAAGTGCTTTTGCCGGAAACCATCGGACTGTCCAAGCACAGACTAGTGCCAGCCACCGTATTGTGTTGTCGGGTCGCCACGAAAACCGGATGTGGTCTTGTTGGCATCGGGCACATGCGCGGTACTTTCCGCTGCTTGCACCATATTGTTATGGGTATAACCGCCCATAGCCTTGGCTTGTTTGGCGATGGCGGTGGTCGTGGGGTTTATGTCGTATTTGCTGGCGTCGGGATGGATCACCACGCTGATTAATTGTGCCTCTTTCGGCGCGTTGGGGCCCGGTGTGTAACTTAGAATGACCGGTAAATCGGTGCCGGCGGGTACTTGAATTTCATAGCGCTGGCTATTGTTGAGTTCGGTGCTGGCAAGCGTTTTCCCGCTTTCGGATAGTAAGCTGACAGTGCCGGTTTTCAGCGGTCCGGCGTTGTCGCTGACCGCGCCGAGCAACGATGTAGTGCGCAGGGTTTGTTTGACGGCGGCTTTGCTGGGAGCGCTTGATTTTGCTTGGTCCTGGCCGCAACCGGTCATTATTCCGGAGATCAGCAGGGTAAGGCCGGCGATCAGGGCAAGTGTGAATGTAGTCGGGTTTTTCATCTGTGTCTCCGTTGACGTCAGTTTAAGATACCCGCTAAATCGGCCAGCGACAAGTAGGGTTTGCGTGCCACGGGCGCTCAGATAGCAGTTGAATAAAGCCGCTAAGGTCGTTATAGTTGCCCAACTTTTATACTTGTAAATCAATGCTATGCCTTCATTCGACATCGTTTCAGAACTCGACAGCCACGAAGTGACCAACGCAGTGGACCAGGCCAATAAAGAAGTCGCTACCCGATTTGATTTCAAAGGCTCCAATGCCTGTTTCGAACAGCAGGACGACAGCATCGTGATGAAAGCCGAATCGACCTTTCAACTGCAACAAATGTTGCCGATTTTGTATGCCAAAATGGGTAAACGCGGCATCGATATTTCCAGTTTGGAAAGCGGCAAGATTCAGGACACCGGCAAAACTGCTCAGCAACCTATCACCTTAAAGCAGGGTGTGGGTACCGATCTGGCGAAAAAAATCGTCAAGCTGATCAAGGATAAGAAACTAAAAGTCCAGGCCGCGATCAACGGCGATAAGGTGCGCGTGACCGGCAAAAAACGTGACGACTTGCAGGAAGTGATTCAAATGTTGCGCACGGAAGAATTGGAGCAACCCTTGCAGTTCAATAACTTTCGCGACTAGTTTCGGTTCCGAAGCTTTTAAGTTAACTAAGAGGGTTGTCGGCCGTCTCGCGGATTTGGATTCTTCAAGGACTTCCGTTTAATTCCTTCCGGCTGACCATGGAGGCCGGATAACAAGTTGATCCCGTTCGTGCCAGGCTTGCACAGTGAACCCCATCAACTTGTTCGAAGATTTCGTTAAAACTATCGGGGGAGAGCGATATGCGAACGGTAATGATCGGTCAAAAAGTGCCGCCCCTATCGGTTTCCGAATGGGTGCAGGGACAGTCTGTCAATTTCGAACAATTGCGTGGTCAAGTTGTGTTGGTGGCGGTGTTTCAAGTCAACTGTCCCGGCTGTTTTTTGTCTTGTTTGCCGCAGGTCTTGGCGTTAAAACAACGTTATGCCGAGAGCGGTTTGACCGTGCTGGGGTTGGCTACCGCGTTTGAGGACTTCGATAAAAATAATCTGCAAAACTTGAAACGTCTGATCGAAACCGGCGAAGTGGTCGGCGAAACCTTGCGAGTGTTAAGTGGGCGAGGTCTGTTGCAGGACGGCAAGTTACCGTATCGCCTCGATTTTCCGGTAGCAATGGATAGATTGACCAAGCGTGAATTCGGCAGTATTGAAAGCGAAATTGACGCCTTTATCAGCCAACGCTTAAGCGATTTGGAGCAAGACATCGGTTTACGCCAACCGCATGTGCGAGCGCAGGTAAAACAATATCTACAAACCCTGGATTATCACGCCGAAACCTTCGAATTTTTCCAGTTACAAGGCACCCCATCCTATATTCTGGTTGATAGAGCGGGCTTGCTGGTCCAATGTAAGTTTGGCGCTTATCCCGATCTGGAAACCGATATTCTCAAGCTGTTGTAACTCCCGTTCGGGTGCGCTAGGTTCGCTGCGTAGCCGCCAGATAGTGCGTAAACGGTATTGAATGCGGCCGGTGAATGTCACTCTGGCTCGCGCGGGGCTTTAGACGCAGCAGTTACAAAGCCAGCGACTGCTTGTGACGAAATCTTAAGGCGACATCCGTGTCTAGTGTTAACGTTTTTTAGCAAGCCAAACCTGCCGTTTCCGGATAAGTCAGGCTGGGGTATAGCAATACAACCGTCTTACGGGCTTACTTTGCGACGCAAACCAATCAGGCCTGCCAAAGCTGAGGCAAACAACCAGACAGCACCAGGAACAGGCACTGCGGTTGATCCGCCTTCAACAAACGGCGTAAATACCAGACTTTGTGATGATTGTTTTTTCTCGATCAATGCGGAATCACCTACATTGAAAGATTCAGCGGTTAAGTCGTTTTGGATTCTGACGCGAACATCGGCATTACCCCAAGCAACAGGCGTATTCAACGTAGCCGAGGCCGACCAAGTGCTTAGCGGGCAGCCAGTTGATGTGGCGCATGAGTCTGTCAATGGCCCAGCGGAAAAATTGGTCGCGATATGATCCACCCCATTCCACAGATTGGTTAAACGCAATTGACCGGATGCATCGACCGAAGGCGCCAAGGTGATGCTGCCGGAACGATTGACCAGACGGTAGTCGCCGTTTTCCACCAGGCTTACGCCACTCAAACTCAGATTCGCATCGGGTCTGATGTCAAACTGCACGTTGCTGTTGGTGAACACCGTACCTTGGGTACCGGTTGCTTGGGCTTTAAAGTTCAACGGCGAGAACAAAACGCTATTGCCGTCACCCGATAAAGTCGGGGCGCCAAACAAGCCTAAATTGGTGTCGTCATAGATAGCCGTAAAGCCGTTACCGTCCAACGAAATTAATGCCGCCGAGGCATTCCCGCTGAATATTGAAATTACCCCGGCAAATGCCAGGAGCGAAGTTTTAAATTTCATAAAAGTCCCTAATAACTTTAAAAAGGCAAGTTGACTTCAAGTCGAACCATTAGCTTTCACTAAAGGCCTATCAAAGTCGGTTAAAGTGTGCTGGCCGCATTGTGTTTGGAACTTTTCAATGCGTTGCCGCTTCCATTGCCAGCTACCTACGTTCAGCCTTTTGTCGAGAAGATCTCGAATAAAAACAAAGTCGTCGGTATTCTTCCTAGAAATTCTGTCTTGGCGACCTAGCAGAGTTCCGGTCGGTGCGCAATCGTACGAATTGTCCAAGTCAAAACGGTTACCGAACCGTGAAGGTTTGAAGAAATGTATTACAAAGGTATTCTGCCCATAGTAGGGATGGCTTACTGAAAGCCCAGTAGGAGGCTTTGATTCTTTGAGACAAAGCAGCTCTAGCGAGGGACGCTAATGCCAACCTATACCTAACAATTCAGGTCATGGTATGGTTGCGCGACTTTTTTATCCTTGCCGCTTTTTCAGGAAATGCCCATGACCGAACCCTTGCTGATCGCCAAATCCCAACTTGCCGAACTTTGTCTGTTGCCGGCCATGGCTAACCGCCACGGCTTGATCGCCGGCGCTACCGGGACGGGTAAGACCATCACTCTGCAAACCTTGGCCGAAGCGTTTTCGCAAATCGGTGTACCGGTATTCATGGCCGATGTGAAGGGCGATTTGTCCGGTATCAGCCGGGTCGGTGGGGACAATGCCAAAGTTGAAGCGCGGCTGGCCGAGTTGGGCATAGCCGCCAACTATTCGGCGCTGCCGACTCTGTTTTGGGACGTGCTCGGTAAAAAAGGCCACCCCCTACGCTCGACCGTCTCGGAAATGGGGCCTCTTTTACTGGCGCGAATGCTGGACTTGAACGAGGTGCAAAGCGGCGTCCTCACTGCTGCCTTTAAAATTGCCGACGACAATGGCTGGCTGTTGCTGGATTTGAAAGACCTGCGGGCCTTGCTGCAATACGCGTCCGAAAACGCCTCGGAGCTGTCTAGCGAATACGGCAGTATCTCGGCGGCCAGCGTCGGCGCGATCCAGCGCGGTTTGCTGCAACTCGAGCACGAGGGTGGCGAGAATCTGTTCGGCGAGCCAGCCTTGGATTTCAACGACTTTCTGCAAACCGACGGCGGTAAGGGCGTGATCAATATTCTGGCGGCGGACACCTTGTATAACTCGCCGCGCGTTTACGCCACCTTGTTGCTGTGGTTGTTGTCCGAACTATTCGAAAATCTGCCGGAAGCCGGCGATCTGGATAAGCCCAAGCTCGTGTTCTTCTTCGACGAAGCGCATTTGCTCTTCAACGATGCGCCGTCGGCACTGCTGCAAAAAATCGAACAAGTGGTGCGCTTGATCCGTTCCAAGGGCGTGGGTGTGTATTTTGTCAGTCAAAATCCCTTGGATATTCCTGACGTGATTCTCGGCCAGCTCGGCAATCGGGTGCAGCATGCCTTGCGGGCGTTTACGCCGCGCGACCAAAAAGCCGTGAAAGCGGCGGCGGAAACCTTCCGGGCGAATCCAGGTTTGGATGTTGAAACAGCTATTACCGAGCTGGGTGTTGGCGAAGCCTTGGTGTCTTTCCTCGACGAAAAAGGTACGCCGATGCCGGTAGAGCGAGCAATGATCAAGCCGCCTAGTTCCCGAGTCGGCCCTGCCAGCGATGCCGAACGCCAGGAGTCTATCAGCACATCCGTGATTGCCGGCCATTACGAAAAACAGGTTGATCGCGAATCGGCTTACGAAATTTTGAAAGGCCGCGCGGAAAAAGTCGCTCCGCCCGAGCCCGCCGCCGAGAATGGTGGTTCCGGCTCAGGTTTCAATTGGGGCGAAGTATTGCTGGGCGGCGTGGGCGCGGCTACCAAATCGCGGCGCGGTCGCAGCGGCGGGCAAAGTGTGCTGGAAGCGGCCGCGAAAAGCGCCGCCCGCAGTATCGGCCAGGAAGTGGGCAAGCAAATTATTCGCGGCGTGTTGGGCTCGTTATTAGGTGGTCGGCGCTAAGGCCTAAAACATTGCTGACATAACGCTGTCAGGAGGGCTGTTTTAGGATGACGGCTCTTTTAACCACAACGAGGAGAACATTATGGTCAACAACTTAGCAACTTGGTTTGAATTACCCGTCATCGATATGCCGCGCGCACAGGAGTTTTATCGCGGCGTTTTAAACGCATCGTTCAAGGAGGAGGAAATGAGCGGCTATCAAATGGCGATTTTTGACGCTGAAGAAGGCGCGGTCAGCGGTATGTTGATATTGGGCGACCATTATCAGCCCAGCGCAACCGGCGCGGTGGTGTATTTCAACGGCGGCGCCGATCTGAACGAGCCCTTGGCCAAGGTAGAGGCAAACGGCGGTAGTGTATTGATGCCGAAAACCCCCATACACGATGGCGAATGCGGTTATTTTGCGATGTTGCTAGACAGCGAAGGTAATCGTGTTGGCCTGTATTCCCAAGCTTAACGGCAATTAAAACGGCGGGCAGTTTCAACCTTGACTGCCCGATCTACGGATGCGCCGCGCCGATCGTCTGTTTCAAATCGTCCAAATCCTGCGTAACCGGAGGCTGGTTACCGCCAAGGCGCTCGCCGAGCGTCTGGAAGTTTCCGAACGCACCATCTATCGCGACATCCAGGTCTTAAGCCTGTCCGGCATTCCTATCGAAGGCGAGGCCGGTGTCGGCTATATGCTGCGCCATAGTTTGGATATTCCGCCCATCATGTTCAGCGCCGCCGAACTGGAAGCCTTGGTAATCGGCGCGCGGATGGTTAGAACCTGGGCCGGTAAGGAGCTGGGCCATTCCGCTCAGTCGGTGCTGGATAAGGTGACGGCGGTGGTGCCGGCCGAACTGCGTGAGCAACTGGAGCGCAGCAAATTATTCGCGCTGCGTTTTTCGCAGCGCGAAGATTTGGATGTGACCATGGATATTTGCCGCAAGGCGCTGGACGGCAAGCGTTTGCTATCCATGGATTACCGCCGTGCCGACGGTACCTTCAGCCAGCGGCGGATCAGGCCGCTGGGCTTATATTTTTGGGGCAATGTCTGGACCTTGGTGGGTTGGTGCGAACTACGCGGCGACTTTCGCAATTTCCGGCTGGATCGTATCCTGCGGGCGCTGGTGCTGGATGAAGTATTTACCGACGACGCCGGCCAAACCTTACAGGATTTTATTCGGCGGATGCATTGCCTGCCGCAGTGAGATTTCCGGTAACGCTACGATTCGGGTTGCCGAAAATCAGGTTTTCTCTATCATGTCCAATTAGACCGGTAGAATTGCCGGTATTTTCATTTCATCGACTCTCAACTGCTCCTGACTCATGACAACAATCAACATCCAACAAATGATGGCCGACAGCGGCGTGGCTTTCGGCACCAGCGGCGCGCGCGGCCTGGTTAAGCAAATGACCGATGAAGTCTGCGCGGCGTATACGCTGGCGTTTATCCAAGGTTTAAATCTGGTCCGGCCCGGCCAAAAAATTGTTTTTGGTATGGACCTCAGGCCGTCCAGCCCTGAAATTGCTCAAGCTTGCATAGCAGGCATTCGTCAGGCCGGCTGCGAAGTGGATTTTTGCGGCGTGTTGCCGACGCCGGCGCTGGCTTTGTATGCGTTGGCGAACGGTCTGCCAGCGATTATGGTTACCGGCAGTCATATTCCGTTCGACCGCAACGGCATCAAGTTTTATCGGGCCGACGGCGAGATCAGCAAGGCCGACGAAGCAGCGATGACTAGCGCAACAGTGGACGTGCAAACTGTTTCCGCCGAGCTGCCGCCAGTCAATTCGGCTGCGCTGACGCAATTTCGGCAGCGTTACACCAGTCTATTCGGTCACGATTTGCTAAACGGCTGGCGAGTCGGCGTTTACGAACATTCCAGCGCCGCCCGCGATGTATTGAAAGACGTGCTGGCGGAATTGGGCGCTGAGGTAATCGGTTTGGAGCGAACAGATACCTTCGTACCTATCGATACCGAAGCGGTTGGGGAGGCGGATCGGCAGCGCGGCCGCAACTGGGCCGCCGAATATAAACTGGATGCACTGATCTCCACCGACGGCGACGGCGACCGACCCTTGATCGGCGACGAAACCGGTGAATGGCTGCGCGGCGATATTGTCGGTTTACTCTGCGCAAAGTTTCTGGGTGCGGACACGGTGGTAACGCCGGTTAGCTGCAATACCGCCATAGAGGCGTCCGGCTGGTTCAAACAGGTGATACGCACGCGAATCGGTTCGCCTTACGTGATTGCGGGCATGGAGCAAGTGCCAAGCGGCGGCGTGGCCGGTTTTGAAGCCAACGGCGGCTTTCTGGCCGGGAACGGTTTGTCCGTGAACGGCAAAGCCTTGGCACCATTGCCGACTCGCGATTCGCTGCTGCCGGCCTTGGCGTTACTGGCGATGGCTAGTACCCAAGGCGTGAAGTTATCGGGACTGTTGCAAGGCTTGCCGCAACGCTACACCGCCAGCGACCGTATCCAAGACTTTCCGGTAGCTAATAGCCGGGCTTTGCTGGAGCGTTTGCAAGCCGAACCTACGGCTTATCGTAGTTTGTGGGGCGATGAATTGGGTGAACTGGTTCATAGTGACGTCACCGACGGATTACGCTTGAGTTTTGCGAATGGTGAGATTGTGCATCTGCGCCCCTCCGGTAATGCGCCGGAACTGCGTTGTTATGCCGAAGCCGACGACATGGCGCGCGCTGAATCACTGGTTAGTTCCACGTTAAAACGGATTGCCGGGGTTTGAGAAATTGTATGGCACGTCAGTAATAGCGTTAATCAGCCGTTAAGTTTGGCTGGGGTATTCTGTCCCCGCGTTAATAACTATTACTAAGGAGTTTCACCATGCAACACAAAAATGTATTTTTGGCTTCACTGTTGTTAATTTCTGGCTCCGCTTTCGCCGAAAGCTCTGTTTTAGGCGGTATTGCCAAGCAAGCCGCGACCAACGCCGCCACTGCGGCAGTGCCGACTGCGGTGCCGGGCGCGACAACGGCAGTCCAGGCTGTCGAATCCGCGGGCGCGGCAAAACAGGCTGTACAAACAGCGCCTGGCGTGGTTAAGGATCAGGCCCAGGATGCGGTGAAAGACGCCGCGCAGCAAAAAGTGGAGCAGGCGGTGCCGGCGGAAGCCAAGCAAGGCGTGGAAACCTTGAAAGCCGGCAAGGAAGCGGCAACGGATCTGAAAGGCAAAGTCGATGCGGCACCTAAATCAACCGGCGAAGCGAGCAGCGTAGTAAAAGGCAAGGCTAAAGAAAAAGCCGCCGAAAAAGCGCTGGATCTATTGAAATAACAACTGTAGCTTGACGCGGAAACCTCTGCATTCGAGGTTTCCGCCCACTTAATCGCTAAAATCCTCATCCTGCTCACCGTCAAGCCGACGGTGAGTCCTCATTATCGAATCACTTCCCGATTTTTCAATGCAACGTAAATCTCATCGACGTTGTATTGATCGCAATCGAAGCTCAAATCGGCAACAGCCGGTTTTTCATCAAGGCATAAGCACAATAGACCGGCGTTCTTGATAGCAGTGGTCAGTGCGTCGTTCGCTTGCTCCAATACCGTGGTGGCGTGGCCCGTATCGAACAGTTTGCGTTCCAATTGATAAGCCACTTGTTTGGCATTGGCTCCGTTCAAGGCGATGATGCTGGCGGTTTGGCTGAAACGTATCGCCCGTTCGGCCGCAGACACCGGCGACCAGTCTTCCGCGCTGGCGTCGCCAGTGATCATGCCGGCGCCGACCGTGACGTTAGTCAGGCGGTCTATGACGATGAACGAACCGGTGGTTTTATTGTGTTTGTAAGGGTCGAACACCACCGGCGCATTGACCGTCACGGTGCAGGAGCCGATTTCGTTGAGTTTTAACTCCATAGCATCGTGGTGTTCCAGCGTGTTGACGTCGATGCGATGATGAATCATGGATATCGAGCCTGACACGCTGCGTGTCGCCAGTTTAATCACGTATTGCCGGCCAGGCACCATGGCTTGCTCGGTCATCCAGACGATAGTGGCCTTGAATTTGTCGGCGATGCTGGGTGCAGCTTGTTGCTTGCCAAGGATAATGTCGCCCCGGCTGACGTCGATTTCGTCTTCCAATGTCAAGGTTACCGCCATCGCCGCAAAAGCTTCGTCCAGTTCGCCATCGAAGGTGACGATGGATTTGATTTTGCTGGTTTTGCCGGACGGCAGCGCGGTAATCGCGTCGCCTTTATGAAATACGCCGGAGGCGACGGTGCCGCAAAAGCCGCGAAAATCCAAATTAGGGCGGTTGACGTATTGCACCGGGAAGCGGGCGTCGTCGAAGTTGTGGTCGCTGGCGATCTCGATACTATTCAGTAACTCCATCATCGGCATGCCGGTAAACCAGGGCATGTTGACGCTGGGGTTGACCACGTTATCGCCGTCCAAAGCCGACATCGGGATGAAATGCACGTCGTGTAAATCCAGGGTTTTGATAAACGCCAGATAGTCGTCTTGGATTTTCCGATAAGTGTCTTCGCTATAACCCACCAGGTCCATTTTATTGATGGCGACGATGATGTGTTTCAAGCCCAGTAGCGAGGCAATGAAGCTGTGGCGTTTGGTTTGAGTTTGCACGCCATAACGAGCGTCGATCAATATGACCGCCAAATCGCAAGTCGACGCGCCGGTGGCCATGTTGCGCGTGTACTGCTCGTGCCCAGGGGTGTCGGCGATGATGAATTTGCGGGTGGAGGTGGAGAAATAACGGTAAGCCACATCAATGGTAATGCCTTGCTCGCGCTCGGCTTGCAAACCATCGACCAGCAAGGCCAAATCGATCTTGCCGGCGCCGGTGGTGCCGGACTTCACGCTATCGGCTTGCACAGCCGCCAACTGGTCTTCGTAAATCATTTTCGAGTCGTGCAACAGGCGGCCGATCAGGGTGCTCTTGCCGTCGTCGACGTTGCCGCAGGTTAAAAACCGCAGCAGCTCTTTACGTTCGTGTTGCGCCAAGTAGGCGTTGATGTCGGTGCTAATTAAGTCGGATTGGTGGGACATGGGATTCCTAAGTGCCTTATTTGTTTAAAAGGTGCCGCGCTTTTTTTATAAAGCGCTTACTTGCAATATTGTTTTAATAAGTCGGCTAGTTCGTCACGACTCAATTGCCGGGTTGCTACATTAATTACCCATTCGTAGAGCTGGGTGTTGTCCATCGCCGGTTGTTTATGGTTGGCAGCCAGAAAAACCAGCATACAAGCAGCGGCGGCTCGCTTGTTGCCGTCCAAAAACGGGTGGTTATTGGCGAGCGAATAGCAATATTGAGCGGCAGTTTGAAAAATGTCGCTGCTGTAATGCCAGGTTTGTTGGGCTGCACCGAGCGCCGATTCCAGCAATGATTCATCTCTAATGCCTTGCGTACCGCCGAAGCGTTCTATTTGTTGCCTATGTATCGTTAATGCCAGGGTTTTCGAGATAAAAAACAAGTCGGGCATTGTTACTGCGCTAGTTTTGCAAAGGCGTCGGCATACTGATTCATCAATTGTTGATGAATCTTTAGGGCCTCTTCATCGTTAATTACGGTATCCGGTAACGATTGCGTTTGTTTATGTTCCAAAAACAAGACGAAATCCAATACCTCCGCTTGTAAGCGGGGTTCCAGCCTTACAAGGTGTTCTTGTATTTCTTCATGTAATTGCATGAGTTACTCGCTAAAAGACTTATCGGCACCACTGTTTTTCACAGGGAATGCCATCATTGTTGCCATCCATTTTGGTGTCCGGGCAGTTGTTGATGAAAAAAGTCGCTTCTTCGCATGAGGTCATTTGCGAGCAATACGTGCGACCGTCGCATGCGTATTTTTGCGCTTGGTGCTCTACTAAACTGGTCGTCGGCGCACTATCTGGGGGCTCGGGGTTTGAGTCACTCTGAAAAAAGCTCTTAACCTTATCGGCGATTTTGGTGCTGGGCGATTGTTCGTTTTTGACTTCTGCAAGCGGCTTCAAATTCGCGGTCTTGCGATCAACTTTGGTATCGCAAGCGGTGTCTGAATAGACGATGCGGCCATTTGTATCGGTGCATTTATAAACTACGCCTAAGCTATCCGCCGCATACAGAACGATGAACATCAATAACAAACTTTTGATCGCCATGTTCGCTGTCAACGCAGTGCCGGTCTGCTAGAAGTAGCCTTCGCGTTTCTTCTGTTCCATAGAGCCGGCTTGATCGTGATCGATCAAACGGCCTTGGCGTTCAGAGGTAGTGGTCAGCAACATTTCCTGGATGATTTCCGGCAGCGTGGTGGCTGTCGATTCAACCGCGCCGGTCAAGGGATAACAACCCAACGTGCGGAAACGCACCATTTTCATTTCGACTTTGTCGTCCGGGCCGATCGGCATGCGCTCGTCGTCGACCATGATCAGCATGCCGTCTTTTTCGACCACGGGCCGCTCTTTGGCAAAGTACAAAGGCACGATGGGGATGTTCTCCAGATGGATGTATTGCCAAATGTCCAGCTCGGTCCAGTTGGATAGCGGGAAAACGCGGATGGACTCGCCTTTATCGACTTTGCCGTTGTAGATGTTCCAGAGTTCCGGGCGTTGATTTTTCGGGTCCCAACGGTGATTTTTATCGCGAAACGAATACACCCGTTCCTTGGCGCGGGATTTTTCCTCGTCCCGCCGCGCGCCGCCGAAGGCCGCGTCGAACTGGTATTTGTTTAGGGCTTGTTTCAAGCCGTCGGTTTTCATCACGTCGGTATGTTTTTTACTGCCGTGGGTGAACGGGCCTATGCCTTGGGAGACACCTTCTTCGTTGATATGCACGATTAAATCCCAGCCCAGATCTTTCGCCATGTTGTTGCGAAACTCGATCATTTCCCGAAATTTCCAGGTGGTATCGACATGTAATAAGGGGAAGGGCGGTTTGCCGGGGAAAAAAGCTTTGCGCGTCAGATGCAGCATCACTGCCGAATCTTTGCCTATCGAATACAGCATGACCGGCTTTTCAAATTCCGCCGCCACTTCGCGAATGATATGGATGCTTTCTGCTTCGAGCTGTTTCAGATGGGTTAATTTATAATCGGTCATCAAATATCCGGGGCGCACGGCCATGTTTGCTGTGAAGTGTAAGCCCGCTATTTTAAAGGCAAACCCCCATCGACGCTATCGGCAAAGCTTATGAGACAGATACACGGACTGGAAAAATTGGTAGAGCAACAGCCGGGGCGACTCAATGCGCAAATACTGGCCGAGCTATTGCTGACCGATTTGCACCAGTGCCGTTGCAGTATTTACGGCACTATCGGCGATGACGACAGGGTATTGCTGGCGGAGCTGGCTTTGTTGCCGGGCGGCATTGAATACGAGATGTTCGATCAGCGTATCGATTTGGTCGTCGCCGGGCCGATACTGCGCAACGATTGCGTGCCGTTGACTTATCGCCTGCAAGGCGAGCAGTTTGCGCTCAGCGGCCGCTGCTCGATGATCGCCAGGGTCTGTGGTGTGGATTTATATTTGCAGCGCAGTTATACCGGGGTGGTCGGCGACATCGCCCGCCAGAAATTCGCTATTCCGCTCAAGCCGCT
The DNA here is from genome assembly GCF_000365425.1 of Methylomonas sp. MK1. Lineage (NCBI taxonomy): Bacteria > Pseudomonadati > Pseudomonadota > Gammaproteobacteria > Methylococcales > Methylococcaceae > Methylomonas > Methylomonas sp. MK1. Next base: position 335,311 of record NZ_AQOV01000002.1, read on the forward strand.
GTTGCAAATGCTGTAGCGCTTTAGTCGGCACCCCGATAAATCCGGCACTGCGACGGATTTGGGGTACCATGAGGTTCAGGTCCCGCGCATCTTCGCGGGCCATTGGGCAGGATGGCGACGGAGTCAGACAGATGAAATTCTATGATCGCAGTCGTAGCCTTTGCGAGTGGGAGCGGGTTGAGGAATGGCGCGAGAAAATGCGCGTTAGCCTGGCGGCTCAGGAAAGCAATAAAGTGTCGCCGTTTCATTTATTGTCGATACCCGGCGTATCGGCAGCAGAGCAGCGCTTGTGCGCCGATCTCTGGTTGAAAGATCGCATCGATGCCAGTGCGCTTGAGCGCGCCGATCTGGCGTTTAGTTATACTAATAATAATCGGCCAAAAATTCGTTTGGGTTATTTGTCCAGCGATTTTCACGAACACGCCACGGCTTTTTTACTGGCGGAGTTGTTCGAGGCGCATGATCGAGAGCAGTTTGAAGTGTATGCCTATTCGTATGGCCCGGACGACGGCCTGGGCATGCGCCAACGCCTTTGCGAGTTTTTTGACAGTTTTGTCGATCTGCAAGCTCTGTCTTTATCAGAAGCCGCCCAAGCCATTCACCACGACAATATCGATATTCTGATTGACCTAAAAGGTTACACCCGCGGCACCCGCACCGAGATTCTCAGCTACCGACCAGCGCCGATTCAGGTCAACTACCTGGGGTATCCCGGTACCTTGGGCGGCGACTTTTGCGATTACATCATCACCGATCCGTATCTGACCCCGGCGGCCAGTGCGGCCGATTACAGCGAAGCCTTTGCCTACCTGCCGGATAGTTATCAACCGCACGGCCGGCATGCGGAAATTGGTAAGCCGACCAAGCGCGCTCAGCATGGTTTGGACGAGCACGGCTTTGTATTTTGCTGTTTCAACCAGGCCTATAAAATTACCCCGGACGTGTTCGATATTTGGTGCCGGCTGTTATACAGCGTCCCGGGCAGCGTGCTGTGGCTGTTAAAAAACTCCAAAGCCAAGGGCCGGCTCAGAAACGAAGCCTATCAACGCGGCATTGCGCCGGATAGATTGATATTTGCCGACGATTTGCCGCAGGTCGAACACTTGGGCCGCCTGGCCTTGGCCGATCTGGTGCTGGATACCCAACCTTACAACGCGCATACCACCGCCAGCGATGCCTTATGGGTGGGGGTGCCGATAGTCACTTGCGTCGGCGATACCTTTGCATCCCGGGTAGCCGGAAGTTTGCTGCACGCGATTGGCTTGCCGGAATTGATAGCCGCCGATTTGGAAGGCTATTACGATTTGGCCCTGGAACTGGCGACCAACCCGGCACGCTTAAGCGAAGTCAGGCAAAAATTGGCAGACAATCGCTTAAGCACACCACTGTTCGATATCAAGGCTTATACCCGGCATTTGGAAGCCTTGTACAAAACCATGTGGCAGCGGCACGTCGCCGGCGATTTGCCGATAGCCATCGGCCAAACCGAGCCGCGTTTATAGCTGGCTGTTTACCCAGCGCACGATGTCTGGCGCGCTCAGTGCGCCGGCTTGTCTGGCCAGTTCTCGACCGCCTTTAAACAAAATCAAAGTGGGAATACTGCGAATGTTATAACGGGCGCTGAGCGCCTGCTCGGCTTCGGTGTCGACTTTACCCAAGCGAATCCGTGGTTCCAAAACCTGCGCGGCTTGGGCAAAGGCCGGAGCCATCATTTTGCACGGTCCACACCAGTCTGCCCAAAAATCCACCAGCAGTGGAATGTCGTTGCGCGCCAGATGTATTTCAAAACTTTTCTCAGTCAACGCCAAAGGATGGCCGCTGAATAATTCTTGGTGGCATTGTCCACATTTTGGGCTTTGCGACAGACGGGCCGCCGGCAGGCGGTTTACCGCTTGGCAATGTGGGCAGACTAAATGTAGGGATTCGCTCATATTGTGTTCTCGAATATAAGTATCGGCGAATTGATTCGCCCGTCAAAATTAACCGACTATCGCCACAAACCGCCGATGCGCCAACGCGCTGGCCGGACAATCACCCGGCTACCGTAAGCCGGCGCGATGAACGGCTCGTGCCAACGGGTTTGCGGCCGGCTGGGGCTCAAGGCTTGCAGGCGGCGTACCCGTTCAGCGGTCGGCGGATGAGTGCGCAGCCAAGACGGTTCCGGATTGCCCCAGCCTGGCAGTAGTATCGACTTCCAACCGCCGCTGACTTGTTCGATATGCGCCAAGGCTGTCGCCAATCCCAGTGGATCGCCGGTCAGCGCCGCCGCATTCAGGTCGGCATCGTATTCGCGGATGCGCGATAAGCCCAACTGCATCAATAAGGCCAAATGCGGTGAAAACAACAGCAGCAACAAGCCAGGCCAATTGATTTGAAAGCTGATTTCGCCGAACAGCAGCAAAGGGATGGACAGCAACAAAAACAACTGTCCGGTGGCGGCGAATAAAGCGGTAATCCGGCTAATCGCATCGGCCAAGCCCATCACCCGCAAATCGTTATTGGCGATATGCGCCATTTCGTGCGCCAACACGCCGGCCAGTTCCCGCGAGTTAAGTTGCTTGAATAATCCATCGGTCAACGCAATTGCCGATTGTTGGCGGCTTCCGACCGCAAAGGCGTTGATAAGCGGGCTGGGAATGTAATACGGCGCTGGGACGCTGGGCAGTTCGGCGCGTTCGGCCAGCACCTGTAGCATTTGCCACAGCGCCGGCGCTTCTTGCGGATGGATAGGCCGCGCGCGATAAAGACTTAGCGTCAAGCGCCAAGCCGCCGCCGGTTCGAAGATCAGCGCAAATACGCCGGTCGCCAAGGCGATCCAGATGCCTTCTTCCCCAAACAACAGGCTGCCGGCCAAGGTGCAGATTGCCAATAGTGCCAACATTAATAGCACTGTTTGCAGGCGGTTAAGCCAGCTATGACGATGCCATTCGATGCTCTGCATAGCCTACTCCAGGCCGGCCCGGCGCAAGCGGCGGCGCAATTCGTCGATCTCTTCCTGCATATCCGCCACCAGCGCGGCCAGCTCCGGTACCGCTTCGAAATTGCGTTCCAGACTGACGATACGTCGCACCCGCACCAGATGCGCACTGGAAAAACGCCATTCGCTTTGCTGCTGCGGTAGCGGGTTGAGTAAGCCTTCTTCAATATGCCGGGTAATCCATTCCGGCTCTACCGCGCAGATGGCCGCCAGCTGCTGCAATGTCAGGCCGCTGTCTTCCAGAACGGCGTCTATCAAGTTCTCGGCTGATGGCATGCTTTAACTCCTGTGCTGAGCGCGCGGGTCGAAAGCCAGTTCGCGCGCCATGGTTTCGTAAAGTGCTTTGGCTTTGGCCGTGTTGGCCGGCGGCAATACCACCTGAATATCCAACAACAAATCGCCCGGCGTCGCGCTGGGGATGCCCTTGCCGCGCAGCCGCAATTGTTGGCCGCTTTGTGTGCCTTCCGGGATGCGCACTTTCAGGCCGGTATCGAATAAATTCACCGGCACCATTGCGCCCAGCGCCGCTTCCCAAGGCGTGACCGGCAGGCTCATATGCAGATTGCTACCGTCCACCCGCAAACGCGGATGCGGATTGAAATGTACCTCCAGCAACAAATCGCCGGGTTTGCCGCTGCCCATGCCCGGCGCACCTTGGCCGGCTAGACGGATGATTTGGCCTTCGTAGACGCCCTTGGGAATTTTTACGTTCAAGGTGCGCGTATCCAAAACCACATGGCCGCCGGCATCCATACGCGGCACCCGCAAGCTGATTTGCCGGGCCGCGCCGTTAAAGGCGTCGGCTATATCCAGCAGTACTTTGGCGTGATGATCTTCGCCTTGGGCATGAAAACCGGCTTGGCCGTCAAAGGGCCCGCCGCGAGCTCGGCCGGCGCCCATCTTGCCGAATAATTCGCTGAAAAAGTCGCCGAAATCGGCCGTATCGGTGCTGGAAAACTCGAAGCCGGCATCCCAGTTCGGCGGTGGATGAAACTCCTGGCCCGGTTGATAGCCGCGTCCCAATTGATCGTAAGCCGCGCGCTTTTCCGTATCGGACAGCACGGCATAGGCTTCGTTGAGTTCCTTCATGCGCGCCTCGGCATTCGGTTCCTTCGAAACATCGGGATGATACTTGCGGGCCAGCTTGCGGTAAGCTTTTTTGATGTCTGCCAGCACCGCATCGCGACTCACGCCGAGAATTTGATAATAATCTTTATATTGCACGCAATGGCTCCTGTTGATGCTGTGACGAGGGCTTGGGCGTTATGGTTGTCTATGACTTATAGCGGATAGCCGGGCCTCCGACAACTTATAAAACAAGGTTTAGCAACATCGAACGATATAGGGTTTGAGTTGCCGCAGATCAAGGTTTAATTTGCGGCATTACTGTTCAGGCGATTGGGAAAAAGGCCCTCTTGAAATAATTGATTTAAAACCTATATAGCTGACAATTATTTTATCGATTTGATAAGATACAACTTCTTGGGGGCGACATGGCTTCGACGTGGGTAGCAAAACCTCAGGTGCATGCCGAGCACAGTACAGCTCGTAAAACCTACTGAAAACAAGTATTCGCAAACGACGAAAACTACTCAGTGGCCTTAGCAGCTTAAAACCTGCACCACTTCTCTGACCAGATGTACTTATGCGTCTGGAGTCTCCTTCGGGGGGCGCTCAGGGATCATATTACATAAGCTCGCGCCAAGGCTTAGTTCGGAGCCCGAAGCGCTAAATCCAATCGAAATCGCTGTTGATCCTCTTGGCCCGACGGGTAGTCAACAGTTAAATTAAAAGCGCGGGATAAGCATGTAGAGCTTGTGGCGGAGTGCTTGCGGACGCGGGTTCAATTCCCGCCGCCTCCACCAAGAATGAGTATTAAAAGTCCTAAGATGTACCGAACCCTGCGAGTTTCAAGACTTCGCGGGGTTTTTTATGTCTGGTAAAGTCTACTAAAATCACAGTACCCGTTCGTTTACCTGAGTATATGGCTGAAAGTCTTGCAAATGCTGTTGAAGGAGCAATAAACCATGCGGTTATCACAATCTCAAGCCCAAACAATACGTGAAAGCGTCTTAAGCAACTTCGGTGAAGATGCTCATGTGTGGTTGTTCGGCTCAAGAGCCCGGGATGACGAAAAAGGTGGCGACATCGATCTTTATATTGAGGTCCAAGCGCAATCGGCAGCGGACTTGATCAATAGTAAGTTGAAATTTCTACGTGATTTACACAAAAGGCTCGGGGATCAAAAAATCGACGTCGTGTTGCGTAAGGCCAATGGCTCGGTTGACTTACCTATTTATCAAATTGCTAAACAGACCGGGATTAAGTTGCAATGATTACAGCCATACAAGAGATACTAAAAATCTGTGACCGTCATGCCGATAGGTTGCGGTGGGCTGTAAGTCAACTGCAATGCCATGCCCCATTTGACGAACACGGTTTAAGTCGTTTGACCGATACTGAGATTGCCGTTTTGGATCAGTTTTCTGTCCGATTTGGGAAATTGCAGGATGCAATGGGCGCCAAGCTGTTCCCGGCGGTGTTAGAGCTGACAAAAGAACCGGGGGAATTAAAAGCTTTTATTGATAAGCTGAATCGCCTTGAAAAAATTGGTGCGATTCCATCAGCGGATGATTGGTTGTTGCTGCGTGAAGTCAGAAACACCTTTGCACATGATTACCCTGATGATCCTGAACTCAAAGCAGAAATCATCAATAAGGCGCTTGATCTAACAGCTTCCCTTCTTGATGTGTTGGATTCTGTAAAACGTTTCGTCCAACCTTATTTGTAGTGATTGGTAAACACCGATAACCCCCACAAGACGCCAGAAATAATTTAAAAAACCTAATGCCTATGGTCAACATCGACGAACAACAGTTTTTAAACAACCTCGATAAAAAACTCTGGACCAGCGCCGACAAACTGCGCTCCACCCTGGACGCCTCGCAATACAAACACACGGTACTCGGCTTAATCTTTTTAAAATACGTCAGCGACTCGTTTGACATTCGGCGCCAAGAGCTAACGGAGCAATTTAAAAACCCTGGCCACGAATACTACCTAGACCCCGCCGACTTTGGCGGCGAGGACAGCGCCGACTACCAAGCTGAAATCAACACCGAACTGGAACAACGCGACTACTACGCCGAAACCAATGTATTTTGGGTGCCGAAAGTAGCGCGCTGGGAGTTTTTGCAAAATCAGAACAAAGTCGTCATTAACAGCGTCATTTGGCTGACTAAAGCCGGTGACGTACTGACCCAAGCGCCGGCAGATGACACCGAAAAACGCCTTTGCACCCGCATCAGCTCGGTCGGGCAGTTAATCGACCACGCGCTGGAAGCCATCGAACACGACAACGCCAAACTCAAAGGCATCCTCAACAAACGCTATACCAGCCTGCAAATCGATCCTGCCAAACTGGGCGAGCTGATTGACCTGATCGCCACCATCCCCTTCAAGCATGCCAGCCTCAGCAGCAAAGACATTCTCGGCCATGTTTACGAATACTTTCTCGGCCAATTTGCCTTGGCCGAAGGCAAGAAAGGCGGGCAGTTTTACACGCCAAAATCCATCGTCAGCTTGATCGTGCAAATGCTGGAACCGTTTAAAGGCCGCGTCTACGATCCGGCGATGGGCAGCGGCGGCTTTTTTGTACAATCGGAAAACTTTATCCGCGAGCATCAAGGCCGTATTGGCGATGTGTCGATTTACGGCCAGGAATACAACCACACCACTTGGCAGTTGGCCGCCATGAACATGGTGATACGTGGCATCGACTTTAACTTTGGCAAAGAACCCGCCAACACCTACACCAACGACCAACACCCCGATTTACGCGCCGACTTTGTGATGGCTAATCCTCCGTTCAATATGCGCGAGTGGGATACCGGTGTCAGTGACGACGACCCGCGCTGGGTATATGGCAAACCGCCCAGCGGCAACGCCAACTTCGCCTGGCTGCAACACATGCTTTACCACCTGGCGCCCAACGGCAGCATGGGTTTGCTGCTCGCCAACGGCTCCATGAGCTCCAACACCAATAACGAAGGTGAAATCCGCAAAGCGCTGATCGAAAATGACTTGGTGGAATGCATGGTCGCCTTGCCCGGCCAGTTGTTCACCAATACCCAAATCCCCGCCTGCATCTGGTTTTTAACCAAAAACAAAGGTCCACGCACCTCCGCCAGTGGCAAAACCTTACGCGATCGCAAAGGCGAAATCCTGTTTATCGACGCCCGCAATCTGGGCTACATGAAAGACCGCGTATTGCGCGACTTTACGCAGGACGATTTAAACAAAGTCACCGAGACCTTTTATTGTTGGCAAACCGTAGGTTGGGGTGAGGAACGAACCCCAACGAATGCCGAAGCCGATGTTGGGGTTCCTAACGTCACCCCAACCTACGCCGACATCCCCGCATTTTGTAAATCTGCCACCCTGGCCGATATTCAAAAACACGACTATGTCCTTACCCCAGGCCGTTATGTTGGCGCAGCCGATGCCGTGGACGATGGCGAAGCCTTTGCCGACAAAATGGTACGCTTGACCGCACAGCTGAAAAGCCAGTTTGAACAGAGTGACAAGTTGGAAGCCGAGATTAAAAAGAACTTGGCGGGGTTGGGTTATGAGTGTTGATGGTTGGAAAAATGCAACTATTGAATCTTTAATAGCTGATGGAGTTATTATTACCCACAAAGATGGAAATCACGGTTCTAATTATCCTAGAGCATCAGAGTTTGGTAAGAGAGGTGTGCCTTTTATTACAGCTAAATTATTAGATGATTCCGGGAATATTGATATTGAAAACGCTCCTAGATTAAATAATAACAAAGCAAGTAAATTTACTTTTGGTTTCATTCAGGCCGATGATGTCTTACTGTCTCATAATGCAACGGTAGGAAGAGTTGCTGTGGTGCCAATGCTAAACGAACGAGTGTTAATAGGTACATCTTTGACTCTATATAGATTAGATATAACGAGATTATTGCCTAAGTACCTTGCCGCTTATTTTTCTGGTCGCGAATTTCAAAATCAACTTGCATCCGTGATGAGTCAAACGACTAGAAATCAGGTTCCAATCACTTCGCAAAGAAAATTATCTATAGTTATTCCGCCTTTAAATGAACAGGAAAAGGTTGCGGATATATTAGAGTCTTTTGATAAAAAAATAGAACTCAACCGCCAAACCAACCAAACCCTAGAACAAATCGCCCAAGCCATTTTTAAAAGCTGGTTTGTCGATTTTGAGCCGGTGAAAGCCAAAATGGCCGCCAAACAAGCAGGCGCAACTGCCGAGCAAATAGAACAAGCCGCCATCTGCACCATCAGCGGCAAAACCCCGGAACAACTCGCCCAACTCGACCCGCAAACCCTAAAACAACTCAAAACCACCGCCGCCTTATTCCCCGATGCCTTGGTGGATTCTGAGCTGGGGGAAATGCCGGAGGGGTGGGAAGCGAAGCCTTTAGGTAATTACTTAGAAATAAAGCGGGGTGGCTCACCAAGGCCAATAAATGAATACATGGTTGAAAAAGGATTGCCATGGACAAAAATTGCCGATGCTACAGCTGAACCTAGTCCCTTTCTGTTTCGTACGAAAGAGTTTATTAAAGAAGAAGGTTTGAAAAAGACAGTTCTATTAAAAAAAGGTACTTTGATTTTAACTAATAGCGCGACACCAGGGTTGCCAAAGTTTCTCGAGTTAGATGCATGTATTCATGACGGGTGGCTCCATTTTCCAAATAAGAAATTATTTACTGATAATTACTTATATCAGCTTTTTTTAGATATTAGAAAAGCACTTATTGCCCAAGGTAATGGAAGTGTATTTACAAATTTAAAAACAGACATACTCCGAAATCAGGTTGTTGTCGTGCCTCCTCAAGATTTAATAATTAAATTTGAAGATACTATCCAATTGATTTTTATGCAGCTAAAAGAGAATTGCAAAGAAATTAATGTGCTTACTGAATTAAGGGATTCCCTACTCCCCAAACTCCTCTCCGGCGAAATCACCCTTGCAAATCAAGATGAGGCGTCATAATCCCTAACGGTTGTTCAGGCTTGGTCGCGCTATTTTCAAGTGGTAATCTACAATTGGACGCTGACTTAACCAGCAATTGGACGGCGTTTAAACCTACAATTGGACGGTGACTTAACCAGCAATTGGACGGTAAAATAGGCCGGAATGATTGGCACTGGGAGCGGTTGTGGCGGAACAGAGTGTGTATGTGCGGCATATGATGCCTGTGTTGCAGGCGGCGCTGGCCGATACGCCGGTGGTGTGTTTGTTGGGGCCCAGGCAGGTGGGTAAAACCACGCTGGCACAGCAGGTAGCGCCCAGTACGCCTTATATTAGTTTTGACGACCCGAATTTGGTCACGGTGGCGCAACAGGATCCGGTGGGTTTTGTGGCGGGCTTGCCTGCATCGGTGGTGCTGGATGAAGTACAGCGGGTGCCTGGGTTGTTTACGGCCATTAAAGCATCGGTCGATAAAGACCGGACGCCGGGGCGATTTTTATTGACCGGTTCGGCCAATTTATTATTGTTGCCCAAGGTACAAGAGTCGCTGGCGGGGCGCATGGAGATTGTGCTGTTGCAGCCCTTGTCGGAAATGGAAAAGCAGGGCGGCCACTATTGCTTGTTACAAGCGCTATTAGACGGCAGTATTAAAACAGAGATTAGCGGTGAGCAAACCGTGGTGCCAGGGTTGGCCGAGGCTGTTTGCAGCGGTGGCTACCCGGAACCGTTGCGGCGCAATCCCGCTCGAGCCCGGCAGTGGTACAGGCAGTATCTAAACGCGATTATGCAGCGCGACGTTAACGATATTACGGCGATTAAATCTACCGATGATCTGGCCAAATTGATGGCTTTGTTGGCGTATCGCACGGCCAATTTGTTGAATGTCAGCGGCTTGTCCAACGAATTGGACATCAACCGCGAAACGGTAGAAAAGTATTTGGGTATTTTGGAACGTTTGTTTTTAGTGCGGCGTTTGCCTGCCTGGCATCGCAATGACGCTAAACGTTTAATTAAAACCCCCAAGATCCATGTCGTCGATTCCGGATTGGCGGCGGTGTTACATCGTTTGGCAATGGAAGATTGGTCGTTTCAAAGTACTGAGTTTGGCGGGCTGCTGGAGAGTTTTGTGGTGCAGCAGTTTATTTGCCAGGCGGGTTGGGTCGATAGCGATTTAAAGTTTTCGCATTATCGCGATAAAGATCAGGTTGAAGTGGATTTGGTGATTGAGCGCGGGCGCGAGGTGTGGGCGGTTGAGGTAAAGCGCGCCAGTAGCTTTAATGAAAATGATGGTGCCGGTTTGGCCAGGCTGGCCTTACAGGCAGGCGAACAGTTTAAGGGGGGGATTTTGTTGTATTCAGGAAGTAATTGTTTGCCCATGAAGCAGGCCAACTGCTTTGCCGTGCCTATGGACAGGTTATGGTCATGATCAGCGAAGACCAACTGGAACAGCTTTGCCTCGATTGGTTTCAATCCATTGGCTATAGCTACGCCAATGGTTATGACATTGCGCCCGATGCTGAGCATCCAGAACGGGTCGATTACCGGCAAGTAGAGTTATTTGACCGTTTACTGAGTCAACTGCAAAAAATCAACCCGCATATTCCGCTCGATGTACTGGAGCGCGTCTCCCAGCAAATCGCCAAACCGGAATCGCCGGTGTTAATCAAAAGCAACCATGTGTTTCATCGCCTGTTATTAGAGGGCGTGAAAGTTGATTTTAAAATCGACGGCGAAGAGAAAACCGATTACGTGGCATTGCTGGATTTTGCCACGGTCAGCAATAACCAGTTTTTGGTGGTGAATCAATACACGATTGCAGGCAGCAAGGGCCATCGCCGCCCGGATGTGGTGGTGTTTGTGAATGGCTTGCCGTTGGCGGTGCTGGAGCTGAAAAATCCGGTAGACCTTAACGCCGATATTTGGGCGGCATATCAGCAGTTGCAAACTTATAAGGATGAAATTAGCGATTTATTCATCTTTAACGCGGCACTGGTCGTTAGCGATGGTTTGCATGCGCGGGTGGGGTCGCTGACCGCCAATAAAGAGCGGTTTTTGCCGTGGCGCACACTGGCAAATGAAGACGACAAGCCGCTGTTTGAATATCGTTTGGAAACCTTGGTGAAGGGCTTTTTTCAGCCGGAATTGTTTTTAGATTATCTGCATTACTTTATTTTGTTTGAGCAGGACGACGGCCAATTGATTAAAAAGATTGCCGGTTATCATCAGTTTCATGCTGTGCGCGAGGCGGTAAAAGCCACGGTCATAGCTGCGCAGCAGATAGACGACCGTTCAGCCGAGCCCCGCGCGGATTATGCACAGCGGGTGGTGCCGGGTTCTGGGAAAGCGGGAGTGGTGTGGCATACCCAGGGTTCGGGCAAGTCGATTTCGATGGTGTGTTATGCCAGTAAATTATTGGCGCAGCCGGAAATGAATAATCCCACCATCGTGGTAGTGACCGATAGAAACGATTTGGACGGCCAGCTGTTTAATACCTTCAGCATGGCAGTCGAAACGTTGAAACAAACCCCGGTGCAGGCCGGTGATCGTGATGATTTGCGCGAGATGTTGGCCGCACGCCAAGCGGGTGGGATTATTTTTACCACCATCCAAAAGTTTGCCTTGCTGGCCGATGAAACCAGTCATCCGGTATTAAGCAATCGCCACAATATCGTGGTGATTAGCGATGAAGCGCACCGCAGCCAATATGGCGATAAAGCCAAGCTAAATGCCAAAGGCCAATATACCTTTGGTTATTCCAAGCATTTGCGCGATGCCTTGCCCAGCGCCAGTTTTATCGGCTTTACCGGTACACCGATTGCCGCGCAAGATAAAGATACGCGCGCGGTGTTTGGCGATTATGTGTCGATTTACGATATTCAAGACGCGGTGGATGATGGCGCGACGGTGCCGATTTATTATGAATCGCGCCTGGCCAAGCTGGACATCAACACGGCAGACATCGAAGCCTTGAATGCGGAAGTGGACGAAGTCATCGAGGATGAAGAAGACATCGCCAGCCGCGAAAATACCAAATCTAAATGGGCGGCCTTGGAAAAGCTGGTGGGGAGTGCGCCGCGCGTGGAGCAGGTGGCTAAGGATTTGGTGTGTCATTTTGCAACCCGCGTTGCCAGTATGCCCGGCAAGGCCATGATTGTGTGCATGAGCCGGGATATTTGCGTGGAGCTGTATAACGCCATTGTGGCGCTTAAGCCCGAATGGCACGATGCCGACCCCAACAAGGGGGCGATCAAAATTGTGATGACCGGTTCGGCCTCTGACCATGCCAAGCTTCAGGCGCATATTTACAGCAAAACCACTAAAAAGCTGTTTGAAAAGCGATTTAAAGACAGTAACGACCCGCTGCAATTGGTGATTGTGCGCGATATGTGGCTGACGGGTTTTGATGCGCCGTGTTGCCATACCATGTATATCGACAAGCCGATGAAAGGCCACAACCTGATGCAAGCCATTGCACGGGTGAATCGGGTGTTTAAAGACAAGCCCGGCGGCTTGGTGGTGGACTATATCGGCATTGCCAGCGAGCTGAAGCAGGCGCTGAAAACCTACACCGATTCCAAAGGCAAAGGCGCACCCACGCTGGATACCCATGAGGCCTATGCACTGCTACTCGAAAAACTGGATATAGTGCATGGCATGATGCAGGGCTTTGATTACAGTGCCTTTGCCACCCAGGCTTTGCAGTTATTGCCGGGCGCGATGAATCATATTTTGAGTTTGCAAGGCAGTAATGGTGAGTTAGACGGTAAAAAGCGTTTTTTCGAGGTAATGACCTTATTAGTCAAAGCGTATAGCTTATGCAGCACGCTGGATGAAGTCGCCCCGCTTAAAATGGAAATTGCCTTTTTAAGCGCGGTGAAAGCCTCGTTAACTAAAAACACCACAGTGGATAAACGCTTAAGTGATGAAGAGAAAAACTCGGCGCTAAAGCAGATCATTGATAACGCGATTGTCGCCGATGGCGTTGATGATATTTTTAGCTTGGTGGGTTTGGACAAGCCCAATATTGGCTTGCTGTCGCCAGAATTTATGGATGATGTCGCCCAACTGAAGGAAAAAAATCTGGCGGTGGATTTGCTGGAACGTTTGCTGCGCGATGAAGTGAACGCGCGGATGAAAACCGATGTAGTATCCGAGAAAAAATACTCTGAGCGCATTCTGGAGTCTTTGCGCAAATACCACAACCGCGCCATCGAAACCGCTCAGGTAATTGAAGAGCTGATTGCGATTGCCAAAGACATGCAGGCGGATTTGGCGCAAGCGGAAAAACTGGGTTTAAATCCGGACGAAATCGCCTTTTACCGGGCCTTGATTCAAAATGAATCGGCCGTGCGGGAATTGGGTGATAACAACCTGCGCGAACTGGCGAAATATATTACTGAGCAATTACGCAATAGCACGACGGTCGATTGGGCCAAACGCGATAGCGTGCGGGCCCGATTGCGGAATCTGGTCAGAAGGGCTTTGCGGCGCTGGAAGTATCCACCCGATAAAGCCGACGAAGCGGTTGAGTTGTGTCTAAAGCAAGCCGAGGTACTCAGTGAGGCTTGGAGTGTGGGCTAATAAGCCACCGAATGGATTTCGGTACCTGGCCCTGGTCAACTCGCTGTCGATTTTGAGTCAACTTGGTGCGTATTTTTGTGAACTCCAACGGGAAGTTCGTCCTTTTGGTGCGTCGCGCCTCTATTTGGCTTGGGCGGCATTGAGCAATATCGCTGGCGAGAAAATTGCTGGCAAATCGGCATGTCTCAACTGAAGGCGCATCAAAATGTCCGTATTGCTGATTAACTCGTTTCTCGGTCGCTTCAAGCTAAAAAGTAAATTTGCGCTGATATTTACGCTGATTGTTTTGGCCGGCGTGCTGACCCTGATTATGCTCGTCGATGCGGGTCTGTCAATTTCCGGGTCACAATGGCTGGTGATAGTCTCCGCTAATCTGGCTTGGATAGTGGCGTTGTTAGCAATGTATTCTTCCCTATCGGGTGCGATTGCGGCATTGATCGGCGCACACAGGCAGTTAGAGCTTGGCAACTTCAATATGCGTCTGCAGCTTACCGGTCAGGATGAGCTGTCGCAGTTGTATAGCGGTTTTAACGAAACCGCCAAAGCGTTGGGCCGGCGCCTAGGCGATGTGCATGCGTCTATTCAAGAAGTGACCTATGCCGCCGACCAACTCAACCAGGGTGCCGGTTTCGTCGCCGAAAAACTCGATAACCAACGCGAAAGAACCACGATGATGGCGGCGGCCATTGAACAAATGTCAGCCAGTATCATGGGCGTGGCGGGGCAATGCCGGGACGCTGAAAAAATATCGTCGACCACGCAGCAGCTTTCCCAGCAAGGCCATCGCGCCATCGAAAGCTTTATTGCCGATATGAAGGCGTTGTTCGGCGAAATTCAGGACTTGGCTCAATTGATGCAGAATCTAGAATTGCATTCACAGCAGGTTGCCAGTATCTCGGAAGTGATTAAAGCCATTTCCGATCAGACCAACCTTCTGGCTCTGAATGCGGCGATAGAAGCCGCACGAGCCGGGGAATACGGTCGCGGCTTTGCCGTGGTGGCCGACGAAGTTCGCTCGCTGGCGCAACGGGTGCGGCAATCGGCCGAGGAAATAACCGGTACCACCGAAGCCGTCAGGGAAAAAATTTATCTGGCCGCGCAGTCCATCGCCGCCACTCGGGATCAAACGGAAAAAGGCATTGACAAAGCCTTCGAAGTTGAACAATCGCTGGCCGAGATTCGGCAGTATGCGGATCAAGCCTTAAATAACGTAACGATGATAGCAACCAGCGCCGAACAGCAAACCCAGGTAAGCCAGGAAATCGGCCGCAACATCGAGACGATTGCTCAAAGCGTTGAACAAAACAGCAATGCGGCCCAGGAATCAGCGGAAATAGCCAGGCATTTGGCTAAATTGGCGCAAATCGTCGCTCATTAACCAATATAAAGGGGAATTAGACGTGCCCGATTATGTTTCTGAATTGTTTTTATTGGCGGCGGTGATCGCCAGTACTGCTGCATTTATGTGCTACAAAAATCGCCAGACGCGCCTTGACCATCTACGTGGGCAATTGCATAGTCTGGAAATCACCGGCGCTTTGAAAAACCTATTGACGCAGATACAACAACATCGCGGCATGGTGAGCGCTTATTTGAACGGCGATCTGAGCTTTAAATATAAAATCGCGGTCTTGCAATCCGGCATTGATCGGCAGCTCGATCAACTCTCTGGGCAGTTCAAGCGGTCGCCGGAATCGTGTCAGTCGTTCGTTGACATTCGCGATGCCTGGAAGCAACTACACCCTTCCGCGTTGCATCTGACCAAGGAAGTAAGTTTCGAACGGCACTGTTTATTGGCCGGTACTATTCTCAATTTGATAAGAGATATAGCGGAGCATAGCCAATTACATCAGGAAAGTATTTGTCCGTTCAGCTTTATAGAAATTCTATGGCATCTATTGCCGGATACCGCGGAGGCGATAGGTCAGGCACGCGCTATCGGCACCGGCGTGGCCGCGGCTGGCCGCTGTCGGATCACTGATAGGATCAAGCTGGGTTTTCTGATTACGCGTATCCGCCAGGCCATCGAACGGGTTGAAGCCGGCATGGGCAACGCCGATATATCCATGGTTGCCGATAACCGCTTTCAGCAGTCTTCGGCTGCGGTTCATGTGCACATTACCAGTTTAATTGGCCATATCGAACAAAAATTGCTGACTGTGGATAAGCCGGCGATCGATCCGGTGGCCTTCTTTGACACCGCCACGGGGACATTGAACAGTATTTTTGCTCTTTACGATCAGGGCGAAGTGATTACAAGCCATGCCTTGCAAAACCAACTGGCAAGTGCCAGACGTAGTAGCAATCAGTCTTTCGCTATCGTGTTGGTAAGCTTGGTTTTTTTACTGGCTTCGTTGGTTTTGAAGCATGGGGTTTCTTAATCAGCGAGATCAAAAATCACGCTTTCGATGGAGGCAATTTAATTTTGAGGGATGCTGTAGTACTAAATGAGAGGCATCATTTCGAATTTGTTTGATTACATTAAACAGTCTACGCCCACTTTTTTAGGCAAGAATTCTGGAAAAGTCAGGATGTCAGCGCGATTGGCTAAGCTAAGCTAGGCAAGACCCGTTTGTTGCGCTATGGTTAATGCCCGCTTCCTCCGGCCCAATAGCTTCGTCTAGCGGGTTGGCCGAATAGCACTAAGCAATTATCAGTCGTCGCTAACCTAAACATCTAAGTCCATCCCCATTCCTCGACACAATGGCTCAACCACCCGACAGAATTCGAGCCAAGTGCCTTTGCATCGACATAGAAACCGCGCGGCAGGATAGCTTAAAGCTGCGGGAGATTGGTGCGTATCGCCCGGACACCGATGCCCGCTTGCGCTTATCAGGTAAAGCTGCCGACTTGCGGCAAAAGCTGGATCAGATCAGCGAAGGCGCGGCGTTTGTGTTGGGGCATAACGTGATTGCCTTCGATCAACCGGCTCTATCGGTATTGCATCCGGATTTGGTGCTGCATCGTTTGCCCTTGGTCGATACGCTGGAACTGTCGCCGGTGGCTTTTCCTCAAAATCCCTATCACCGCCTGGTGAAGGACTACAAACTCTGTACCACCACCCGCAACGATCCGGTTCGGGACGCGGAACTGGCTTACGAGCTGTTTCTGGATCAGGCTGGCGCCTTGCGACAGCGGGTGGCCGATCAGCCTGACGAAGCGCTGTGTCTGCATTTTTTATTGGCGCCGGAAAACGGAAAGGGCGTGGCGAATTTTTTTGCCAGCTTGCGCGCCGCGTTGCGGCCTTCCTTGCCTGATGCCCAAGCAGCCTGGCAACGAGCTACCGAGGGTAAGGCGTGCCGCGCTGGGCAGCTACAAATCGTCAATCACTATTTGCCCGATCCTGCTTGGCATAAGTCTTTGGCTTATGTGCTGGCCTGGCTGCGAGTAGCGGGCGGCAATTCGGTGTTACCGCCCTGGGTGAGTTTGTCCTTCCCGAAAACGCGGGAGTTAATCGCGACCTTGCGCGATGTGCCTTGTGGCGATGCCGAGTGCGACTGGTGTCGGGAGCAGCATGATCTGTCGCAATTGTTGCCGCGCTATTTTCCTGGCATCACCCAGTTCCGGCAGACGCCGACTACCGAGGACGGTCAGTCCTTGCAACAAGTCATCGTCGAACACGGCTTTGCCGGCACTCCGACCCTGGCGATTCTGCCAACTGGCGGCGGCAAGTCCTTGTGTTATCAATTGCCGGCGCTGGCGCGTTTTTATCGCAACGGCAGCCTGACGGTGATTGTCTCGCCGCTGCAATCCTTGATGAAGGATCAGGTGGATAACCTGGAAGCGCGGGGCATCACCTGCGCCGGCTACATCAACAGTCTGCTGAATCCACTGGAACGGCAGGTGATGCTGGATAAGTTGCGCTTGGGCGATTTGGGTTTGATCTTTGTCGCGCCGGAACAATTTCGCAGCAGCGCATTTGCCAAAGCCTTACAGCATCGTGAAGTCGGCGCTTGGGTATTCGACGAAGCGCATTGTTTATCCAAATGGGGTCATGATTTTCGGCCGGATTATTTGTACGTGTCGCGTTTTATAAAAACCCGGCAAAAGGATAAGCCGTCACCGGTGTTTTGTTTTACCGCCACCGCCAAGCCGGATGTGGTGCAAGACATTGTGGAGCATTTTCGCAAGCGCCTGGGTATTACGCTGGCGTGTTTGACCGGCGGCGTCAGCCGCGAAAACCTGCTGTACGAAGTACACGCGGTGCCGGCCCAAGCCAAATACCCGGAAGTGCTGCGTTTGCTGGAGCAAAGCTTGCGCGACGAGGGCGGTGCCATCGTGTTCTGCGCCCGGCAGAAAACCGTGGAGGAAACGGCCGAATTTTTGAAACAGGCCGGTGTGGATTGCGGCTATTTTCACGGCGGTATGCAGCCCGAGCAAAAGCGTCAGGTGCAGGAAGCTTTTATCGCCGGCGAGCTTCGGGTAATCGCCGCCACCAATGCCTTTGGTATGGGCGTGGATAAGGCCGACGTGCGCTTGGTGATTCATTTGGATACGCCGGGCTCGCTGGAAAACTATTTGCAGGAAGCCGGTCGGGCCGGTCGTGATCAAGATCCTGCGCGTTGTGTGTTGCTGTATGACGATGCCGACCTGGATGTGCAGTTTCGCTTGCTGCGTAATTCCAAGCTGACGCAACACGATATTTCCGCGATTTTAAAAGCGCTGCGCAGCATCGAGCGCAAAGACCGCAGCGAAGGTTCGGTGGTAGTCACCAGCGGCGAAATATTGCTGGAGATTCCGGACAAGCACGGCATCGATCCCGACGCCGCCGATGCCGACACCAAAGTCCGCATTGCGGTGGCCTGGCTGGAAGAAGCGCGCTTGCTGGAGCGTCAGGAAAATCATACCCGGGTGTTTCCGGGTAGCTTGCAGGTTGCCAGTCTCGAAGAAGCCCAGGTTTTGCTGCAGAAAAAGCTGGGTCCGAATACCAATATCGAGCCTTATATGGCGCTGTTGTCGCAGTTATTTTACAGCGAAGACGACGAAGGCATTAGTACCGACGACTTGATGTTGGCTACCGGCCGCAACTCTCACGAAGTGCAGAGCATGTTACGGGAGTTGGATCGTTTTAAGCTGGTCTCCAACGATACCGAAATCGGCGTGACCCTGTACCGCGATCCCGACACGGTCGATAGGCTGGCGGACTTGCGCAAGCTGGAAGACGCCTTGATCGCCAGCATGCGCGAGGCCGCGCCCGATGCCGACCAAGAGCAATGGCAGATTCTGAATGTGCGACGGCTCTGCGATACCTTGCGGCGCGATGCCGGCGTGGAATTGACGCCGGACAAATTGACCCGCTTGATGAAATCGTTTGCCGAAGCCTTTGGCGATAGTAGCAGCCAGCGTGGTTTTTTCGCGTTGCGTCCGTTCGGTCAGGATAACCGCTATCTTAAATTGCTGCGTAGCTGGCAGGACATCGACCTGATTCGGCACAAACGCATGCGGCTGGCTCAGGCCTTGCTGAATTATTTTCTAGCACAACGCCAAGGCAATAATTTGCTCGTCACCTGCAAGCAAGGCGATTTGGAGGTGGCTTTGCAAGCCGATCTGACTTTGCAGGATCTGGAGGTGCGTGATTGGCAGGTGGCTTTGGCAGCAGCGCTAATCTATCTGGACAGCAATGAAGTTTTGCATCTGGCACGCGGCAAGGCAGTATTTCGGGCGGCGATGAGTATCCAGCTCAATGCCGAAGCCCGGCGCCGACAGTTTAAAAAATCCGATTACGCCGAACTGGCTTTGCACTACAAGGACAAGATTATCCAGGTCCATGTGATGGCGGAATACGCCCGGCTGGCGCTGGGCAAGATTCAGGCGGCGATGGCATTTATCGTCGATTACTTTGCCATGGACAGACCCGAATTCGTGCGCCGCTATTTTGCAGGCCGCCAGGATATTCTGGAAATGGCCACCACCGAAGCCGCGCATCGGCGCATTCTCACCGATCTGCAAAATCCCGATCAGCAAGCCATCGTTGCTGCGCCGCCCGAGGGTAGTCAGTTGGTGTTGGCCGGCCCCGGTTCCGGTAAGACCAAGGTCATCGTGCATCGGGTGGCCTGGTTGCTGCGCGAATGCATGGTGTTGCCGGAAGATATTATGGTGCTGAGTTACAACCGCTCGGCGGCGCTTGAAATTCGCAAACGCTTGTGGGCCTTGATTGGTGCCGATGCCTCCGGCGTCACGGTGCAAACCTTGCACGGCTTGGCAATGCGCTTGACCGGCACCAGTTATGCGGTGGCTGCCGAACATGGTGAGAGCGTTGATTTTTCAGCGGTGATCAAAAACGCCACCGCGCTGTTAAAACAAGCGGAGCAGGGCGACGAACTTGGGCCGGGCATCCAACGTGACCGCTTGCTGTCCGGTTTGCGTTATTTATTGGTTGACGAATATCAGGACATCAACGCCGAGCATTACGAGCTAATCAGCGCGCTGGCCGGTAGAGCCATCAATAGCGAGGACGATAAATTGTCCTTGTTGGCGGTGGGTGACGATGATCAAAACATCTATGCTTTTGGCGGCGCGAATGTGCGTTTCATCAAACAGTTTGCCGTGGACTATCAGGCAAAAACCTACTACCTGATCGAAAATTACCGCTCCACGGCGCAGATCATCCATTGCGCGAACCGGGTGATTGCCCCGGCGCGGGAGCGGATGAAAACCCAGCATGCAATCCAAATCAATTACGCGCGCAGGGATGTGGTGGATGGTGGCGAATTTGCCGAGCTGGATAGTTTGACTCAAGGCCGCGTGCATATTCTGGAAACGCCAGCGTCGTTGGATGGCGAAGTCCAGGTGGCGTCGGTCGAGCTGTTAAGGCTGAACACCTTGGCAAACGCGGGCCAAGTCAGCCATTGGGGCCGGTTTGCGGTGATTGCTAGACATTGGGACACGCTGGAGCCGCTGGCAGAATTGTGTCGGTTGCTAGGCATTCCGGTAAGGCTGATGCGCGACGATTATTTGCTGAATTTGCATGCCACTAGGGAAGGCCATAGTTTGCTGGCCCTGTTGAATAAGCAAAGGCGAACGGCCCGCAAACCAAGGGTGTTGCTGCGTTGGGGATCGTTGTCGCGCTGGTTCAAACGCCGCTATCGGCAAAATGTGAATGAGCTGATCGAACATCCTTATCTAGCCATGCTGGCGCAATTCATCATCGCCGCCGAGGTCGCCGCGCCGGGTTGCCAGCAGGTGGTCAGCAACCTTGTCGATGCACTCTACGAATTCGGTTTCGGCAGCCAGTCCGGTGAAAACGACAGCCGGCATGCGCCGCTACTCTTATTGACGGCGCATCGTGCCAAGGGCTTGGAGTTTGATCATGTCCTGATTCTGGATGGTGGTGGCTGGCAGCAAGCAAGCGACGAGGAGCGGCGGCTGTTTTATGTAGCGATGACGCGCGCCCGCAAAACCCTAACTTTGTGCGCCAAGCAGGGCGGGCGGCATGCTTTTGTCAGAGACTGCGAAGCGCTTTGCGTTAAAACCCAACCGCAACACGCGTTGGAGTTTCAGCGGCTGGGGCAACGCACTTGGACGGCGGATCTTGGGCAAATCGTGTTGTCTTGGCCCGGCTACTTTCCTCCCGGTAAGCCGATCCACCGGGCGATTGCCGCGTTGGATGTGGGTAGCGAGTTGATTTTGCGGGCCAGAAGCGATGGGCAAGCTGGTTGGGAGATAGCCGATTTAAATGGCATGGCAGTTACCCGGATGGCACAGGCTTTTGCGCCGCCAAAAGGCGACATCGTTAAGGTGCGGGTTGCTGCCATTTCGGTTAGACATAGAACCGCCGTGAATACCGAAAATTTGCGTTGCGAGCATTGGGAAGTGGTGTTGCCGGAAATTCTATATTTGCCGAGTTCAAATGTCGGAAAGACCTAAATTTTTCGGCACCGATTTCTTCGTTCCCGCGTATGCGGGAATCCAGGAAAGCCAAAATTCTGGATCCCCGCTTGCGCGGGGATGACGATAAATTCAGTGATTGGGAGGTGGCAGACCTAGCTTTTCAGCTTGGCAATCAACATCTTGTTCACTTCGCCCGGATTGGCCTTGCCTTGGGTTTCTTTCATGATTTGCCCAACTAAGGCCATCAAAGCCTTGTCCTTGCCGGCTCGGTATTGTTCGACTGGTACCGGGTTGGCGGCGATGACTTTGTCGACGATCGTTTCTATCGCGCCGCTGTCGGTGATCTGCTTCAAGCCTTCTTTTTCGATGATCTCGTCGGCGCTGTCGTTGCTGTTCCAAAGCTTGTCGAATACCTGTTTGGCGGTTTTGCCGGAAATCGTGTTGTCGGCAATGCGTTTGATCAAGCCAGCCAAACGGTCGGCACTGACCGGGCAATCGCTGATTTCCAGGCCGGCTTTGTTCAATGCGCCGAGCACGTCGCCGGTCAGCCAGTTGCCGGCCAGTTTGGCTTCGCCGCCGGAGGCTTTGACCACGGCTTCGTAAAAATCGGCCAGTTCGCGGGATGAAGTCAAGGTCGTGGCGCTTTCGTTATCCAGGGCGTATTGATCGATGAAACGCTGCTTCTTAGCATCCGGCAACTCCGGCAGGGTCGCACGGATTTCGTCCTTCAAACTTTCTTCGATCAACACCGGTAACAGATCGGGGTCGGGGAAGTAACGGTAGTCGTTGGCTTCTTCCTTGCTGCGCATCGAGCGGGTTTCGTCTTTGTTGGCGTCGTAAAGCCGCGTTTCCTGAACTACTTTGTTACCGCTTTCGATTACATCGATTTGCCGCTCAATTTCGTGATTGATGGCTTTTTCCACGAACTTGAAAGAGTTGATGTTTTTGATTTCGGCGCGGGTGCCGAATTCCTTTTGGCCTTTGGGGCGCACCGAGACGTTGGCGTCGCAGCGGAACGAGCCTTCCTGCATGTTGCCGTCGCAGATTTCCAGGTAGCGCACCAGTTCGTGCAGTTTACGCATGTAGGCCACGGCTTCCTTGGCGGAACGCATGTCCGGCTCGGAAACAATTTCCAACAGCGGTGTGCCGGCGCGGTTCAGGTCGATACCGGTCAAGCCGTGGAAATCCTCGTGCAGGGATTTGCCGGCGTCTTCTTCCAGATGGGCGCGGGTGATGCCGATGCGTTTTTCGACGCCGTCGACTTCAATGTCCAGATGGCCGTTGCCGACGATGGGCAGCTCGAACTGACTGATCTGATAGCCTTTCGGTAAGTCCGGGTAGAAGTAGTTTTTGCGGGCAAATACCGAGTGTGGCGCGATTTCGGCATCGATCGCCAAGCCGAAAGTCACGGCCTTGCGGACCGCGTCTTTGTTCAGCACCGGCAATACACCGGGCAAGCCTAAATCCACTGCACACGCCTGAGTGTTAGGCTCGGCGCCATAAGCGGTGGCTGCGCCGGAGAAGATTTTGGATTTAGTGGACAGTTGGGTGTGGATTTCCAAGCCGATGACGGCTTCCCATTGTGAGTTCATTCTTGGTTCCTTTAAAGCTTATTCGGCAAAAACGTCGTTCAAGTCGATTTGCAGGTCGGGGAATAAATGCGGGGTGGCGATTTCGTTGCCGGGATACAGGCCGCGTAATTGGTATTTGCCGTGCTCGTCTAGCACAAATTGCTGCACGATCTGCTCGTAGGGGAATACCAGCCAATATTCGCTGACACCGCTTTCTTCGTATAAATCGTATTTCAGGCGAACTTCTTTGCGGCTATTGCCCGGCGACAGTACTTCAATGATCCAATTGGGTGCGCCGTCGCAACCTTGTTCGGTCAGTTTGTCCTTGTCGCAGATCACGCAAAGATCGGGTTGCACGACGCTGAAAGCTTCGCGGTCGGTCAGTAGCGATTTGCGGCGGTCGTAAAGCTTGACGTCGAAGGGGGCAATAAAGACTTCACAACTTTTGTGCAAGAAGTAGTTGTCAATTGGTCGCAGTAACTTAAGCGCAATCCTTTGATGCTTGACATTTGGTGCAGGCGACATCGCCATGATCTTGCCCTTGATAAGCTCGACCGATTCTTCGAGCTGCCAGGTCAAATAATCCGCGTAGCTATAGGTGCCGTTCGGGTCCAGTTGCGATAGTTGCGTGATAGGCGCCATGTTGCCTCCCGTGCTACTCGAAGCCTTTCGGTAGTTGCAAATGCCAGTCGGTCACTTGTTGATAGCGATGGCCGACATTCAGCAATTTAGCTTCGCTGAAATAATTGCCAATGACATGCAAACCCACCGGCTTGCCGTTTATGAAACCTGCCGGAATCGACATGGCTGGTAGGCCGGCCAGGTTGATGGCTATCGTGTAAATGTCTTCCAGATACATCTGAATCGGATCGCTGGTTTTTTCGCCGATACGAAAGGCGGTGCTGGGGGTAACCGGGCCCATCAATACATCGACTTCGCTCAAAGCTCGCTTGAAGTCATCGCTGATCAGGCGGCGTACTTGTTGAGCTTTTAAGTAATAAGCGTCGTAATAACCGGCCGACAGCGCATAGGTGCCCATCAGGATACGGCGTTTGACTTCCGCACCGAAGGCTTCGCCGCGCGAGCGAGTGTACAGGTCAGTCAATTCTGCCGGATTTTGGCAACGGTAGCCGAAGCGCACGCCGTCGTAACGCGAGAGGTTGGACGAACATTCGGCCGAAGCAATGACGTAATAGGCGGGAATGGCCAAGTTCAGGTTGGGCATGTCCACCTCTTTGACTTCCGCGCCGAGTTTTTGGTATTCGGCGATGGCGGCCTGGATGGCGGCAGCCATTTGGCTGTCGAGTTCGGCGCTAAAAAACTGTTTTGGCAGACCGATCTTCAAACCTTGCAAGCTATCGTTCAGGTCCGCGCTATAGTCAGGCACCGCTTGATTCACGCTGGTGGAGTCTTTAGGATCGAAGCCGGCCATGATTTGCATCAACAGAGCGGCATCTTCGGCGCTCCGGGTCATCGGTCCGCCCTGATCCAGACTGGAAGCGTAAGCGATCATGCCGTAGCGCGACACCCGGCCGTAAGTCGGTTTTAAACCAGTGATGCCGCACAATGCCGCAGGCTGGCGAATCGAACCACCGGTATCGGTGCCCGTCACGGCAGGTGCAAGGCGCCCCGCAACTGCCGCCGCCGAGCCGCCGGACGAGCCGCCGGGGACGCAATCAGTCGCCCAAGGGTTGCGCACCGGCCCGTAGAAGCTGTTTTCGTTGGACGAACCCATCGCAAATTCGTCCATGTTCAATTTGCCCAGCATCACCGCGCCGGCGCTGTTGAAATGATCAACCACGGTGGCGTCGTAAGGGGCGATGAAATTGTCCAGCATTTTCGAGCCGCAGCTGGTTTTAGTGCCTAGCGTGCAGAAAATGTCTTTTTGGGCGATGGGGATGCCGGCAAGTGGTCCGGCGTTACCAGTGGCCAGCAGTTGATCGGCGGCTCTCGCTTGTAGCAAGGCGCTTTCTGCGCTAACGGTGATAAACGCATTTAAGTCTTGGTGCTGGCTTATGCGGTCCAAGAAGAATTGGGTGAGTTCAACGCTGGAAAATTCTTTACTGCGCAGCCCGGCTGCCAGTTCGCTAAGGTTTTTTTTGTGCATAATCGTCCTTAATCGATGACTTTCGGAACCAGGTACAATCCGGCTTCGGTTTGCGGGGCTATGGATTGGAAATGGTCGCGTTGGTCGGTCTCTGTCACCGCATCTTCGCGCAGACGTTGCATTTGATCCAAGGGATGCGCCATTGGTGTCACGCCGTCGGTATTTAACTGGCCCATCTGGGTCATTAATTCCAGTACGCCCGATAGGTCTTTTGCATAGTGTTCGACATCTTGTTCAGCAATGCCCAGCCTTGCCAGGTGAGCGATTTTTTTAACGTCATTCGCCGTTAACGACATTCTTCTAACTCCAGGTTTTCTTAGTAAAACTATGATACTTTATATCTTGCTCAAATACCTGCTTGATTGTTAAAGTAGTGGGATTTTCCGTGTGCGCTTAGGGTACTGCTTACAATGTTTAAAAGAATTCGTGGCCTTTTTTCCAATGATTTGTCGATCGATTTGGGTACGGCAAATACGTTAATTTATGTTCCAGGCCAGGGAATCGTACTCAACGAGCCTTCCGTGGTGGCGATCAAGGAAGACAAAATTCGCGGCCAAAAAACCATCGCTGCTATCGGGGCGGATGCCAAAAGCATGTTGGGCCGCACGCCCGGTAATATCACCGCTATTCGGCCGTTGAAAGACGGCGTGATTGCGGACTTCGCCGTCACCGAGCGCATGCTGCGGTTTTTTATCAAAAAAGTCCACGAAAACAAGCTGTTGCGGCCCAGTCCGCGGATTTTGATCTGCGTGCCTTGCGGCTCGACCCAGGTTGAACGCCGCGCGATTCGTGAATCGGCGGCCATGGCGGGTGCTAGAGAAGTGTATTTGATCGAAGAGCCGATGTCCGCTGCTGTTGGCGCCGGTTTGCCGGTGGATACCGCGCATGGCTCCATGGTTTTGGACATAGGTGGGGGCACCTCGGAAGTGGCGGTCATTTCTTTGAACGGTATTGTTTATTCCGCCTCAGTCCGAATTGGCGGCGATCGCTTCGACGATGCCATCATCAGCTATGTGCGCCGCAACTATGGCACCTTGATCGGCGAAGCAACAGCCGAAAAAATCAAACATCAAATCGGCGCGGCCTATCCCGGCAGCGAAGTGCGCGAGATGCAGGTCACCGGCCGTAATCTGGCCGAGGGCGTGCCGCGCAGCTTTTCATTGAACAGCAATGAAATTCTGGAAGCCTTGCAAGAACCATTATCCGGCATAGTCAGCGCGGTGAAAGTGGCGTTGGAACAAACTCCGCCGGAACTGGGTGCGGACGTGGCCAGTCGCGGTATTGTGTTGACGGGCGGTGGCGCATTGTTAAAAGACATCGATCGTTTGATTTCCGAAGAAACCGGCTTGCCGGTCTACATTGCCGATGATCCTTTGACTTGTGTAGCGAGAGGCGGCGGTATGGTGTTGGAAATGTTGGATTCGAAAGGTGCGTCGGCGTTCTCTCTGGAATAAGCGCTGAGCTGAAGTATCTCTAAAAGGCCGCTGTAATCGCGAAAAGCGGCTACAGCGGCCTTTTCTACGAAATTTGTGCCGCTCGGCGATGAAAGTGCCTTGAAGCGGAAGTCCATATGCTTACTTTCGCGTCAATTGACGCCGGTCTTGATTGTTAGAGGTTTGCCATAAAACTCTTATTTGCCAAAGGCCCTTCACTTAATACCCGTTTACTGGTGGCATTGCTGGTATCAATTTCGATGTTAGTGATTGATTATCGTAGCGAGCGTCTGGACCGGTTGCGCTCCTTGTTATCGGTGTTCACTTATCCATTACAGTCGCTGGCCAGTCTGCCGGTGGATTTTTACCAGACAGTGTCCGGAACGGTCATTTCTTTTGTGGAGCTGCAAAAAGAAAACCGCCGCTTGAAAGAAGCTCAGTTCGTCAACGATGCGAAATTATTGAAATTCGCGGCCTTGGAAAAGGAAAACACTCGTCTGCGGATGTTGCTGGAAAACTCCTTTCAGCTTGGCGAGCAGGTGCTGGTAGCCGAACTGGTTTCGGTAAAACTGGCGCCTTACGAACATACGGTGGTGGTCAACAAAGGCTCCCGTTTTGGCGTGCATCCGGAACAACCTGTTTTGGATGCCAACGGTATTGTTGGGCAGGTGGTGCGGGCCTTACCGTCCAGCTCGGAAGTGATGCTGATCACCGATCCCGACCATGCCATCCCGGTACAGGTCAACCGCAACGGTTTGCGTACCATCGCTTTCGGTACCGGCCAACCCAACCGTCTGCATTTGCCGTTTCTGGCGAATAACGCCGATATCGTGCCGGGTGATTTGTTGGTTACCTCTGGGCTTGGCGGGGTGTTTCCGGCCGGTTATCCGGTGGCGGTAGTGGATAAGTTCGAAGCCAGGCCGGACAAATCCTTTGCCAATATTTACGCCACGCCAAAGGCGGAATTGGATAAAAGCCGCGAGTTTTTGATCGTCTGGAGCCACTCCACCCCGGTTGTGCTAGGGGAGTCGGCGAAAGCCGCGGTCGAACCTGAATCCAAGGATGCAGAACATGTCGCGCCTTGATTTTGCCGCCACCGTTTACTTCATCGCTACCATAGGCGCGGCGATGGTGCTGCGGGTAATGTCGCTGTTTCCCAGTATGGATGTATTCAATCCGGACTGGATCGTATTGGTGTTGATTTATTGGTCCATTGCCTTGCCGGAACGGTTTGGCGTATTCAGTGCCTGGTCGATAGGCTTGTTGACTGACGTGTTGACCGGTCGCTTGCTGGGCCAGTACGCCTTGATCTATGCGCTGATTTGCTATTTCAGTATCAACGAGCATCGGCGTTTGCGGCAATTTCCGATGGTGCAGCAATGCTTATTTGTGTTTTTGTGTTTGTTTGCGTCGCAGAGCATTATTTTCGGCACGGAAAGCATGCAAGCCGGCAACCGCTTGTCGCTGTCGTTCTGGTATCCGGTGTTATCCGGGACTTTGGTATGGCCGCTGGTGTTTGTGGTGTTGCGCTATATCCGGGTGATGGCGCGCATCTTTTAACGGGGCATGGATAGAAAATTCGCCATCAAGGATCCGCTAGCGGAGAGCCGCTTGTTCCTGAGCCGCATCGTCGCGGCGTTTATCTTGATCCTGTTTTTGATCGCCGGTTTGGTGGTGCGCTTGGTGTATTTGCAGGTGGTCGGTCACGAGCACTATGCGACGCTATCCAAGGATAATCGCATCAAAATTTCGCCACTGCCGCCCACCCGTGGTGTGATTTACGACCGCAAGGGCCGAATGCTCGCGGAAAACGTGCCCACCTACAGTTTGGAACTGATTCCGGAACAGATCGAAAATCTGGACGACACGCTAGTCAGACTGCAAAAGCTGCTGGACATTTCCGAAGAAAAAATCGATCTGTTTCAAAAGCAGCGTAAGCGCAACAAATCCTTTACCAGCACGCCGTTACTGCAGAATCTGAGTGACGAAGAAGTCGCCAAATTCGCGGTGGTCAGACCGTATTTTCCCGGCGTCGATGTCTACGCCCGCTTGGTACGGCATTACCCTTACGGCGATTTGGCTTCTCATGTGGTCGGCTACGTGGGCCGGATCAACGAGAAGGAAATGCAAACCTTGCCGTTAGCGAAATATCGGGGTACTAATCACATCGGTAAAACAGGCATCGAAAAAACCTACGAGGAGCATCTGCTGGGTACCGCCGGCTATGAAGAAATAGAAACCAATGCCCAGGCCAGGGCGGTGAATACCGTGGCCACGGTGGAGCCGGTAGCCGGGTCCAACATCTATCTGACCTTGGACATCGACCTACAAAAAATCGCCTACGATGCGTTGTCTGAGTATAACGGCGCGGCGGTGGCGATTGAGATCAAGACCGGCGGCGTACTGGTGTTCGCCAGCAGGCCCGGTTTCGACCCTAATCCGTTTGTATCGGGGATTTCCGGCAAAGAATATAAGGCCTTGCAGGATTCGCCGGATCAGCCGCTCTATAATCGGGCCTTGCGTGGCCAGTATCCGCCCGGCTCGACGGTGAAACCGTTTTTGGCCTTGGCCGGTCTGGAATACGGTGTGACTGAATTCAACCATCGCTTGTTTTGTCCCGGCTATTACAAATTGCCGAATGTTGACCACAAATACCGGGACTGGAAAAAATGGGGACACGGCATGGTGGATATGAACGACGCGATTACCCAGTCTTGCGACGTCTATTTCTACGATCTGGCGCTGGCGCTAGGCATCGATAAAATGCATGCGTTCATGGACAAGTTCAGTTTCGGCCGGAAAACCGGGATCGATTTGGTCGGTGAAGTTGACGGCTTGATGCCGTCCAAGGAATGGAAAAAACATTACCGCAGTCAGGCCTGGTTTCCCGGCGAAACCCTGATTACCGGGATCGGCCAAGGCTACACGCAAGCGACGCCGCTGCAATTGGCACACGCGACTGCGACTTTGGCCAATTACGGCAAGGTCATTACGCCGCATCTGGTGCACAGTATTATCAGCGCCGACTATGCCGACTTGATCGGCGGCAAAGCCGATGCGCTGATTCCGCTGAAAACTCAAAACGTCGATAACATTATCAGGGGTATGACCAACGTGGTGCACGGATCGCGGGGCACCGCCGGCCGCTTGGCCAAGGCCATTACCTATCAAATTGCCGGCAAGACCGGCACCGCGCAGGTTTTTACCATCAAGCAGGAAGAGAAATACAACGAGGACGCCATCGATTTTAAAATGCGCGACCATGCTTTGTTCATAGCCTTTGCGCCGGTCCACGATCCGCAAATCGCGGTGGCGATTATCGCCGAGCACGGCGGTCACGGCGGCTCCGTAGCGGCGCCTATCGCCGGCGAAATTATCGATGCCTATCTGAATCAGAAAAAGGAGGCGCAGCCATGAGAAACGAAATGCGCAACGAACAATTCCAGCCGCCGTCGCTGCTCGGTAATTTGCTCCGAAAGTTGCATATCGATATTCCGCTTTTTATAGGTTTGTTATTGATTTGCGCGGCCAGTTTCGTGATTTTATACAGCGCGGGCGGGCAAGAGGTGCCCTTGTTGATTCGGCACGCTACCCGTATGGGTTTCGCCATTTTATTGATGATTGTGCTGGCACATATCAACCCACGGCGCTTCCAAAGTTTTTCGGTGGCCTTGTTCACGGTGTGCGTGCTGTTGCTGCTGGCGGTGGCGGTGATGGGGCAGATCAGTATGGGTGCTCAGCGTTGGCTGGATCTGGGTGTTTTTCGTTTTCAGCCTTCCGAATTTACCAAAATCAGCGCGCCGATGATGGTGGCCTGGTATCTATCGGAGCGCGCCTTGCCGCCCAAGCCCAAGCACGTGTTAGGCGCGGCGACGCTTTTGATCGTGCCGGTTTTGCTGATCGCTAAACAACCGGACTTGGGTACCTCGTTACTGGTTGCTAGCTCCGGGGCGGCGGTATTGTTCTTTGCCGGCTTATCCTGGTGGTTCATGCTGGGCATTGTGGCTTTGCTGGCGTCTCTGACACCGGTGCTGTGGCACTTCATGCGCGAATACCAACGGAATAGAGTATTGACGTTTATGAATCCGGAAGCCGATCCGATGGGCGCCGGTTACCATATCATCCAGTCCAAGATCGCCATCGGTTCCGGTGGGATAAACGGCAAGGGCTGGCTGGGCAGTAGCCAGGCGGAGCTGGATTTTCTGCCGGAAAGCTCTACGGACTTTATCTTTGCGGTGTTTGCCGAGGAGTTTGGCCTGTTCGGCTGCGTTGGTCTGCTGGTTTTGTATTTATTGGTCATCAGCCGTTGTTTTTATATCGCAGTGCAAGCTCAGGATACCTACTCGCGCCTGCTGGCCGGCAGTCTAGCGTTCACTTTTTTTGTGTATGTCTTCGTGAATATCGGCATGGTGATCGGCGTGTTGCCGGTAGTCGGTGTGCCGTTGCCGTTGATCAGCTATGGTGGCACTTCAATGGTAACGCTGATGGCCGGCTTCGGTATCCTGATGTCTATCCATACCCACCGTAAATTACTACCCGTCTAATTGGCTTATGAAAATTAATAAGAATATATTCAGCTGGCTATTGGCAGCCACGTTGTTCGCCGCTGGTTCGGCATCTGCTGAAATCGCTGAAACCGACAGTTTCAAGCAATTTATCCACAACATGGTCAAACAGCAGCATTTCAACGAAGCTGAATTGCGAAACCTGTTTAAGGCTGTGCAAATCCAGCAGCCCATTCTGGATGCGATGTCCAAACCGGCGGAAGGTAAGCCCTGGTTTCAGTACCGCGAAATCTTCATGACCGAAGCCCGGATCGCTGGCGGGGTGCAGTTCTGGAAAGACAACGAAGCAGCTTTGAAAACCGTGGAAAGCCAATACGGCGTGCCGGCCGAAATCATCATTGCCATCATCGGTGTGGAAACCAAATACGGCGCGCATACCGGAAAATACCGGGTGATTGACGCGTTGGCGACCTTGGGTTTTGCCTATCCGCCGCGCAGCGAGTTCTTCCTGAAAGAACTGGAGCAATTCCTGGTGTTGGCGCGCGAAGAGCATATGGACCCGTTGCAACCTATGGGTTCTTATGCCGGTGCGATGGGCTTGCCGCAATTCATGCCCAGCAGTTTTCGCGGCTATGCCAAGGACTTTGATCTGGACGGCAAACGCAATATCTGGACCAATAGCGCCGACGCCATAGCCAGCGTGGCCAACTATTTCGTGCGCAACCAATGGCGACCCGGCGGGGCTGTGACTTACCCGGTCAGTGCGCGCGGCGATGCCCACAGGCAAGCGCTAAGCAAGGGCGTTAAGCCTGACACAACTGTCGGCGAATTGCGCCGCCTTGGAGTGGATGTTCCTGCACAATTAGCCGCTAGCGAAACCGTCAAGCTGCTGGCTTACCAGCAACAGGTGGGGGAAGATTTATGGGTGGGTCTACATAATTTTTATGTCATCACGCGCTACAACCATAGCCCGCTATATGCGATGGCAGTGTATCAACTCAGCCAGGCCATAGCCGCGCGCAAGGCCTAATAACCACGATACGCATTGTTGGGCTATGCTTGCTCGGCACTGGCGAAACCAAACTTGCCGGCGTTAAGGCGGTATGGTGCCATCACCGATAACAACAGGCGATTAATGCGTGTATTCGCTAGAGACTCGATTACAGACTGATAAGCAGACCTGGCGTAGGCGCGCTGTAGCGATGAGGCAAGTTGATGGAAGACGATAAAACCGTTTTCATGGGAGTCAGTCCGTTTAAAGCACCGGAAGCGGATGCTGATCGCACCGTATTGGCCAAGCCGGAAACGCTTCTGGTTGAGTTACTGAATATCAGCGGACAAGTGATCGCCAGTTATGCGTTCGAAAACAGTTTCAGTGTTGGTCGTGCCCAAGAGAATTCGGTGGTTGTCAACGATCAATCCATAAGCCGGCATCATCTGGAAATCAAGCGTGAGTCCGATGGTTGGTGGGGGTATGACTTAAACAGCACGCACGGCGTGTATCTGGACAAACAACGGCTGGCTGCTAAAACCAAGTTGCATTTGCCGGTGTTGTTGGGCCTGGGTGTTTCGCCGTTTGAACTAAAAATCGCCTCCGCGAATGTAAAACCCGTTTTGCCCACCCCCAAAGACGATGCCACCTTATTTGCCGTCGCGCCAACGCCTGTTTTAAATCAGCCCAAAGCCCCACCTCCCAAACCGCAGCAGAACTTATCGGCCGATGCCATCAAGAATCGCCTGCTGTCCGATGAAGAATCTGCGGATATGGGCGATTACACCCGCATGGTGCGGCGGGTGATCCGCGAGGACAGAACGGTCAGAACCAAAAATTACAAAAAACTGATTTGGTCCTTGGGAATCTTGTTTGTGATAGCCGCCGGCTTGGTGACTTATCAATATCTGGCGCTGGACAATGCCCGCAAGCTGGCGATCAATATGTTTTACGACGTAAAAACCTTGGAAGTCAGTTTGTCGCAAGCCGACATGCGACTGGCGGAGAATGTCGAGTCCTTGGCCAAAGCTTTTGAAGAATTAAAGGACGAAAAATTAAAAGTCTCGCAAGAGCGCATCAAAGCCGAGCAGGCAAAAATTCTGGAAGAGAAAAAACGCTTAGCAGAGGAACGGCAAAAGCTGAAACTGATGAAAGCCAAATATCAGGAGTATCTAAAGGAAATCGATTTTCTGCGCCTGAGCTTTCCGACCGATGAACAATACGAACGCGAGTTGATCACCCGCGTGGTCAGGGGTTTCGGCGAAAGCGAGTTGGAATTGCCGGACGAGTTTGTCACCCAGGTGCGGCAATACATCAAGAACTGGCAGGACACCGGTCGGTTGCGCGTAGCTATTAAAAACATGCAAGATAACCAATATGGCGTGATGGTCTTGGATGCGCTGGATAAGGAAGGGCTGCCGGCTTATTTTATGTATTTGCCGCTGCAGGAAAGCAATTACGACACCAAGGCGATAGGGCCGGAGACGCGTTTTGGCATTGCCAAGGGTGCCTGGCAATTTTTAGCCACCACCGGACAGGAATACGGTTTACCGCCCGGACCGCTGGCGAATGTCAGGGAATACGACGAGCAGGACGCGCGCTTCGACTTTGCTCAGGCCACTCAAGCTGGCGCTAAATACCTGAAATATATCTACAGTAAGCAAGCGCAGGCATCAGGATTATTGGTAATGGCCAGCTATAACTACGGTCACAATAAAGTGCGCGGCATGGTGGAAAAAATGCCGGACAACCCGCGCGACCGTAACTTTTGGAAGTTCATCCAGCAATACGAAATTCCGCTGGAAACCTACGATTATGTGTTTTACATCGTGTCGGCCGCAGTGATAGGTGAAGACCCTAAGCATTTCGGTTTTGATTTCAGCCCGCCGCTGTTACAAATATCTCAGGCCGTTAATTGATAGGTCTGATTTAATTCGGTAGCTTCGATAACACTGGGTATGTTGCAGCACACAAGCTTGGGCTTGAACCTAGCGGCATATTCCGATGCGGAACGCCAGCCGTAAACTTCCGACGTCATACAGACACTTTGTGCTGGTCAGTGGCAATGCGGGGTGGTTCATCGAAGCCTTCGGAACGCTTGACGGAGACGGAAAGCTTTCCAACGTTTCCGCAATCGATGTCTATCCGTTTGCCGCCCCCAAGAACTTCGGATACTGGGCTGGCACTGGACCGGTTAATCCTTGAAGTCCAGAAATACCTTTGTTATGGCTATCAAAGCGAGCCATTACTTCGGCAAGACAGCGCTTATTGGTACACCCCATTCAATTCTCTACCCACCACCACAAGGAAACAACGATGAGTATGACGCTTTGGTTGAATATCCGTAACGGCGAAACTTACGAGAGCAACGGCGAAGATCATTCCGCTGTCTTCTACCTGCAAGAGCCACTGGATGCGTTGGCTCACAAACTCAATGTCACCCCGCTTAGCGCCTTTTATGATGATACTGACGTTCGCTATAACATGGACGAAACCGGCGAGTTTGAAGACTGCGAAGAAGGCTGGTCGGCATCAGTCGCCAATTGGTTTCCGGCCGCAGTCGTATTGTCTTCGGTATCCGTGATATTGGACCACCTGCAAACCAATCCTAACGCGTTAACGACCACAGACGGCTGGAAGCAAGACGATGTCATTGACGAGCTTACCGATTTTAAGTCCGAACTTGAGCGTGTCGCAGCGCAGTCAAACACGGTCCATCTATGTATCGTCATGTGATGCCTGGCCTGGTAATCAAACGGACCTGCGCAAAAAAAGTGCAGATCCGTTATTTCTAAGGTCGATCTCAAGGCGTCCGAATGGCTGACTAAAGCGGAAATTTGTGCCGCTGTTTGACACCATGGTACCTGTAAGGATGTGGCGGCTCCCGGGCTGGGCTCGGGCGATTTACAATCGATCAAGAACAAAGTAGACGCTGACTGATCAATTTCGACCGATTGTGTTGAAAAAGTCGGTTTTCGGTGAATTTAGGCCAATTTTTCCTACTCTCGTATTTTCAACCTATTGTTTTCAATAGGTAATAATTTTTATAAAAACAGCTCCTTTCACAAAAGAGCCCGTTTTCAACACAATCGACCCAATTCTGACAGTGGACTGCATAAATGAGATGACTATAATTTGGCGTTAAGCGGACGTTGAATCAATTTTTGTGCATGATTCCGACCCGCTAACATTAGCGTGTGGTTATTTTGGATACAATTACCATAGAAAAACGCAGCGAAATGATGAGCAAGGTCCGGAGCAAAAACACCTCTCCGGAACTTGCCGTCCGTAAGTTGGTTTTCGCCCTCGGTTACCGCTACCGCCTGCACGGTAAAAACCTACCCGGCAAGCCGGATTTGGTTTTTCCAGGTAAGAAGAAGGTCATCTTCGTGCATGGCTGCTTTTGGCACGGGCACGACTGTAAGCGCGGTAGCGTACCGGCGACAAACAAAGAATTTTGGCTTCCTAAACTGCAAAAGAACAAATTACGCGATTCGGAAATACTTAGCCGGCTAGACAATATGGGTTGGAAAACTTTGGTTATTTGGCAATGCCAACTGAAAGATAAAGATGCTTTAAAAAATGCAATAGACAATTTTTTAAAAAATTAGTCGTATTATGACACGCCATTATTAAGGAAAACTAATGACGGAATTCGCTTTTAAAATCGATTTGAACGTGCTTAATCATTTAGGCTTAGGGTTATACAGCAGCACACCAGCTGTTTTAACGGAAATTATCGCCAATGCTTACGACGCCGAAGCTACGGAGGTGACTATTTCAATCGATAAAACTCGGCATATTATTACAATTACCGACAATGGCCACGGCATGTCGGAAATTGACTTGCAAAATAAATTTTTGAATGTCGGTTACGCAAGGCGGAATTTTTCCGACTTTACGCTTACCGAAAAGCGACGCGTTATGGGCAGAAAGGGTATAGGAAAATTGGCTATGTTCTCTTTAGCCGATGTGGTTAATATTTCGACTAGGCAAGATGGAAAAGATGCTTTAGGGGTTTCGGTAAACGTGCCGGATTTAAAAAATACCATTAATAAACACCAAGAGTATAAGCTTAACTCTGTAACACCTTCCAATAAACTCAACGACTCTCACGGGACAGTGATCGAGCTGTCGGAATTAAATAAGACAACTACCTCGGCAACGGAGTCAAATTTAAAACTTAGGTTGGCTCGACGCTTCAGCATTATAGGAAATAGTGCTGAACTACCTTTTAATATTTATATCGATGGTGAAAAAGTCACAGTAGCCGACCGTGGATTTCATGAGGATGTGCAATTTTTTTGGAGTTTCGGCGGAACCGAGGCGGACGAGAATTTAAGACTATGTAAGAATCTCGCCGTCGATAAAGATACAAAAGTACAAAGAGTTATGTTGCTTGACTCTTCCGTTACCAGCGATACCGAATTGTCACTCCGAGGGTATATCGCTTCGGTTACCAAACCGAAACAGCTGAAAGAAAAAGAAACCAACATCAACCAAATATCGATTTTCGCCAATGGACGTGTTTTCCAGGAAGACGTGCTGCCGATACTGAGCAACAGCGACCATTTCAACAGCTATTTGGTCGGCGAAATTCATGCCGATTTTTTGGATCAGGATGACGTGGATAGAGCGACGGCTAGCCGGGAAGCGATCAAACAAAACGACCCGAAATTCATGGGTTTGATTAGTCATTTAAGAAGTCAGATGCAAAGAGTAGCCGGAGCATGGGACGAATGGCGCAAGGCTTTGGGATACGAGAATCTGCCGGATAAGAATCCGTTTGTTGAGGATTGGCTTAATAGTCTTATCGACAAACGGGATAGAAAGTCGGCTGAGAAATTAATAATGAGTGTTTATAACAATCAATTCTCACCAGACCAAAAGCAAAACGACGAATATAAAAAGGATTTATATAGAAGCACGATTATCGGTTTCGAGAAGCTTAAAGCCAAAAAACAATTAGCAAAACTGGAAGCTATCAGTAGTGTTACGAGTCCTGAATTTCAAGCTATATTTCAGTCGCTAGATGACATGGAGGAAACCTATTACTGGGATATAACCAACAATCGCCTACATATCATAGAGAAATTCAAAAAAATCGTAGATAACAAAGAACTCGAAAAAGTCGCGCAAGAGTATCTTTTCGAGCACTTATGGCTTCTCGATCCAACTTGGGACAGAATTAAAGGATCCGAGCATTTGGAATTAACATTGACCGCTGAATTAAAGAAAGCCAGACCCGATGCCGATAGCGGTGCCAGAATTGATATCGCTTATAGGAACAGCGCTGGTCGTCAGATTATTATCGAACTCAAGAAGCCCGGAATAACTCCGGATTTTTACAAATTATTGAAGCAAGCGAAGAAATATAAAGATGCCGTGAAGCAGTTCCTTGTCGAACATCCGGATACTTTCCATGGTTCCGTAGATGCTATCGATATATGCTTATTGCTCGAAAAGGATATTGCAATGGATGAAGATCAAAAAAATATGCTTCAGAGTGCAAATGCCAGGATTGTTACTTATAAAGGCTTAATCGAAAACGCATTTAGGGTGTATCAGGAATATCTAAATGCACATCAAGAAGCCTCAAAAATCGAACAATTGGTGCAAAAAATCTAATTCAATGATTCCAAATGCTTCAAAATCACTTCGCCTTGTTGCCTAATAAAATCCGGTGGCAAGGCGTTTCCTATCATCAACGCAGCGGAGTCTTTGCCTCTGCGTAATGAAAAATAGTAATCTTTAGGAAAGGTTTGCAGCAATGCGGCTTCCCTTAAAGTAATTGCTCGGTTTTCTTCCGGATGCAAAAAACGGCCTTTCGACGGATTATGACACCCGCCGGTTATGGTTGGTGAAACGTCGTTCCAACTCATTCTGCCGTACACATCCCTAAATCCATTCGGATACCGTTTATGGCATTCCAACCAATATTCCAGCGGTAAATCCGATCGGCTACCGCCGTCTTTAGGTACCAATGAAATCATTTTATTGACTTTCTCAGACCGGTTGTCCGGTAAGTCGTGCAGCGGATCACCGCTATAGCCTGCTTTCGGTAACCAGGCTATAGCCTCCTTTACCGTGGTTTTGGCTTCAGCCGGTTTTGGTTGCTCTACCGCGCCGAATCGGCTGGCTGTAAAAATCATGCGCTTGCGTCTTTGAGGGATGCCGTAATCGGAAATATCGTCGATACGTAAATTTGAATCGCCGATCCTATAGCCTAAGTCTTCGAGTTGCGCGATTGCACTAGTCATTCTTATGTCTTTCGCAAGTGCCGGCACGTTTTCCAACATTACACATTTGGGCAGGAACACCTTTACCCAGCGAACGAATTCGAAAACAAGGTCATTACGTCGATCATCTACACTAGACTTTTTGTTTCTGGTCCTTAGCGATGAGAAACCTTGGCAAGGCGGACAACCAGCCAGTAATGATAATTCGCCGGGCTTCAATCCCAACGCCGACATCACTTCAGCTGGCGATAGGTTGCAAATATCATCTTCCAATAATAGGGTTCTTTTGTGGTTGTGGCGATAGGTTTCGGCCGCAATGTCGAGCAGTTCGACACCAGCAAGCACACGAAAACCGGCTTGCTCAAGCCCGCATGTCAGCCCGCCGGCACCACAAAATAAATCGATGGCTGTGTAATTTTTCATAACTTATATTGTAGTAATGCTTTGCATCGAACGCCATCTAAAGATAAAGGCCGTTCGATTAGCCATAGCAAAAGATTAGGGCAAAACTCCCTATATCCTACTGGCAGGCAGATGTTGGGCTTATTGCTGTCATTCCGACCATAACGCATCAGTCCGCTCATGGCCGAAGTCTGTCTTCCCTCGTAAGCCAACATCAAAAGGTTAAGGCCTAATCTGTATTCCACTGGGCGATACCCTATTGCGTCGCAGTTAGGCTTTACTGTTTCGGCACAACACCCTGTCATTAGTCCTCGGGCTGAAGAATTTGTGTTAGCCAAAATCTACCGGCGGTGCCGGCCAAGCTAAAGCGGAATTTTTTGCCGAGCTGTTTTATTATGGCGACTACAAGGATGTGTTCGCTCCCGGGCTGGCTCGGGTGTTTTTGACCGACAAGGATTTGCGATGCCTCCCTGCGCTGTATTCATTCGGCTGTTTTCGGCCTCTACTTGTTTCATTTTTCCCTGCCTGCTGATGATCGCTAGCGCTACTGTGTGTCAGGCCGCGCTAAATGACACACTCAATCTACCTATCAATCCCACGCCGCAGCAACCGGCCTTATTGCTCGAGTTGGGCAACGCACCACACGCACAGTCTCGCTCCTTACCTGGTGTCCAATTCATACAGGGTCAAGCGCTGCAAGAGCCGCAAGCCGGCGTTAGCTGGCAAGTCGAAAACGAAGCGGTGAACGTGCTGCATTCGGGCTTTGGCCAATGGCGAGCGGCTTTTCGTTTCAATTTAACCCAGCCAGTCGTCGCGGGCGATTTCCAATTTTGGGCGCGCTGGCGGCAGGGCGGCGATCCGAATGTTTGCATACAGACTTTTGACATCTGGGCGGGACCGGATGCCGGCCGGTTGGCGTTGCGCGGTAGTTTGTCGCTAAAACCTAAGGGCTGGGAATATGCTTGGATTACCGGCGATAAGTCGGTGCCGCTGCAAGCCGGCGATAGGGTGATCGCGATTCGTAATAGCGGCAACGGCCATGATGCCAAAGTGTTTGATGCGTTTTTATTGGCGTCGCCGTGGGCGGTATTGCCGTTTGCGGGTAGTGTTGATCAACCGGCGGTGCTGTTGGAATTGGGCAAAGCGCCGGCTTTGGCAGCGTTGCCCAAGCCGCGCTATCTTGACGTTGTTACAGGCAGTGCCACGGCGGGCCGCAATACCGGCGCACTGGCCACCGAGCAGGATGAAGCATTATTGTTTCATCAGGGCTTTGGTGAGTGGGGTGGACGTTTTCGCTTTGAATTACCGACAGCGCTTAAGCCTGGACAATACCAGCTATTGGCCCGCTATAAAAGCGGCGGCGAGGTGTCGCAGGTCAAACAAAGCTTCATCGTCAAGGCCGGAGCCAACCCTGAGGAGTTGGCGACTCGCGCCGAGTTTGCGCTGACCAATACCACGCCGTGGGAATACCAATGGTTGCCGGCTTCCACCAGCGTCACATTGTTGCCGGGCGACCGGTGGTTGGAAATCGAAAATAGCGGCAAAGCGGATGGTGCCAAAGTCTTCGATGCGTTTTTATTAAAACTGGATAAACCGCTGGGCGATTGGATGTCCGTCGAGCAGGCTCAAGCCAGAAATCGTTTCTTGGCGTTGACCAAGCCTGCCGCCGCAGGCCCGCGACACCTTTATCTGTTGGATGGCAAAGGTGAAAACGCCGAGATGTTGTTTCGCGGGTTGGCTGCGGATGTGGCGCGGCCATTCTATGAAAATTTGCCGGTGACCTATTTGATTGGCCCGGAAGCCGAAACAATGGCCAGGCGATTGAATATCGAGGTTCTGCCCGCAGCGGTAATCACCGACGATCATTTCACCGTGCTCGGGGTATTCACGCAGCCTAGGAACCAAACGGAGGTGGTCAAGTTTCTGGCCGAACCTGGCAAATTCGGCACGATGCCGAAACCAGCTCCAGTTGCTCCCTCGCAGCCAACTTCGCTGAACAATGGCGTGCCATCAGCGTGGCTGGTCGGCGGCTTGCAGGATGGGCAGGCCGGCCTGTCGGTGTTTGGCTTGGACACTGAAACTGTCTCAAGGCCCAATCCAGAACAACCGTATCTGAGTCTGGAAATGATGGGCGGCAAAATGCGCGATTGGCGCATCGCACTAACTCAGGCCAACGGTGAGACCGATATTGAAGCCAGCACCCAGCACGCCTATGGCTGGTCGCGCGGCACGGGGTATGCCCAGCTTTACGTTTACGCCGAACGGGCAACGCAAACGCATCTGCATTTGCGACATTCCGGTATCAAATCCGTCGGCTGGCTGGATGGTCAGTCTGTTACGTTTAGCGATGATCCGACGCCACCGGTCGGATTTGCCAACTCCATCGGCACGCAAGCCAAAGCTCTATTGCACGATTTGACCACCGAAGGCTTGCCGGCAACTGCATCAGCGGAGCGCACGCAGTTCCCGCATTTGGCGATGTTAAACCTGACGCCCGGCTGGCACAGCTTGTTGCTGAAATTGGTGATGCAACATGAGCAAGGGCAGCGCTTTTATTTCTCCGGTCTGTTTACCGATCCCGCCGGGCGGTCGCTGTCGGGCTTGAAAACTCAAATCGCCGATCCCGATGCCGATTTGGCTTTGCAACGTATCGCCGCCAAATTGCGGCCAATAATGTTCGTCGATGCCCCGGCCAACCTGCTGCATCCTGGGGATGCGGCGAAGTTAAAAGTGGATTTACGCTGGCAGCCGATTTTGGAAGAAACAACTTTACCGGTGCCGCTACTGCGCTTTCCGGCAAAGTTACGCCTGCGCATGGTTGATTACAGCGGTAAACAAATCGCCGAACGGGAAGTCACTGATACCTTTCCCGGTCAGGTCGAAGCCGATTTTGGCAAGCTTCATGAGGCGGGTTATTACGCGGTTTATCCGTCCTTGTATACGAACGACGGCCGCTTGATCATGCATCATCCGGCCGACGGTTTTAGTGTGGTCGGCGGCAATGCCGCCCAAAAGCAACGGCTGCCGCAAAAGAAACTCTGGAACAACGATTACTACGCGCTGGCAGACGGTGACAAAAGTTTTAGACAGTCTGGAGGCTATTTTGCCTGGCTGGAACGGATAGGGATTTTCAGAAGCTACGGTAGCTATCCGGGCTTTGATCCCGAATATAAGCCGCAATGGGAACAAGCCAAGCAGCGCGGCTTGCAGCTATTCGCCGATTCCTCCGGCGATAGCAATTGGTTGAACGACCAGCCTACTGACGGCCAAAACTTCATCAATTCTGCGGCCGCTTACACCCGCTATTTCAAAGCCACGAACGAAATAGACATTCGCCATGAAGCCGATTGGCAAAAGCTGCGCGAGCCGGCGCACTGGGTCGAACGGGCGAAATGGGAATACCAGTTGGCCCATCAAGCGCGCAGCGATGCGCATGTTGTCGGCGGCAGCCTGGTCAGGCCGGGCGAGGGTGATTGGTTTAAACAGGTGTTGCAACTAGGTCTGGATAATTATCAGGATGCTTGGGACGTGCACGCCTATCCGCAACAGCCGCCGCGTTTCGGCGGACCGATTGGCAATAGTTCCAGAGAAGATGAGCGGGGTGTGCTGGCTGCTCATACTAGCCTGGGTCGAAGCAACAAATTACCGTTCTGGCTAGGCGAAACCGGCGCCAAGGCCATGCACGGCTTCAGCGGCCGGCGCTGGCAGGCCGAGCAGGTGGCGAAAATCATCGCCTGGGTCAACAGCCGTCAGGATTATCTGGGCGTAGCGTTTTGCATCGCTCATGAATACGACTTGGCTTATGGTCGCTTCTGGGACTATTCCTTGGGTCACAAGCCCGGCGAAGCGGCGATGTATATCGCCGGCGCGTTGATCGACGGTTTGCCTTACCGTGCTGTAGATGCCCAGGACGGCAATATTCAGGCCGCCTATTTTGGCGATACCTTCATGATCTGGCGCACAGACGAAACCAGCAGCGTCTGGACCATGCAGCTAGAGCCTAGGAAAGCCTGGGTGGCGGTGGACGTGGTTGGGTATGCGGAAGACTTGGCCGTCGGTGCCGCGGGCCAAGCCTTTGTTTCCATTTCATCCAGCCCTATCTATGTGTTACCGCGCGCTGATTATCTAAATTTGATTCGCGATTAATAGCTGGGCTATTTATGTCGTCTTTGCAAGGAAAACGGCTTTTCTATCCAGCAAAATAATGCTGCGGAGGGTAATAAGGTAACCAGGAAAATCGGTGCTAAACCAATCCAGAATAGTAGTTCGCTATCGTGATGTGGGGGAAGTAATTTGGCAAATACCATGAAAATGGCTTTTAATGACAGGCCATGAATTAAATAATAAGAGTAACTCATGTTGCCCAGCCATCTAAGGTAGGGTAGGGTAAATAAATAGTTGGTAAATCCTGAAGTACAAAAACATTCCAGACAGAAAATAAAAAACAGCGTGAAAAGCAATAAATACTTTAATGAAATATTGATGTGGTAATAGCTGGTTATTGCAAATGATGTAATAGCTAATATTAAAGCCAATAAGCCTATGGGCGGAAAGTGTTTTAAATAACCGCTTTCGACAGATTCGTATAAAATTATT
Organism: Methylomonas sp. MK1; assembly: GCF_000365425.1. Lineage (NCBI taxonomy): Bacteria > Pseudomonadati > Pseudomonadota > Gammaproteobacteria > Methylococcales > Methylococcaceae > Methylomonas > Methylomonas sp. MK1. The sequence goes on from NZ_AQOV01000002.1 coordinate 378,568, forward strand.
CCGGAAACAAACATTAATAAGCGAATTGGACCGCTATGATTGTAAAAATAGCCGAATAATATGAACGATGCCGATAAAAACAATAATACCCTGTATCTTCTTGGCCAAGAGCGCAGCTTAAGTGTCATTATTAGTAACGGAATCAACAGGTAGTAAAAAAACTCATAGCTCAATGACCAGGCGACAGTGATGATGGGAGTAATATGGAACAGACCGGGCATCAGCAAATAATTTTGCATCACGAAAACAAATCCGCTTTTCCAGTCGTGGGGGATTTTTGATTCGGATGGAAAAGCAAACGAAAGTGCTAGATAAATAATAAACACCACCGTAAAAGTTGGATAAATTCGCTGTATTCTGCGGTATAAGTATTTTTTGAATTCGGTAGGCTTTTTTATCAGCATGCCGTAAATCAAATAGCCGCTTAATACAAAAAACAAATCAACGCCGGTATTGCCTATGGTATGGATGTTTTTCGCGATTTCGTGAGTAATCGAATTTGTCAGCAACCACGGTTCTATTAATGTCACATAGTGAACCAGAAATACCAGAAACACTGCAAAACCGCGTATACCTTCCATCGAGCGAATGGCGTTATGGCCAACATGGGATATTTCGAAAGTATTACGGATCCAACTTGCGATAGTTATCATAGTGTTTGCTTAGCTCATTAAAGCAGGGTAGAGGGTAAAGGCGATTAAACTACACGCCAAGAAACGCAGCTGATTTACAAGTTGCCAAGGCCCGTTCGATACATTAAACGCACTTGGCTGAAATTTGAACGGGCAAATCAGCCGTTTGTAAATTTACTTGGTTGGAGATCCGGCCCGGCGCTAGACTAATGAAATCCCTAAACAGTATAGGATGGTCATGGTGACTAGTTCAAAGCAAACGCCCTTATACGATCTACACCTGCAACTTGGTGCCAAGATGACTACGTTTGCCGGCTACCAAATGCCAGTGCAATATAAAAACGGCATCATTCACGAGCATTTGCACTGCCGCAGTCAGGCCGGATTCTTCGATATTTCGCACATGGGCCAATGCCGGATAGTGGGCGAACACGCAGCAGACGCCTTAGAAAAGCTCACGCCCGGTGGCATCGTCGATTTAAAGCCGGGTGCGCAGAAATACACGGTATTGACCAATGCCGAGGGCGGTGTAGTCGACGACATTATCGTTACCCGCATTGAAGCGGGCTTATCCCTCATCGTCAATGCCGGCTGCAAGGACAAGGATTTTGCTTATCTGCGTAGCCAGTTACCGGTCAATTGCTTGTTCGAACCATCAAACGATTTAGCTTTATTTGCCATACAAGGACCGGGCGCAGCGGCGGTAATGGCTAAGTTTTCGACCGAGGCTGGCGGACTAAAATTTATGCAGGCTTGTGCCACCGACATTGCCGGGAGCGCATGCCATATTAGCCGTAGCGGGTACACCGGTGAAGATGGCTTCGAGATTTCTTTGCCGCAAGCCGACGCGGAACGAATCGCACGTTTGTTTTTGGCGGACGAGGCTGTCGAACCGATAGGTTTGGGCGCTCGCGATACTTTGCGGCTGGAAGCCGGGCTTTGTTTGTATGGCCATGAACTGAACGAAACGATCACGCCGATAGAGGCGGGCTTGCAATGGATATTCAAAAAAGGCTACAGCGATTTTCCCGGCGCTGAGAAAATTCTGGCGCAACGGCAAAACGCCGCAGAGCGAGTGCGTGTCGGTTTGCTGGTGGATGGTCGAATTCCGGTAAGGGATGGTTGTGAGATCGTTCATCAAGACCAGCAAATCGGCTATGCGACTAGCGGCAGTTTCTCGCCCAGTCTGAACCGGCCGGTAGCGATGGCGTTGCTGGATCGCCGGTTTGCCGGGCTCGGCACGACATTAACCGCAATGGTGCGGAACTCGCCGATTAGTGTCACGGTCACTTCGCTACCTTTTGTTCCCCATCGTTACCTAAGAAGATAAGCCCATGTCTGCAAAAAGCCCCCGTCTCGACCAACTGGAAATGCGCGGAAATTTTATTCAGCGCCATATCGGTCCCAATCCGCAGCAGACTCAGGAGATGCTGGCCGAGTTGGGTTTGCAGGATTTGGAAGATATTGTCGGTCAAGTCATTCCCGCCAATATTCTCAACCGCGAACCCTTAAAACTCACCGGCACCATCAGCGAACGCGCGGTGATCAAATACCTGCGCAAAATGCGCGAGCGTAACAAGGTACTGGTGTCAATGATAGGCATGGGCTACTACGACACCATCATGCCGGCCGTGATCAAGCGCAACGTGCTGGAAAACCCCGGCTGGTACACCGCCTACACCCCGTATCAAGCCGAAGTGGGGCAGGGCCGGCTGGAGGCTTTGCTGAATTTTCAACAAATGATCATCGATCTGACCGGCATGGAGATCGCCAACGCCTCGTTGTTGGACGAAGCGACAGCGGCTGCGGAAGCGATGACGATGTCGCGGCGCTTAGCCAAAAGCCAGTCCAACACCGTGTTGATCGACAAAGACTGCCATCCGCAAACCATCGCGGTGGTGCAGACCCGGGCCGGCTCCCTGGGCTATGAAGTAGTCGTCGCTGATCCCTTCGACAATCTGGCACAACACGATTTCTTTGCCTTGATTCTGCAATACCCAGGTTCCAGCGGCGAAATCCGCGATCTTAGCGAAGCAACCGCAATTGCTCACAGCAAACAAGCACTGGTGACGGTGGCCGCCGACTTGCTGAGTTTGGTGTTACTAAAACCGCCGGCTGTTTTCGATGCCGACATCGCCGTGGGCAGCGCTCAGCGTTTTGGTGTGCCTATGGGTTACGGCGGGCCGCATGCGGCTTTTTTTGCCACCCGCGACGACTTCAAGCGCTTGATGCCGGGCCGTTTGATCGGCGTATCCAAGGATAGTCACGGCCAGATCGCCTTGCGGATGGCCTTGCAGACCCGCGAGCAACATATCCGCCGCGACAAGGCTACTAGCAATATCTGTACTTCGCAGGTTCTGCTGGCGGTGATTGCCGGTTTTTATGCGGTCTATCACGGCGCGGACGGGCTGCGCCTAATCGCCAGCCGGGTGCATCGCTATGCGCAGATTCTGGCTGCGGGTTTGACGCAAAGCGGCCAGCAAGTGCAGAGCCAATGTTATTTCGACACCGTGGTGGTCAGGGTGCCGAATCGCGCCCGCCGCATCGCCGCGCAGGCAGCTGATGTGAACATCAATCTGCGGATTATCGACGCCGATACGCTGGGGATTTCCCTGGACGAAACCACCAACCGCGAGCATTTGCGCACCTTGTGGCAGGTGTTCGCTTCGCCCATCGCTGAATTGCCGGATATTGGCGCGCTGGATGCGACACTGAATGAATGCATCCCAGACGCACTGTTGCGCGACGATCCGATTCTGCAAAATCCGGTATTTAGCTTGTATCACTCGGAAACCGAGATGATGCGTTACATGCGTCGGTTGGCGCGGCGCGATATTGCTTTGGATAGGGCCATGATTCCGCTAGGTTCGTGTACGATGAAGCTCAACGCTGCCACAGAGATGCAGGCTATTTCGTTCTACGAATTTAATGCCATGCATCCTTTTGTGCCCCTGTATCAAGCGCAAGGCTATCAGCAATTGTTCGCGGAGCTGGAAGACATGCTCTGCGATTTGACTGGTTTCGACGCATTTTCCCTGCAACCCAATGCCGGCTCGCAAGGCGAATACACCGGTTTGCTGGTGATTCGCAAATATCACCAGGTTAACGGCCAGGGGCAGCGCACTATTTGCCTGATTCCGGCGTCCGCGCACGGCACCAATCCGGCCAGCGCCAGCTTGGCTGGCTTGACCGTGGTGGTGGTGGCTTGCGACGAACAAGGCAATGTCAGCGTCGATGACCTGCGCGCCAAAGCCCTGCAATATCAAGACACGCTGGCGGCGCTGATGATTACTTACCCGTCCACCCACGGCGTTTATGAACAAGCCTTCCGCGAGATCTGCGACATCGTCCATCAACACGGCGGCCAGGTGTATATGGATGGCGCCAATTTCAATGCCTTGGTGGGTCTCAGCCGGCCCGGCAAAATCGGTGCGGACGTCGCGCATTTGAATTTGCACAAAACCTTTTGCATTCCGCACGGCGGTGGTGGTCCCGGCGTCGGGCCGATAGGTGTCGGTGCACATCTGGCGCCGTACTTGCCGGATCATCCGCTGGTCGAAGGTGTCAACCCGGCCAAAGGCGAGCACGGCACGGTCGGCACTGTATCCGCCGCACCCTGGGGCTCGGCCAGCATTTTGACCATTTCCTGGGCATATATCGCCATGATGGGCGCCACCGGCTTACGCCGGGCTACCTTGGCGGCCATCATGAATGCCAATTACATCGCCCGCCGCCTGGCGCCGCATTATCCAATTCTGTACACCGATGCCAACGGCTGGGTGGCGCACGAGTGTATTATCGATTGCCATCAATTCCGCAAAACCGCCAATGTCACCGTAGAAGACATCGCCAAACGCTTAATCGATTACGGTTTCCACGCCCCGACCGTGTCGTTCCCGGTGGCTGATACCCTGATGATAGAACCCACCGAAAGCGAGAATCAAACCGAGATCGACCGCTTCTGCGCAGCTTTGATTGCGATTCGGCAGGAGATTAAAGAAATCGAAGACGGCTTGGCCGACAGCCATAACAATGTGCTGCACAATGCGCCGCATACCCATCGTTTGCTGTTGGAAGAATGGACGCTGCCGTATTCCCGGCAAAAAGCCTTCTTTCCAGATAGTCATCAGCACGACGACAAATACTGGCCGCCTGTCGGTCGCATCGATAATGTCTACGGCGACCGTAATGTGATGTGCAGTTGCCCGACCGATTGGGCTGAGCCGATGGAGCCAGCGTCCTGAACTCAAATATGCAAGCCCTGGCTTTTGTTGACCTGGAAACCACCGGCGCCTCAGCTACCAAAGACCGCATCACCGAAATCGGTATCGTTTTGGTTGATGAGGATGGCGTGCGCGAGTGGAACCAATTAGTAAATCCGCAAACCCGTATTCCGTTGTTCATCGAGCAATTGACCGGCATCAGCAACGAAATGGTCGCCGAGGCCCCCAGCTTTGCGCAAGTGGCCGGTGAAGTGGCGGAATTGCTGGAAGGCCGCTTATTCATCGCCCACAACGCCCGTTTCGATTACGGCTTTTTGAAGAACGAGTTCAGCCGGGTTGGCATGACTTTCCGCCCCCAAGTGTTGTGTACCGTCAAACTGTCGCGGGCTTTGTATCCGCATTTTCACCGGCATAACCTGGATAGCCTGATCGAACGGCATGGTTTGCAGGCCAAAGACCGGCACCGGGCCTTGGCCGACGCCCAATTGATTCATCAGTTTTGGACCCAAGCTTACGAACAATTTTCCGACGAAACCGTCGATGCTGCCGTGCAGCGTTTGGTGGGTCGTTCTAGTTTGCCGTCCAATATCGATCCCTTATTGATTCACGACTTGCCGGAAACGCCGGGCGTCTATTTGTTTTACGGTGAAAACGATCTGCCGTTGTACATTGGCAAAAGCGTGAATATTCGTAACCGGGTGTTAGCGCATTTCGGCGCTGATCATAAGAACAATAAGGAGATGAGCCTGGCCCAGCAACTGCGGCGCATCGACTGGATCGAAACCGCCGGCGAGTTGGGTGCTTTACTCACCGAGTCCAAGTTGATCAAGCAAATGATGCCGGTGCATAACCAGCGCTTGCGTCGGAAAAGCGCGTTGTGCGCCTGGCAATTGCAACAGCAGGGCGAACATTTACGCCCGGTTTTGACCTGGGCAGACAATCTGGATTTTGGGGCGCAGAACAATTTATACGGTTTGTATCACAGCCAGCGCGATGCGCAAAAAGCCTTGCGCAGCGTCGCCGAGCAGCACGGCCTGTGCCTGAGCGTATTGGGCCTGGAAAAAACCGCCGTCGGCCGGCCTTGCTTTGGCCACCAGATCAAAAAATGCCGCGGCGCCTGCGTCGGTTTGGAAGCGCCTTTGGCGCACGCGGCACGGCTGTTGATCGCCATGCAAAAACTCAAACTCACCGTTTGGCCGTATCCGGGCGCGATCGGCGTGCGCGAGGCAGGGGAACTGCACATCATCGACCGCTGGTGTTATTTGGGCTCGGCCAAAAACGAGGGGGAGATAGTGGCGATATTGCAGAGCGGGCGCCCGGCTTTTGATCGGGATACCTACATGTTGCTGAGTAAGTCCTTGAAAAAGGCGGAGGTTGTGGGGTTGTCGAGAACGTTGGAAATGGTTGGTTAACATGACCTTTGCGGCGATGTTGCGGGGGAAATGGATGTAGAGTTGCAATGCTCGAATGGCGGCTGGCGCTTCGCTTATCCTCCCTACGATCCTCAGCTTCAAACACCGGATTTATTTATAATTCGAATCAGGAGAATTTATGGCGGTATATCCGATGCTGGCGTCTATGATGGCCGGTACTAACATCCATTCATCGCATGTCTTTGAAACGCGCGTCATACCGTATCTGCTGGAGACTTGGCTAGACGACTACAGACGTTTCATTAAAGGCAGTGAAATTTTCGAGACTAATGTTGACGACTTTTCGTATTTGTTCGATGTGACGGTTGAACGATTGATCGCCGCATGGGGTGTTAGCAACGGTCGACATGCTGGTGCCCGCGACCGTTCTCGAATGGCCGGCCACCCTCTCAGTGATGGTCCAGATTATCACCGGGGCCACTCTATCCCGCATACCCTGGGTGGAACGACAGATATTAACTTGGTTCCGCAACTCGGCGCCGTCAATATCGGTCCTTTCCGGCAGCTGGAGAAACGCGCGGTAGCCACCCCCGGTTCCTTGTATTTTACCTATTGGATATACGGCGCGTCAGGCAGTCAGAGGCCGTTGTATGTTCAACAGGGTCTGTTAATCCCGGGGAGTTTTCCTGACATTAGAACTCATCCGAATTAGACGTTTATCTCGCTCCCACGCTCCGGCGTGGGAATGCATAACGTTTTCATCGGTTGCTCCAGGCCCGCGTTTATCCTTTGGATTGGGCGGGAGTTATTTCCGAATCTGTTACTACGGGGGAAATCTGTGACGAGACGTCGTCTTCCGGAATGGCGTATAGCGTTTGCTTATACGCCTTATGATGCGTTCGGCGGTTCTTGTCCGGATCGCCGCGAGGTAAGTGCTGGCTGGACCGTGCTTTGTGGGGTGGCGAAATGGTCTAGTCTAGGCGCCATAGCGTGCTTGCTAAGCGGTCATTCGCGTCAATGCCATGCCGATAGGGCTTGTCAGGCATTTGTCGCTAGCCAAAATCCAGTGTTTTTCAGTTCCGCTTCATCGGAATGCTGCTATTATCAATCTCACACGACAGACTGTTAACTTCACTGCTCGATTCCACACCAGCCGATGTCTGAAAACACCATCAAATACGCCCAACTTGTCGATCTTGCCAGTCTGCAAACGCTGATGGACGATTTGTACCGGGTGGTCGGCATACCAAACGCGATTATCGATACCGACGGCATCGTTATCACCAATGCCGGATGGCAAGATGCCTGCGTAAAATTTCATCGGGTCAACCACAACACATGCAGTAACTGCATAGAAAGCGATACGGCATTGGTTGAAAGCATGCTGAAGGGTGAGCGGTTTGCAATCTACAAATGTCTGAACGGGTTGGTGGATTCGGCCATGCCGATTATCGTCGAGGGCCAGCACGTCGCCAATATTTTTACCGGTCAATGTTTTATTGAGCCTCCCGATCTGGAGTTCTTCCGCCGTCAGGCCCGGCTTTATGGGTTCGAAGAAAATAGTTATCTGCAAAGCATCAGCAAGGTACCGGTCATTGCGAAGCAGCGGCTGGAAACCATCACCGAAATGTACGCGCAACTCGCGCAAGCTTTTGCCAAACACGGCGCGGATCGGTTGCAGCAAAAGCAGGCGGCTGCGGAATTGGCGGAGCTGAATAACGAATTGAATCGGCGCGTCGAGGAAAGAACCGAGCAACTGATTCAAAACAATCAGCAACTGCTGTTGGAAAAGCGGGCCTTGGCCGCCAGCGAAGCACGCTTATCGGCACTATTCAAACACATGAGTAGCGGCGTGGCGGTATACCGAGCCAGCGAGGACGGCCGGGATTTCATTATCATCGGTTTCAACAAAGCCGCCGAGCAAATCGAAAAAATCACCCGTAAAGAATTGATCGGTAAAAAACTTACCGAAATGTTTCCGGGGGTATTCGAATTCGGCTTATTCGAAGTCTTGCATCGAGTGGCCAAAACCGGAACGCCGGAGGCTTTTCCGCCGTCGTATTACCATGACGAGCGGATTCAGGGTTGGCGGGAAAATTATGTGTATAAATTGCCTGGCGGTGAAATCGTCTCGATTTACAACGATGTCACGGAGCGCAAGCTGGCGGAAAAGGCCTTGCATCTGACGCAGTTTTCGGTGGATAGAGCCACTGAATGTTTGTATTGGATAACCGCCGACGCTAGATTCCAATTTGTAAACAACACCGCCTGCCAAGTATTGGGTTATAGCCGGGAGGAGTTGTTGACATTTTCGGTAATGGATATCGACAAGGAGTTAACAGCAGAAAATTGGCCCGCGCATTGGCAGGAAGTCAAACAAAAAGGCGCGTTAAAAATGGAAGCCATTCATCGCTGTAAAGACGGCCGGGAAATTCCGGTGGAAGTGGCCGCGAATTATCTGGTCTTCGAAGGCCTGGAGTATAACTGCGCGTTCGTGCGCGACATCAGCGAGCGCAAAGCCCTGCAAGCGGAGTTGGAGCGCCAGGCGCGCATCGATTATCTGACCGGGATTGCCAATCGCCGTTATTTCATGGAGCAGGGCGAAGCGGAGTTGGCGCGCAGTGATCGTTACGGCAACCCGTTGTCGGTATTGATGCTGGACATCGACTATTTTAAAGCCGTCAACGACAACTACGGCCATGCGGCCGGCGATCAGGCCTTGCAAAAACTGGGCTGCATTTTGGTGGAAGTTTTGCGGGAAATCGACATTCCCGGCCGCATGGGCGGCGAAGAATTTGCGATCTTATTACCGGAAACCGGCTTGCTTAAAGCCCTTGAGGTGGCGGAGCGACTCCGAAGCGTGGTGGCCGGCAGCGTGATTCCGGTTGAATCGGGGTTTGAATTGCAATTTACCGTATCGATTGGCGTGGCTACCCTGACGGATAAAAACAGCAGTATCGGCGATTTACTGAATTTGGCTGATAAGGGTTTGTATCAAGCTAAACACAGCGGCCGGAATAAGGTCTGTAGTTTTTCGCTACAACATTAGAATTGCATCGACTCGTCAAAACCCTCTCAACTCCGCGCCGCTTCGATAAATTGCGCCAAGGCCGCCACAGAACCGAAGATTTTCACCACATCGTCGCGTTCGGCATCGATTTTTACCTGATAAGTTTTGCGAATCGCCAAGCCCAGTTCTAGCGCGTCTATGGAATCCAGGCCCAAGCCATCATTGAACAGCGCGGCATTGCTGTCTATATCCGCCACATCGACATCTTCCAGCGCCAGCGTGTCGATAATCAGGTGTTTTATTTCAGTTTCCATCTCGCTCATGGCGTTCTCGTTGTTGAGTAAAATAATCCTGTAAATACTGCGTTAAGCGCCGCACCGCTATCGAGCGCGGTTGCAGTTCCCGGAAAGGCTGTAATTCGACATCCTCGCCTACAATCATTTGCAAATGAAAACGCCGCTGCGGGATTTGGTACCAAGCTTGGGTTTTAGTGAGGGTACTGGGTTTGCAGGTCAGCGTTACCGGCGTGATTATACTATCGGCTTTTAAGGCAATGGCCGCCGCGCCGCGTTGAAATCGATAGGCCTGGCCTGGCACCGAGCGGGTGCCTTCCGGAAAAATGATCATGGTGCCGCCGTTTTGCAGCCAAGTGGCGCAATCATTGACCATCGTTTCAGAATCGGCGTTGCTGATATAGCCGGCATTCAAGATTGGGCCGCGCATCGCCGGGTTGTGCCACAGGCTGGCCTTGACGATGCAGTTGGCTTGTTTGATTCGGCTGATCAGAAATACCACATCCACCAAGGTCGGGTGGTTGGCGACAATCAGCTGGCGGGGACGGTTGAGTTTTTCCAGACCGATCACTTCATACGTCATCACGCCCAGCCTGTGCATCAGGCCTATAAACACATAAAAACTGATATGTACCGTGTATTGGGCGCGGCCGGCCTTTTGCGCTCGGTTGCCCGGCCATATTGCCAAGAGCGGAAACACCAGCAGCCACAGCATCACGCCGCCGATCCCGAAGCTGGTAAAGCTGATCGCAGTGGCCAGTAAACGCCAGCCGTAATCAAGTTTTTGAATTAGAGTTTGTGCCATCGCCAGCTGCGGTTCTGATCGCCGAACTGCAACATAGCTTGGTCGGCGGGCAGGAATTGGATTAGGGGCGGCAATTGTAGCGGTTACTGGCTATCGTGACGAGTTATCGACGATAAACCTAAAAATCAGTAGAGGCGTTTGCAAACCGTTCGTGGTCGACTTGCAAGGATTCAGTAAGTACAGCAAAGCAGGAGCAGTTGCTGAGCACATCACCACCCCGCCCATCCTTCGCCAGGCTCAGGGCGAACGGAATGTCGATATGCTCAACTGCGTATTACTATCAATCAAAGGGCTTGGAACTATGTTCCTGATGAAGTTCGGACTTTATATGCAGCCCGGTAGCGGACGGGAATCCTCTTTACTGAATTGCGGCAAGGTGGCGAAGGCTTCTTTCAGCTTTTCGTGCCACATCTTGCGGATTTTGCTCAGATACTCGTTGTCCTCCTGGAAACAATAGTATTCGTCCAGTATCAGTGTATCCCGATGATAGATCAACAGTTCCACCGGAGCGCCGACGCTGGCGTTGCTGCGCATGGTCGAATCCATCGAAATCAAACAGCAGCGGCCGGCTTCGTGCAGTGAGGTATCGATTTTTAAAAATCGGTCCAGCACCGGTTTGCCGTATTTATTTTCGCCGATTTGCAGATAAGGGGTCTGCCGGGACGTAGTGATGCAATTGCCTTCCGGGTAAATCAAATAAGCGCCGTGCGGTTCCTGGCCGATTTGCCCCGCCAAAATAAAAGTGGCGGACGGATTGAAGCTGCTTTGCCCTGCATCCACATGGCGGCGCTGTTTTTCGACGCTGATCCGTCCCAGATAGGCGGCCGCTTCCGACAGATAGTTGACCGTGTCCAGATTAACTTCGGTCTCTTCCTTCATATCGCGCTTCAACTGGTCGATCACGGCCTGCGTGGTGGCCAGATTGCCGGCGCTGAGCAGCACGATTTTCCGGTCAGATGCCGTACAAAATGGGTGCATTTTGCCGTAAATGCTGACGTTGTCGATGCCGGCATTGGTTCTGGAATCCGAAGTTAAGACCAATCCGTCCTTTAGGGATACAGCAATACAGTAAGTCATGTGCTCTGTGCCTGAATATAGGGATAGCCGAAGTGTACTAAAGATACAACGCAAAGGCCAAGGCAAGTCTTGCATTAACTTGTAGTTGATTATGTTCGCCGTTAGTGATCGGGTGTTTGCACCACAACGATGCAACACAGCCGGCTTTTGGGATCAGTTAGGTGCAAAATGAGTTGGTTTAACAGCTAGTCGAAATTCCGTGTTTGTCGCGTTAGGTGGGCTGTTTTCCGCCGATAAACTTGAATGGAGTCACAAAAATTTGCCAATTTGTTGCTCAATTAAGGTCTGAATAAACGCTTTTCAAGCGCCGGTTAAGACAAACTTCGTCGCTGATTTTTTCTGGAATAATCTATGCTTGTTTACCGCAATTGTCGAAATAAGATCATTAAAACAGTGGCTTAGTGGGGTTTTTGAGCTTGTCGACAAGCGTTGGGTGCACGCTGTCTTGTAAAAAGCGTTTTTTAATTTTAGTGAATGGGCTAGGTGTTGAGGTGTCTAGCCAGTATGAGGTTTGACAAGTTTTTAAAGGGAGGAGGATGAATGCCATTTTGTGGATTTCGTCGGGGTTTGTCGGTAGGTGAAGGTGAGCCGCAGACTAGCCTGACAGAATGGCTAATCCCCGATTTTCAATTGCTAGCGAGAGGAGTTTTATGAATGATTTTTTGCAGTCCCATTCGACAAAATTATTGGGATCAATGCCGGTGGTTAAAAGTTTTGAGGGGCGGTTAGCGTCTTTAAACGATTGGTGGGGCAAAATCACGCTGATAGGGAAAATAAATAGCCACAACGTGGCGACGACTATTTTGGACGATATGAGTCGTACCCAGCTTAAATTCGGCGAACTACAGAAACAATTGACCCATAATTTACTGGTCGAAAATGTGCAAAAACTGGTGCTGGATAACTCGTCGAAAGCGCAAGTGGCTATCGATTTGTTGATTCGTAACCTATTCGAGCGCACTGCAGATGTGGGTTTTCTGGCAACCGACGACGATATCAGAGTGTTTCTCGGTTCCGCGAATGTCAGCACCGAGCAAACGCAGTTTATCGAAAACAGGCTCCGTGAATATGTCAAAAAATACAGTGTTTACGACGAGATTATCGTCTTTGATACCCAAGGGAACGTAAAGGCCCATTTGGACAAAGCCAATCCCATATCCTATTCCAATGATCCTTTGTTGGCGGCAACGCTGAAGTCAGATCAGGATTATCTCGAAACCTTTCGCTATTCCGATTTACAAAGTGAGCGACGCCATTCTTTAATTTATTCCTGCAAAATTACCCAAACCGATGACAAGAGTTCGCCGGTGTTGGGCGTTTTATGTCTGTGCTTTCGCTTTGATGACGAAATGCATAGCATTTTCGATGGACTCTTGATGTCGGGTGATATTGGGGTTTTAGCGATTATTGATCGGGATGGACAGGTGATTGCCAGCAGCAACGAACACTTGCTGCCGCTCAATACCGGATTTAAAGGTGATGCGGGCTTGAGGATGCTGAATTATCGGCGTCAGGACTATATCGTGAATATGCGCAGCACCAACGGTTATCAGGGCTTTTATGGTCTGGGCTGGCGCGGCCAAATGATGACCGGGCTGGGTATGGCGTTCGTTCGCGAAGAAAGGCAGCTGTCCCGTAACAGCTATACCGAGATCATGCATCAGGCAAGTTCTTTTCCGCAGGAATTACGGGAAATCCATCAGGCTTCTTCCGATATCAATACCGACCTTGGTTTGCTGGTGTTAAACGGACAGATTGCATCGGCCCGTAAAAATGCCACCGAATTCATGCCGGTGCTGGAAGCCATCAGACAAATTGGCTCTGATATTACCGCCATATTTAACGCGTCGGTTAAGAGCCTGCAGGAAGTGACGGTGATGTCCTCGCATCTAAATAATGCTGGATTTTTGGCGTCCTTGGCGGTCGATATCATGGATCGAAATTTATACGAGCGGGCTAACGATTGTCGCTGGTGGGCGCTCACCTCAGCCTTTAGGCGGGGCTTGACGAATGCTGAGCTTAGTTTCACCGAAGCCCGCCAAATCAGCGAAATCCTGCAATATATCAACGCACTTTATACGGTGTACACCAATCTTTATCTGTATGACAGCCAAGGTCGAATTCTGGCAGTCTCCTCGCCCCAGTATCAGATGTTAGTCGGCGTCAAGTTAGACGAGTCAACCGGTGCGACCGAGGCTTTAAAGCACAGCGATTCCCAGCATTACACGGTATCGGCGTTTGATAAAACGCATCTCTACGGCAATCGGCATACTTACATCTATAACGCCGCAATTACCGATCTGGAGGACCCGCGTAAAGTGTTGGGTGGCATAGGCATTGTGTTCGATAGCGAACCGCAGTTTGAATCGATGCTGAACGATGTTTTGCCTCGCGATAAACAAGGTAAGGTATTGGCTGGCTGTTTTGGCGTGTTTGCGCAGAGAAACAAAACGATTATTGCCGTCGCCAATAATCCCGCGCTCAAAGTTGGAGACACCTTGGACGTTGATGCGGCATTTTTAGGATTGAAAACCGGTCATCGTAGTTCGGAAGTGATACAGCTAAATGGTACGAGTTACATCTTTGGTGTCGCTGTCTCCAAGGGATACCGCGAGTACAAAGTGCAGGATGGTTATCGTAACGATGTAATTGCCATGGTGTTTATCCCTTTTTGATTACAGCGGCATCCCCCAACCCACCGGCTGACGCCGGTGTCGCTCGATGGACCAAATAACTTGTTCGGGTTAAATCCGCAAATAGGCGGCGTGGTCAGTGTTAAGGTTGGAACAGCCCGGTTAAGCGCGGTCGCTTTGTGCAACTCCTTACAATCGTTCGGCTGAGAATGTGTCTTTACAAACATTAGGCAGCCTTTTTTGCGGCTGCCTAGATGTTATCCTTAATTATTTTCATATTAATCAATAGCTTAAAATGATTTCATAACTGGCATGGCCTGTGCTTTCTCACTGCATAACCAATCAAGTGAGGTGAAGAATATGGAACTGCCAGTAATAAACGAAACTCCAGCAGCCAGCGCAGGCGGCTGCTCCTCCCATTCTTGCGGTACAAGTGATGATCAACTCGGTCATTTATCCGACGAGATTCGCTCCAAAGTAGAAAACCATCCTTGTTACTCGGAAGACGCCCACCACTATTTCGCCCGTATGCATGTGGCGGTAGCGCCGGCTTGTAACATTCAATGCCACTATTGCAATCGCAAATACGATTGTTCTAACGAGTCACGTCCCGGTGTGGTTTCTGAATTGTTGACGCCCGATCAAGCCGTGAAAAAAACCATGGCGGTGGCTGCCAATATTCCGCAAATGACGGTACTGGGTATCGCCGGCCCCGGTGACCCATTGGCTAACCCAGAAAGAACTTTCGAAACCTTCCGCCGTTTGAGTGCCGAAGCGCCGGACATCAAACTCTGCGTATCCACCAACGGTCTGGCCTTGCCCGAATCGGTCGAAGAACTGGCCAAGCACAACATCGATCACGTCACGATCACGATCAACTGTGTCGATCCGGAAATCGGTGCGCAAATTTATCCCTGGATTTTCTGGGAAAACAAACGCATCAAAGGCGTGAAAGGCGCGAAGATTTTGATCGAGCAGCAACAAAAAGGCCTGGAAATGCTGACTGCCAGAGGTATTTTGGTCAAAGTCAACTCGGTGATGATTCCCGGTGTCAACGATAAGCATTTGGCGGAAGTCAGCAAAATCGTCAAAGCCAAAGGTGCTTTCCTGCACAACGTGATGCCGCTGATTGCCGAAGCCGAACACGGCACCTTTTACGGCGTGATGGGCCAACGCGGCCCGACGCAGGACGAGTTGATGGATCTGCAAGACTCTTGCTCCGGCGACATGAACATGATGCGTCACTGTCGGCAATGCCGGGCCGATGCGGTCGGTCTGCTGGGCGAAGACCGCGGCGACGAGTTCACGATGGACAAAATCGAGGCGATGGAAATCGATTACCAATCGGCGATGGAAAAACGCAAGGTCATTCACGAAGCGATTGCCGAGGAAATGCATAGCAAGCGCGCTGCCAAGGTCGAAAAAGCCGCCAGCCACGCTGACGAGCCCAAGCTGAATACCCGTCCGGTGTTGATGGCTATCGCGACCAGCGGTCAAGGCGTGATCAATATGCACTTCGGGCATGCGAAAGAGTTCCTAATCTATGAAGCATCGCCAAACGGCGTGCGTTTCATGAGTCATCGTAAAACCGATCTTTATTGCGGCGGCGATGATACCTGCGGCGACGGCGAGAGCGTATTGCAACAAACCATTCGTTCTCTGGCCGGCTGTGAAGCGGTGTTGTGCTCGAAAATCGGTTACGAGCCCTGGGACTTATTGGAAAAAGCCGGCATCGTGCCAAACGGCGAGCATGCGATGGAGCCTATCGAAGAAGCCGTGATGGCGGTTTACAAGGAAATGGCTGCCGCCGGCAAGCTGGATGAGGCTGCGCCGCAAGAAGAGCGGGCGACGGCATAGCCCAATATTTCCTCTCTGGCCGGAGAGGGTAGGGCGAGGTGAATCAAAAAAGCTTTTGCTTATTCAATTCTCCTCACCCCAGCCCTCTCCATCAGGAGAGGGAGATTGTTAGAAATGATTAACCATCGAATACAAAGGTAACGTCATGGCCTTACAAATTATCGAATCCTGCGTCAACTGTTATGCCTGCGAGCCGTTGTGCCCCAGCAAGGCAATCTACATGTCGGAAAAAGCCGGACATTTCCGGATTAACCCGAAAAAATGTACCGAGTGCGAAGGCGATTATAAAGATACGCAATGCGCCAGCATCTGCCCGATTGAAGGTGCCATTCTCGATGCCTTAGGCGTTCCGATTAATCCGCCCGGTTCGCTGACCGGTATTCCGCCGGAAAAAATGGCAGAGGCGATGGCGGAACTACAAGCACATTGACGGCCATGGCCACCGTGCATTTCTATGAAAAGCCGGGCTGCTTGAACAATACCCGGCAAAAGCAGTTGTTGAGTGCTGCCGGCCATTTGCTGGTGGTTTACGATCTGCTGCAACAGCCATGGGGCAGGGAACCGGGCAAGTTGCGCTCGTTTTTCGGCGACATGCCGGTCGCGGATTGGTTTAACCGCAGCGCGCCGGCTGTCAAACAAGGGTTGGTCGATCCAAACACTGTCAGCGAAGACGAAGCTATAGCGCTGATGGTGGCGCAGCCGTTGTTGATTCGGCGGCCTTTGATGGAGGTCAACGAACAACGCGTCTGCGGTTTCGACCAACAACAGGTCGATGCCTGGTTGGGCTTGGCGACAGCCGTATCGCACAAAAATTTGGAAACCTGTCCCAAGCAGTCGCATGCCGAGGCATGCAAGCCATGAACAGCGTCCAATTGGAGAGCGAAGACGGCGTACCGCTGGCGGTAGCCTTATCCGAGCGCGTGCATTGGGTCGGCGCGCTGGACCCGAATCTACGCACTTTCGACATCATTCTTAAAACGGCCAACGGCACCAGCTACAACGCCTATGTGATTCGCGGCAGCGAAGGCGTGGCGGTAATCGATACCGTGAAGGAAGGCTTTGCCAACGACTTTTTCGCTCGCTTGGAAAGCGTCGCCGATTATTCGGAAATCAAAGTCATCGTTCTCAATCACTTGGAGCCCGATCATACCGGCGCTTTGCCGGAGCTGATGAAACGGGCCCCGCAAGCGCAGTTGTTCATTTCCCAAAAAGCCCAATCCATGCTCAAAGGCCTGCTGAAACAGGACGAACTGAGCTACACCCCGGTAGTGACCGGCGACAAAGTGTCATTGGGAGACCGTAGTCTGGAGTTTTTGCACACCCCTTATTTGCACTGGCCCGACACGCAATGCACCTATGCGCCGGAAGAGGCGATGCTGTTTTCCGGCGACGTGTTTGGCTGCCATTTCTGCGACAACCGTTTGTACAACGACAAGGTCGGCGATTTCCGCTTTTCCTTTGAATACTACTACGCCCACATCATGCGGCCGTTCAAGGAATACGTGGTCAGGGCCTTGGAATTGATAGAGCCTTTGCCGCTGAAATTGATCGCGCCCACTCACGGTCCGATCTTGCGGGATCGCCCACAACATTACATCCAGCGCTACCGCCAGTTATCCAGCCCGGCGCTGCATAACGAACTCAGGCCCAATCAAAAAACTTTGCTGATTTTTTACATCAGTTCCTACGGCAATACCCGACGGATGGCGGAAGCGATTTATCAAGGCGCGATGCAAATAGAGGACGTGCGGGTATCGCTTTACGATTTGGAAGGCGGCGAGGTTGCGCCGTTCGTGGATTTGATCGAGGAAGCCGACGGCCTGGTGTTGGGCACGCCGACCATCAACGGGGATGCGGTCAAGCCGATTTGGGATCTGCTGTCTTCGTTGGCTGTGGTCAATCTAAAAAACAAACTCGGCGGTGTCTTTGGTTCTTACGGCTGGACCGGCGAGGGTGTGCGCTTGGTGGAAGATCGTTTGCGCGGCTTGAAACTGCGGGTGCCGATTCAGGGCCTGCGCGTCAAGTTGATCCCGACTGACGACGAGATCCACGAGTGCAAAGCCTTTGGCTTGGAATTGGCTCAGGAGTTAACCGGGGCCAGAGAGTCGAGAGTGATTAATTTTGCGGACCTGTAAACCGGATAAAACAGACGCCTGCTATTGAGCCTACAGCGTTATTCGTAGGCTAAACCGATCCAAGGACGCATCGGTGACCTCACCGGCCGCAAGGCCGGTGAAAATCAGGAATCGTTTCGGTTCCAAACCGGGAGTCCTCAGATTAGAGGCTGCCGAGATTACTTTTAAACCTTATGGAGTTTTTACAATGGCCAAAGCGACCATTACATTTGAAGATATAAACGTGACTGTTACCGTCCCCGCCGGCACCCGGGTTATTGAGGTGTCCGAGAAAGTAGGTTCCGGCATTACTTACGGTTGCCGGGAAGGCGATTGCGGAACCTGCATTATGAAAGTGACTGCTGGTTGGAACAACTTGACCGAGCCGTCTGTACTGGAAGACAAAATTTTGCGGGAAAACATGGCTGGCAAACACAACCGTCTAGCTTGCCAAGCGCAAGTGTTGGGCGGCGAAATTTCCCTTAAACCAGTTTAAGAACGCAAAAGGAGTAACACATGGCATTAGTAACATTTACCAGTCCCGAATATCGGGATAAAACCGTCTACGCCGTTGCCGGCAGTCACACCCAGACTATTTTGAAGCTGGCTCTGGAAAACAAAATCCCCATTAATTTCGAATGCGAAGATGGCGAATGCGGCACTTGCGTGGTCCGCGTCACCAGCATCGACAAAAAAATGGAGCGTATGGGTGGCACGATGACCGAGAAGGAAAAAGCCCTGCTCAAACAAATCGGTAAAGTCACTACCGAACAGCTGGAGCAAATGATCGTTGACGACCTGCCGCCGGAATGGCGTTTGGCTTGCCAAATGATCGTTAGGGATGAAGATATTCGCGTCGAATATTAATTTCTGCGTCATCGTTAAAAAGGCCGGAGAATCGAGTATGAGTTGCACACTTTCCATAGAACCGAACGATAGGGCAGAGCCCTCGGTGGTTAAGTCGCGGCAACACATTTATCAAGATCTGATGGCCTGTGCCGACCAGTCGCCCAACAGCGTCTGGTTGGCGCAAATCATCGCCAGCTGGAGCGTCGGCGACGGGGTGCTTCCCGATAGCCTGGGCTTGAGCCCGGCACAATTTCAGCAATTGCTCGACCGTTACTTTCCCGGCTACCCGTTAGCGCCACAAGCGTTTTCCGGAAGCAGTTTGGATTACAGTCGCATGTTGGAAAAACAGGATTTGGAAATCCTGCTTGGGCAATTTGCCGCCAATCCCGGCGCGGAAACCGAATGGCTAATCGCTATGATCGTAGCGGCCTGTTTGGGCAGCGATCATCTCTGGCAGGATTTAGGGCTGTGGTCACGTAACGATTTGTCGGCCATGCTGGGCTACAACTTTCCGGAATTGCTGGTTCGCAACAGCAAAGATATGAAATGGAAAAAGTTTTTGTACAAACAACTGTGCGAAGCGGAAGGTTTGTACGTCTGCCGGGCGCCGTCCTGTGAGGTTTGTAAAGACTATCCGCAGTGCTTCGGGCCGGAGGATTGAACCGGTTTTCCGGGTCGGAATCGTTTAAATACCGCTCGGGCGTTGAATCTGCATTTTTCGTTCAATACATGTTTATTCGGTCAGCGCCGCGTCTGATCACATCAAACCCAAAATCCGATAAGCCCCTTTCGTGTTTAAAACCACGGTAACCGGTGCGCTGGATTTGTTTTCCCAATACCAGCCGTGCGAGCCTTCGAAGGGCGCGCTTAACGAGCCACTGGATTGGCTGTCGGTCGTTTCCTTGTAGCTTTTGAAATAGCCGGTTTTGTCACCTTGCGGCTCGCCGTGAAAATCAAAATACAGCGCCGTGCCATTGGTGGACCACGAATATTCCAGGGCCGCGCCTTTGGCTAAATGAAATTTGTATTCCAGGCCTTCGCCTGCCGGCACTACGATTTTTACCGTATCTTGCCACTGCGCGGCCGCAGCCGGTTGCGCGGCGCTGACTGCCACAGGCGGCTCCGCGCAAGCGCTGGCTGTTGTCGCGCTGCCGGTTTTGTTTGATGACGATAAACTGGTTAAACCGGTCATTTCGCCAAACCCGGTCGGATCTATGCCATATTCGGCGGGTAATACGGCTGTGACCAGAATTACGCCCGCCAAAAACATTGCCGAAATACTGGCGATAGTGAGCGATTTAACGGATTGCACCGGCGGATTGCTGTCTTGCATCGAGTTATCCATGGATGATGTACCCCGTGATTTGGTAGCCGAATAGAATCAAGCCGCCGGACATTAACAGGGTGTTGGCAGCTGCGGAAAAGGCGTAATAACTGCGGTGGCGCCGCCAAAAGTCCAGCGCGATCAAGATAAACAGGAGGGCCAGAAACTGGCCGATTTCCACGCCCACATTAAACGCCAACAAGTTTTTCCAAAGCCCAGCTGCGGGCAGCGAAAAATCCTGTAATTTGGTCGCCAAGCCAAAGCCGTGAAACAAGCCAAAAATCATCACCGCCCATTTCGTATTGGGCTGAAATCCCAATAGACGCTGAAAACCGCCCAGGTTGTCGAAGCCTTTATACACAATGGACAAGCCGATGATGGCGTCGATCAGAAACGGGTTGACCGAAATGTGGCCCAGCACACCGGCCAGCAGCGTCAAACTATGGCCCAGGGTGAACAAGCTGACGTAAACCAATACATCGCGGGTGCGGAACAAAAAGAAAATCACGCCGACCAGAAACAACAGATGATCGTAGCCGGTGACCATGTGCTTGGCGCCGATGTACAAAAACGGCCCTATGGCGATACCTTGGTTGGCCAGCAAAAATCGTTCGGTATTGGCATCGACGCCGTGGGCGAAGGCGGTAGTGCTGAGCAGGACTAGACAAAGCGGTAAGCCAATCATTCTGATATTTCGCTGGATTGCGGGTGTCATATTTAAAAATCCAATGGCAATGGGGGCGGAGTATAGCCGACTCGGATACTTCGGTTAAATAGCCAGTCTGTTGCCGGCCAAACAAATCACAGCTTACCGCGCTTAAATTTTTATCCGCTTTGAACCTTTGCTAATTTCAGGTGATTTACAAGGTAATTGCCCTGCGCGAAACCGCTAGTGTTAATCTGCTCCAGCGTATCTAGCCAAATCAGGCAAAGGCTGAGATTTTTTAAAATAAATGCTTAACGCAAAAATATCCAACTAATAGTGCCGATTGATCGGCCTCCAATGGCCTTGTTCCAAGGCAAACCAAGCACCAAGGAAATTTATGAATAGTTCAAAAACCAGTCTATCCGGTAAGCACATGGCTTTGGCTGTGTTATCCGCGCTGATAGGTTCGCCTGCCTGGGCTAATACGATCAACGTTACCAATTTAATTGATGTAAGCGCAGTGGCCGATGGCAGTTGCACATTGCGCGAAGCGGTCGCCAACGCCAATAGCGACAGTGACACAACAGGTGGTGACTGCCCGGCTGGTACAGGCATCGATACCATCACCTTTGGCGTCAATGGTACTGCTGTACTGAGCAGCACCCTGACCATCAGCGATGTCGATGGACTGACCCTTGATAGCTTGGGTCGTAGCGTCACGCTAAGCGGCGGCAACGCCGTGCGGGTGTTTTGGGTCACACCCGGCGCGGGCTTAACGTTAAAGAATCTGACCGTCGCCAATGGTTATGCGGACCCGCAGGGCGGCGGCGTTTATAACCAATTCGGTAACCTCACCGTGTTGAATAGCACCTTTGTCGGTAATACCGCCACCCGCACCGGCGGCGGTATTGCCAACTACTCGGATACCTCTCTAGCCAATCCCGGCGGTAATCTCACGGTGGTTAACAGTACGTTCTCCGGCAACAGTTCGGTTTTCGGCGGCGCGATTAGAAACTCCGGTATTGCGGCGACGATTATCAACAGCACCATTGTCGGCAATAGCGTGCAGCTACCGGTTTGCCCGCCGGGCTTTTTTTGCTCCCTGGAAGACAACGGCGGCGGCATCGAAAATCTTGGGACGCTGAATCTACATAACAGCATAGTCGCCGGCAATACGGCGGCGGTGGGTGATGCCGATATTGGCGGTTCGCCAACGACTGCCAGTTACAACTTGATTGGCTTTCCCGCTACCCTGTTTTACAGATGGAACGGTATTGGCCCGATAGTGCAGGTAGATGGCAGCAATGGCAATATCACCGGTGTCGATGCGAGCACATTGGTCGCAGCTACTTTGGCTAACAACGGCGGCCCGACCCAAACTTTGGCGTTAATCCCTGGCAGCGCCGCCATTGATGCCGCCGATAACGCACTGTGCGCAACTGCACCGGTGAGCAATTTGGATCAACGCGGCTTGGCTCGCCCGCAAGGCCCGCAATGCGATATCGGTGCTTTCGAATTGGCAGCTGTACCTTCGGCGGATCTGGCAGTCAGCGGCACAGCCAGTGCGGCGATGGTGCGCGACAGCATGACCTTGACAATTGTCGTTAAGAATAACGGTACAGCCGATGCCACGGGTGTGAAGTTAATCGATACCTTGCCGGTCTCCGGATTGTCTTCAATCTCCGCAACTACATCGCAAGGCAGTTGCAGTGCGCCAGTCAGCGGCAAGATCACTTGTAACTTGGGTAGCCTGGCAAACACAGCCACCGCTACGGTCACCGTAAAAGCCATTCCCAGCGCTGCTGTTACGTTGAGCAATCAAGTGACTGTGCTGGCCGACCAAAATGACGGCCAGCCGCTTAACAACAGCGCCACGCAAACCGTCGCGGTGCAGCCGCTGTTGTGTAATGGTTTGGTGCCCACCATAGTCGGCACTCCCGGTGCGGATACTTTGGTCGGTACCAAACGCCGCGACATCATCCACGGTTTGAGCGGTAACGACACCATCAGCGGCGGCGCGGATAACGACATCATCTGCGGCGGTCTAGGCCAAGACACACTGAAAGGTGACGCCGGCAACGACACCCTAAACGGGGAAGCGGGTACGGATAGCTGCGACGGTGGTTCCGGCACCGATACCGCGACCAATTGCGAGGCTAAAATCGCTGTTCCTTAGGCTAAGCATGATTTCATATAGAGGATAGACTGGGTAAAACAATGTGAAACCCAGCGGAAACCATACTTTTGCAAGTTTATTTCTTGGGGATGGCAGGATGCCGATTACCCAAATGGTCGATGTCGTCCAGGCTCATAATCGGCGAATACATTAGATCGTTAATATCGCTGGAGCGCTCCCAACCCAAAACCATCTGACCTATGGCGCGTTTGGTCATTTTGATGAAGCGCGATTCCAGCTGTTGGCGGCCACCGGGCGAATTTTCCGATTCCGGGTGCATGCGCGCGGCGGAAACCACCGAACAGCGGCAGACCTTGTCATGGTAGGAAAACTGGAAACGAAAATTTCTGGCCCGGCTGTTGATGTCGCGGTTAGTCAGAAAAATAAAATAGGTGTTGCTGTCCGCTTCCGGCAAACGCTGCATTACGGTTTTAGCCTGTTCGAAGATGTCTTCCGCCGCGAATTGTTGAGAGCCCGGCATCGGCCATCAGGCCTTGCGTGCCCATAGCCACAGTGCCCTTAACCCACAGCCCGAATTCCTTACTCAAATCCCTGCCGATTTGCGCCGCAATATCTTCCGAGAAATCATTCAACGGAATCAGATAAACATTCACGGGACCGGTTTTTTCGGTGGCTGCTGGTGGGTAAAGTGAGGCGGTCGATATAGATTTTGGGGCCGGAGCGGGGTTGGCTGCGGCTAATGGCTGGGTATATGGAGAGCTTGTTGTGCAGCCAGCCAGGGCGGCCGATAAAATAATCGTCATTGATAGATGTTTCATTTGCGCTGTCTCGAGTCGATGCATAAGTTGGCATGGAAACGGATATGGGGTTTCCAAACGATGCCAGATGACTATCGCTTGGCTGTGTTAAACAAAGTGAAACTCATCGAAAATCTTTAAAGCAGGGTTTTAATCCACAGCTATGTGCTGCTGGGACGAGTAACATCAATCACAACAACATCAAGTCTATGTCTATCATCGATAGTTATTAGTGATCGAAGCGCATCTTCTAGTTCCTGAGCGGTTTCAGGTTTTTGTATTGGTTCTGGAGGCGTGGGCATGCGTTTTGTTGGTTTTTCGTCAAACCAAAATACCAAGTAAATACCATATCCGCTGGCTTGTGGGTCGCGTGTATATAGGGTATCCAACTGGTTTGCGCAGGCCGTCCATAAGGCCGAATGGTAATTCCGTTTAATTTCAATAGGCAATTTCTGTAAGGCTGCGTTCAGTAACACTATATCTGCGCGTTTGTCATCTACCATATGCCCTTCAGGTTCCACCGCTATTTCCAAAGGCGTAAACTTTTGTCTTAGCAAATCGATTAAACGGTCGCGGCAGGACTCCTCGGATTTGGGCTGGTTTGTAATTCGGCCATACGAGTCTTCGTTCCAGAATATTTTAAAAATATCTGTATTTTCTGTTCGAATTTTAATGGCAACATCTTTTAAATATTCGATAGTTAAATTATAAAGATCAGCTATGTTAGTTGGTTTGCCATTTGATAGCGCTGAGATTGTTTGTTGCCAGTTAGGTTGGGAAAATAGTTGTTTTCTCCTTAAAGAGCTCTGATTGGCTGCTGCGTGTTTTAAGTGATCTAAATAGCTATACAGTGTAGGTTCATTAATAAATTTATTTAAGACCTCTATTGATTCGTTATCCACTCGTGTTGCTAGCTGGGTTATTTTATTTTTAACAAATTGCGCAGCATCAAAAAACTCATGCGATTTATTGTTATCTTCGATTATTTCGTCAATATTAGGGTATCGACTGCCAGTCAACGTAATAATAAATTCTATTTGACTATTTGAAAGTAAAGTGGGGTGAGTTGTAGTGTCAGCAATTCGAATTCGATCACTAAACCATATGTATGTCAAAATAAAATCATCACGTTTTGAGGAGAAGTCTTCAATCGCTTTTTTGAAATTTTCAAAATCTAGTAAAAATCCAATACAAAACCATAATGCTTTTTGTTTTAAACGTATTTTTGTATGGGGTTTTATTGAGGAATATGTGAGTAGGAGTAACTGATTTTTCGCTTCAGGGATCGTAATGGCTTTTAATAGTAAAGTCCGCAATGACTCCATTGATGCTTTTGGATATTGGCTTAACAATCGCAAAATAGTTTCAGTCCTGTTTTTATCAAGATTGGAGTTTTCGCAAATATCTCTTAGGCCAATCACATGTTCTTTCTTGCTTGCCAAAAATAACTCCACTACTTCCAAGTAAGCTGATTGGACAAGTTCGGGATCATATTGAAATAATGCATATTGCCAGTCAGGTGTTATTTCTGTGCGGGAATTCCCTTCAGTAAGATAAAATGAGGGGAATAATAGATTTATTGTTAGGCTTGATTTGAGTGCTGGTTTAGGGATGTCGTTTAAATCGTTTTTTGTATTCCAGTATTCATTTGTTCCGGCTAATATTGCAAACCACCAATCTTTAAACCTTCCTTCTGAATATAGGCTTACTATTTCAAATGTTGTAGGGAGATCGTTTCTGTAAAGTGCGGCTTGTAGTCCTTCTAGCGAAAATTGCAAATTTGATTCACCCAGTTCTATTTCCAGGCGTTTATGTGGTATCAAAGTGTTATCAACATCAGAAAATCTTGAAAAATATATCTTTGCTAACCAACTCATCCAACCAAGATGCGAGCCTGCGCGGATCAAGGCCAGGTCTTTATCGAAAGCTATACGATTTTTTTGCTGGTTATTCAGTCTATTTTCCCTGAGGGTGACGGTTTTATTTATTTTATTCCAGCGCCATTCTGGGATTTCACATTGGCAGGTACGAGACCATATGTCTTCAAGTTCGGGATGATTAGTGCGGTAGTTAAATAAAATGTCAAATAATTCAATATTGGTTGTTTGCGAAGTTATTATGACTAAAGTCAACTCAAAAATAAATTGATCATGCTCGTCACAGTGTTCTTTATTTGCAATTTTTGAAAATGAATGTGTTGCAATTTCATCGGCATTGTATTGATATCTGACCAATTCCCGAAAATTATTCCAAAATCCATGGATATTAGAAAAGTCTTTATGCTCATTTAGTGCCAGGTTAAATATAAGGATTAAAAAACACGGGTTTTCTTCTAGCCAGGATTTAATAACGTCCCTGCGATGGCGTCCGTAGCCAGAATAGAACTTTAATCTTGATATCCAGCGCCATAGTTGGTTTGCATCAATGTTGCCTTCGGCGTGTAAAGTTCGTTCTAATAATTCATATGCAAAGCTCCAAACCTCATCATATTCACTGACATTATCGAAATTTATTTGCGATAACAAATCAAGTGTGTTTGGTAAGTCGTTAATAGGTAAGGCTCGGCTTAAGAGCCACAAGTTACCTGTAACAACTTTGTTATGGTCGTAGTGATTAATGTGGTCAATAATAAGATGAATAGTATCTTCAGGAGAAAAATACTCATTATATAATTTGTAAATTACTTCTTCTTTTAAACGAATGTCGTCGTTGGACGACTTAAGAGTTTCTCGGGTTGCTTTGACGGCTAATTGCTTTCCATTCGGAATGGCATGTATTAATCCTTCAATTGCACGAGACCTTTCGGCATAGGGTGCGCAGTTGTCGCAAAATAGATTTAATAACTCATCTTTAAGTTCAGGTTGTTGTTCCCCAAACTTAATTGCATCTAATACAATTGATCGCAAATGAAATTGTTGCGGTTTTCTTAATAATATAGATTTAAACTCACATGCTATATCTGGAGTGGATAAAAAACCAAGCGGCGCTCCTGACCAGTCTTCGGCACGAAACCAAGGGTTTTTTTCGGTAAGGTTTAGTAATTCATTTAGTAGTTTTTTCCGACTTGATAGTGAAAGACAGCTTACATCTCCAAGAACTAATACTCCGTAGGGGTCATTTTCTAGTAACGAATCAGTATGTTCGGGTAACAATTGAGTTAACCATGCATATAAGCCGCGCAGTTCCGGCGCTGGATGATTCTCTATTCCCAGCCAGCTAACTACTCGTCGAACAGGTAAGCCATTACGAACAGATTTAACTAACCAGCATGCGGCTAAATATTCGGCAATAGTCCGATGAGAATACCCGACTTGTTCTTCCTGATGATTGGTAATAACAAATGCGCGTTTTGTTATAGCCGCCAACACTATTTCCGAATCGGGATAAGGTATATCGGCATAACTGTTATCCGCGTTTGTAAGTAATGAAATGCCCTCAATATCTGTAATCAGTAATACAGCACAAGCAGCGCCAGCAGCATCTTTTAGCTGATCGATTTTGTATGCAGCTAATCGTTTGTGTTTGTGATTGCTGTTATGTTCCAACAGAAGTAAATCCGTTGCGTTTTCGAACAATTCAGTTTTTGTACTCGGCCATTGTCCATTTTTTACAGTATCAGCCAACATTATTAATGTTTGCGGGTTGCTGAGCATTGTTTCGATTCCTTTTTCGAATGCTTTTGCTTTGAATTCAGTAGGGTTGGCAATATTTTTTTCGCTCAATATTTGATCAATTCCATCCTCGTTCAAGGCTTCGAGGATCACTACACAATATCCACCAGTTGCATCGAAGTATGGCTTAAATAATTCAAGGTCTGTTTCTCCAAGCCAATCAGCCACCCGGCATGATAATCTGACCTTGGAGGGCTTTATTTGTTTGATGTGCTTGATTATTTCATCAATCGAATCTGGCTGATCTGTGCGTGATCGCTTCTCGTCTAGGGCATCGATATAAATTGGCTTATTGCTAAAATTTTCATCAGCATGAATTGTAAAATTTCGCGAGGATATGAAGTTTCCTTTTTCATGGTCTGCGCCGTTTCTGAAGAGATATGTTTTTCCAGCTCCAGGCTCCCCTAACAAAATAATATTTGGTATTTCCAAAATATCTGCAAACGTTAAAGCTTGGTTGCTTTCGTTATTTTGATTGGGAGGATATATTTTTTTGATTGCTCGGTCTAGCATCTATGAGGGTTAATCGTAGGGGCGGATTGAAGTCAGGTTAGGTATGTAGCACATACCAATTTTCTTGTCATAAAACCAAAATCAACCACCGCGCTGGTAATGATACCGACAAGCAATGACAGTAATATGGCTATCGGAAACGGCATAAACCAAGCGATGCGTATCGTCTATACGGCGCGACCAAAAACCGGCCAGATTTTCCTTTAACGCTTCCGGTTTTCCGATGCCTTCGAACGGTGCGCGCAATACTTCCGTAATCAGTTTGTTGATGCGGGTTAGGGTTTTTTTATCCTGTTCTTGCCAATACAGATAATCGGACCAGGCGGCTTCTGTCCAAGCCAGCAGTCTAGTCATCCAATAAAGCTCGTTCCGTGGTTTGGCCTTGGCGGTATTGGGCAATGGATTCGGCCAGGTGGGCGGCGTTGGCGGGCGATTTCAGCAGGTGCACGGTTTCCATCAGGCTGTTGTAATACTCTAGCGACATAACCACGGCGTCTTGGCTGTCGCGGCGGGTTATGACGGTGCAGTCGGCGTCGTTGACAACTTGGTCCAGCAGTGTTTTAAGGCCATTTCTGGCTTCGGTAAACGAGACTATGCGCATGATTGAACCCCAGTTGTTCCTAATATTGTACAAGTCTAGGTTGTCGGGTGGGGCTTTGCAACTTTGCGATTAGGTAGGCCGGAATAAGCGAAAGCGTTTCCGGCAAACTTAGCAGCCAGAAACGGTTGTCAGCTTATGGCGAGTTTGTTCGGGTAGCAAATTTGGCGAGCCAGCCGCTCAAAGCAGCATATGGGTATCAAGCAGCAGTTTCATCGTCAGTGCCGAATAGCTGCGCAATCTCTTCGCTGCCCATACTGTCAAAATCGTCGGGCACTTTGATATGCCCGCTTAGGAACCCCAAGCGTCGGATCTGATCGCCAGTTGAGTTGTACAGTGCGGAAACTTTAACCAACTGTTTGCCTGCTTTGGCAATCATGAACGGTTCGCCTTTGGCGGCTTGTTCGACCAAGCGAGATAAGTGAGTTTTTGCCTCGTGGATATTTACTGTTTGCACGAAGACCTCCGATAAACCAAGTTGAGTTGATTTAGCCTATCACGCATCTTTGCCGTTTGCCCCCTCAAAGTACTAGCGTTTGCTGATTTAGCCGGCTAATAAACTCTCATATGGAATCGCCAAGCCGTCGTGCAGGCGTTTGATCATTCTTAGGCTCAAAGGGCGTTTGCGGTTAAGGACTTCCGATACGCGGCCGCTGCTGCCGATATAAGTTTCCAGGTCTTTTGCGCTGAGGTTTTGCTGCTCCATACGGAATTTGATGGCCTCGATAGGGTCTGGCGGGGCGATAGCGTAATGTTTGTTTTCGTAAACCTCGATCAAGGTAACCCATACCTCCATTTCATCGGCCTCCGGGGTATCCGGTTCGGCTTGGAATATGGCTTCCAGCCGTTGAAAGGCGGCTTTTAATTCATCGTCGTTTCGGATTGGCTTAATAGTCATTGACCGTCTCCACGTCAATTAGGTCGTATTGGGCATGTGTGCCAACAAACTTTATCCAGGCAATGCCGGCGCGATATTGCATTTCTACTACTAGACGGTATTTGTTGCCGCCAATGTTAAATACTACGCGATTGTTATTGCAGATGCTGGCATTACGATATTGATTCTTGATGGCTTGCGGTGAAGGCCAATTGGCTTTCAGGGCTTCTTCGTACCAACTTTCAAGTGGGCCTTTTGCATCGCGATGCGAGGGCTGTTCCCAAAATTTCTTGATGGTGCTTTTTGCTATGACCCGCATGATTATAGAGTTTTATCTCCCCAATTGGGAGCAGTGTAAGCGGTGCTGTTACTCTACGCAAGGAACAAATATTCGCTTAACAAGTGCGCTGAGACTTAATGCGAAGAGTGCATGTCGCTCGCCAATTGAATTTGCGTTACTGGGGATGCGCCGACTGTAGCTCGGCGCATCCGTTCCAAAACAACTCTACTCGTCGTCCTGGCAGCCAAAATGATACTGATAATCCGCGATTGCGCGTCTGATGACCTCATGGGCCTCTTCGCGGCCGTAGACATGAGTAATTTCACAGACGCTTTTTTCGCTGGGTAAATGTTTGTAGGTCAGGAAGTAATGCTTCAAGCGATTGATATACGATTCGGGGCAGTCGGAGACGTCGCGCCATTGCCGGTAGAATTCGTCGCCTTTCATGACGGCGATGATTTTGTCGTCGGCCTCGCCGCCGTCTAGTAACCGAAAACCGCCGATGGGGATGGCTTGTAGCAGGATGTCGCCATGCGTCACGCTACGTTCGCTTAATACGCAAATATCCAGTGGGTCGCCGTCGCCCTTGCTGACCGGTTTGCCGGATTGTGCGGCGGCGTATTCGGCGATTTTTTCCGCGCAATAACTGCGCGGAATGAAGCCGTACAGAGTAGGAATCATGTTGGAGAATTTTTGCGGCCGGTCGATTTTCAGATAGCCGCTGTCTTTGTCGATTTCGTATTTCACCGTGTCGGACGGCACGATTTCTATGAAGGCGGTGACGATGTCCGGGGTGTTGTCGCCGGGCGAGATGCCGTGCCAGGGGTGGGCTTTGTGTTTTATATTCATCTAAGGTTTAGGGCTTTGGGGAACAAGGTTATAGGGATATTTACCAGGGTGGGGGCAATGCGCAAGCCAATCAAGTCTAATAGTAGTATCTGATTGGGCTTGCGTTAAATGCCGTTGAGTTTGTTTATCGGAATTACTCGTCGGCGGCGACAGGCGCGGGCTTGAGCTTCATGTCTTTATTCAGCCGTTGCAGGCGCTTGATCATTTCTTTTTTCATCTGTTCGCGGCCTATCGAGTGCTTCAGGCTGCTGCCTATGCCCGCGACTTGATCGGTAGAACTGCGGATCGAGTAAAACACCAGTGTGCCGTCTTTATAGGGCAAGCCGCCGGCGACCACTTGGCTGGAGTTGTAAGAGTGGCCGACGTAAAATTGTCTGGAGACGATGATGCCGCCGCCTTCGCCGATGGCGATTACTCGGTGATTTAGCACGGCGGTGGGGCGGTCCTCCACGCGCCGATTCAACCATAAAAACTGTTCGCTGGTATTGGCCGGCAATGCGGCGGGATAGTTTAACCAGGCTTGTTGCAATTCCGGAAAGTAACGCGCCCAGGCTTTGCTGTTCACGGCGTCGTTACGCAGTTCCGCAGCCGGGTCGGCTGTGCCGCCGTCGCGGCTGTAAGGGGCAATGCCGGCCAGGCCGCTTTTTTTATAGGCTTGCAGGCGTTGCAGTAAAAACTCGCGGTATTTTTGGTTGGCGGTTCTCAGTATGTTTTTGTTGTCGGCGTCTTCCAGTCCGGCTTGCAGGCTTTTCAAACTGTCCAGTTCGGCTTTGGAGAGGTTGAATTCGTCGCCCGGCTCAGCTTCCAGAAAGGCCTTGGCTTCGTCCAATTGCTTTTCGGTAAACGCAAACTTCTTAAAACTATCGACGCTGGCGTTATCGCCCAGTATGCCGGTGGCGACGATGTCGCTCTCGCCGGCGTTGAGTTTGCCCTTTTTGATGTAATCGGCCAGTTGCGGCAAGCCTACCGGTATGATCATCGCTACGCCAATAGCGAGTTCTTTTTGGCTGGTTTCGCTGACGTCGTAACCGACGATTTCGCCGCGTTCCAATTGCGGGATTTGTGCGGCGCTGATGCCGAAGTTCTGTAGCGCTTGCTGTGGGCTAGGCGCGTCTTGAGCGTATGCCGCTTGCTGAAATAGCGCGGCGGCACTCAGTAAAAGGATGGGAAAAGACAGTTTGTGGATCAACATAAAAACTCCGTTTCAAATAGGTATTCTGATAAAAAGTATGAGGCTTTGGGCCGCAGATTGCTGAAAGCGTTCATTCTGAAAACGTGTGTGCATCGCCGCGTGCCGTTTATTTGTCCGAACCGAACAATTTAGAAATACTGGAATCGCCGCGTCCTGCCGGTTTTGTCGGCGTTGTTGCCGTTGAGGTGGGCGCCGGCTGCGGTGTCGGTTGCTGATTTTCCGTATCGAACAGCCGCGCAAACTCAGAAGCAGGCAGCGGTTTGGAAAACAGATAGCCTTGGCCGTAGTCGCAACCGGCGGCAGTTAGCAATTCCAGTTGCTGCGCGGTTTCGATGCCTTCGGCTATCACTTTCAAGCCCAGTTTATGCGCCATCACTATTATTGCTTCGCACAGCGCCAGGTCGCTGGAATCCGCTTCCAGATTGCGTACAAAACTCTGGTCTATCTTCAGATAATCGATGTCGAATTTTTTCAGATAAGACAGTGACGAATAGCCGGTGCCGAAATCGTCGATAGCCACCTGGATGCCCGCATCGCGGTAGGCGTATAAATGGTCGCGGACAATATTGTCGGCATCCAGCAACAGGCTTTCGGTAATTTCGATGACGACGCATTGGCCTGATAAGCCTAGTTCATGCAAGTAGTCTATCCATTTGCTGTCACCCAGATTGCTGCGCGTAAATTGTACCGGCGACTTGTTAATACCCATTTGTAAATCCGGGCGATAGTGGGCGCGCCACTCGGCGACTTGTTTTGCCGCCATCCGAAATACCCAATCGCCGATATCGACTATCAGTCCGGTCTCTTCCGCCAACGGAATAAACTCCGCCGGGCTGATCATGCCGCGCGTGGGATGTTGCCAGCGGATCAGCGCTTCGGTTTTATGCATTCTGCCGTTGCTCAATTCGATTATCGGTTGATAGTACAGGCAAAACTCTTGATTGGTCAGTGCTTGGCGCAGGTCGCTGGTCAGGCGCATCCGGTTTTGCGCGGTCTGCTCCATCTCGCTGGTAAAAAAGTTGTAGCGGTTGCGGCCTTGTTGCTTGGCGGAATACATGGCCTGATCGGCGTTTTTGATCAGTTGCTCAGCTTCCAGCGCGTCTTGCGGATAGAAGGTAATGCCGATGCTGACCGAGATGTAGGCCAGTTCCTCGCCCAAACGAAACGGTTCGGCAAGCTGGTGCAGGATGGCTTGCGCGACGCGGTCTATGCTGGTTTGCGAGTCCAATTCGCCCAGAATGATGGTGAACTCGTCGCCGCCCAGCCGAGCCACCGTATCGACATTCCGCACGCAAGCCAAGATGCGCCGCGCGGTTTCCTGCAACAAAATATCGCCCATGCCGTGACCTAGGGTATCGTTGATCTCTTTGAAGCGGTCCAGGTCCAGCAGCATCACCGCCAAGCTGTTTTTGTCGCGCTGGGCTTTCTTGATTTCCTGGTTCAAGCGATCCTGGAACATGCGTCGGTTGGCCAAGTCGGTGAGCGGGTCGAAATTGGCTTGGCGCCAGATGGTTTGTTCGACATGTTTTTGCTCGGTAATTTCCGAGAACATCGCCACCCGGCGCTCTACTTCGCCGTGTTCGCCGTAGATGGTGTTGATCACCAGCCATTCTTGGTAAATATCGCCGTTTTTGCGTTTATTCCAGATCTCGCCTTGCCAGTGGCCGGTTTGTAACAGCGAGTGCCACATGGTTTGATAAAAATCCGGATCGTGGCGGCCCGATTTTAGAATGTCGGTGGACTGGCCTATCGCGTCTTCCGCGGTATAGCCGGTCAGGTGGGTAAACGCTTCATTGATCGCTATGATGCGATTATCGGCATCAGCGACCATCACCGCTTCGCCGATAGCCTGATAAATCATCGCCATTAACTGCATTTCGTGCTCAAGGCGTTTGCGCTCGCTGATGTCCAGCACCGAGACGATAATGTAGCGCCGGTTGTCTATATCGATAGGTGTCAAACTGATTTCCACCGGAAATTCCGTGCCGTCGCCGCGTATTGCGGTTAGTGAGCGGCTGGCACTCATCGGCCGCGCTTTGTTCTCTTGTAAAAATTGCGCGCGCTGTGCCGGGTGTTTGGCGCGGGCACGTTCCGGTACCAGCGCATCGACAGTCAGGCCTATCAGCTCATCCAAAGTATAAATAAATACTTTCGCCGCGGGCGGGTTGGCGAGTTTGATGAGACCGGTTTCTCCGACTAAAAGAGTGGCTTCCGGCGAACCATCGACAATCTTGGACAATTGCAGCCATTGCAGCTGTTTGCGTTCGGTAATGTCAGTTTGGGTACCGATCATTCGCAAGGCCTTGCCCTGGGCATCGCGGCTGATCACCAGGCCACGGGTCAGAATCCAGCGCCATTGGTTGTCGCCATGTTTTACTCGATGCTCGTTGCTGAAGCGCTCGCTGCGATTTTCCAGATGTGTCTGCAAATCGGCCATCATCCGGGCGCTATCTTCCGGGTGTATCGTGGCTTCCCAATTACGGTAATCGTTTTCTCTGTCTTGTTCGCTGAAGTTCAGAATCTCCATGCAGCGCGGCGACAGAAACACTTTGCCATTGGTCAAATCCCAATCCCAAACGCCGTCACCGCCGCTTTCCAACGCAAATTTCCAGCGCAATTCGCTTTCTTGTAATAATTTTTCCGATAACTTGCGTTCGCTGATGTCCGTGGAAATGCCGCACACTGCGTAAATTTCGCCTTGCGCATTGCGTAGCGGAAACTTATGCGACAAATAGGTGTGAATTTTACCGTCTTGATGGGTGAGTTTTTCTTCGAATATCTGCGCCTGGCCGCTATTGACGACCGCTAAATCGTTTTCCCACAGTAGTTTGGTGTCGTCGCCCGGAAATAAGTCGATATCCCGTTTGCCCCTGACCGTCTCGTTATCAACCGCGAACAGTTTTTCAAATTGGCGGTTGATCAGCTGGTATTGGCCTTGCAGGTCTTTGCTGTAAATCACCGTGGGCGTATTGTCCAAAATGCTTTGAAACCGCAATTCGCTGACCGACAGGGATTTGCCGAACTCGATGTTTAAGGATTCATCCTTGATCAGTTCGATAACGCCGACAATACGCTCCTGGTCGTCACGTAAGGGCATTTGCGTCGAACTGATCCAGCGGCCGTCGCCGGCGGTGAATGGGGTTTGATAGACGGTTTCGCCTTTTAACGCCTTTTGAATGCCGTCAGGGATTGGCGTTTGCGCCAGCCAGGGAAATAATTCAATGGGGGTTTTCCCCAGGCAAGCGGTTTGCGGCCGCCCCGTCAAGGTTTCCATAAAACGATTCCAGAGTTCGATACGGCCATGCAGATCGTAAACAATCACGCCTTCCTGAACCGAGCGCAGAATGTGTTTGTTGAAATCGCCGAGGGCTTTGCTGAATTGTTCCGACCGCTGGTAACGCTCGATGGCCAGCGCCAGGGAAATACCGACGCTGGACAGTACCAGCAAAAACGACCATTGCAGCAATAGGCCGGTTTCACTGCTGTCGGCTGCAAAAAAGCCTACCTGAAAAATCGCACCGAACATGCTTTGCAGCATGACCATGCTGATCAGTAACAAGGTGCCATGCAAGCCAAAATACAGTGCGCCGTAAACCAGAAAAGCGAACATATAAAAAGCTTTGCCGTAGTGGCCAAGATGCCACGGCCACTCCAGGAAAATCATTTGCCCCGCCAGAAACGCTGTTGTGACATAAAGCAACGCGCGCCAAACTTGATACGGGTTCCAGTTAAAACTTGGTGGCTGCCGCCAGACCAAAATAAGCGGCGTGAAAATCGCAATACCCAAGACATCGCCCATCCACCAATGCGCTAGACTGATCGGCCATTGCTGCGCCGTTATGGCGTCGAAATGTAACAGAATTAAGGAGCCCGCCATGGCCGAAACGACCGAAGCCAAGGCGCCGGCAAACAGGATGCGTAAGTAGTCTTGCGGCTGTTGCAGTTTGCGAATCTCGCCCAGCAGATAGCAGCCGACAAGTGCTTCCACGGTATTGCCGAAAGCGATAGGCAAGGCCTGCTCCAGCGGATTGCCTGCCCACAGATTGCCAAGTAATGCGCCCAGGAACACGCCGGGCCACAGTTTTTTACCGCCGAGCAGCAAGGCTGCCAGTGCGATGCCGCCAGGCGGCCAGATGATGGAAACGACGTGATTGGCGGCGAAAAACATCAGCACCAGTTTGGCAACGAGTGCGTAGGCGACCGCCAGGCCAACAAGGCGGACTAGTTCTGCATTGGAAAAGGTCGAAAAACGGCGCAAGAGATTACCTTGATTTATTGAAAGCTGACGAATAGACAAACAAAATATCTTGGTTTATCTCACGAAATGCAAGGTTTTGTCACGGGCTAAGTGCTGGGTTTTCGGCGCATTCCTAACGGATGAAAGGTGGCTTCGCGCTGGTGATTCACCTGCGCCGGTTTGGGTTTATACGCCCAAATTTTCAACTTCCACAGCCACTTTTAATTCGTGGTTTTGGCCGCCGAAAATCACCCCTTTTAACGGCGTGACATCGCTGTAGTCGCGGCCCCAGGCGACGATGATGTGCCTATCGCCCGGCAATTGGTTGTTGGTGGGATCGAAATCCATCCAGCCCAGGTCCGGTAAGTATACGGAGAACCAGGCATGCGAAGCGTCGGCGCCTACCAGTTTTTTCTTGCCGGGCGGCGGCAGGGTTTCGATATAACCGCTGACATAGCGGGCGGCCAGACCTTGCGAACGGATGCAGCCTATGGCTAGATGGGCGAAATCCTGGCAGACGCCGCGCCGATGTTGCAGGACGGTGGTCAGCGGCGTGGCCAGGTTGGTGAATTCCGGGTCGAAGGTAAAATCACGGTGGATACGTTGCATCAGATCGTGTATCGCTTCGATCAACGCCTTGCCGGGTGTGAACGAGGCTTGCGCATAACCGGCTAGCTCGGCATCGGCGGCTATGAACGGCGAATCCAAGGCAAATTGCCGGGCCTCCAATAGTGGTTCGCTTCTATCGTTCCAGAGCGCTTCCTTGACCAGTTCCCAGCTCATGCCGTGGCTGAAGTCCAACTGCACCGGTTGCGGAAAAATCTGTACTTCGCTGCTGGCGGTGACCACAAACTCCCGATGCGGCTCGCGAATCGAAAACCAGGCAACTTGATTGCCGAAAAAATCGGTACGGGTCCGATAGTCGCAGGGCAAGGGGGTGATTTTCAGTTGCGAACTGAGCAATTGTTGATTCGGGCAGGGGCGCGGCTGCATCCGCACTTCGTTGTAGGACAAGCCTACGGCCTGTTGATAACGGTAGGTAGTGGTATGGGTAACCCGATAACGCATGGTGACTCCCTTAGGACAGCGATTGCGGCGCGTCCCCGTGGCGGAAATAATTGGCGGTCAAGGTATCGGACAACGCGGCCAACAGTGCGTAAATCTTGCTGAGTTGTTGGTCCAGCGCTTCGCGAATGCCGGATTCGGATACGCTCAATAAATCGTCGATGTTGGCGATATTTAGAAGACAACTAGCCTCTAATAGTAGCCGCTCTTCAGCGCTTATTCGGCGCGTGCTGGGTTCGCGCGGTAGTTTACCGACATGTTCCTGCAAACGAGCGATTTGATAGGCCAGTGAGCGGGGATTGTTGGGGTCCATCAGCAGCAATTCCAAAAACGAGGCCAACTCCAGATTGCTCCGGTAATGCTGGCGGTAGCAAATCAGGTTGTCGCTGGTATCCAGCAAGGATTCGATCAAGCGGGTTTCCGCCGCTTCGCTTTGCGGCATTGTAAACGCCGTTCTCAACACCGATACCAGTTGCAAGCCGCGCTCCAGGCGCCGGCCAATGTCCAAAAACAGCCAGCCGTTGCCGCGCGTCATGCTTTCCATCACCAGACCACTGAATGCGGAGAGCGTGGTGATCAGCTGATCCATTTGCTCCTGCATCGACCATAAACCGATTTTGCCGAGGCGGCGAGCTTCGGAAACCTGTTCCTCGATTTCGTCGATGACCCGCCAGGTATCCGATGACCATAAATCGCGCACCGCGTAACCGGATTGGGTCATTCTGTTTACCGTGTTGGCCAGGCTGCCCGCTCGGCTTTCGTCAACCACTACCGCCAGTAATTCGGCTTCGGGGGTGTGCAGCAAGCTTTCTTTATCTTCGGCAAAAAAACCGGGGTAGGTACCGGTCATGCTGGTGACGCAGCGCAGCTGGGTTTCCAGACTGAGCTGATAGTCCGGGCTGTCGCGGTCAGGGTTGCTGAACAGTTTTTTTATCGTGGCCCGCAACAAGCGTACGCCACCTTCTGCGCGTTCCGCGTTGCGGCCCACCCAGAAAATATTGTCTGCGGCGCGGCTGGGTAAGGCATTGCCGTGGCCGGCTAGGCTGCTGCTGCGCTTGGCCGGAATGGCCGGGTGCTGCGGTTCCGTCGCGACCACCCAGGTATCTTTACTGATGCCGCCGGTTTGGTTGGTGATCATCATATTGCCGTATTGCGGCGCGCTGCGGCTCAAGCCGCCCGGCATCAGGGTATAACCGTCCGCTCGCGCCACCATAAAGCAGCGCAGCAAGGTTTGGCGGGGTTCGTAGCCGCCGGAAACCATCGCCGGTACGGTGGAAAAGCTTTCGTATTCCTGGCCGACGTAAAGCGCCGGGCGGGCCTTGATACGTGCGCGCCAGTCCGCGAGTTGCGCGCGGCTGAGTTGATGGCCGAACACCGAGTGTTCGCCGGGTTTGCGGTAGATCGGTTTGATGACCAGGCGTTCCAGATTGGCGAGCACGTAATTTAACTCGCGGGCTTGGCCGCACCACCAGGTGGCTATCGAATTTAGCTTTAGGGTTTGGCCCAGGAAGTATTTGGCGATGCCCGGCAGGAAGGGCATGATGCCGGGATTTTCCAGCACGCCGCTGCCCAGCGGATTAGCAATCGCCACATTGCCGCGTCTGACGACTTCCAATAAGCCGGGGACGCCTAGCCGCGAGTCTTCGCGCAGTTCCAGAGGGTCGCAGTAATTGTCGTCCACCCGCCTTAGAATCACGTCCACCCGTTGCAAGCCGACCAGCGATTTCAGCCAGACATAGCCGTCGCGAATGGTCAGGTCGTCGCCCTGTACCAGGGGGTAACCCAAATAGGAGGCCAGGTAGGCGTGTTCGAAAAAGGTTTCGTTCAGCGGACCGGGAGTCAATACCACCACGCGCGGGGTATCGGCGTCGCCGGGGGCGATAGCATTCAGGCCGGCGCGCAAGGACTGGAAAAAACGCGCCAGGCGGTGGACGTGGGTGTCGCGAAACAAGCTGGGCAAGACCCGCGACATGGCCAAGCGGTTTTCCAACGCGTAGCCGGCGCCGGATGGCGCTTGAGTACGGTCGCCGAGTACCCACATCTTTTTATCCGGGCCGCGCGCCAAGTCGGCGGCGCACAGCACTAACTGATGTTGGCCGGGCAAGCTTACTTGATCGCAAACGCGCAGGAAACCACCGTGGTTGTAGATCAGCTCCAGCGGCAGCAGGTTTTTCTTGATGAGCTGGCGCGGGCCGTACAGGTCGGCCAAAATCAGGTTCAACAGTTCGGCGCGTTGCAGTAGTCCGGCCTCAATGTCGAACCACTCGTCGCCGGACAGCAATAGCGGTATCGGGTCGAGTTGCCAAGGGCGGTTAATACCGTCCGGGTCGCCGTAGACGTTGTAGGTGACGCCGTTTTCGCGCAGCAGCCTTAGCGCTTCCTGGTGGCGTTCACCCACTTCGCGGGGGCCGAGCTGTTGCAATGCCTGCATTAGGTGGGCCCAATGCGGTCTAACCCGGCCCGTCTCGTCCAGCATTTCGTCGTGGATGCCCTTATCGAGGCGGTATCCCGGCGCGAAAGCTTCTGGTGTGCTTAAGGTTTTCATAGGTTTAGTTTGCCGGTTTACCGGGTATAGCGCAATTTATCAAAGCCGATCTCGTTTATTTATATTTTCTAAGCCGGTTTTTTAGCGCCGATGCCGATTCTGACGAGACTTTGGATGAATGCGTAGTCCAATAAACCCGCAAGAAGCATGCCGTTACGATCAGGAATGGCCGCGCGCATGATTGACCGCGTGGGTTCGGTCACTCTGCCTAGAGTAGTCCAATATAAAGCATCGGTTTGATTCAAGCTTCTGAACTAAAGGGTATTTCCCCGCGTTAAGGTAAGATAAGTCGGTCGGGGCCGAGTATATTGATAGCCGTAGGCGCGCGACTTGGCATTGCTATTGCTTTATTTCAGGTAACTGATTAGAACCGGTTTGCGTTGAAATGGTGCGGTGGTTTTTGCACCAATTCCGCGCGGACTTGCACCATAAAAGCAACGTTCACGGATGCATACAGCATGATTACACCAACAATTTGGGCGGATTACAGCGCCGATAAGGCTTACGACGAGATGATAGCCGCAGGCGGCAAGCCACGCGATGCCTGCGCCAGTTTGAGTCAATACTTACAATCTTTGGGCATGGACGCCATTAAAGGCCGGCTGTCGGCGGCGGAAGCGGCCATCATGGAGATGGGCATCACCTTTACCGTCTACAGCGATGAGGGCAATATCGACCGGGCTTGGCCTTTCGACATCATTCCGCGCCTGATCGATTTTCAGGAATGGCAAATGGTGGAAACCGGCCTGAAACAGCGTCTGAAAGCCTTGAATTGCTTTATCAATGATGTCTATAACCAGCAGCAGATTATCAAGGACGGACTGGTCCCAGCAGAATTGATCAACAGTTCCAGCAATTTTCGCAAGGAATGTTTGGGCATGCAGCCCAAATTCGGCAGTTGGGCCAATATCTGCGGCAGTGACTTGGTGCGAGCCGGCGACGGCAAGCTGTATGTGTTGGAAGACAATCTGCGCGTACCGTCCGGCGTCTCGTACATGATCGAAAATCGGGTAATTACCAAGCGGATATTTCCGGAGTTGCTGGAAAATCTGAATATCATGCCGGTGGACGATTACCCGACCCAGTTGTTCGAAATGCTGGCCTCGTTGGCACCGGATGCCGACGACACGCCGCAAATCGCGGTACTGACCCCTGGCATTTACAACTCGGCCTATTTCGAACACGCGTTCCTGGCGCAGCAGATGGGTGCGGAACTGGTGGAAGGCGGCGATTTGTTGGTCAAGGACGACGATTGCGTCTATATGCGTACCATTAAAGGTCTGGAAAAAGTCGATGTGATTTATCGGCGCATCGACGATCTATTTCTGGACCCTGAGGTATTTCATAAAGATTCGGTATTGGGTGTGAAGGGCCTGATGCGGGCCTGGAAGGCCGGAAATGTGGCCCTGGCCAATGCGCCCGGTGCCGGCGTGGCCGACGACAAGGTGGTCTATGCCTATGTGCCGGAGATGATTCGCTACTATTTGAACGAAGAGCCGATTCTGCCCAACGTGCCTACGTATCTGTGCAGCGACCCGGAGCAGTGCGCCTATGTGCTGGCGCATTTGCCGGAATTGGTGGTCAAGCCGGCGAACGAATCCGGCGGCTATGGCATGTTGGTCGGACCGCATGCTACGCAAAAAGAAATCAAGCAGTTTCATAAACTGATTCAGGATAACCCGCGCAATTACATTGCCCAGCCGACCTTGGCCTTATCCACCTGCCCGACCTTATGCAACGACAAACTGGAGCCGCGGCACATCGATTTACGGCCTTTTATCCTGCAAGGTGG
Organism: Methylomonas sp. MK1; assembly: GCF_000365425.1. Lineage (NCBI taxonomy): Bacteria > Pseudomonadati > Pseudomonadota > Gammaproteobacteria > Methylococcales > Methylococcaceae > Methylomonas > Methylomonas sp. MK1. The sequence continues at coordinate 419,957 of NZ_AQOV01000002.1, forward strand.
AAATAGTTTCGTTACTGCCGGCGGTCTGACGCGGGTGGCGCTGCGGGCCGGTTCGCTGGTGGTGAACTCCTCGCAAGGCGGCGGCAGTAAAGACACTTGGATTATCAATAGGGAGCAATAAGATGTTATCGCGATCCGCCGAACGCTTGTACTGGATGGCTCGTTACCTGGAGCGCACCGAAAACACCGCCCGCCTGATCAGCGCCACGATGCATCTGATCTACGACTTGCCTTACGGGGTGGAGTTGGGCTGGCGCAATTTGTTGAATATTTGCGGCGTGGAAGAGGCGTTTTACCAACGCTTTAAAAACCCCAGCGAGCAAAATACCACGCGGTTTTTGCTGGCCGACATGAGCAATCCGGGCTCTTTGCTGGCGTCCTTGTCGTTTGCCCGCGAGAATATTCGCACCAGCCGAGAGCTGATGCCGGACGAAGCCTGGCAGCAGGTCAACGAGATGTATCTTTACGCCAATAACAATCTGGATAGCCTGTCCAATCGCCGGGGTAGGGCGCTGTTTTTGCAAGAAATCATGGCCGGATGCCAACGCTTTACCGGCTTTATGGCCGGGTCTATGAGCCGCAGCGACAGCGCCCGCTTTATCTGTATCGGCCGGAATCTGGAACGCGCCGATATGACCAGCCGGATCATGGATTTTGGCACGGTTTTGCTGGCGGAAAATCGCAGTACTAAGATGCGCGAATACGAGACTATCTTGTGGATCAACGTCTTGAAGTCGTTGAGTGCGGTGTTGATGTATCGCAAGCACGTTCGCAATCGAATCAAAGGCGAAGACGTTTTGAATTATCTGTTAAAAAACCCCGACTTTCCCAGGGCTGTGGTGCATTGTATCGAAGAGATAACCCACTGTATCAAGCGCTTGCCGAATGCGGTTGAGCTATTCCCGCAGCTGGAGCAATTGGAACAACAGGTACTGGCCATCGATATCAAGCAGACTACACCGGAGCAATTGCATCAGGTGCTGGACGGCTTGCAAGCTAAGTTCGACGATTTACACAAGCAAATCGCCGCAATGTGGTTTTTAAATAATCTTGGCGAGGCCGAATAGGAGAAAAATTGACACTATTGCCAACAGGAAGATTTTTACCAGCCATGCAGTTGTAGTGCTGTGAGCTAGGGTTGCTGAGCGGAAGCAAGCTGGATAGAAGGGGCGTTGCTTGGATTGCTACTGACCCAGGCCCCAGGTTTGCTATATCATGGAAGCATCGTTTTCTAAAACTAAAGGGGGGAGGATTATGGATAAGCTAAGGGCGTTGGGTCTGGGGCCGGTGGGGCAAGACGAGCAAGCTGTTAAGCAACAACTGCATCTTTATATCAATCTGAAACTGGCTTCGTGCGGGCAGCCGATTTGTATCGATACCGAGTCGGCGCAGTTTATGGATACCGCCCAGGACTTGCTGAATAGCTATCTGGAAAAAAGCCGCTTGTTGGCCAGTTCCTCCCTTTATCCCGCCGACAGACGGATTCAAGATTTCCTGGAGCGCTATTGCGCGGATCTTGGCTTGGCCAAAATCCCCAGCTTGCCGACGATGACCTTCGAGCTGGATAAGCACGGCGTGGCGCGCGAATTGTCCTTGCCCCTGGGCGAGGATGAATTTCGTTCCGAAATCGTGTCCAGCTTCCGAGTCAAGCAGGGCATTTTGCACAATCCGGCCAGTGACCGGCGTACCACACAAGGTTCGTTTCATGTTGCCGAAGGCGGCCTGCCGGTGCCTGGCGACAAGAAGCAGGTGCCTAAGCTGACCTTTGCCTTGATGTTGGGCGAGGCGCTGAATCCACCCGACGATTTGATGGTGCTGCCGTTTACCGCCCACCAACCCAAGCCGGCGCGGATGTTTGCATCCTTGCTGATGCGCCCGGTCGTCTGTCCGGAAATTCCCGGCGTTGCTGCCGAAAAGTCTATGGAAATCCGGTTTTTTGCGCCGGGCAACCTGGTTAGCAATCTGGATTTTGTTGAGAGTATCTTCGGTAACGGCGGCAATCCGGCTTTGCCGGAATGCGATGCGGCCCTGGATGTGGAGCATTGGTCCGGCCACAGCGGCTGCGTGATTCTGGCGCCGCATTTAACTAAGCTTACCAAGAAGCAGCTCGGATTGCCGCATTGGGACGAAGCCAGCGAACGGCAACGCGCCGATGGCATGTGCTGGCAAGATCCCGAGGAACTGTATAACGACGGTCAGGCGTTTAAACTGACTGCGCGCGACCGTAGCGGTGTGATCGTCACTTTGCTGGCCGATAACTATTACGGTTATTGCAAGAAGGAAGTCAAAACCCAGATCAGCTATGCCGCCAATTTGTTCGGCTTGGCGGAAGAAGAGCATGCCGGCGGCGCATTGGCGTTTCGCCGCGTCAATCACGGCGATGAGTTTGGCATTGGCAGTTTGACCCGCGAACCGGGCTACGATTTCGATGAGATGACTTATCACTACGGCGCGATCATGGATGTGCAGCCGGAAGGCTATGCGGTAGATAGGCATTTTCCGGACATTATCTACGTACCGCAGGATTTGCGGATGAGTCTGGCTACCCAGAAAATTACCTGGCTCCGTAACGGCCAAAGCCATAGCATTCGCTTGCAACCAGGCAAAATCTACGTGCAGCCCAACGGTTATAAAATCGAGATGTGTAAGCATCCCGGCGCGCCATCCTGGCGCTTGATCGGCACCGTCGCGGAAGGTACGTTTTGTCACAAGCCCTGCACAGTGTCCGGCGGCGGCAAATCGGAAATTTCCAAATCCATCGAGGATGCGGCGATCTACGGGCCGCTGTTTGTGGACGATTTGCAGCACGATCTGGATCGGGTGCAGGCGATTTTCGATAAAGATTATACCGGCCGCTTCTTGCCAGGCTTCGAGCGCGAAGACCGCGGCCCTAGCCGAACTGTGCTCAGTTCGGAGCGCAGCCTGGGTTCAGTAATCAAGTTATTGACGCCTTCTCCCAACCATACGCCGGAATTTAACGATTGGCTGCGGTCCATTCCGCCCAGTATTTTGGCTTTGGTGTTTTTGATCAAGCGCTTTTACCGGCCGGAATGGGGTAACAATTGGCGCGACAATCTGTCGGTGGACATTATCGACGGCGCGCCCGGTCACGAGTTGAAGCTGAACCAGCGCAAGATCGTCGCCACTTATTTACGGGTAGGTTTTGATCTGGACGGCGGCTGGCGAACCTTCAAGGTGCGGCAAGACTATATTGCTTGCGAGAAAGTACAGATGGAAGACGACATCAGTGCTTCGGTTGTCGTACCGAAGCAAGCAGTGCGAGCCTGTCTGCCGGACGATGGGTATGAAATGAGTTTGAAGTTGGTCAGCAACTGCGAATATCGACTGTTTCAACGCCCGGACGATGCGATTATTCCGGGTTACGACAAGCAGACCGAGCTGAACATGTCCGGGCCGGGTAATTTTATGGCCAATTTCGAGCCTTTGGATCACGAGCAGTTGTCGGCGGTGGTCGAGGACGTGATGACTTTTTCCAAATTCACCGCGCCTATGCAAAAGCTATTAAGCGATGCTTACCAGGACGGTAAAGGCTATGTGGTGTGTTCCGCACATCCGCGTTTGGTGAACGGCAAACCGTCGAAAAATCCGCGCTATCTGGAAACTCGCGTGGACGTGGTGAAACCCTTACGGAAATACGTGGCGGAAATCGGTGCGCGTTTGCATCGCAAAATTCCGCTCAATCAACCGCTCTGTCATCCGGTGGATGCGGTATTGACCGGGCGCCGCAACAATCCGCCCGAACCGGGTATCCGCGCGTTGGCGGTTTACAACCCGATTCATTATCAAGAATTGCCGGAACTGTTTATGGACTTTGTCTGTTCCTTGACCGGCAAATCGCCGTCTACTACCGGAGCCGGTAGTGAAGGTGCGCTGACTAAAGGGCCGTTCAATGCCTTGCGCGGCACGGTCGATTTGAACAATGCGCTGGTCTCGTTCATTTTGACCGGTTATCCGGGTTTTTCCAGCTCGGCCGGGTTTATTGGTCCGGATACCCGCGTCGATCACGACATCAGCTTGTTGATTCCGGAGATTTGGGCGCGGCTGTCGCGCGAAGAGCGCCACCCGGCATTTTTGTTGGAACATGGCTATCTGGAACCGTTAACCGATTTTGAACACAAGGGCCAAATCGTCTTGGCCAGCCGTTTGGGTTATCGCATCACCAGTCATTTCGTGCACGGCTTGATGGGTAAAATCTTCGATAATCCGTATGCGGTATTTACCGACGAGATTTTGCAGCCCGAGCGTCAGGATCTGGAGGTGTTTGTGGATGGTATCAATAATATCGTCGAAACCCAGCAGCGCGTGGCCCAGCAATATCTCGAAGACGGCAGCATAGAAGACGCATGTCCGCCGCTGTATGCTTTGCTGCATATCATGGCCGACGGTCATTATCAGGGCAAGGATGCGCATCATCCGGAGATACGGGCGATGTTTACCCGCGATTATTTGCTGGCCTCGGATTGGTATCGGGAACGCCTGCATATCAAGCAGCAGCGCGACATTGCCTTATGGCAACGGCATGTCGATTATTTGGGCGGCTTCCTACAAGAAAGCACTCACCAGACTTTGATTGGCGAATTGAAGCTGGTCGAGCGGCATCGGCAGGCGCAACAGACGTTGGTGGAGCTGGCGTCGCCGGCTTATTTAGAATCCTTGGTCGGTACCTTGGGTGCGGATCCGCTGGGGCCGTATCGGGGCGGGGCGGATTAAGCGCGACTGACTGCTGAAGTTTTGGGGTGGTCGCCGTGCTGCGGCTACCCCGCTAGCCTACCGCCATTATTCAGTCGAGTATGCGGCTAAACTCTTCGATAGGCAGCGGTAGACGGAAAAAATGGCCTTGAGCCCGGTCGCAATAGTGTTGTGTGAGAATATCCCGCTGCTGTTCGGTTTCCACTCCCTTGGCTTCGACCCGCAAGTTTAAGCCGTGGGCCAGGCCGATCAGCGAACGGACGATGCAGGCGTCGTCGGGATTATTACAGATGTCGTTGACGAAGGCCGGGGCTATTATCAGGGTATCCACCGGAAAGCGTTTTAGTCTTCTTAGCGAAGACAGGCCGCTGCCGAAGTTGTTTACCGTCAGCCGGATGCCGCGTTGTTTCAAGCCTTGCATGTAGTGCTCGGCCTGTTCGGCGCGCTCCATCAATATGCTTTCGGAAATTTCGAATTCCAGCCGGGATGTCGGTAAGCCGGTTTCCGAGAGCACCCTATCGATCAGCGCCAATAAATCGGTTTGCTTGAATTGGCGATTGGCAAGATTGACCGCCAGTTTCAATTCGCTCCGGGCCTGTAAAGCCGGGCTCATATAGTCTCGACAGGCGCTACGCAGTACCCATTCGCCGATCTCGCCAATCAAGCCGATGTCTTCGGCGATCGGTACGAACTCTTCCGGCGTCACCGGGCCGATTTCCGGCAGCCAGCGCAGCAAAGCTTCGGCGCCGACAATTCGGTTACTGTGCAAATCGATTTTAGCCTGGTAAACCAGGGAAAATTCGTTGCGCGCCAGACCGTGGCGTAACAGGTTTTCGATGGCTTGGCGGCGCAGTGATTGGGCGTTGGCGGTGGCGTTGTAAAACTCGAAGGTATTGCGACCGCGCTGTTTAGCCAGGTATAGCGCGTCGTCGGCATGTTTGAGCAATTGCTGGCCGTCGCTGCCGTCGGTGGGATACACGCTGATGCCGAGACTGGTGCCGATGAACAATTGATGGTCGTCGATGAAAAACGCTTGGTTGATGGTATCGATCACCCGTCTGGCGATATCGCCGGCATCGGCCGGCGTCCGCAAATTCATGCCGATCAGCGCAAATTCGTCGCCGCCCAGTCTGGCGACGATTTCTTGCTCGCGCAAGCACTGCGTGATGCGTTTGCCGACCTCGATCAGCAATTTATCGCCGACTAGATGGCCGAGGGTGTCGTTGATGTTTTTAAAATGGTCCAAATCCAAATAAATCACTGCGAAGCGAGTCTGATAGCGTTTGGCCTGGCCGATGGCCTGATTCAGGCGCTCGTTGAATAGCGTGCGATTCGGCAGGTCGGTCAGAGGGTCGTAATAGGCCATGTGGCGGATGACTTCTTCCGAATTCTTACGGTCGCTGATGTCGTGAATGATGGACACGAAATGGGTCACGTTATGGTGCTCGTCGAGCACCGGGGTAATCGATTCCAGACACCAGAACAACTCGCCGTTTTTTTTGCGGTTTAAAAATTCGCCGTGCCAAGCCGAGCCGGCGCGTAAAGTCGTCCACAAGTCTTTATAAGTCTTGGGAGAGGTCAGATCGGATTTGAGTAGATTGGCTTTTTGGCCCAGCACTTCCTGTTCGCAGTAGCCGGTTAATTTGTAAAAGGCCGGATTGCAATATTCGATGCGGGTCTTGGGGTCGGTGATCACCACGATGCTGGAGCTGAACTGCAAGGCCAGCGACAGCTTGCGCAATTCCTGTTCGGTTTTTTTATGGTTGTCTATTTCCTGGGCCAGCGCGCTATTGGCGGCCAGCAGCTGTTTCTGGCTGGGAATGGCCAACACCTTGGGAATCAAGGGCCAGATCAGGATGGCGGTGACGATGGAGCTGGCCGCGGTCGCGGCTTTGATGGCGCCGGACAGCCAGTAATCCGGTATCCAGATGTTCCAGATACTGAGCAGATGCGTGGTGCCGCACAGCAAGATAAACACGCCGAACTGCCAGTAAATCCAGCTAAACGGAATGTCTTTGCGTTTTTTTAGTACATATAACAACGCAAACGGGATGGAGTAATACGACAACACGATCAGCGCGTCGGACACTACATGCAACAACAATAAATCGCTCTGCCATAGGTAGCAATGGCCATGCGGCATGTAGCTGGTAATGTCGAGAGTATGATCTTGCATGCTTTCGATGACCGTGATGGAAGGCGGATGTCAAAAATCGGCTAGTCGGCGGCGAGCGAGCCTAGCTAGCTATTTATTCATACCTTCCTTAGCGTTATTGTATCGTGTGGTTGGCGGGGGAGCTTAACCCAAATCCCGCTAAATAAAAATAGCTAATGCCCGGATAGCGAGATGGCCGAGCTGGGGCCGCTGAAGTGGGGGGATTAGCGCGCGAGGCTGTTCCTCGCCAGGCTTTCCATGGCCGGCTTTGGAAGAGTAACGGGATATTGAAACGATCCGTCCCTGGATGGTTTTCGGGGTTTAGCCCTTGCGTTTGGCTTTGGTTTTTCCTTTGCCTTTTGGAAATTCCTGGGCGATTAGCGAACGCGCTAGTTTACGCAGGCCGTTGGAAGAGACTTCCAGGCCTAACGGCGAGCCTATCGATTCCAATTCGTACATCAAGTCCGTCGCGGCAATCAGCGTCACATAGCGCAGGCTGCTATTGCCCGGCAACTGCGTTGACGCGTCACGTAGTAGCGGGGCGAGTACGTCCCAGGAACTGTTGAAGAACTTGCGCACCGGATCGTTTTCCGCGACATATTCCGCAGTCAGGCCTTGTTCAAAGGCTACGCCGGCTTTTTGCAGTACATCGCGCAAGCTTGCCCGGCCGGCATCGGCGTTAGTGGCGATAGGGGCTTTCTCAATATTCTTTTCCAAAGACGCCTGCCAGCTTTGCCAGAGGCTACGCCATTGTTTCAATTCCGCTTCGTTCAATACCGGGGCCGCTTTTAAGCCGCCGGTATTTTGGTTGGTAGCGCTGTAGCCCACGTTGATTAAAATACCTTTCTCATCGGCTTTGACCTGATTGAAGCGCAGGCTGTTGATGGTGTCGTGCAACTCCTCGCTATCTTCGGCGGCAATGAAGGGAAGCAGAGTTTTAGTAATGTCCGGGCGGGATTGGTTTAAATCGATTTTCAGGGCGGCCAGCTTAGGTTCGGCGGCTTTTTTGATCAGCGATTGCAGTTGGGCGATATTTAATGGCTGGCCGTTGCGATCAAACGCATTCAGTTGGGTGACCGGGAAGCTCAGTACGTTACCGGAAGCATCCAAGGTCGGCTGTTGCAAGGTTTGCAAAATGCCGGACCATTCGATCAAGGTCATGCATTTGCCGCCCAGCGCGGTGCCGACTCGGGCTTGTACATTGTTCTGAATTTTGACCTGGCCTTGCTCACCGCTGATTTGCGGATGGTCCAGATCCAGAAAACTGCATTGTTTGCCGTCTTTCCAGGCTCTTACCGATTCATTCGGGCCGTCGTACAGCTCGCTAACCAGCACACTTTTGATTAAACCGTACTCCATTGGCACCGGAATATTGATTTCGCGGGCCATACCGGTCTGTGCAGTCAGCAGCAAGCCGGTGGTAAGTAACAGGGTACGCATTTTTGACATGATTTACTCCTTAACGTTGTCGGGCGCCGGTTTATTAAGCGCGGCCGTGCCGCGATAAGCGGATGAAATAGGGTAGCGGCGGTCACGGCCAAACGCTCTGGGCGTGATGCGGATACCGGGCGGCGATTGCCGGCGTTTATATTCGTTTCTATCCACCAGCGAAATAGCTCTGTGCACATCGGCAACCGCGAAGCCATGTGCTACGATCTCGGCGGCGGATTTGTCCTGTTCCACATACAAAGCAAGTATAGGATCCAACACAGAATAGGGCGGCAGGGAATCTTCGTCCTTTTGGTCCGGTGCCAATTCCGCCGACGGCGCACGGGTGATGACCCGTTGCGGAATGACTGGTGACAGAGTGTTGCGGTATTCGGCGAGTTGGTAGACCAGTAATTTCGATACGTCTTTCAACGGCGCAAAACCGCCGGCCATGTCGCCGTATAGCGTGGCATAACCCACGCTCATTTCGCTCTTGTTGCCGGTGGTCAACAGTAGCTTGCCTTGTTTATTCGAAATGGCCATCAGCAATACGCCGCGGCAACGAGCCTGGATGTTTTCTTCGGTGGTGTCTTTTTGACTACCGGCAAACAGCGGGGCCAGCATGCCGTTGAACGCAGTCACCGCTGGTTCGATGGGCAGTATGTGATATTTGACGCCCAAGGCTTCGGCTTCCTGGATTGCGTCTCGGTTGCTCATGTCTTGCGTATAGCGCGATGGCATCAACACCGCTTCGACATGATTGGCACCCAGCGCATCAACCGCCAAGGCCAATACCAGCGCGGAGTCGATACCGCCGGACAAGCCGAGAATCGCGCCGTGAAAGCCGTTTTTGCGCACGTAGTCTTGAATGCCCAACACCAGCGCCTTGTATTCGCTGACCACGGGTTGATACAAGTCGGCGATGGTGGATATTTGCGGTTGTTGATCGACAAATTCGACGATACCGAGTTGCTCCGTAAATTCCGCCGCTCGAAATACTACGCTGCCGTTAGAATCAGCGACAAATGAGGCACCGTCGAAAATTAACTCGTCCTGGCCGCCGATTTGATTGACATAAACCAACGGTATCTGCTCGGCTTTAATCTGCGAACAAATAATATCCTCGCGCTGCTGCATTTTGCCGGCATGAAACGGCGAAGCGTTCAGGGTCAGGATGATGTCAGCGCCGGCTGCGCGGTTTTGGGCAATGATGCCGGGCTGCCAGATGTCTTCGCAAATCGTCAACGCCAACTGGCTGTCTTTAACCGTAAACAGACAGGTTTGTGCGCCGGCGGTAAAGTAACGCTGTTCATCGAATACACCGTAGTTAGGCAGGGCCCGCTTATGGTACTCGGCAAGCGTTCGGCCGTCGCGTAAGGCTATTGCGGTATTGTAGAGACTGTCGTCCCGCTGTTCGGGATAACCGATCACCACCGTTATGCCGGAGACCTTCTCGGCAATTTCGGCAACGGCTTGTTGCGCCTGGTGAATAAAATCCGGTCGAAACAGTAAGTCTTCAGGTGGATAACCGGTGACACATAGCTCCGGAAACACGACCAAATCGGCCTGCCGCTGTTTGGCTTGTTCAGCGGCGGCCAGAATCTTGCCGGTGTTGGTCTGAATATCGGCAACTGTTAAGTTCAGTTGGGCTAGCGCTATTTTTATCGACATTATGTTTTGGAAAAACAATCCCGCATCGCGACGCCAATATCCGAAGGCGAACTGACCATACTGACGCCGGCTGCTTGCATCGCCGCAATTTTGCCAGCCGCTGTGCCTGCGCCGCCGGTGACAATTGCACCGGCATGGCCCATACGTTTGCCGGGCGGTGCGGTTTGGCCGGCGATGTAGCCGACCACCGGTTTGCTGACATTTGCCTTGATAAATTCCGCAGCTTGTTCCTCGTCACTGCCGCCGATTTCACCGACCATGACGATGCCATGGGTGTCCGGGTCGTCTTGGAAACGGCTCAGTACATCGATGAAGTTCATGCCGTGGATCGGGTCACCGCCAATGCCGACGCAAGTGCTTTGTCCCAAACCTTCGCGGGTGGTTTGATGCACGGCTTCGTAGGTCAGGGTGCCGGAGCGGGAAACGATGCCGATTTTACCGGGCAGATGGATATGGCCGGGCATGATGCCGATCTTGCATTGCCCTGGCGTAATCACGCCGGGGCAGTTGGGGCCGACCAGCAATGAGCTAGTGCCTTGCATTGCTGCTTTAACTTTTAGCATTTGCAGCACCGGGATGCCTTCGGTGATGCAGATAATCAGTTCGATGCCGGCATCGACCGCTTCCAGAATCGCGTCGGCGGCGAAAAACGGTGGCACGTAGATCATCGTTGCCGTGGCGCCGGTGGTTTTAACGGCTTGTTCGACGGTGTCGAATACCGGTAAATCCAGATGCTTGGAGCCGCCGCGTCCCGGCGTGACGCCGCCGACTAATCGGGTACCATAAGCTAGAGCTTGTTCGGAGTGAAAGGTACCTTGTTTGCCTGTGAAGCCTTGGCAAATGACTTTAGTGTGTTTGTCGATCAAAATGGACATTAGACAGCCTCCGCCAATTTAACCGCTTGTTCGGCGGCGCTGTTCAAATCTTCGGCCGCGTAAAGACCCAAGCCTGAGTCTTTCAACATAGCCAGCCCTTGCTCAACATTAGTACCTTCCAGCCGCACTACGACCGGTATGGTCAAATGCATTTCCTCGACCGCTGCCAGGATGCCGGCTGCGATCACATCGCATTTGACGATGCCGCCAAAAATATTCACCAAGACCGCTTTGGTGGTGCCGTCGGATAAAATCAATTTAAATGCAGCTTTCACCTTGTCTTTATTGGTGCCGCCGCCCACATCCAGGAAGTTGGCAGGTGCGCCGCCTTTGAGTTTGACCATATCCATGGTTGCCATTGCCAGTCCGGCGCCGTTGACCATGCAGCCGATATTGCCGTCCAGCGTGATGTAATTAAGATCGAACTGCTTGGCTTCCGCTTCCTTGGCGTCTTCCTGCGAGGCATCGCGCATCGCGGCGATGTCAGGGTGTAAGGGGATGGCGTTGTCGTCGAAATTGATCTTGCCGTCCAGCGCTACCAGTTTGCCGTCATCGGTTTGGATCAGTGGGTTGATTTCGATTTGGCTGGCATCCTTGGCTAAAAACAGTTGATACAGGCCGGTCATGATAGTTTGCAGTTGGCTTTGCTGGTCCTTGCCCAGTCCTAGCGCTGCCGCAACTTGCCGACATTGATAGGGTTGCAGTCCCGCAGCGGGATGCACCGGCACGCGGACGATTTTCTCCGGCGTCTCTGCGGCCACCGCTTCGATGTCCATACCGCCGGCGGCGGAGGCGATAAAAATTAGCCGTTCGCTTTCCCGGTCCAGCAACAAACTCAAATAATATTCTTGGTTGATTGCCGAGGCTTCTTCCACCCAAACGCTATTGACCGGCAGGCCGGCGGCATCGGTTTGATGCGTGACCAAACGCGTGCCCAACATCGCAGCACTGTAATCCTTCACTTCGTCCAGAGTCCGGGCAACCTTCACGCCGCCGGCTTTACCCCTGGCGCCGGCATGGATTTGGGCTTTAACTACCCACGCAGGACTGCTCAATGACTGTGCGGCTTGTTGCGCTTGTTCGGGCGTTGTTGCCACGGCGCCTTGCGGTGTGGGGATCGCAAACTCTTTGAAGAGTTGTTTCGCCTGGTATTCGTGAATATTCATTTAGTGCTCCATGGATGGCTTAAATCGCGGCGTCTCAAGTTGGTGCTATGATTGAACTGACAAACATTCTAACTAACTCTGCATAAAAAACCCGGGCAATGCTTTCTTCATCGGTCGATACTATTTATCCCTGCCCTTTTTCCAAAGGGTACGGCATTCCCGTTCGGCAAGCGTGGTTGATGTTGAAGATTTTCGCCCTCTATCGATTCATCACCGCCAGCTTGTTTGTGATGCTGTTTTATTTGCGGTTTGGGCCGTCGTTATTGGGTTCCTACGACGCATCATTGTACCAGTTCACCAGTGTTGCCTATCTGGGGATTTCGCTGATTGCCGCGCCGGTCGCATTTCGACCGCGTTGGGCTTATGCCAGTCTGGCACAGTTGTTTATTTTTACCGATATTGTCTTCATTACCTTGTTGATGCATGCCTGCGGTGGGATTGGCAGCGGCATTGGCATCTTGCTGGCTATCTCCATGGCGGCGGGTGGCTTATTGATTGGCGGGCGCTGCGCGATGTTGTTTGCAGCCTTGGCTAGCCTGGCAATTCTTGCTGAAGAGGTGTATGCGATAGAAACGCATGCTTTCGAAAATACCACCATGACCTATGCCGGCATGCTGGGGGTGTCGTTTTTTTCGATAGCATTTTTGTCGGTAATATTGGCGCAGCGCGCCGAACAATCGGCGGTTTTGGCCAGACGGCACGAGCAGACTATCGCCAGGCTGGAAAGTCTTAACCGCTATATCATCCAGCATTTGCAATCGGGCATCATGATCGTCGATGAGCGGCAGGTGACTCAGCTGTCCAATCAATCGGCGTTGCGGTTGTTGGGCTTGGTGTTGCACCCGGAGGAACTTGCCGAGGTGGCGCCTGAGCTGAGGCAGGCTTTCGAGTTGTGGCGCGCCAATCGGGACCAGGATTTTGCCATTATCCAATTAGCCAATCGCAACGAAGTGCAAGTGCGATTTTCCGAGTTGAGTATGGATGACGAAGCCCTGTATATGCTGATTTTCGAGGACATTGCTTTGTATAACCAACGCTTACAACAGAGCAAGCTGGCGTCTCTAGGCAGGTTGACCGCCAGTATTGCCCATGAAATTCGCAATCCGCTCAGTGCAATTAGTCATGCCGGGCAATTGCTATCCGAAGCGCCGGATCTGGATGTGCAGGAACTGCGGCTGACGGAAATCATTCAGCATCATTGTCAGCGCGTAAACAGCATCATCGAGGATATTCTCAAGTTGTCTCGGCGCAACCCGTCGCAGAAACAAAAAATCGCTTTGGATCAGTGGTTACCGGCCTACATTAACGACCAAAAATTGAATCTGGGTGAGCGGGCGGAGTGTTTTAAATTGGTTTTTAAGGCGCAAGGCTTGAATGCCTGTATCGATAGCGGTCACTTGAAGCAAATTCTCGACAATCTCTGCGCCAATGCGCTGCAATACGGTAGGCCTGAGCTAGGGCCTATCGTGCTTGAAGTCTCCCTGGTGCAGGATGCGCCGTGTATTAAAATTATCGATAATGGCGCCGGAATTGCCACTGAGCATCGGCAGCATTTGTTCGAACCGTTCTTTACCACCTCTCACCAAGGTACCGGCTTAGGTTTGTATATTTCCAGGGAATTGGCCGAACTGAATCAAGCGGAGTTAAGTTACGCCACCAGTTCCGGAAAACCTTGTTTCACTTTGTTGCTGGCTAATGCCGATCACGCTGTTATTGAAATATGAATATGCCTGTCACACTGGTTGTCGACGACGAGCCCGACATCAGAGAATTACTCGAAATAACCCTAAACCGGATGCACATTCAAACCCGTTGCGCGGCCAATTTGGCCGAGGCCAAACAGTTACTGGCCGCTGAAGTGTTCGATTTGTGTCTTACCGATATGAAGTTACCGGACGGCGACGGGCTGGATTTGGTCGATTACATTCAATTGGCCGGATTGCAGTTGCCGGTGGCGGTGATTACCGCGCATGGCAGCATGGATATTGCGATCAAAGCCATGAAAAAGGGCGCGTTCGATTTTCTGTCCAAGCCCGTCGATCTGGCTGTGCTTCGGCAGCTGGTCAGTCATGCGCTGCAAGCCTCGCTAACTCGGGTGTCCGACAAAGAGCGGCGCACCCGCGACATCTTGCTCGGCGAGTCGGCGCTGATGTGTGCCATTCGTTCGAAGATCGACAAGGTGGCTCGCAATCAGGCGCCGGTTTATATCAGCGGCGAGTCCGGTTCGGGGAAAGAGTTGGTGGCCAGATTGATACATCAGCAAAGCCCGCGCGGCGATAAGCCATTTATTGCGATCAACTGCGGCGCGATTCCTCCCGAATTGATGGAAAGCGAATTCTTCGGCCATAAAAAAGGCAGTTTCACCGGCGCGGTAGCCGACAAGCAGGGATTGTTTCAAGCGGCCGATGGCGGCACCTTGTTTTTGGACGAAGTGGCCGATTTGCCTTTGCCCTTGCAAGTCAAATTGTTGCGGGCGATTCAGGAGAAAAAAGTCCGTCCGGTTGGCGAGCAGCGGGAGGTTGCAGTCGATGTGCGCTTATTGAGTGCAACTCACAAGGATTTGACCAAAATGGTTCAAGAAGGCAGTTTTAGGCAGGATTTGTATTACCGGATCAATGTCATCGAACTGAGTTTGCCGCCCTTGCGCGCCCGGCCTGCCGATATTCCTCAGCTTACCGAGCACTTATTGGCGGGGTTGGCTAATGCTAACTGTATGGATTTGCCCAGGCTCAGTGACTCAGCGCTAAACGCTTTAAAGCACTATTATTTCCCAGGAAATGTCCGGGAGCTGGAAAATATACTGGAGCGAGCGCTGGCCTTGCACGATGGCGGCGTGATCGAAGCCGACGATCTGAACCTGCCTTTGGGGATGGAATTGGCGGCGGTCGAAGATTTTGATGCGGAGAAGATGTCGCTGGAAACGTATCTCGAAGACATAGAGAAAAAAGCCTTGAGCGCCGCGCTGGAGGAAAATCGTTGGAACAAAACCGCCACTGCTAAATACTTGGGCCTAAGTTTTCGTTCGCTACGGTATCGCTTGAAAAAGTTGGGTCTGGAATAACAAAAATCGATTGTAAGCGAGTAGGAGCCTACTACTCGCCTAAATAACTCGAAATATCCCTATTGATATTTGCTCATGCCTTTCAGTTGTTGCAGCGCGGCTTGGATTTTGGCGTTTGCGGCGTCGTCCAGTTCGTTGTTTTTATACACTTTGTCCAGCAAGCCTTCTTCTACTAATGCATCTTTGATCCAGCGTTTGGCAAAGGCATAGCTGGCTGGAACTTTGGCCACTTCACCTGTGTTTGGATTTTTCAGGCTATCGACAGCGGGTGTTGGAGAAACTGCGGCGGCTTTTTTTACCGGGGCGGATTTACTGGCTTTGGGGGCGGCGGGTTTGGGTGTGGCGGCTTTGGCTGGAGCGGGTTTTGCGGTGGTTTTTACAGCTGCGGGAGGAGGAGGTGCCAGTTCGGTTTGGATTGCCGGCTTGGCGGGCTCGGGTTTACTTGTTTCCGGTTTTTCTTTTTTGCCGCCCATCACTACAAATACTACATAAGCTACAAAAATAGTCGTCGCTATAAAAAGCAATTCAGCCATAACCCTTCCCCTTTGTTTGTTTTATTTATTAAGATTCAGAACAATGTGATGACACGTTTTAAACTCCGCGGGCGAATATACCAGAGCTAGTCAAGTCGGTAAACTAATACCCCATTTGCCGAAAAGTTCGCGAATTATGTTTAATCCGTTTCAAGTGATTAAACTGGCTACCTGGCTGCTACCCAGCAAAAGGTTCAGCGAAACCTTCTGGCCATCCAGTAGATTCTGCTCGGGTTTGCCGAATGCGTAGCCTTGGCCGAAATTGACGCCGATTTCTTTCAGCTTTATCGCCGTACCTGCCGATTCGACGAATTCGGCGATGGTTTTCTTGCCGAGTTTTGAGGCAATTTCCACCATGGATTTAACGAGTATCTGGTCGGTTTCGTTGTCGAGCAGGTTTCTGATGAATTGACCGTCGATTTTCACGTAATCGACCGGAAAGGTTTTGAGATAGTTGAACGAACAAAAGCCGGCGCCGAAATCGTCCAGAGCGAATTTGCAACCCAAGGCTCTTATTTTGTTAATCATGTGCCGGGTTTTTTCAAAATTGTCCACGGCGGCTGTTTCAGTAATTTCGAAGGTTAAACGGTTGGCGTCTATCCAGGTCATTTCCAGTTTATCCTTAATAGTGGAAAGTAAATCCGGATACTGAAACGCGGTACTTGAAAGGTTTACGGCCAGGGAAATATAAGACATGTAACTGGGTAGTGCCGCCAGAAAGTCGATGGCGTTTTCAACGACCCAAAGGTCTATCGCGTGAATCAAGCCGGTTCTTTCCGCCACCGGAATAAACTGATCCGGCGTGATGACTTCATTGCCTTCGCCGCGCATGCGCAACAACACTTCGTAGTGAGAGACATTGCCGTCCGACAACTGCACCACAGGCTGGAACACCAGAAATAGCTGATTATCCCGCAAGGCCTTGCGAATCAACGGCACCCAATAAATGTCCCGGCGTCTTTCCTTGACGATTAGATCATCGCTGTTGTAAACGCAGATTTTGTCTCTGCCGGTGCTTTTTGCAAAATTGCAAGCTTGGCGCGCATGTAAAATCATTTCGCCCGGATGGAACGCGGAAACGGTATTGTCCAGCGCGGCGATACCGATGGACACCGAGGCGCTGTAAGACACTTCTCCGGTGAAGAAACGGAAATTGTCCACGGTGGTTTTGATGGTTTCTGCGAGAATCTGTGCTTGCTTTTTGGTTTTGTTTTCCAGGAATAAACAAAACTCGTCGGCACCGATGCGGGCGAATAAACTGCCGGCCGGTAATAGTTTTCGGACCAGAATGGCCATTTCGACCAGTAAACGATCACCCACTTCAAAGCCTTCCAGTTCGTTAATCAGGCTGAAGCGGTCCACATCAATGAACAATAAAGACCCGTCTTTTTGCGCTTTATTACTATGATTTAGCACCAATCTCAGTTGGCGCTCGAAACTACTGCGATTAAATAAACCGGTTAATTCGTCGTGCGCGACCAGAAACTTCAGTTTCGCATCGATAACGTTTTTGGCGGCTAATTCATTGATCAATTGTTCTTCCTGACGGTGACGCAATTGGCGTTCCTGTTTCAGGCTCAGCAAAAACTTTACTGCAAGTATCAGCTCCTGGGTGTTAACCGGCGTATTGATTTTATAAGTTAAGCAATTGTCTTGTTGCGGCTGACAACGATCAAGTTCGCAGTCAAAGCAGTCGTCGTTCAGAATCACCACCGGGATGACTGATACCGAGTTGGCGCTGGATAAGCTTTGACACATCTCCCGAGGATGGCAAAGCGGCAACATTGCGTTCAGCACGATCAGACCGATTCTGTCGGGTTGATCGGCGTAAGGCTTCAATATTTCGTATATTTGTTCGCCATTTTCAGCAATACGAATATCGGTAAAGCCTTTGGCTTTCAATGTGGAAGCGATTTTTTGAGCAGAGACTTCATTATGCTCCGCAACGACAATCAGTTTTTCTTTGAGCGCGTCATTGGCAATCATCTAATACCATCCAGGTATTGGCATAAAATCGGGAGCTGTCAGCATGGTCAGGAGGAGGCCGGCATTTAATAAGCTTGTATTTTCATATAATTGGTCTAGGTTTAAGCGCAGCCTTTAATGCTATTTCTATGCTATTGGTTTTCAGTATAGGTGTAAATTTAATTTTTTAGAATTATTGATGATAGCTTACTCACCGTCCACATTGACTGTTGCCGATTTGCTTAGAGGTGATTTACAACTCGCCTCGCCGCCGAATGTCTATTTTTTGTTAAAAAAAATAGTCGAAGATCCGAATAAGACCGCGAAAGACGCGGCTGTGGTGATCGAAGCCGATGCGGCATTGGCGGTAAAGCTACTGAAGATAGTGAATAGTGCTTTTTATGGGTTTCCATCCCAAATCAGTTCGATTGCCAAAGCCATTACCATGATTGGTACCCGTGAGTTGCAGAATCTGGTGCTGGGTACCTTAATTGTCGAACGCTTTTCCGATTTACCGGGACAACATTTCTCTATACACGATTTTTGGGCCAGAAATTTGCGCTGCGCGTTGATTGCACGCGAGTTGGATATTCATTTCGGCAAGCACTATGCCGACACCGCGTTTCTGTGCGGCTTGGTCCACAACATCGGGCAATTGGTGTTTTATCGGCGGATTCCGGTATTGGCCCGGGAAGTCGACTTATTACTGCAATCGCAAATCCCGCTCGCGGTGGACGAAGAGGTCACGGTGGAGCAGAACGTGATCGGCTTCGACCACTTTCAGGCCGGTGCCGAGTTGTGCAAACAATGGATGTTACCGGACGTTATCGTGGAAAGTATTCGCTTGCATTGCTTTCCTGATCTGATCGGGCCTTACGCCGATCTGGCGGCCATGGTCAGGCTGGCCAACTGCTTAAGTCGAATCGAAAATCCCTACGATGCCCACGCTGTCAATGCTTTGAATCTGACGCCCGAACAAATCAGTTTCATCCTCGATAAAATCAGCGACGAATTCGAAGTCATTTTTAAATTGTTCTATCCCACTGTCTAAGTGCGCTTAGGCAATTGCAGCTGCTTCCTACAATTCCTTGAATATCTGTTGCTGAAAGGTGACAGCAGCCAATCGAAAAGATCTCAATAATTAGCTAGAGATAGGCTATCGACTTTTCTCGAATGCGGTTTTTGTCGCAAAAAAACAACGGATAGGCCAATTAAATTCGTTTTGTCATAAAGTTGTCATATTGCCTCCATACAATGCGCTCAAGCTCGCTGGTCGTTGTGATCTTTGAGTAACGCATTGATTTATATAATTATTGGAGAAATTTGATGAGACTTTCTAAGCTGAGCCTGGCAGTGGCAGCCGTTATCGGCTCGGGTATTTGCGCCGAGGCGATGGCGCTGGATTTGTATGTTGATGCCAAAACCAAGCAGATTTTTGCCGAGCCAGGTCCGGGTCGCACTAAGTTGGGTTCATTTGAAAAAGTCGAAGATACCGCCGCACAAAAAGCTGAAGCGCAAGCCACGAAAGCTGAAATTGCACAAATCAAGGAAGATTTGGCTTTGAAAAACAACGAATTAAAAGCACTGGATGAGCACATTAAAGATCCTAAATTTAGCGAACTAGAACTTAGCGAGAAAGGTATCAAGTTCGAAAGCAAGGATGGCAATTTCGAAATGGCTATCAATGGCAGGATGCAGGTTGATGCGCAAATGAACGTTCAGGACGCAAACACCACGACTGGCAGTACTCCGAATAGTACTCAACAACTGGCAGATGGCGCAAATATTCGCCGTGCTCGTCTGGGTGTCGAAGGTAGTTTCTTTAAGGATTACGAATATAAGTTCGAGTACGATTTTAGCCGCGGTAATGGCTCTGTAGCGGCTGGTATTACCGATGCCTACCTTAACTGGAAAGGTTACAGTAACCTTGGCGTGAAAATCGGATCGTTCAAGGAACCCTTCAGTTTGGAGGAAGCAACCAGCAACCGTTGGCTAACCTTTATTGAACGTAACATGGCGGTCAACTCGTTCTCCGATAACCCGAATGCCTACAAAACGGGTATTGGCTTGACTTGGGCGGAACCTCGGTGGACCGCATCTGGTGCCGTAATGACTGAGCCGGTGGGTGGCGGTTGGGCTTACTCTACATCTAAAAACGGTAACGCGGTCTGTACAAACGCTGGGTGTACGACATCAGTGGTAGTCAATAGTAACGGCGATAACAATCGCAATGGTGGCTCAGGTGATATGGGCTGGGAAATTACAGGTCGTGTGACGGGCTTGCCGTGGTTTGTTGATAAAACCAAGTTTTTACACATTGGTGCTTCAGGTTCTGAGCGATTCATGCCGAACAATCTTGGCGGTGGCACTAATAACATGGCCTATACCGCTGCGGTCAATAGCAACGTTGATAGAACCAACGTACTCAATACTGGCACGATTCCTCTTGGTTCAACGCTCACCCGGATGGGTGGTGAAACAGCATTGCTGTACGGTCCATTTTCGGCACAGGCTGAGTACATCCAAACTGATATCAGCAATTCATCCAACGCGCCAAACGCTCGATTTGCTGATGGTGCGACGCTATCTGGTTACTATGGATATGTCAGTTACTTCCTGACAGGCGAATCACGTGCCTACAAAGCGAAAACCGGTGCTTGGGATCGTATTAAACCCAATAGAAACTTCGATATGAAAGGTGGCTCAGGCGCCTGGGAAGTTGCGGCGGGTTATGACCATCTGAACTTAAATAGTGGCGGCATAAATGGGGGGGAAGCATCAACTGCGAAATTCGGTGTGAATTGGTATCCTCATTCTCACTTCAAATTTATGGCTAACTACATTCATGTACTGGATGTTCAGCAAGCCAACACTACACTTGGTGGCGCAAGAGGCGCTTCTTGGGACGGTGGCAACTTGGATATGTTCGAAATGCGCGGCCAAGTTGATTTCTAATAGATACGCAAGGGGGCTTAAATTGCTCCTTTGATTAAACTAAAAACCGCCTGGATTCAAAATGATCCAGGCGGTTTTTTTTGGATTGAATTTCAGAAGGAATGTACTCCAACGTTACTTGGTGTTATCGATAGCTGTTGTTATGACTCGGTCTGTTAAACTAACCAGCTATTTTTAGCATTTGCTTTTGATATGACTGACCAACAATCTCTAGCCCGATATGGCTGGCTATCCATTGCTGCCGCCGTCAGCACCATCGCACTAAAAAGTTACGCCTATTGGCTGACCGGTTCCGTGGGCTTGCTGTCCGATGCACTTGAGTCGCTGATTAATTTGGTGGCGGCGATCATCATGCTGGTAGTGCTGACTATTTCGGCGCGGCCGCCGGACGATACCCACGCCTACGGTCACGAAAAAGTTGAATATTTTTCCAGCGGTGCGGAAGGCATCATGATTTTGCTGGCGGCTTTTAGTATTGGCTACGCGGCCTGGGAACGCTTGTGGAATCCACTGCCGCTACAGCAACTTGATCTGGGTATTGCGGTTTCGGTGTTTGCTTCTCTGATCAATTTGGCGGTTGCCCGAATTTTGATTGGTGTCGGCCGCCGTCGGCAGTCGATTACCCTGGAAGCCGACGGTAAGCATTTGATGACCGATGTCTGGACGACAGTCGGGATTTTGGTCGGCATTGCCATTATCTCGGTGGCAAACCGTTTCGAGCCGAGTCTGGCGTTTGCCAGGCAATTGGGGTTGAATGGCTGGGAAATACTCGACCCGATTATTGCCATAGGAGTGGCGTTAAATATTGTCTGGGCCGGCTTGCAATTGATTCGCCGGACAGTGTCGGGCTTGTTGGATGCGGCACTATCGCCGGCGGAAATCGCTGAAATTGTCGCTGTGCTGGATGAGTATGTGGCCGGCGATGGCATTGCTTATCATGCGTTACGGACGCGTTACGCCGGCGCCAGGCGTTTCATGTCGGTGCATGTGTTGGTGCCGGGTGGCTGGACGGTGCAGCAGGGCCATGATTTGCTGGAAGCCATTGAGCAGCAGATCAAGGACAAGTTCGACAATATTGATATCGATACCCATCTTGAACCTATCGAAGATGTGGCTTCCTGGGAGCACTAACTCGAAATAGTCTTTGCGGGTAGAGTAGGATGTGCTGAGCGAAAGCGAAGCGCATCAATCGCGCCCGATGCGCTTCACGTTGTTCAGCACATCCTATATTTCCTTTGAGTTTCATATCTCAATCAGACTCAACCCCAGCTCTTCCACGCTTTGTCCGGCAATTTTGAAGCCGCGCATTTCCAACACGCCCTTGGTATTTAAGGAAATGATCAAATGCAGCGCATCCGGATAGCTGGCTTCCTGGATGTCGGTCGGTGAAGGCTGGGCCGGAGTGTGCGGGTGCGAGTGGTAGATAGCAAATAGCGTTTCGCCTTTTTCGCGTATTTGGCGCATGGCTTCGATTTGCTGGCTGGCGTCCAATAGGAACCGGTTCTCTGGTGTGGCCGCGCAATTTGCCACCGGATAACAACTCACTGGCAGGCCCGCGTTATCCGCGCCGATTAGACCGCAAATCTCCGTGTCCGGGGATAGCTGCGCCAAGTGCAGTAACTGATTGGTGAGCTTGCGCGGCAGAGAAATTTCGCTGTTGTTCATAATGTGTTCCAAATTCCTGAAGTCACCCGAGGATTGCCGGATAAATCGGCATGTGTGTTGACCTGTCGGTAACCCAATTCGTTGAAAATGGCCTGTACCTCGGTTTGTTGATTGTAGCCGTGTTCGACCAATAATTGCCCATAGTCTTTCAAATGCGCACGGGCTTGTTCGGCAAGTTGCCGAATGTCTTGCAGGCCGTTTTCGGCGCTGATCAAAGCGCTGCTGGGTTCGAAGCGTACATCGCCTTCGTACAAATGCGGGTCTTTATCCGCGATGTAGGGTGGATTGCTAAGTACCAAATCAAAGCCCGTTTCCTCGATATTGTCGAACCAACTCGATTGCAAAAAACTCACACTGCCCGTGTTGAGTTGCTGCGCGTTATATCGGGCGACTTCTAAAGCTGCCGAGCTTAGATCGCTGGCAAATACTTGGGTCAATGGTCGCTCGGCGGCCAGCGTGACGGCAATAATCCCGGAACCGGTGCCGAGATCGATGATTTTACAGGGCCGGTCTGTCGGTAATAGCGACAGGCTGAGCTCGATCAGCAATTCGGTGTCGGGTCGGGGAATCAACACATCCGGGCTGACTTTGAAATCGCGCGACCAGAACTCGCGCTGGCCGGTTAGGTAGGCAACCGGCGTGCCTTGCGAGCGTTGTTCGACCAGTAATTGAAACTGCGCGAGTTGTTCAGCGCTAGGCTGATGTTCCGGCCAGGCCCGGAGAAATGAGCGGTTTTTGTTCAGGCAGTGGCAAAGCAATACTTCGGCGTCAAGCATTGCGGTTTCGGATGTCGTGCTTAGCTGTTCGTTTGCCGCGATTAACAGGCTCAGGAGCGAATGGTCATTGTTTTTAGACATTGCCCAACTGCGTCAATAATTCCGCCTGATGTTCGTGTATCAGCGGTTGAACCACATGCTCCAGTCCGCCTTCCATAATCTCTTCCAGTTTGTAGAGCGTCAGATTGATCCGATGATCGGTCAGACGGCCTTGCGGGTAGTTATAGGTGCGGATGCGCTCGGAACGATCACCGCTACCGACTTGCAGTTTGCGGCTTTCAGACTGTTCGGCATGCTGTTTTTCCTGGGCTGCAGACATTAAGCGCGCTTGTAAAACCGACATCGCGCGGGCGCGATTTTTATGCTGCGAGCGTTCGTCCTGACATTCCACCACCACACCGGACGGAATATGGGTGATACGGATAGCCGATTCAGTACGGTTGACGTGCTGGCCGCCGGCGCCGGAGGCACGGAAGGTGTCGACGCGCAAATCCGCAGGGTTTATGTCGATTTCGTCAACCGCATCGACCTCCGGCATGATCGCCACGGTGCACGCCGAAGTATGCACGCGGCCTTGCGATTCGGTTTCCGGTACGCGTTGTACGCGATGGGTGCCCGACTCGAATTTCAGTTGCGAGTAAACATTCTGGCCGCTGATGCGCATGATGACTTCTTTAAAGCCGCCGTGTTCGCCGCGATTTTCGTTGATGATCTCGGTGCTCCAGCCTTGCTTTTCCGCATAGCGTTGATACATGCGCGCAAGATCGCCAGAGAATATTGCCGCTTCGTCGCCACCGGTACCGGCTCGGACTTCCAGAAACACGTTGCGGTTGTCGTTCGGGTCTTTTGGCAGCAGCAGGATTTGCAGTTGTTGTGTCAATTCCTCGCGTTGGGCTTCAGCAGCCTGGATTTCCTCCTTGGCCATTTCCCTCAGTTCCGGGTCGCTGTCCTTGGCCATTTCCTGGGCCGATTCCAGATTGGCTTCGTTTTCCTGATAGGTTTTGTAACAGGCGACCAGTGGCTCGATCTGCGCGTATTCCTGGCTTAGACTGCGGAATTGGTTTTGATTGCTTTGTACTTCCGGTTGCGACAACAACGCGGTGATTTCTTCGAAGCGTTCGCCGAGGTTTTCCAGTTTGGTTTGTATCGAGGGTTTCATTCAGTGGCTTATCGTAATTTGAAAATTTCGCGGGAAGCGGCGATCAGGTCGTGGCGTTCATTGGCGCCAGCCTCGCGCAATTGCGCGCAGGGGGTGTGGATCAATTTATTGGTCAAGGTGTGGGCGAGGCGCTGCAACACTTCGTCGGCAGCTGCGCCGCTGTTGAGTTGGGCTAAAGCCTTTTGTAATGCTTCGTCGCGAGTTTGTTCGGCCTGGGTGCGGAAATCGCGGATGGTTTCCTGCGCGCCTTGAGAGCGTAGCCAGGCCATAAAATGTTCGACTTGAGTGTCGATAATTTCCTCAGCCTGCTCGGCGGCGCGGCGGCGCGAGTCCATATTTTGATTGACGGTGTTTTGCAGGTCGTCGACGGTATACAAATACACGTCGCGCAGTTGTGCAACCTCTGCCTCAATGTCACGCGGCACGGCTAGATCAACCATGAACATCGGTTTGTGCTTGCGGATCTTGATCGCGCTTTCCACGCGGCCTTTGCCAAGTATCGGCAATTGGCTGGCGGTGGACGACACCACAATATCGGCTTCCGCCAAATGATTCGGCAACTCGGCTAGGTTTATCGCGTAGCCGTTGAATTGCATGGCTAAAGCGTGGGCTTTGTCGTAAGTGCGATTGGCAATAATGATGCGGCCGATACCGTGCTGGTATAGATGGCGGGCGGTAAGTTCTATGGTTTCGCCTGCACCTATTAGTAACGCGGTTTGTTCGCTGAGCTTGTCGAAAATCTGTTGCGCCAGTTGCACGGCGGCAAATGCGACGGAGACCGGGCTGGAGCCGATAGCGGTGTCGGTGCGCACTTTTTTTGCGGCGGAAAAGGTGTGTTGAAATAATTTACTGAGATTTCTGCCCAGCGTGCCGGCTTGTGAAGCGGCATGGTAGGCGGTTTTCATTTGGCCGAGAATTTGCGGCTCGCCCAAGATCATCGAATCCAGACCGCAAGCCACTCGGAACATATGTCTTATCGACTGGCTGTCTTTGTAGCTGTAAAGGTAGGGAGTGAAGTCGGCTGGTTTGATCTGTTTGGTGTCGGCTATCCAGTTTACCAACGAGGATTGGTTATCGCTGTCGGCCTGGTAGTAAAACTCGGTGCGATTGCAAGTCGATAGAATGGCCGCTTCGCTGATTTCGCGAAGATTCCACAGGTTTTTCAAGGTGTTATCGAGCGCTTCCGTCGGGAACGCCAAGCGTTCGCGGATCGCGACCGGGGCGGTATTGTAATTTATCCCTACGGCAAGAAGAGTCATCGGTTGCGAACAATAGCACAAGAAAAGTCCGCTATTTTAAGGAATGCGCTGTTTTTGTCCAAATACAATGAAACGACAGTCCGATTCAGGGGCTTTTTCTGGTAATCTATCGTCAATAGTTTTTCAAAAGTGGGTCAATTGATTGCATGAAAAAATGGATAGCCATAGCAATGTTTTTATCGATGTCAGGATGTGCGGTTTCTCCTGAGAAAGAGCCTGACGCAGAAGGTGTGCCAGCCAAGCCGGAGGGTTTGGAAAGCAGAGTTAACCGCAATACTGTGATCGACGAAGAGGTGCTGTATTTGCTGATGGCCGCCGAATTGGCAGGGCAGCGCAATCAGTATCATTTGGCCATGGATGCTTATTTGCAAGCCGCTAAGCGAGTCGATGATCCTAGGATTGCAGAGCGTGCCGTCAAAATCGGTTTGTTTTTGAAAGATGAGCAGCGTACCCGCGAGGCCTTGACAGTTTGGTTGTCCAAAGACGGTAAAAATTTGGCGGCGAGAAAGTTTGCCGTGTTGTTGGCGATCAAAAATTCAGATCAAAAGGCGGCTTTAGAAAATCTCAATGCCATGCTGGCTGATGATCCGGCCGGTTTTGAGGCTGGTGTGCTGGAAATGACCAAATTGATGGAAAAGGAAGGTCGCACGCAATTTACCTATGACGTGTTGGAAGAGTTGGCTGTTGAGCATCCTAATCAAGCGAGCGTATTTTTCTTGCAGGCGGTTTTGGCGTCGGTTCTCCAGAATAATGAGTTGGCTCAGCAGAAAGTTAGTCAAGCGTTGCTGATCCAGCCTGATTGGAATAAGGCTGTGATTTTGCAAGCACAGCTGGCCGGACGCTCCGGCGACTTGGCTAAGGCGCGCGCCTCTTTGGAAAAAGCGGTTAAGGCGGCGCCGGAAGATAGAATGCTGAGAAAGATGTTGTTGGAAGTGTTGGTTAACGGTCACGACTATGACGATGCGATAAAGCTGTGCCAGAGTGTGCTGGAAGATAGGCCGGACGATGCTGAAACGCTGTTTACGTTGGCTTTGGTATATATGCAGCAAGGCCAGGTCGATAAGGCTGAAAACGTACTTGAGAAGTTGCTGAATAACCCAGAGTGGGAAGGGCAGGCTAGTTTTTACTTGGGTAAGATTGAAGTTGATCAACAGCATCCGGATAAGGCGTTAACTTGGTTTGATCGGGTGAGCGACGGCAATTATGCATTCGACGCGGATATGGCTGCGGTGTCTTTGTTGATGAATCAAAAACGCTTCGACGAGATCGAGGCGCGCATCAAGCGGATGGATAACAAGTATCCTGAGCAGCATTTGCGGGTGTTGATGGTTAAGGCGGAGCTTTACAATCAATTGGGTAAATACCAGGAAGCCTTCGATGTTTTGACGCTGGCTTTAAAAGATATGCCCGATAATCGCGAAGTCTTATATGCCAGGGCATTGGTTGCGGAGCGCTTGGACAAGCTGGATGTGCTGGAATCCGACTTGCAGAAAATTTTAGAGAAAAAGCCGGACGATGTGGGGGCCCTGAACGCGTTGGGTTATACGTTGACCGATAGAACACAACGCTATGAGGAAGCGGCCAAATATTTGGAGCGCGCTCTCAGTTTGCAGCCTGATGAAGCAGTGGTGATAGATAGCTACGGATGGTTGCAATTTAAGCTCGGAAAGCCTGATCGGGCCCTGGAGTTTTTGCGTAGAGCCTACGAGAAGCAGCCGGAAAATGAAATTGCCGCGCATATTGCCGAGGTGCTTTGGTCTTTAGGCGAAAAAAAGGAAGCAAAAGAGCTTTTCGACAGTGTTTATAAAAAATCTCCTGATGACGAATATTTGTTGGAGTTTAAAAAGCGGTTTTTGCAGAACGGGCAATGATTTTTAAGAGCAGCGTATTTTTGTTGTCTGTGATGTCCGTGGCCGGCTGTTCTTTGTTGTCCGAGAAGCCTGTAGAGGCTTATCGGCTGCAAGATATGCAAGTTTTGCAGCAGCAGCGGCAATGGTATTTCGAGGGGCGTTTGGCTTTAGCTGATGAGAGGGATTCCTTTTCCGCTTCAGTGAGTTGGCGGCATCGCTTGGATCGGGATGATATAGAGCTTGCTGGGCCGCTGGCTCAAGGCAAGCTTGTGATTTCCGTGTCCGCTGATATGGTGTCTGTGGATGATGGCGATATCCGTAAAGAGTTTCGCGGGCCGGTTGAAGATGTATTGGCTGAGCAACTCGGCGTGATGATGCCTGTGGATGCTTTGAGATATTGGGTGCTTGGCTTGCCTGACCCAGAGCAGTCTTTTGTCGAGCAGGCTGATGGTTTTTTCCAGGCTGGATGGCGGGTCGGTTTCAAAGAAATGCAGCATGTTAACGCAGTGGTACTGCCGAGAAAAATCAATGCGGAAAAAGATAAGACAAGAATTAAATTAATAGTGGATCAATGGGATTTGTCGTGACGGGAATGCAAGAACAGGCGGCGGGTTGGGGTGAGAAATGGCCAGCGCCGGCTAAGTTGAATTTAATGTTGAGGATCACCGGGCGTCGTCCCGATGGCTACCATTTGCTGCAAACAGTATTTCAGATTATTGATTTGTGTGATTGGATAACTTTTTTTCCTGCGGAAAATGGCCGGGTTTATTTGCGCCATCCAATTCCAGGTGTCCCGGAACACGAAGACTTAACTGTTCGTGCCGCCAACTTATTGAAGCAATTTACCGAGTGTTCATCCGGGGTGTGTATCGACGTCGAAAAGAATCTACCTATGGGCGGCGGCTTGGGTGGCGGTAGTTCCGATGCTGCAACTACTCTGGTGGTGCTGAATAGGTTGTGGAATTTGCAGTTACCATTAGAAAAACTGATGGAGTTGGGCTTGCAGCTTGGTGCTGATGTGCCTGTTTTTGTCTATGGTTACACCGCTTGGGGTGAAGGTGTTGGGGAGGAATTAAAGCCCGTAACGATTCCGGAACAATGGGTTGTGGTGATCAAGCCTGATTGTCACGTGAACACTAAGCAGATTTTTTTGGCGGAAGAGTTGACAAGAGATAGCAAACCCATCACAATGCGCGACTTCATTGCAGGCGATTGGCGGAATGATTGTCTTCCCGTCGTTAGTAAGTTGTATGAGTCGGTGAGTAATGCATTGGATGCATTGTCTCAATATGCAGAAGCGAGATTAACTGGAACAGGGGCTTGTGTGTTTGCCCAGTTCAACTCGGAAGAGTCGGCGCGTGAGGCCTTTTCTGTGTTGAGTCAGAATTGGTCGGTTTATTTGGCTCGAGGGCTTAATGTGTCGCCTCTGCATGAAAAATTAGAACACGGATCTGTTTAATCAATTTAATGGGCTGTCGCCAAGCGGTAAGGCACGAGGTTTTGATCCTCGCATACCAAGGTTCGAATCCTTGCAGCCCAGCCATAATCTCCACACAATAGTTCCTTAGGAGTGCTTGAATGCGTGAAGCCTCGGTAATGGTATTCTCGGGGAATGCCAATAAGGCGTTGTCTGAAGGTATTGTGAAGAAGCTCAATATGCGCCTCGGCATGGCCACTGTTGGTCGTTTTAGTGATGGCGAGATTTTTGTTGAGATAGAAGAGAATGTTAGAGGTAGGGATGTATTTGTCATACAGCCTACCTGTGCGCCTACCAACGAAAACCTGATGGAATTGTTGGTGATGATCGATGCTATGAGGCGGGCGTCTGCGGCTAGAATAACCGCTGTGATGCCTTATTATGGTTATGCTCGGCAAGATAGGCGCTCAAGATCGGCCAGGGTGCCTATTACTGCAAGATTGGTTGCGGATATGATAGGAAATGCCGGGGCTGACAGGGCTTTGACCGTTGATTTGCATGCTGATCAAATTATGGGGTTCTTTGGGATTCCTGTTGATAATGTGTATGCTTCCCCTATTTTGCTAGGCGATATTTGGCGGCAAGAATACGAAGATTTGATCGTGGTGTCGCCCGATGTTGGAGGGGTGGTAAGGGCTAGAGCCATTGCCAAGCGCCTCGGCGATGCTGATTTGGCGATAATCGACAAGCGTAGGCCTAGGCCGAACGTTTCTGAAATAATGCACATTATCGGCGATGTAGAGGGTCGGACATGTGTCATGGTAGATGACTTGGTCGATACGGCCGGCACTTTGTGTCATGCGGCAGAAGCACTCAAGAAAAATGGTGCCAAGAAGGTTGTTGCATACTGTACTCACCCGGTGTTATCCGGTGCGGCTGCGGAGAATGTTGAAAATTCCGTTCTTGATGAGTTGGTGGTTACTGATACGATTCCGTTGACTGCAGAATTGTCCGGGATTGATAAGATCAGGCAGCTAAGTGTTGCGGAAATGTTGGCGGAAACAATACGGCGGATAGCTGTGGGCGAGTCTGTAAGCTCGCTTTATGTTGACTGATAAGAATTAAAGTAGTGCTTGTGGAACAAGCTTTTGGAGAAAAAAATGGCTAACGTGTTTGAATTTGTTGCAGAAGCTCGCAGTGCCTCGGGCAGTAGTGCGGCCAAAGTTGTTCGTCGCCAGGGTAAAGTGCCAGCCGTAGTTTATGGTGGTAACGGTGCTCCTGAGATGTTGTTGCTGGACCATAACGAAGTGGTTAAGCATTTGGTGCATGAGGCGGTTTATTCTCATGTGCTTGATCTTAAAATCGACGGCAAAACAGAAAAAGCTGTTCTTAAGCATATACAGAGACACCCTGCAAAGCCGATAGTTTTGCATATGGACTTTATGCGTGTTGATGAGACGCATAAATTGAAAGTCCATGTTCCTTTGCATTTTATCAATGAAGCTATTTCGGTCGGCGTTAAAAAGGGCGGTTTAGTCACTCATGCAATGGCTGATGTCGAGGTGTTGTGTATGCCTTCTGCTTTGCCGGAATTTATCGAGGTAGATCTGGCTGGTGTAGATGTTGGTTCGACAATACATTTGTCTGATTTGGTTTTGCCGGCCGGTGTTGAAATCGCTGCGTTGCAGCATGGTGCTGAGCATGATCATCCGGTTGCACAAATTGTTAAGCCAAGATCTGTGGAGTCAGCTGAGTAGTAGCATATTAAGCTTCGCTTGAATGATTAAGTTAGTTGTTGGTCTGGGTAATCCTGGGCGGCAATACGAAAAAACCCGGCATAATGCCGGGTTTTTGTTTGTGGAGTACCTGGCGGGATTGGCTGGTGTTGGTTGGTCGAGCAGTGGTCAGTTTTCCGGTGAGGTGGCGGAGTGCAATATTGGCGGATGTAAGCTGATATTGTTAAAGCCGATGACTTTTATGAATAAAAGCGGCATGTCTGTTGGTAAGCTTTTGCGATATTACAAGCTCAATCCAGACGAGATGCTTGTGGTTCATGATGATCTTGAGTTGTCCGAGGGTGTTGTCAGGTTAAAGCGGGATGGAGGTCATGGGGGGCATAATGGGCTTCGCGATATTATCGCCCACATTGATTCTCGTGATTTTTACCGGCTGAGACTCGGTATTGGTCGCCCTGTGACAAGGGAAAAGGTAGCTGATTACGTATTGTCTGGGTTGTCGCTAGACGGTCAGGCGAGACTGCTTGGTATGTTTGAGGGAGTGGCAAAAAATATGGAGGCGCTAATTGCGGGCGATTATGCTCTGATTAATGCCTAAGAGTCTTTAGAAAGGATTCTTAAAAAAAACTTGACTAGGATTTTATAAATAAGGATAATTGACCGAATAAGTAACGGAGGGGTTCCCGAGCGGCCAAAGGGATCAGACTGTAAATCTGCCGGTTCTACCTTCGGAGGTTCGAATCCTCCCCCCTCCACCACCAAATTTAATGGGATCTGCGGGTGTAGTTCAATGGTAGAACTCCAGCCTTCCAAGCTGATTGCGTGGGTTCGATTCCCATCACCCGCTCCATTCTCGAGGTAATGGTACTCGCTCATATAGCTCAGTAGGTAGAGCACTTCCTTGGTAAGGAAGAGGTCACCGGTTCGAATCCGGTTATGAGCTCCAGATAAGGTTGATTGTTTCTGTTGTAGTTAGGGTGTTTCATAATGGCTAAAGAAAAATTTGAAAGAAAGAAACCGCACGTAAACGTTGGCACCATTGGTCACGTTGACCATGGTAAAACCACATTGACAGCGGCATTAACAAAAGTAATGGCGGAGCTGCAAGGCGGCGAGGTCAAGGCTTTTGATCAAATCGACAACGCCCCGGAAGAACGTGCGCGCGGTATCACTATTTCTACCTCACACGTAGAGTATGAGTCAGCCAACCGCCACTATGCCCACGTTGACTGCCCTGGTCACGCTGACTACGTTAAAAACATGATTACCGGTGCGGCCCAAATGGACGGCGCCATCCTGGTTTGCTCGGCTGCGGACGGTCCTATGCCGCAAACGCGCGAACACATCCTGTTGTCACGTCAAGTCGGTGTGCCTTACATTGTCGTGTTCTTGAACAAAGCAGATATGGTAGACGACGCCGAGCTGATTGAGCTTGTCGAAATGGAAATTCGTGAGCTGTTGAATCAATATGAATTCCCTGGTGACGATACCCCTATTATTGTGGGTTCTGCATTGAAAGCTTTAGAAGGCGAGCAAAGCGAAATTGGTGTACAATCCGTAGTCCGCTTGGTTGAGGCCCTGGATAGTTACATTCCTGAGCCAGAGCGTGCGATCGACGGCAAATTCTTGATGCCCATCGAAGACGTGTTCTCAATTTCAGGTCGCGGTACCGTAGTAACCGGTCGTGTTGAGCGTGGCATCATCAAAGTGGGCGAAGCAGTTGAAATCGTCGGCATCAAAGACACCGTTCAAACGACCTGCACCGGTGTGGAAATGTTCCGCAAGCTGCTCGATCAAGGTCAAGCGGGTGATAACGTCGGTGTCCTGTTGCGTGGTACCAAAAGAGAAGATGTTGAACGTGGTCAAGTATTGGCGCATGTTAACTCCATCAAGCCACACGCTCACTTTAAAGCAGAGATTTATGTGCTGTCCAAAGAAGAGGGTGGTCGTCATACCCCGTTCTTCAACGGCTACCGTCCGCAGTTCTACTTTAGAACAACCGACGTAACCGGTGCGGTTGATTTGCCAGAAGGTGTGGAAATGGTGATGCCAGGCGATAACATCGCTGTTACCGTAAAACTAATCTCACCGATTGCGATGGAAGACGGCTTACGTTTTGCGATTCGCGAAGGTGGTCGCACCGTTGGTGCGGGTGTTGTTGCTTCAATTATCGAGTAATAACCGGTTTTGATTCAAAAAATATTTTCTGAATAGGTCAGTAGTTCAATTGGTAGAGCAGCGGTCTCCAAAACCGCAAGTTGGGGGTTCGAGTCCCTCCTGGCCTGCCATTCAGAGAATCTTCATAATTTAATTCAAGTTGACTAAATGAACGCACAGGCAGAAGAAGTCTCCTCAGTGGTGGACATCGTAAAGTTGGCTTTATCTCTGGTTTTTGTTGTTGCCGGCATATCAGCGTTCTACTATTTTTCTGATTTGCAGCTTCTTTATCGCGTTTTAGTTTTGGTGGCGGTTTTAGCGGCTGCTGTGGCTGTCGCTTTTACGACTGCTAAAGGTCGTGGTCTATGGGGTTTTATGCTGGAGTCGAAGCAGGAATTCAAGAGAATCGTATGGCCCACTAAAGACGAGGCGGTTCGTACTACGCTAATGGTTTTTTTAATGGTCTTCATAGTAGGCTTAATACTGTGGTTGCTAGATATGTTTTTGTTTTGGGGTGTTCAGCTTTTGATGAGCCAGGGGATTAAATAATGGCGCTTCGCTGGTATGTCGTTCATGCTTATTCCAACTTTGAAAATAAAGTCAAGCAAGCTCTGGAAGAGCGCATAAAACGTGAAGGATTGGAGGAATTTTTTGGAAAAATTCTGGTTCCTACCGAAGAGGTCGTTGAAATGCGTATGGGTCAGCAGCGTAAAAGTGAAAGAAAATTCTTTCCCGGATACGTGCTTGTGCAAATGGAATTGAATGACGAAACATGGCATTTGGTAAGGAACGTCCCCAGAGTATTGGGCTTTATTGGTGGGGCATCAGATAGGCCGTCACCAATCTCTGAAAAAGAAGCGATGGCAATATTAAATCGCGTTGAAGAGGGTGTGAATAAACCGAGGCCTAAAGTGTTGTTCGAAGTTGGGGAAGTTGTTCGGATTACCGATGGCCCATTTAAAGACTTCAATGGCAACATAGAAGAAGTCAATTACGAGAAGAGCCGGTTGCGCGTATCGGTTCTTATTTTCGGTCGATCTACACCAGTTGAATTAGAATTTGGACAGGTTGAAAAAGTCTAACCTACAATCCGAGATTTTTACGAATCCCTGTCATTTATGTGGCCGGGATTTTTGTTTGTTGGGGAGCTGAAAAGCGTTTGCACCCGTTAGGAGTATAAAATGGCAAAAAAAATTGATTCGTACATCAAGCTGCAAGTTAAAGCAGGTGAGGCTAATCCTAGTCCACCAATTGGTCCTGCATTGGGTCAGCGTGGTGTCAATATTATGGAGTTCTGCAAGGCGTTTAATGCGAGAACTCAAGAAGTTGAGAAAGGCCTGCCTTTGCCTGTTGTTATCACCGTCTATAGTGATAAAAGCTTTACTTTTATTACCAAGACGCCACCCGCTTCGGTTTTGTTGAAAAAAGCAGTGGGTATTAAAAGCGGAAGCAGCAAGCCCAATTCTAATAAAGTCGGCACGGTTTCGCGTGCGCAGTTGGAAGAAATCGCTAAAACCAAAATGGAAGACTTGAACGCAGCTAATTTGGAAGCGGCGATAAGAATTATTGCGGGAAGCGCTCGCAGCATGGGTTTGAACGTGGAGGGCGTGTAATGGCAAAAGTAACTAAAAAAGCAAAGGCTATCAAAGAAAAGGTAGTTAGAAGTAAACAATATTCGGTTGCCGAAGCGGTGGCTCTTTTAAAAGAGTTCGCGAATAGCAAGTTTGATGAGTCAGTGGATGTGAGTGTTAATTTGGGTGTTGATCCACGCAAATCCGACCAAAACGTTCGTGGTGCCTCCGTGTTGCCTAACGGGACTGGCAAAACGGTAAGAGTTGCTGTGTTTACTCAAGGCCCTAATGCTGATGCAGCGCGTGAAGCGGGCGCGGACATCGTCGGAATGGACGATTTGGCCGAGCAAGTTAAGCGCGGCGAGATGAACTTTGATGTGGTCATTGCCTCACCTGATGCAATGCGGGTGGTTGGTCAATTGGGCCAAATTTTGGGCCCAAGAGGCCTGATGCCTAACCCAAAGGTGGGTACCGTAACCCCAGATGTCGTTACCGCAGTCAAAAATGCCAAATCAGGACAGGTCAGGTACCGCACCGATAAATCAGGCATCATTCATTGCTCTATCGGCAAAGTGTCTTTCGATGAAACCTCACTTAAACAAAATCTGGAGTTTTTGATTTCAGATCTGAAAAAAGCCAAGCCTACGGCAGCGAAAGGCGTGTATCTGAAAAAAATTGCCCTGTCGTCGACTATGGGTCCAGGTTTGTGGATCGATCAAAGCAGCATCGATATTTAAGAAATTAACAGTTGTAAGGCTTTGGGTTGCCGAGTTATCGGCAACCGTCAAAGACCGTAGGTGCGCAAGCTTAATTTTCCTACGCAGACGGGAGCTGGAGCCGCAAAGTTGGTGAAAGGGACCGTGAAAGGGGCATCGAAAGATGCGTTTCATAGATCCGATGCATAATCGGAAAGTACCGGAGGTAGATGTGGCACTCAATTTAGATAGCAAAAAAGTTGTCGTAGAGGAAGTTGCTGAATTCGCCGCTAAAGCCCATTCCGCAATTGCTGCGGAATATCGGGGTTTGACAGTTACCGAATTAACGGAACTGCGTAAAACCGCGAGAGAAACGGGCGTTTATTTGCGCGTAGTCAAAAATACACTGGCTAAACGTGCTGTCGCTGGGACTGAGTTTGAATGTATGCAGGAAGGACTGGTTGGTCCTTTAATTCTGGCATTTTCCATGGAAGATCCAGGCTGCGCTGCACGACTCATCAGCGAATTCTCCAAAGGCCATAACAAACTGATCGCTAAAGTAGTTGCGATCGGCGGACAAGCCTTTGACGGATCGGAGCTGGATAGATTGGCAAGATTGCCAACCCGTGATCAAGGTATCAGCATGCTGATGTCGGTCATGAAAGCACCGGTCGAGAAACTCGCGCGTACTCTGGCTGCAATCAGAGACGAGAAAGAAGCAGCATAATCTCTCGTTAACCAGTTAAAACTCATTAATTTTAGAGGAATACACAATGGCAATTTCACAACAAGACATCTTGGAAGCAGTCTCTAACATGACTGTTATGGAAATCGTTGATCTGATTTCAGCGATGGAAGAAAAGTTTGGCGTTTCTGCTGCGGCGGCAGTGGCGGTTGCAGCTCCTGTAGCAGCGGCTGTTGTTGAAGAGCAAACCGAGTTCGATGTTATCTTGACCGGTTTCGGCGAGAACAAAGTAGCGGTTATTAAAGCAGTTCGCGGTTTGACAGGCTTGGGCTTGAAAGAAGCTAAAGACGCTGTTGAAGGCGCACCAACTACCGTTAAAGAAGGTGTCAACAAAGCCGAAGCTGAAGCGGCGAAAAAAGAGCTTGAAGAAGCTGGCGCAACTGCCGAAATCAAATAAGCATCTTGACTGCATACCAGGCATAAGCCTACCAAACCGGGCTGACGGCATTTTGCCGTCGGCCTTTTACTGTTTCTAAAACAGTAGTAAATAATCTCTGACGACGAAGGTATAGAAGCAATATGGCCTATTCTTTTACCGAAAAAAAGCGTATCCGTAATAATTTTGGGAAGGGTTCCGAAGTATTGGAAGTCCCCTATCTTTTGGCAACACAAATTGATTCGTATGCAAATTTTTTGCAGTCCGGCATAGAGCCGGATAAAAGACGTAATCAGGGGCTGCATGCCGCATTCTCCAGTGTCTTTCCGGTAGTAAGTCATTCCGGCTATGCCGTATTGGAGTACGTTAAATATCGCTTGGGGGAACCCGCATTCGATGTAAGAGAATGTCAACAGCGCGGTGCTACATTTTCAGCTCCGTTGCGCGTTTTAGTACGTTTAGTTATCTATGATAAAGACGCGCCTGCCAATACCAAGGTCGTTAAAGACATTAGAGAGCAAGAAGTTTACATGGGCGAACTTCCGCTAATGACCGATAACGGCACTTTCGTGATTAACGGTACTGAGCGGGTCATTGTGTCGCAGTTGCACAGATCTCCCGGTGTATTCTACGATCACGACAAAGGTAAAACCCATTCGTCCGGTAAATTGCTGTTCAATGCACGGGTAATACCGTATCGTGGCTCATGGTTGGATTTTGAATTCGATCATAAAGACGCCGTATATGTGCGTATAGACAGACGTAGAAAAATTCCGGCTACTATTTTGTTACGGGCTTTGGGATATGAAAACGAAGAAATGATCAACATTTTCTTCGAAACCAACAAGTTCTCATTGAGCGCCGAAAAATTGATGTTCCACGTTATTCCGGATAGGTTGCGTGGTGAAATGGCTGTTTTCGATATTAAGCACGACGGTAACGTTGTTATCGAAGAAGGTCGCAGAATTACAGCGAAGCATGTTCGTCAACTGGAAAAGTCCGGTGTCACTGAAATCGAAGTGCCTAGAGACTATCTGTATGGAAAAATTCTGGGCCACAATATTGTCGATAAATCCACTGGCGAGTTGTTGGCCAGTGTTAACGACGAAATCACCGATAATTTATTGCAAAAATTGATCGACGCAGGTGTTACCGAGATAAACACCCTGTATGTCAACGATTTGGATAGGGGGCCGTATATCTCCAATTCGATGCGCCTGGATACCACCACAAATCGCTTGGAAGCCTTGGTAGAAATTTATCGTATGATGCGTCCTGGCGAGCCGCCTACCGTCGAGTCTGCGGAAAATTTATTCGAAAACCTGTTCTTTACCGACGAGCGTTACGACCTGTCAGCTGTTGGACGGATGAAATTTAACCGTCGCCTGGGTCGTGAAGAGACAGAAGGCTTAGGGACTCTAAGCAAAGAAGACATCATCGATGTACTGAAAGAACTGATCAAGATCAGAAATGGTAACGGTACCGTAGACGATATCGATCATTTGGGTAACAGACGCGTACGTTCTGTTGGGGAAATGATCGAGAACCAGTTCCGTATCGGTTTAGTACGAGTTGAAAGGGCTGTCAGAGAGCGTTTGACTTTGGCGGATTCCGAAGGCTATATGCCGCAGGAAATCATCAATGCGAAACCAGTTTCCGCTGCGGTCAAAGAGTTCTTTGGTTCTAGCCAGCTGTCGCAGTTTATGGACCAAAACAATCCGCTGTCGCAAGTCACTCATAAACGCCGAGTTTCGGCCTTGGGACCAGGTGGTTTGGCCAGAGAACGCGCTGGATTCGAGGTTCGTGACGTTCACACCACTCACTATGGTCGGGTTTGCCCTATCGAAACGCCAGAGGGACCGAACATCGGTTTGATTAACTCTCTGTCGGTGTATGCTAGAACCAACGAATATGGCTTCCTGGAAACCCCTTATCGGAAAGTGGTCGATGGCAAAGTTACCGATCAGGTCGATTACATCTCGGCTATTGAGGAAGGCGAATACGTTATTGCGCAGTCCAGCGTTGCGGTTGACGAAAGCGGCAAATTGGTTGAAGGCTTAGTATCTTGCCGTTACAAAGACGAATTTACTTTGGCCTCCTCCGAAACTGTGCAGTATATGGACGTATCGTCCAAACAGATCGTTTCCGTGGCAGCATCGATTATTCCGTTCCTTGAGCACGATGACGCGAACCGGGCTTTGATGGGTTCTAACATGCAACGGCAAGCCGTTCCGACGTTGCGCGCTGAGAAGCCTTTAGTTGGTACCGGTATGGAACGCGTAGTGGCCAAAGACTCTGGCGTAACCGTAGTTGCGACTCGCGGCGGTCGTATCGAAGCGGTCGATGCAGCGCGCATCGTGGTACGTGCAAACGATAATGAAACGGTAGCTGGCGTACCAGGTGTCGATATTTATAACTTGATTAAATATACCCGATCTAACCAAAACACCTGCATTAACCAGAAACCACTGGTTAAACTCGGTGACATAGTTAGAGCCGGCGATATTTTGGCGGACGGTCCATCGACCGACATAGGCGAATTGGCACTTGGTCAAAACATGTTGATCGCCTTCATGCCATGGAACGGTTATAACTTCGAAGACTCGATTCTGGTTTCAGAGCGGGTGGTAAAGGAAGATCGTTTTACCACGATTCATATCGAAGAAAAAACCTGCGTAGCGCGTGAAACCAAACACAGCCCCGAAGAGATTACTGCGGATATACCAAACGTTAGTGAAGAAGCCTTATCCAAACTGGACGAATCCGGCATCGTTTATGTGGGCGCGGAAGTGAAAGGCGGCGACATTCTGGTTGGTAAAGTGACGCCAAAAGGCGAAACGCAATTAACGCCGGAAGAAAAACTGCTGAGAGCGATTTTCGGCGAAAAAGCGGCCGACGTTAAGGATACTTCTCTGCGCGTACCCGGCAATGTTCGCGGTACGGTGATCGATGTGCAAGTTTTCACCCGCGATGGTGTGAAGAAAGACAAGCGAGCATTGGAAATCGAAGATGCGGAAATCAAGCGTTACCGGAAAGACTTGGACGACCAGCTGAAAATCGTCGAGCACGATATTTTTGCGCGGGTAAAAACTTTGTTAGCCGGTAAAAAGGCTGAAAAAGGCCCGAATGGCTTGAAAAAAGGCGAAGAGATTACTGCCGATTACCTCGATGGACTGGTTCCCTCAGAGTTGTTGAAAATTCGCACACAGGACGAAGATGTCAATGTGCAGTTGGAGACTGTTGCCGAGCATGTAGAGCAGCAACGTAAAGAGTTCGACGAACGTTTCGAGCAGAAAAAGAAAAAAATCACGATGGGCGACGATTTGGCGCCAGGTGTGTTGAAAATGGTCAAAGTTTATTTGGCCGTGAAAAAACGCATTCAGCCCGGCGACAAAATGGCGGGTCGCCATGGTAACAAAGGTGTTATCTCGCAAATCGTACCGATTGAAGATATGCCTTATACAGCTGACGGCAATCCTGTCGACATTCTATTAAACCCACTCGGTGTACCGTCGCGTATGAACGTTGGACAGGTACTGGAAACACATTTGGGTTGGGCTTCCAAAGGTTTGGGTATCAAGATCGGTAAGATGCTTGAAGCTCAAGCAAAAGTCGTCGAAATTCGTGGTTTCTTGGAGAAAATTTACAATTGCAGCGGTAGAAAAGAAGATCTTAATTCATTCACCGATAAAGAAATTCTGGAGATGGCGGTAAATCTGGTCGCCGGTGTGCCGATGGCGACTCCTGTATTCGACGGTGCTTCCGAAGAAGATATTCGTACAATGTTGCGTTTAGCGGATTTGCCGGAACATGGACAAACCGTGCTTTATGATGGCTTAACGGGCGAACCGTTTGAGCGTGAAGTTACAGTGGGTTACATGTACATGCTGAAACTGAATCACTTGGTGGACGACAAAATGCATGCACGTTCAACCGGCCCATATAGTTTGGTAACACAACAGCCTTTGGGCGGTAAAGCCCAATTCGGTGGCCAACGTTTTGGTGAGATGGAGGTTTGGGCGCTCGAAGCTTACGGTGCCGCTTATACGTTACAAGAAATGTTGACGGTCAAATCCGACGACGTCACAGGCAGAACCAGAATGTATAAAAACATTGTCGATGGCAACCATTCAATGGAAGCCGGCATGCCGGAATCATTCAATGTCTTAGTGAAAGAGATTCGTTCGCTAGCAGTGAATATCGAAATGGAACAAGATTAATTCTGTTCTTTGCGAGATAGATTCTGGACAATATCGGATAACATTTAAAGGGGATAAGCTCTTGAAAGATTTAATGAATTTCTTAAAACGTCAAGGTCGTACAGATGATTTTGACAATATCCGCATTGGATTGGCTTCGCCGGACATGATTCGTTCTTGGTCTTATGGTGAAGTTAAAAAGCCTGAGACAATCAATTACCGTACCTTTAAGCCGGAACGTGATGGCCTGTTTTGCGCCAAGATTTTTGGACCGATCAGCGATTACGAGTGTTTGTGCGGTAAATACAAGCGCCTAAAACATCGCGGTGTCATCTGCGAAAAATGCGGAGTCGAAGTTACCCTGTCTAAGGTGCGCCGGGAACGAATGGGCCATATCGATTTGGCCAGCCCGGTTGCGCATATTTGGTTTCTGAAATCACTGCCTTCTCGGATTGCTTTGTTGTTGGATATGACGCTGCGTTCTATCGAGCGGGTGTTGTATTTCGAAACATTCGTAGTGATCGATCCGGGCATGTCGCCTTTGGAAAAAGGCCAGCTGCTGACCGACGAAGAATATTTGAACGCCGTTGAAGAGCACGGCGATGATTTTGTGGCAAAAATGGGTGCAGAAGCCATCTATGATTTGCTCAAGTCAATTGATTTAAAAGAAGAAATCAACACGCTGCGGGAAGAGATCAACGCGACGAATTCCGATACCAAAATCAAAAAATATTCGAAGCGTCTGAAAGTTATCGATTCCCTGCTGGCTTCCAATAATCGTCCAGAATGGATGATTATGACGGTGTTGCCAGTATTGCCGCCCGAGTTGCGCCCATTGGTGCCGCTGGATGGTGGTCGCTTTGCGACGTCTGATTTGAATGATTTGTATCGCCGGGTGATCAACAGAAACAATCGTTTGACACGCTTGTTGGACCTGAACGCGCCAGACATTATCGTTCGCAACGAAAAACGCATGCTGCAAGAGGCTGTCGATGCCTTGTTAGATAATGGTCGCCGCGGTCGTGCTATCACCGGTAGCAACAGACGTCCGTTGAAATCTTTGGCCGATATGATCAAAGGTAAGCAGGGTCGTTTCCGGCAAAACTTGTTGGGTAAACGTGTCGATTACTCGGGACGTTCGGTTATCGTGGTCGGCCCGACATTAAGACTGCATCAGTGCGGCTTGCCAAAAAAAATGGCACTGGAGCTGTTTAAACCTTTCATTTTTAGCAAATTGCAGCTACGCGGTTTGGCGACAACGATCAAAGCTGCCAAAAAAATGGTAGAACGGGAAGGCGCCGAAGTGTGGGATATTCTCGAAGAGGTAATTCGCGAACACCCTGTGCTGTTGAATCGTGCCCCGACTTTGCATAGATTGGGTATTCAAGCATTCGAGCCGATTTTGATCGAAGGCAAAGCCATTCAGCTGCATCCATTAGTTTGTAGTGCGTTTAACGCAGACTTTGACGGCGACCAAATGGCCGTGCATATTCCGTTGTCGATCGAGGCTCAGCTCGAAGCGCGTACCTTGATGATGGCGACTAACAATATTTTGTCACCCGCCAACGGTGAGCCTGTAATCAATCCGTCCCAGGACGTGGTATTGGGTTTGTATTACATCACGCGTGAGAAAATCAATGCGGTAGGCGAGGGTAGTGTGTTTGGCGATTTGTCCGAGGTAATGCTAGCTCTGGACGCTAAAGCTATTGAATTGCAGAGTAAAATCGAAGTACGTGTGACGGAGAAGTTAAAAACTCCGGAAGGTGACTTTGAAACTATAGTCAGTAGAAAGAAAACCACGGTTGGCCGTGCAATTGTTTGGGGCATCGTTCCTGACGGCATGCCATACGAATTGGTCAATGTGGACATGACCAAAAAGAACATATCCCGGCTGATCAACTATAGCTACCGCTATCTCGGTATCAAAGAAACCGTGATGTTGGCAGATAAGATCATGTATCTGGGATTCAAATACGCGACTCGTTCAGGCGTATCCTTCGGTATTGAAGACATGGAAATTCCGGTCAAAAAAGCCGACATCATCCGTTCAGCCGATGCTGAAGTT
This sequence comes from Methylomonas sp. MK1, assembly GCF_000365425.1. Lineage (NCBI taxonomy): Bacteria > Pseudomonadati > Pseudomonadota > Gammaproteobacteria > Methylococcales > Methylococcaceae > Methylomonas > Methylomonas sp. MK1. The sequence goes on from NZ_AQOV01000002.1 coordinate 462,146, forward strand.
AACGAAATCCAGAATCAATACGCCTCAGGTTTGGTTACCGACGGCGAGCGCTACAACAAGGTTGTCGATATTTGGTCCCGCGCCAATGATCAGGTCGCCAAAGTGATGATGGAAGGCTTGGGGGAAGACGAAGTTGTCAACTCAAAAGGCGAGAAAGTAAAACAAAAGTCGTTCAACTCTATCTTTATGATGGCTGAATCCGGTGCGCGGGGTTCTGCGGCACAGATTCGACAGTTGGCGGGTATGCGTGGTTTGATGGCTAAGCCGGATGGCTCCATCATCGAGACCCCAATTACCGCGAACTTCCGTGAAGGTTTGGACGTATTACAGTACTTCATTTCAACCCACGGTGCGCGAAAAGGCTTGGCCGATACCGCTCTGAAAACCGCTAACTCGGGTTATTTGACCCGCCGTTTGGTTGACGTCGCGCAGGATTTGGTGATTGCCGAATCCGACTGCGGTACGCAAAACGGCCTGACCATGATGCCGATTATCGAAGGCGGCGACGTTGTCGAGCCATTGGTTGATCGCGTACTGGGACGGGTTGCTGCAATGGATGTAACTGATCCAGCCGGCAACAACGTTCTAATTCCTGCGGGCACGATGATCGATGAAAATCTGGTCACGGTTCTGGAGGATAACGGCGTCGATAAAATGTTGGTACGCTCAGTGATTACATGTGAATCGCGGCAAGGCGTGTGCGCCAAATGCTATGGTCGTGATTTGGGACGCGGCCATTTAGTCAACATTGGCGAAGCTGTTGGCGTTGTAGCGGCGCAGTCGATCGGTGAGCCGGGTACTCAGTTAACGATGCGGACGTTCCACATCGGAGGTGCTGCCTCCCGGTCTGCCGCGGTCAGTAACGTTCAGGTTAAATCGAGCGGTACTGCGAAGCTCAATAACTTGAAAACTGTGAAGAACAGAGAAAACAATCTCGTAGCCGTATCGCGGTCAGGCGAGGTTGGGGTGATGGATGATTACGGTCGTGAGCGCGAACGTTACAAAATACCTTACGGCGCTGTATTGTCTGTTGGTGACGGTAGTCCTGTCAGTGCCGGCGACATCATCGTTAATTGGGATCCGCACACCCATCCAGTTATTACCGAGGTAGACGGGTTTATTCAGCTGATCGATTTTATGGACGGTATTACTGTTCAAGAACAGTCGGATGACGTAACCGGCTTAACCTCGCGAGTGGTTACCGATCCTAAGCAAAGAAGCTCCGCTGGTAAAGAGTTGCGGCCTATGGTTCGTCTTCTCGATGAGCAAGGCGGACAAATCAATTTGCCGGGAACTGATATTCCCGCCCAATACTTCTTGCCGGCAGGCGCTATCGTCGGTGTTAAAGACGGTGGGGAAGTAAAGGTTGGTGACGTTTTGGCGAGAATTCCGCAAGAGTCTAGTAAAACTCGGGATATTACCGGTGGTTTGCCACGGGTCGCTGATTTGTTCGAAGCCCGGAAAACCAAAGATCCTGCGATTTTGGCCGAGGCAACCGGTATGGTCTCCTTTGGTAAAGAAACTAAGGGTAAGCAGCGCGTCATCATCACTGATTCGGAAGGCGAGCAATACGAAACATTGATTCCAAAATGGCGCCATATCACTGTGTTCGAGGGTGAGTTTGTCGATAAGGGCGAAACCATCGCTGAAGGTGAATTGACCCCGCATGACATCTTGAGATTACGTGGTATCGAAGAGTTGGCGGACTATCTGGTAAAAGAAATTCAGGATGTCTATCGTTTGCAAGGTGTGAAAATCAATGACAAGCACATTGAGGCAATCATCCGTCAAATGCTCAGAAAAGTTGAGATTACCGCGTCTGGTGATACCGATTTTGTTAAGGGGGAGCAGGTCGAGCGCACCATGATTAACGCGGTTAACGACCAAGTTGAAAGAGAAGGGAAGATTCCGGCTAGCTACGATTCTTTGTTGTTGGGCATCACGAAAGCGTCGTTGGCCACTGAGTCATTTATTTCGGCGGCGTCGTTCCAGGAGACAACTCGTGTATTGACCGATGCTGCGGTAAGAGGCATCAGCGATAGCTTGAATGGCTTGAAAGAGAACGTAATTGTTGGGCGTCTCATTCCAGCGGGTACTGGTTTGGCTTACCATGAACAACGGCGTAAGAGAAGAGCTGCGGACTCTGGCTCCAGCTCAGAAACGGCTACCCAGGCCATTGAAGCGGTTGACGTTGAAGAGGCTTTGAAACAAGCATTGAATGTAGAGTAGAGATTCTCAAAAATGCTTGACCTGGTTCTATTGTAAAGGTATTATGTTCTGCTCACATCAGCCAATAGGTTTGGGCGGAGCTGTATTGATCTGTGATTGCGCAGATTTCTTTATTGCTTATTAAACATTGCATATTCGGAGTAGTTAAGAATGGCCACGATCAATCAATTGGTCCGTAAGCCTCGTGCTAAAAAAATAGAGAAGACTAACGTTCCGGCGTTGGAAGCTTGTCCGCAAAGACGCGGGGTTTGTACCAGAGTTTATACCACAACCCCTAAAAAGCCGAACTCGGCTTTGCGTAAAGTTGCAAGGGTGAGGTTGACCAATGGTGCCGAGGTAAGTAGTTACATCGGTGGCGAGGGTCATAATCTTCAGGAGCATTCCGTGGTGTTGATTCGGGGTGGTCGTGTAAAAGATTTACCTGGTGTTCGCTATCACGTGGTTCGGGGAAGTCTCGATACTTCTGGTGTTAAGGATAGAAAATGTGGTCGCTCCAAATATGGCGCGAAAAGACCTAAGAAATAAAAGGTTGATAACAGATGTCAAGAAGAAGAGTTGCTGCAAAAAGAGTCATTAATCCGGATCCGCGTTTTGGTAGCGATATGTTGTCAAAATTCATGAATATGATCATGGAAGATGGTAAGAAGTCTGTCGCTGAGAAAATTGTTTACGGTGCGTTGGATGTCATTGAAGGTAAAGGCCATAAAGAGTCTTTAGATTTGGTTGCAAAAGCACTGGAAAATGTCCAGCCACGGGTTGAGGTTAAATCCCGCCGGGTTGGCGGTGCGACTTATCAGGTGCCTGTAGAGGTGCGTCCTGCTAGAAGGTTGGCGTTGTCGATGCGGTGGTTAATTGATGCTGCGCGCAAGCGCAACGAAAGAACCATGGCTGCTAAGTTGGCAGGTGAGTTGTTGGATGCGTCGGAAGGTCGTGGAGCGGCAGCAAAGAAACGCGAAGATACGCATAGAATGGCGGAAGCGAATAAAGCGTTTGCTCATTATCGCTGGTAATAAAGTTAGATTGGATTGTTGTTGTGGCTCGTAAGACGCCTATAGAGCGTTACCGTAATATAGGCATCATGGCTCATATCGATGCTGGAAAGACAACAACCACCGAGAGAATTCTGTTTTATACGGGTGTTTCTCACAAGATGGGCGAGGTCCATGATGGCGCCGCTACTATGGACTGGATGGAGCAAGAGCAAGAAAGAGGGATAACAATCACCTCTGCGGCGACTACGTGCTTTTGGTTGGGTATGGAAAAGCAATATCCAGAGCATCGGATCAACATAATTGATACGCCAGGGCATGTTGATTTCACGATAGAAGTGGAGCGGTCGTTGCGTGTGTTGGACGGTGCGTGCGCTGTTTTTTGTGCTGTAGGTGGGGTAGAGCCGCAGTCGGAAACAGTGTGGCGTCAAGCGAACAAGTATCATGTGCCTAGGCTGGCTTTTGTGAACAAAATGGATCGTTCCGGGGCTAATTTTTTGCGCGTCGTTGAGCAAATTAAGACGCGGCTAGGTAGTGTCGTAGTGCCGATGCAACTGCCCATTGGGGCAGAGGAAAGTTTTAAAGGTGTTGTAGATTTGCTGAAAATGAAGGCTATCTACTGGGAAGATGCCAACATGGGTGTAGGCTTTACGGAAATGGAAATTCCAGCAGAACTGCAAGATCGCGCAAGAGAGTGGCGTGAACGTATGGTTGAGGCCGCCGCTGACGCATCTGAAGAATTGATGGATAAATACCTTGAAAAAGGTGTTTTGACAAACGAAGAAGTAAAGCAGGGTATAAGAGCGCAGGTTCTGCAGAATAAGTTGGTCCCGGCTTATTGTGGGTCGGCGTTTAAGAACAAAGGTGTGCAGTGTATTCTCGATGGCGTGATAGATTTTCTGCCGTCTCCTCTCGATATAAAGCCCGTAGAAGGTCTATCGGATGCGGAGAGTAATGTCGTTCGCAGCGCCTCTGATGATGAGTCTTTCTCAGCCTTGGCATTTAAAATAGCCACAGATCCATTTGTTGGAACACTGACTTTTTTCAGGGTTTATTCTGGATTGGTCAAGTCTGGAGATGTGGTTTTAAATGCTGGTAAGGGTAAAAAGGAAAGGGTTGGACGCATTGTGCAGATGCATGCCAACAGTCGCGTTGAAATCAGTGAAGTAAGAGCGGGTGAAATCGCGGCGTTTATTGGGCTGAAAGACGTAACAACCGGCGATACGCTTTGTGATATTGAGAAGCCGATTTTGCTCGAGAAAATGGAATTCCCTGAGCCGGTTATTGCCGTGGCTGTAGAGCCAAGAACAAAAGCAGATCAAGATAAAATGGGAGCTGCGCTAGCCAAGTTAGCCCAAGAAGATCCGTCCTTTAGAGTCGGTAGTGACCCGGAATCGGGTCAAATAATAATTTCGGGCATGGGTGAATTGCATCTTGAAATTATCGTTGACCGAATGAAAAGAGAGTTTAACGTTGCGGCAAATGTGGGCGCGCCGCAAGTTGCATACAGGGAAACAATTAAGAGCGTCGTAGAGTGTGAAGGGAAGTTTATAAGGCAGTCAGGAGGCAAGGGTCAATATGGACATGTGTGGCTCAGGTTAGAACCAAAGGAGCGTGGTTCGGGCTATGAATTTGTGAGTGAAGTGGTTGGTGGAGCTATTCCAAAGGAATATATTCCAGCTATAGATAAAGGTGTGCAAGAGCAAATGGAGAACGGCGTTTTAGCTGGTTTTCCGGTTGTTGATGTAAAGGTTAGTTTATTCGATGGTTCATATCATGATGTCGATTCGAATGAAATGGCTTTCAAGATAGCAGGATCTATGTGCTTCAGGGATGGGGCTAAGACTGCAAATCCTGCGTTGCTGGAGCCCATTATGAAAGTCGAGGTAGTAACCCCCGAGGACTATATGGGTGAGGTAGTGGGTGACATTAATCGACGGAGAGGTGTTATTCATGGAATGGAAGATGTTCCGGCCGGAAAAGTAATAGAGTGCGAAGTGCCTCTTGCTGAAATGTTCGGTTATGCCACGGATCTAAGGTCGGCGACTCAGGGTAGGGCAACGTACAGTATGCAGTTTGAAAGATATAACGAAGCACCTGCAAATATTGCGGAAGCGATTATTAGAAAAGTATCTTAAATTTTTTACATATCAGGTATTGAATCATGGCTAAAGAAAAATTTGAAAGAAAGAAACCGCACGTAAACGTTGGCACCATTGGTCACGTTGACCATGGTAAAACCACATTGACAGCGGCATTAACAAAAGTAATGGCGGAGCTGCAAGGCGGCGAGGTCAAGGCTTTTGATCAAATCGACAACGCCCCGGAAGAACGTGCGCGCGGTATCACTATTTCTACCTCACACGTAGAGTATGAGTCAGCCAACCGCCACTATGCCCACGTTGACTGCCCTGGTCACGCTGACTACGTTAAAAACATGATTACCGGTGCGGCCCAAATGGACGGCGCCATCCTGGTTTGCTCGGCTGCGGACGGTCCTATGCCGCAAACGCGCGAACACATCCTGTTGTCACGTCAAGTCGGTGTGCCTTACATTGTCGTGTTCTTGAACAAAGCAGATATGGTAGACGACGCCGAGCTGATTGAGCTTGTCGAAATGGAAATTCGTGAGCTGTTGAATCAATATGAATTCCCTGGTGACGATACCCCTATTATTGTGGGTTCTGCATTGAAAGCTTTAGAAGGCGAGCAAAGCGAAATTGGTGTACAATCCGTAGTCCGCTTGGTTGAGGCCCTGGATAGTTACATTCCTGAGCCAGAGCGTGCGATCGACGGCAAATTCTTGATGCCCATCGAAGACGTGTTCTCAATTTCAGGTCGCGGTACCGTAGTAACCGGTCGTGTTGAGCGTGGCATCATCAAAGTGGGCGAAGCAGTTGAAATCGTCGGCATCAAAGACACCGTTCAAACGACCTGCACCGGTGTGGAAATGTTCCGCAAGCTGCTCGATCAAGGTCAAGCGGGTGATAACGTCGGTGTCCTGTTGCGTGGTACCAAAAGAGAAGATGTTGAACGTGGTCAAGTATTGGCGCATGTTAACTCCATCAAGCCACACGCTCACTTTAAAGCAGAGATTTATGTGCTGTCCAAAGAAGAGGGTGGTCGTCATACCCCGTTCTTCAACGGCTACCGTCCGCAGTTCTACTTTAGAACAACCGACGTAACCGGTGCGGTTGATTTGCCAGAAGGTGTGGAAATGGTGATGCCAGGCGATAACATCGCTGTTACCGTAAAACTAATCTCACCGATTGCGATGGAAGACGGCTTACGTTTTGCGATTCGCGAAGGTGGTCGCACCGTTGGTGCGGGTGTTGTTGCTTCTATTATCGAGTAATCAAGATGGCCAATCAAACTATCAGAATCCAATTAAAAGCGTTTGATCATAAATTGATTGATCAGTCAGCGGGTGAGATAGTAGAAACAGCGAAGAGAACAGGCGCCCAAGTTAAGGGGCCTATTCCTTTGCCTACTAGAAAAGAACGTTTTACTGTATTGATTTCACCGCATGTTAATAAAGATGCTCGTGATCAATATGAACTGAGAACTTACAAAAGGTTGCTTGATATCGTTGAGCCAACCGATAAGACTGTTGACGCCTTGATGAAGTTGGATCTGGCGGCTGGGGTCGATGTTCAAATTAAGCTTAAATAGCAGCAAGTAATAATTTAGAGGGATTGGCAGATGTCAATAGGTCTTATTGGTCGTAAATGTGGTATGACCAGAATTTTTTGCGAAGATGGCTCTTCGGTACCTGTTACCGTACTTCATATAGACTCTAACAGAGTTATACAGGTGAAGAGCATTGAAACTGATGGTTATCGCGCTATTCAGGTAGCGGCGGGTGATGTTAAGTCTTCAAAAGTCAACAAAGCAATGGCTGGGCATTACGCATCTGCCAATGTCACCGCAGGTCGTGGTCTGTGGGAATTTAGGCTAAGTGAGAGCGAGGCTGGCGAGTTTTCTGCAGGGACGGAGTTAAAAGTTAATGTGTTTGAAGCTGGGCAGGTCGTCGATGTGTCCGGTACTAGCATTGGTAAAGGTTTTGCCGGTACAGTTAAGCGCCATAATTTCAGAACGCAAGATGCGACGCACGGTAACTCACGTTCCCATCGGGTTCCAGGTTCTAGCGGTATGAATCAAACTCCGGGCCGAGTATTTAAAGGTAAGAAAATGTGCGGACACATGGGGGCGGTCAAAACTACAATACAGAATTTGACTATCCATGCTGTAGATGCTGAGCGGAGCCTGATTTTAGTCAGAGGCGCTGTGCCTGGTGCCAAGGGTGGTGATGTAGTGATCACCCCTGCAGTAAAAATGTTAAATAAAGGTTAATTTATGACTTTGCAAATACCTGCAATCAATAATCAAGATTCAGCACAGGCGCTCGATGTCTCCGAGGCGGTATTCGGACAGGATTTTAACGAAACGTTGGTGCATCAACTGGTAACCAAATATCTTTCAGCAGCAAGAGCGGGCACTAAAGGCCAAAAAAACCGCGCGGCGGTAAGTGGTGGTGGTGCTAAGCCTTTCCGTCAAAAAGGTACTGGTCGTGCGCGCGCAGGAACAACCAGGAGCCCGGTATGGCGTACAGGCGGTGTTACATTTGCAGCTCAACCAAGATCTTTTGATCAGAAGTTGAACAAGAAGATGTATAAGGTTGGTATTAGGTCTATTTTTTCTGAGTTGTTGAGACAGGGTAGGTTGGCTGTATGCAACGACATAACGCCGGCGACACCAAAAACAAAAGACTTTTTGAGCAAGATAAAAGGTATCGATGCGAAAAGATTGTTAGTGGTTGCGGATGACTTAAATGAAAATTTAATTCTGGCGGCTAGAAACATCCCTTATATAGCGGTAGTTACTCCAAGTAGTGTGGACCCAGTGTCCTTGGTTTCTGCGGATAAGGTAATTGCGACAGCAGCAGCGCTGAAACAGATTGAGGAGCGTTTGGCATGAGCATTGAAAAAATCAAACTAGCAAGCGTTCTGTATGCGCCAATTGTGTCGGAGAAAAGCTCCAACGCGGCTGACCAAAGTAATCAGTTTGTATTCAAAGTAAAAAAGTCTGCAACTAAATTGCAGATTAAAAATGCAGTTGAATTGATGTTTGGTGTTGAAGTAGCTGCCGTTCGTGTTCTGAATGTTAAAGGAAAAATTAAACGATTCGGACGTACATTGGGCAAGCGATCCGACTGGAAAAAAGCTTATGTTAAGCTTCAGCCCGGTCATAACATTGAATTAGCGACAGCATAATACTTTAAAGCAAATAAGGAGCGGTAGAAGAGCATGGCTATTCTAAAATCAAAACCGACATCTCCGGGTTCTCGGTTTGTAGTGCGTGTACAAAATAATGATTTGCATAAGGGTAAGCCATTTGCACAACTACTTGACAAAAAGAACAATACCGGTGGTCGTAACAATCTAGGTAGAATAACGACTCGCCATATTGGCGGCGGACACAAAAAATTCTATCGGATAGTAGACTTTAAACGCGACAAAACTGATATTCCCGCGCTAGTTGAGCGTATCGAATACGATCCGAACAGAACTGCGAATATAGCGCTGATTCTTTTTAAAGATGGCGAGCGCAAATATATAATCGCGCCAAAAGGCATCGAGATAGGCCAAGAGATATTGAGTGCTGAAACGACTCCGGTTAAGCCTGGAAATTGTATGCCTCTGCGGAATATGCCTTTGGGCACCACAATTCATTGTATCGAACTGAAGCCAGGAAAAGGCGCTCAAATTGCAAGAAGCGCTGGAACCTCTGTTCAATTGGTTGCTAAAGATGGCGCATACGTCACCATCCGGCTTCGTTCTGGAGAGATGAGGAAAGTCCCGTCAGATTGCAGAGGTGTAGTTGGCGAAGTCTCCAACTCTGAGCACAATCTTATTTCGTTAGGAAAAGCTGGTGCGAAAAGATGGCGCGGTGTTAGACCTACTGTTAGAGGTGTAGCGATGAATCCTGTAGACCATCCACATGGTGGTGGTGAAGGTAGAACCTCCGGTGGTAGACACCCTGTCTCTCCTTGGGGAACGCCTACAAAAGGCTATAAAACTCGAAAAAACAAACGTACTGACAACATGATTGTCAGACGCCGTAAGCAAAAATAAGAGGTATTTGACGTGCCACGTTCAATTAAAAAAGGTCCATTTATAGATCATCACTTGCTTAAGAAAGTAGAAGAAGCGGTGAGAGCGAATAATAGGAAACCGATTAAAACCTGGTCTAGAAGGTCAATGATCAGCCCAGATATGCTGGGATTGACTATTGCCGTGCATAATGGCAAACAGCATGTGCCGGTATTGATTTCAGAAAATATGGTCGGGCATAAGCTGGGTGAGTTCTCGCCTACAAGGACTTATAAAGGTCATATAGCAGACAAGAAATCAAGATAAGGAGTGAATGTGGAAGTTTCGGCTAAATTAAGTAACGCTCCTCTTTCTGCGCAAAAAGCACGGCTTGTAGGGGATCAAATACGCGGGTTACCTGTTGAAAAAGCATTGAATTTGCTGAGTTTCAGCTCTAAGAAAGCTGCTGCGATAATCAAAAAAGTTCTTGAGTCGGCAATAGCTAACGCAGAACATAACGAAAGTGCTGATGTAGATGAATTAAGGGTTTCGACCGTATTCGTTAACGAAGGCAGAACGTTAAAGAGAGTTAGCGCAAGGGCGAAAGGACGTGCGAATCACATCCTAAAAAGAACTTGTCATATAACAATTAAAGTAGCAGAGAAATAGAGGTAGCAAATGGGACAAAAGGTACATCCCACTGGGATTCGTCTCGGGATAGTAAAAGATTGGACTTCGAGATGGTATGCAAATAGCCAGAATTACCCTGTGTTTCTGTTGCAGGATTTGAAGGTTAGAGAATACATCAAACAAAAGTTAGCTCACGCATCTGTCAGCAGGGTGCAAATAAATCGTCCTGCGAATAATGCCAATATTACTGTGCACACAGCTCGTCCTGGGATTGTGATAGGTAAGAAAGGTGAAGATATAGATGTGTTAAGGCAGAGTATATCTGTAATGATGGGAGTTCCTGTTCAATTAAATGTCGAAGAGATTCGCAAGCCAGAACTTGACGCGTATTTAGTGGCTGAAAGCATAGCTCAGCAGCTTGAAAAACGGATTATGTACCGTCGTGCGATGAAGCGAGCTGTTACTAACACCATGCGTTTAGGTGCTGAGGGAATAAAAATCACCGTAGCAGGTAGACTGAACGGAGCTGAGATTGCTAGAACGGAATGGTATCGCGAAGGCCGTGTGCCGCTTCATACTTTGCGGGCAGATATTGATTACGGAACTGCTGAAGCCAAAACCACTTATGGAATTATCGGTATAAAGGTTTGGATATTTAAGGGTGAGGTGTTTGATATGGATGCTCATGCAGCGTCATTAAGCGCCGACTCAAAAAAATAGTTGAAGGAGTATATAAGAGATGCTTCAGCCAAAAAGAACAAAATTCCGCAAACAACATACCGGTAGAAATAACGGTACAGCGTTGCGCGGTTCGTCAGTAAGCTTCGGCGAGTATGGTTTAAAATCAGTTAGCCGTGGTAGAATGACCGCCCGCCAAATTGAGGCGGCCAGGAGAGCTATTAGTCGTCACGTAAAGCGTGGTGGTAAAATCTGGATCAGAATTTTTCCAGACAAGCCTATCACGAAAAAACCATTAGAAGTTCGTATGGGTAAAGGTAAAGGTAGTGTAGAATACTGGGTTGCTCAAATTAAACCCGGCACGATGCTGTTTGAAATTGAGGGTGTTTCTGAGGAATTAGCAAGAGAAGCCTTTGAATTGGCCGCAGCTAAACTGCCTGTGAAAACTACGTTCTCTGCACGGACAATAATGTAATGAAAGCGAAAGATTTAAGAAGCAAAACAAAAGAAGAGTTGAATTCCAGTCTTTTGGAGTTGTCTCGCGAACAATTCAATTTGAGAATGCAAAAGGGAACTGGGCAACTTAGCAAGCCGAGTCAAATTAAGCAGGTGAGGCGAGATATTGCTCGCATTAATACTATTCTAAGTGAAATGGTAAGAGTATAGATATGAGCGAAAATCTAGATACTGTACGTAAGGTAACTGGTCGGGTAGTTAGCAATAAAATGGATAAGACCGCTTCTGTTTTGGTTGAGCGCCTGGTAAAGCACCCTGTATACGGAAAGTATATAAAGCGATCCACCAAGCTTCTCGTTCACGACGAAAACAATATATGCCAAGAGGGCGACGTGGTTTCAATTACCTCTTGCCGTCCTATTTCTAAGAATAAGGCGTTCAAACTGTTGGAAGTATTAGAAACTGCCAATAGATAATCAATAATTTTAGTTGGGATTTTAAAAATGATTCAGATGCAAACTAGCCTTGACGTCGCCGATAACAGTGGCGCAAAAAAGGTCATGTGTATCAAGGTCCTTGGAGGTTCGCACCGCCGCTATGCTGGCATCGGTGATATCATCAAGGTAAGCGTCAAAGACGCTATGCCGCGTACGAGGGTTAAAAAAGGCGACGTATATAACGCATTAGTTGTAAGGACTCGTAAAGGTGTTCGTAGGGCTGATGGTTCAGTTATACGCTTTGACGGCAATGCCGCGGTAATTTTAAATAACCAACTACAACCAATTGGTACTCGTATCTTTGGGCCGGTTACTCGTGAATTAAGAGGCGATAAATTCATGAAGATTATCTCTCTAGCGCCAGAAGTATTGTAGAGGTCCAAAGATGCAAAAGATTAAACAAGGCGATGAAGTCATCGTAATAGTAGGAAAAGATAAGGGTAAGCTAGGGAAGGTAAGTAAAGTACTTGAAGACCAAAAACTATTAGTCGAGGGTATTAACTTAGTAAAGAAGCATCAAAGAGGTAATCCGAACCTAGGTGTTTCTGGTGGTATTGTTGATAAAAACATGCCAATCGACATTTCGAATGTTGCCTTATTTAACCCAAAAACGAAAAAAGGCGACAGAGTGGGTTTTAGAATTCTAGATGATGGAAAAAAAGTCAGATATTTTAAATCTACTAACGAAAACGTTGGTCTCTAAGGTAATAACGCTATGGCTAGACTACAAAGTAAATACAAATCCGAAATTGTTCCCGCGATGCAGGAGCAGTTTGGCTACAAAACAATAATGCAAGTGCCAAAGCTCACAAAAATAACGCTTAATATGGGTGTTGGTGGGGCTATTGCAGATAAAAAAGTTCTGCAATCTGCGGTTTCTGATATGGAAAAAATATCAGGACAGAAAGCTGTGATTACGTTGGCTAGAAAATCAATTGCAGGATTTAAGATTCGCGATGACATGCCGATTGGTTGCAAGGTTACGTTGCGCGCCGATAAAATGTATGAATTTCTGGATAGGCTAATTACGATTTCTATACCTAGAATACGCGATTTTAGAGGTATGAGTTCTAAGAGTTTCGACGGTCGTGGTAACTATTCAATGGGAATTAAAGAGCAAATTATTTTCCCTGAAATAGATTATGACAAGATTGATGCGCTCCGTGGTATGGATATTTGTATCACAACAACTGCTAAAACAGATGAAGAAGGTTTAGCACTGTTGAAGTTATTCAATTTTCCATTTAAAAACTAGGGCGTATCGACATGGCAAAAAAATCAATGATTGCTCGCGAAGTAAAGCGTGAAGGACTGATAAAAAAATATCAGGCAAAAAGAAGCGAATTGAAGGGAATAATTAGATCTCCGAATGCCTCCTTCGAAGAGAAAGAGAACGCTCAAATTCAACTTCAAAAATTACCCAGAGACTCCAGTAAATCCAGGTTGCGCAATAGATGTAATCTGACGGGGCGCCCGCATGGATATTACAGAAAATTTGGTCTTAGCAGAAATAAATTGAGGGAGGCCACCATGCGTGGTGACGTGCCAGGTTTATCAAAGGCTAGCTGGTAGTTCTGTTTAAGTTTTGGAGAATTGAAAAATGAGTATGACAGATCCAATAGCAGATATGCTTACCAGAATTAGAAATGGTCAATCTGCTGGCAAAAAAAGTGTAAAAATCCCTTCGTCTAAGCTAAAGCTGGCTATCGCGAAGGTTTTGAAAGAAGAGGGATATATTACCGATTTTAAAACTGAAGTTACTGGTTGTCATACAGAAATGACTGTTGAGCTGAAGTATTACAACGGGGTTCCTGTTATCGAGAGCGTTAAGCGAGTTAGCCGTCCAGGTCTTAGAATATACAAGTCTAAAGACGAGTTGCCTAAAGTGCTAGGTGGTTTAGGCATAGCTATAGTGTCAACCTCTAATGGTGTGATGACTGATCGCGCTGCGCGTGCTATAGGGCACGGCGGCGAAGTCATTTGCACTGTCTGCTAATTTAAGAGGTATATCATGTCTAGAGTAGCTAATGCGCCTATAACTTTGCCATCAGGCGTTGATGTAAGAGTTGACGGTAAGCAAATGATAGTTAACGGTAAACTAGGTCAGCTTGCGTTTGATCTTTGTGATGCTGTTGATCTTGAAATCGAATCTAACGTAATTAGAGTTAAATGGGACGATAGTGTAAAAGGTGCTAAGGCTCACGCTGGTACTGCTAGAGCTTCAATTAACAACATGGTGAAAGGAGTCTCTGAGGGCTTCGTAAAAAAAATGTTGTTGGTTGGAGTCGGGTACAGGGCGCAAGTTAAAGATAATCTTTTAACGCTCTCCTTGGGTTATTCAAATCCTGTCGAATATCTAATTCCCGACGGTGTAACTGTTGAAGCGCCAACGCAAACAGAATTGCATGTGAAGAGCAATGATAAACAGAAAGTCGGCCAAGTCGCATCTGAAATCAGAGCTTTTCGTCCGCCCGAGCCTTATAAAGGTAAGGGTGTGAGAATCGCTGACGAATACGTGGCTAGAAAAGAAGCCAAAAAGAAATAGGTGAAGTGATGGATAAGAAGTCTTCAAGATTAAAAAGGGCGTTAAGACTACGCTGCAAAATAAAAAAGTTAAATGTAAATAGACTTACCATACATAGAACTTCCCAGCATATTTATGCACAGGTTCTTAGTGCTGACGGCACGGCCACTCTTGCGGCGGCGTCTACATTGCAAGCTGACGTAAAGGCTGGTCTCAGTAATACAAGTAATATTAAGGCTGCTACCGAGGTGGGGCGTATTGTTGCTGAAAGAGCTATTGCAGCTGGTGTAACAGAGGTTGCATTTGATCGCTCTGGTTTTAAATATCATGGCCGCGTAAAAGCGTTAGCAGACGCTGCACGTGAAGCTGGCTTGAAGTTTTAGGGGAATAGCATGGCAACAGCACCATCTCAAGGTAGTACAGACGGATTGCAGGAAAAATTGGTTTCAGTAAGACGCGTTGCAAAAGTAGTAAAAGGCGGTCGGGTTTTTGGTTTCGCTGCGCTTACAGTCGTTGGCGATGGCGACGGGCGTGTTGGTTATGGCGTGTCCAAGGCGAGAGAAGTGCCTGTAGCGATTCAAAAATCGCTTGAGCAAGCTAGAAAAAATATGCGAAAAGTAGCGTTAAAAGAAGGTACTTTACAATATTCAATTATGTCGAATACCGGTGCCGCTAAGGTTTATATGCAGCCTGCTTCAGAGGGTACAGGTATTATCGCTGGTGGCGCTATGCGTGCCGTATTTGAGGTAGTTGGCGTGCATAATGTGCTGGCTAAGTGTATCGGTACAAGTAACCCGATCAATGTTGTGCGTGCCACAATTAACGGTTTGACCGCAATGCATGATGCTAAGAAAATCGCAGCAAAGCGCGGTTTATCTGTTGATCAAATAACAGGGTAAAACGATATGAGTGGCAAAAAATTAAGCGTAATGATGACTAAAAGTAAAAATGGTCGCTTAAAGAGTCATCAGCAATGTTTGAAAGGATTGGGTCTGAGCAGAATAAGGCAGGTCGTTGAGGTTATCGATACGCCTGAAAATCGCGGAATGATCAATAAGATCGCGTACATGCTAAAAGTTGAGGAAGTTTAATGTATCTAAACACAATACAAGCTGCATGCGGCGCAAGAAAAAAAGCGAAACGCGTTGGGCGGGGCATAGGATCTACTGATGGTAAAACTTGCGGTAGAGGTCATAAGGGTCAAAAGGCGCGGTCTGGAGGTTTTCATAAAGTCGGCTTTGAGGGTGGTCAGATGCCCTTACAGCGTAGACTGCCTAAAGTGGGCTTTACCTCCAGAACTAAAAAATTTACCGCTGAAGTTCGTCTAGCTGAAATTGATGTCCTTCAGGCTGATGTTGTAGATATTCAATTATTGATTAGTGAAAACATCATTCCTGCATTTTCGAAAAAAGTTAAAGTAGTGAATACTGGAACTGTTTCTAGGTCTTTAATTTTAAAAGGACTTGGTGTGACGGCTGGTGCAAAATTAACTATTGAAGCTGCTGGTGGCAAAGTCGAGGCTTAAGTGAGTGCTAAAGGAGTTGATGTTTCTGCAGGCACATTTCGGTTTGGTGAGCTCAAGTCAAGATTGTTGTTTGTTTTAGGCGCATTTGTCGTATACAGAATTGGCGCTCATATCCCTGTCCCAGGGATAGATCCAAAAGCGTTATCAATAATGTTCGAGCAGCAGTCCGGTTCCATCCTAAACATGTTTAACATGTTTTCAGGGGGGGCTTTGATGCGTTTGAGCCTCTTTGCGCTAGGTATAATGCCTTACATTTCGGCTTCTATCATTATGCAGCTTATGACTATAGTCATTCCTGCTATGGAGCAGCTTAAAAAAGAGGGTGAGTCCGGGCGTAGAAAGATTTCTCAGTACACCCGTTACGGTACCGTTGTGTTGGCCATGTTCCAATCGATTGGTATTTCAGTGGCCTTGCAAAACCAAACAGCCGGTGGGCTAGCTGTTGTTATCCAGCCAGGTGTTAGTTTTGTCCTTATAACCACCATAACGTTGGTTACTGGGACAATATTCCTAATGTGGCTTGGAGAGCAGGTTACGGAGAGGGGAATTGGTAATGGTATATCGCTAATTATCTTTGCCGGCATCGTGTCCGGGTTGCCTTCCGCAATCGGTGGAACACTAGAGCTTGCTCGTACTGGTGAAATGAATGGTGCGTTTATTGTTGTGTTGTTCGCGTTATCTATAGCCGTAACGGGTATTGTGGTTTTTGTTGAAAGAGGGCAAAGACGGATAACAATTAATTATCCAAAGAGACAGCAAGGCAATAAGGTGTATTCAGGGCAGAGTTCGTTTCTGCCCCTTAAGTTAAATATGGCTGGCGTGATTCCACCTATTTTTGCATCGAGCATTATATTGTTTCCTGCGACAATAGCGGGGTGGTTCGGGAATGTCGACGGCTTTTCATGGCTTCAGGATATTTCGTCTGTGCTTTCCCCAGGTCAGCCAGTGTACGTTTTGTGTTATGCTTTGGCCATTGTGTTCTTTTGTTTCTTTTATACTGCTCTGGTCTTTAACTCAAAAGAAACGGCCGAAAACCTGAAGAAGTCAGGTGCCTATCTGCCTGGGATTAGGCCGGGTGCTCATACCACCAGTTATATCGATAAGGTAATGACTCGGCTGACGTTGATAGGTGCAGTTTACATCACGCTGATCTGTTTGTTGCCCGAGTTTTTAATTGTTTATTGGAACGTGCCGTTTTCTTTTGGTGGTACCTCTTTGCTGATTATTGTGGTTGTTGTGATGGACTTTATTTCGCAAATGCAGACGCATTTAATGTCGCAGCAATATGAAGGCTTGATGAAAAAAGCTAATTTGAAAAAATCTTAAAAATTCCAGGAGTTTGCCGTGAAAGTACGAGCTTCAATAAAAGCTATATGCAAAAGTTGTAAAGTAATTAAAAGAAACGGCGTTGTGCGGGTTATCTGCAAAGATGGCAGGCATAAACAGCGTCAAGGCTAACTTGTTTTTGTGATTTATTTTGCAGGGTGATATAATCCCCTGTTTAACCTTATAGTACTGTTTTTGGAGTATTTGAATGGCTCGTATTGCCGGTATAAACGTGGCTGACCATAAGCATGCGGAGATAGCGTTGACTGCTATCTATGGAATTGGCAGGCAAACTGCTAGAAATATCTGCGATGAAGTTGGGGTTCAGCCAACCGTCAAGATTCGAGACCTTTCTGAGGATCAAGTGGAATCGATACGTAAGGTTATTTCAGCGATGACTGTCGAAGGTGATCTTCGCAGAGAAGTTTCAATGAATATAAAAAGATTAATGGATCTGGGTTGCTATCGTGGTATCAGGCACCGTCGTGGCTTGCCATTGAGAGGGCAAAGAACCAGAACAAATGCTCGGACTCGAAAAGGTCCGCGTAAGTCAGTTACTAAATAAATACATCTAGATAGGCATTTTTGATGGCAACCCAGAATCGAGTTAAAAAACGTATTAAGAAAGAAGTGGCGGACGGTATCGTTCACGTCCACGCTTCCTTTAACAATACAATCGTTACTATCACAGACAGAAAAGGTAACGCGTTATCTTGGGCAACATCTGGTGGATCCGGTTTTCGTGGCTCGCGCAAAAGTACGCCTTTCGCAGCTCAGGTAGCTGCTGAGAAAGCTGGAGCCGTGGCCCAGGAATATGGCATGAAGAATCTGGATGTTATGATAAAAGGGCCTGGCCCTGGTAGGGAATCTGCTGTTCGCTCCTTGAACAGTATGGGGTTCAAAATTTCAAATATCGTGGACGTTACTCCCATACCTCATAATGGTTGTCGCCCACCCAAAAAACGTCGTGTTTAGGATAGTGGAGTAAATTTAATGGCAAGATATCTTGGTCCTGCTTGCAAGCTGAGTCGTAGGGAAGGTACTGATTTATTTTTGAAAAGCAGAGGGAAGTCTCTGGAAAGCAAATGTAAATTGGAACAAAGACCTGGTCAACATGGTGCTAAGCGTACAAGGAATTCTGATTATGCTATGCAGCTCCGCGCCAAACAGCGCTTGCGTCGCATATACGGAGTATTAGAAAAACAGTTCCGAAACTATTACAAAGCTGCAGATCTACAAAAGGGTGCTACCGGTCAGAACCTGCTCGATTTTTTAGAGTCTCGTTTGGATAACGTTGTTTACCGGATGGGCTACGCTGCTACTCGAGCGGAAGCTAGGCAGTTAGTCTCTCACAAAGCGATTTTGGTAAATGATAGGTTAATTAATATCCCTTCTTTCCAAGTTGCTGCCGGCGACGTAATTAAGATTAGAGAAAAAGCTAAGAGCCAACAACGCATTAAAGACTCGCTGGTCGTTACGGAGCAGTATGGTTTTCCGGTTTGGGTTGAAGTAAATTCGAAAGAGATGAGTGGAACATTCAAGTCTGTTCCTGACCGCGTAGATTTAGGCTCTGACATCAACGAACAGCTGGTTGTTGAGCTTTATTCTAAGTAATAAATAAGTCCAGGATTTAAATTATGCAGAGTTCTATTGTTGGCCTACTAAAGCCTAGACTTGTCGAGGTGATTAACGAATCGGCCAACCACTCGAGAATCGTTATCGAACCTCTGGAGCGCGGCTTTGGGCATTCTTTGGGCAATGCTTTGAGGCGGGTCATGCTGTCTTCAATTCCAGGTTGCGCAGTTACAGAAATTTCTATCGAGGGTGTATTGCATGAATTCACCACGATAGAGGGAGTTCAGGAGGATGTTATAGACATCATACTGAACCTTAA
This sequence comes from Methylomonas sp. MK1, assembly GCF_000365425.1. Classification (NCBI taxonomy): domain Bacteria; kingdom Pseudomonadati; phylum Pseudomonadota; class Gammaproteobacteria; order Methylococcales; family Methylococcaceae; genus Methylomonas; species Methylomonas sp. MK1. The sequence continues at coordinate 480,986 of NZ_AQOV01000002.1, forward strand.
AAAACTAGCTGTTGTCGTTCATTCTAAGGACGAAGTAACTCTTACACTGTCAAAATCTGGCGTCGGTGTGGTAACTGCTCGGGATATTGACCTACCTCATAACGTAGAGTTGGTAAACCCCGATCTGATAATAGCTAACATCAATAATCAAGATTGTTCGCTCAACATTAAGATTAAAGTCGAGCGAGGTAGAGGATATGTCCCTGCCAGTCTGAGGAAGGAAATGCACGACGACGCTCCGGTAGGAGTGTTAATGGTCGACGCGGCTTTTAGTCCTATAGTAAAAGTTGCTTATCATGTAGAAAGCACACGTGTCGAACAGCGCACTAACCTGGACAGGCTTGTTATCGAATTGGAGACAAACGGCACAGTCGATCCCGAACAGGCAATCAAGCTGGCTGCTTCTATTCTTCATGATCAATTATCAGTTTTTGTTGATTTCGAGAAAGTTAATGAGCAGATACATGAAGAGGTGGCGATTGAAGAAGAGTCTTTCGATCCTGTGTTGTTACGTCCTGTAGACGATTTGGAGTTGACGGTTCGTTCTGCCAACTGCCTAAAGGCAGAAAACATCTTCTATATCGGTGATCTTATTCAGCGGACTGAGGTAGAGTTGTTGAGAACACCGAATCTAGGTAAGAAATCGTTAACGGAAATTAAAGATATTCTTGCAATTAAAGGTCTGTCATTGGGTATGCGGTTGGAAAACTGGCCACCTGAAAATCTGGCTGATCAATCGCAAGCTGGAATTTGAATATAAGGCATTTGAAAAATGAGACACCGTAAATCTGGAAGACAGTTAAATAAAAATAGTAGCCACAGAAAAGCGCTATTTAGTAACATGGCTTGCTCTTTGTTTAGACACGAATTAATCAAAACTACGTTACCAAAAGCAAAAGAGTTGCGTGTAATCGCTGAACCTTTGATTACACTATCTAAAGTCGATTCTGTTGCGAAACGTCGTCAGGCGTTCTCTAAGTTGCGTGATAGAGATGTTGTAACGAAGTTATTTAACGAGCTTGGTCCAAGATACCAATCCAGAAACGGTGGGTATTTAAGGATTATTAAATGCGGATTTCGATCTGGTGATGACGCACCTATGGCTTACGTTGAGTTGGTAGATAGGCCGGAGCCCGTTAAAACCGAGGAATAAGTACCATTAGGTATTTAAATCTATCGTTTTAGACGGCAGATTAGCTAAACAGCTAATCTGCCGTTTTTGTTTTTGTGCCCTCCGGTGTCATCCAGATTCCTAAAATACATTCCTTGGGCTGATTATTTTGTTTCTTTCTGATGTAGCTCTCATTTTTCGCTGTGCGAGGTTTTTGCTATTATCCTTGTTAATATGCGCCAACTTTCCAGTTTTTTTTGGAATGGCATTGTTGCATGCGCTGGGCTTGTGGACGGTAATCGGTGGTATATTAATCCATCTGTGGAAATATAAGGTTGAACAAGCTTTTGAAAGGTTTTTTCTGCCGTTAAGCCGTTAAAGAATAAATGCGTAATACTAGGGTGAGCTAGGAAAAAGTCTGGAAAATCATTCGTAACAATACTGTTTTTGTCTATTTTCGTATCCAGACTGCTATTGTGCCTATGGCATGACTTGACTACATCCCATAGTGCTATGCCAGCTAATTTTAATGATTCGATTCTCGCTGAGTATGGGCTGGCGGGATCGATTGCCAGAAGCTCGGTTATGATAGGCCAAAAATGATTACGTGGATGTGCGTAATATTGACCAGCCTCCAGTGAAGCTTTTCCCGGAATGCTGCCAAGAATCAAAACTGTTGCATCCGGTGATGACTCCGCTGAGAAGCTTGTTATTTGGTTCATTCAGCCGGAATTTGATGGGGTCGCATTAGGCGTTTTGCAAACTTGCTAGCACTAGTTTTGTAAAATGCCCAATACGTCTAATACTCGGCAGCAATATGCGTGCTCATTGTCATGCATCAAAGATAGGCCGAGCTGGTGGCCTTGGCTGACAGTTAGATGATGCATCAATAATATAGAAGAATATTGGGTTTCCATATAATCTATGCTGGCCTTTTGATGGCCCCATGCGCCATAGTCACAATGAATAATTCCCGCTAATTGTTTGTTGGCGTAATCTTCAAACAGTTCTACGCATTCTTCTAACGACGTTTTCCGCGAAAGATTGGCCGTTAAATCAATGACTGAGACAATTGCTGTTGGCACTCTGTAAGACATAGCTACCAGTTTGCCTTCGAGTCTCGGTAATACCAATGTCGTGGATTTACCTACGTTCGTGCTAGTTGGGATAATGGAAGACGCACATCCGCGGCCAAGTTGGGATGATGCGTGATAACCATCCAATACGCGTTGATCTGAAAGTTGCGGATGGATAGTGATGGCTCTGGCGTAATCGATGCCGATATGCTTATCAAGCACATGACAGATAGGAACCAGTGCATTACCCGTGCAAGTACTGGCTGAGATGACATCATGGTGCAATGGATCGTATGCCGAATGATTTACTCCGAATACCACGCTAATGTCGCAACCGCTCACATTCCAGGTACAAAGGACTTTTTTAGCGACTTCCTGCTTTATCAAGGAACGGAAATCATGGATCGTGGCGGTGCCCGTGGCGTCAAATAATACATCAAGATCAAATTGGCGCAATACGCCGAAGCTGTCGTCATCGGGTGAGCTACGGCGCCTGTCTACCTTCTGATAGCGAACTCTTTTGCCGTCTATGATCAGGTCGTTGCCATCACAGTCCACGCTAAACGGAGGGCGGCCATAGGTGCTGTCGTTTGCTAATAAGTAAGCAACGTGATCGATAGCCATTACGTCACAGACTACGCGTATATCGAATCTGCCGCCTTTTTCTTGCGCGAAATTTCCTCTTAATACCCCGCGACCAATTCTGCCTAAACCGACGATCCCTATGTTAAGGCCCATTGTTTAAAATCTCCGCTTTGATAGTGCTTTGCGTTAAAACGCCAATAGCGCCTGTGGTTTGGGGAGGTCGCTGGTGTTGGTTTATGCTCATGGCGTTAGTTTTCGTTTTTATTTGTCAAGATTGGGAGTAGCAATGCTTGAAAAACTAGAGCAACAAGCCGCCCAAGTCAAGGCAAAGTAAAATATAACGGAGGGGCTGCTTCTGTTTCGGGTAGGGTGCGGTAGATTGGAGAGTCCAGCCAAATGGGCTTATTCCTATTGAGGCTCGTCCTCGGATGTCACAAATTTTTCTGATAAGCGTAACAGCACGAACAAGGCACCTGTACCGCCAGCCTTGGGAGGGGCTGAGCAAAACGCCAGGACATCTTTATGTTGGCGTAGCCAGAGATTAATATCATTTTTTAAGACTGGCTGATTGTCCGTAGAGTTGTACCCCTTGCCGTGAATGATTTGTACGCAGCGATAACCGTCTTCAACGCAATAGTGTAAAAATCGTAATAGCTGCTGTTGTGCATCCCGGCTACTTAAGCCATGTAGATCGATATCGGCATCCACGCCGTAATATCCCTTACGAAGCTTTTTGATGACGCTTTTTTGCATGCCTGGTACCAGGAAGGCGATCTTGTCTTCTTGGAACAGGGTCTCCAAGTTGCCCTCAACATCTTTTTGTAACGGATCAACCTGCTCCAGCGGCTTAAATAAGGGTATAGGCCGCGGTTTCTTGTCTGGCTTAAGAATAGCGGTATTGGTGTCTATGGTCTGGACTTTACCGATCGAGTTTCGAAACAAGAGGGCATCGTCTGCGGAAGTGGTTTTTTTTGTCACGTAAGCTGCTGGTTTTGCGGTTTTTTTGCTACTATGCGGGAATTTTAAAGCGTTTCACGGCAGTATGCACATACTAATCAGCAACGACGACGGTTATTTAGCGCAAGGCATCAACACACTGGCCGAAGCTCTGCGTCAATACGCCAGCGTGTCAGTTGTGGCGCCCGATAAAAACCGGAGTGCCGCAAGCAATTCTTTAACCTTGGATATGCCTTTGCGAGCCACACAATGCGAAAACGGTTTTGTCAGGGTGGATGGTACACCGACGGATTGCGTGCATCTGGCCATTACCGGGCTATTAGCGCACGAACCCGATATGGTATTCGCCGGTATCAATCATGGCGCCAATCTCGGCGACGATGTGCTTTATTCTGGCACCGTGGCTGCGGCTACCGAAGGGCGTTTTCTTGGACTGCCTGCGGTAGCTATATCTTTGGCATCCAGCGATCCTAAACATTTCGATACGGCGGCACATGTGGCTGTGACATTAATGCAAAAAATCCTCGCTCATCCATTGCCCGAAGACACTTTGTTAAACGTCAACGTGCCTGATTTGCCGATCGCTGAATTAAAAGGTTATCAATCTACCCGACTCGGACAGCGGCACAAAGCGGAAGCGGTAATACGCTCGCAGGATCCGCGCGGTCACATTATTTACTGGGTAGGGCCGCCCGGTAGCGAACAAGACGCCGGGCCGGGTACCGATTTTGATGCGATAAGAAACGGGTACGTGTCCGTAACGCCGTTACAGCTGGATTTAACGCGTTACGAACGACTAGAGGGATTGCGCGATTGGCTGGCAATGGAGGCGCGCGTATGAGTAGACGCATCCAGGGTATAGGTATGACTTCTCGGCGGACCAGAGAGCGGATGATTTCTCGGCTGCGCGAGCAAGGTATCCATAACAGCAAAGTCTTGGCGGTAATGTCTGACACACCGAGGCATATTTTTGTCGACGAAGCTTTGGAGAGTCGCGCTTATGAAGATACCGCCTTGCCAATCGGCCACAATCAAACTATATCTCAGCCGTATATTGTCGCCAAAATGACGGAATTGCTATTGGAAAAAGGTCCGCTGCATAAGGTACTGGAAATTGGTACGGGTTGCGGATATCAAACCGCAATATTGTCGAAGTTGGTAGAGCAAGTATATTCGGTGGAACGGATTGCGCCGTTGATGAAAAAAGCCCGAGATACCCTATGGGAGTTGGATATTAAGACCGTGGGTTTTAAGCATAGCGATGGCGGTTGGGGTTGGCCGGAGCATGCGCCATACGATGGGATTTTAGCTGCTGCCGCGCCGGTCGAAATTCCAGAAGCCCTACTTGAGCAAATGGCGCTGGGAGGCGTGATGGTGATTCCAGTCGGGCTGGAAGGGATGCAGGAATTGCATCGGGTAACCCGCACAGAGCATGGCTTTGAGGATGAAGTGATTGAGCGCGTCAGTTTTGTGCCGTTTTTATCAGGTGTCAGTCAATAAGTTTTAATCGTTTTATCGCGCCGGTTTTGTTAGCCAATTGGCGTGTCCGGCGCGACGGTGATGAATTTGCTAGAAATTCAAATGCTGCTTACGTTTGCTGGCTATAAATCCTAATAAAGCAGAGCCGAATAGCCAAACGGACGAAGGAACCGGCACAGCTGTTACCGAAACTTGCCAGCCCACATCTTTCAGCGCGGCGAGATCGAGTTGCGTAAACACCTTGCGCGTGCCAACGTGTATAGTTGGGTCCATTGCTGTTTCTTGTTCAATGCCGTTTACCGTGCTTTTGGTACCGTCTAACCAATGAACCTTATCTCCTTCCAGCGGCACATTGCTGCCATAAGCCGCTACTGCATTGGCACCGGTAAAGCCGGAGCCTGAGGCTTGATTATCCCAAGAGTCGGAACTGCCTAGACCTAATAAGTGGCCTAACTCATGCAGAGCCACCGAATAAAAATCGTTGCCGCTAAAGGCTTCTGTGGTTGAAAGATCGGCGTCGAAATACCAGTTTGCCGAACTGCTGAAGGTCAATTGGCCGCCCCATGGTGCAAAATCAGTTGCCAATGGGCCGGAGGTAGGATTTGATTGGCCGCGTTGCGCTGCATTGGTCAAAAAATCTTGGGTACCGCTGACGTTGTAACCGCCGTAGCCGCCATAGCCCAAGTTGCCGGCGCCCATGGTCTGTCCGCCAACAAACACCGTGAGTGTGTCGGCTGCTACACTGAAATTGCTTAATGTAGTCTCGGCGCCAGTATCCGGGCGATTAAATACCGCGCTGAAATTATTGGCACCGCCGGATGTAATCGCTGTCAAGCTGTCGGTCAAGATGCTTCCCAAAAAGCCGCCGGCGGCGTCTAGGATGTCTCGTCTACTTGTGTTGCTGCCGGAGAAAAAGCCGCCATCGTAGGTATAGTCAAAATTGATGACGACAGCGTCAGCTGATTGGCTGGCGGCCAGCAACAAGACGCCGGCGAATGCGGATGGTTTAATAAGCATGAATTTAACTCGCTCAAGTTGGTTAATAATTGCTGCGGTTAGCTCGGTCTTGATTTAGATTCGAGCACTGTGCAGCGCTAGTTCTTGTTCTCGGTGGGCGCATTCAGTAATGCAATACACTGATGATTGCCGTAGGCGAAAAGTAACATCGCAAATATTCGCCAGGCAAGCATTTTATTCGAAACACGTCGAAAAATTGTTCTTTGCTGAAATTTATTTCACTTGGCAACCACTGCGTGGATAGTGCTATCCAGAAAAACGAGAGTGTTCGATCAGAAAGCCGACTAAAATAGGCGCGTCGCTTGCTTGCTTGAATACTTGGCAGGCTGCTCTTCATAATTAGAATAAACATACTAAGTACTTTTGAAAAACAACGCTGCTACTTATTCGGTCGGAATCGACCTAGGCACGACCCATACCGTGGTCGCCTACTCCGACATCCACGATCCTGCGAAAGCAATTCACCTGTTCGAGATTCCTCAGCTGATCGCGCCAGGGGAAGTGAATGCCAAGCCACTATTACCGTCGGTGCGTTACCATCCTGCGCTCGGAGAAATAAGCGCCGAGGCCGGGTTTTTAACCCAGGAAAATGGCGCTGTGCTGGGTGAAGCGGCGCGCTTGCTGGGTGCCAAGTCGCAAGGCCGTTTGGTTACCAGCGCCAAGAGTTGGTTGTCGCACACAGCCGTTGATCACAGTGCTGCTATTTTGCCTTGGGGCAGTGACGAATCGGTATTTAAAGTCTCGCCGCTGGAAGCCAGCGCTAGTTATTTGCGACATGTCTGTTCCGTTTGGGAGCAGCGTTTTCCCTCTGCGCCACTTGCTCTGCAGGAAGTTGTGATTACGGTGCCGGCGTCCTTCGACGAGTCCGCGCGATCCTTGACCCTGGAAGCGGCAAAGATGGCCGGTTTGAAAGGCGTCAGGTTGCTAGAAGAGCCGCAAGCAGTTTGTTACGACTGGCTGCGCCGGCATGCCGGTACCATCAAATCCAGTCTGGCCGGTAGCCGGTTATTGCTGGTCTGCGATGTCGGCGGCGGTACTACCGATTTGACTTTGATCAAGATTGAGCAGGGTCTAGATGAGCCGCGGCTGACGCGCATAGGTGTCGGCGACCACCTGATGTTGGGTGGCGACAATATTGATCTGGCTCTGGCGCATTTAGCGGAAAGCCGCTTGCGAGCCGGCGACAAAAAACTCTCTACCGCCGATTTATCGCAATTGCTGGAGCAATGTCGGATCGCCAAGGAATTGTTATTGGCTGACGATGCCCCGGAGCACGTTGCTGTAACCTTATTGGGCGGCGGTTCCAGGTTGATTGGCGGCACTAAAAGCGCCACGCTAAGCAGAGAGGAAGTTAAGCAAATTGCCTTGGATGGTTTTTTGCCCCTATCCGGTTTGCAAGACCTGCCGGACAGGAAGCGTAGCGGAGTAGTGGAGTTTGGCTTGCCCTACGCGGCGGAGCCGGCTATCAGTAAGCATATAGCCGCCTTTTTGCAGTTGCATGCGCAAGCGGCACAAACTGCCCTGGGTAGTACGGGCGCAGAGCATCAAATAGTCCCCGACGCCTTATTGCTGAACGGCGGCGTGTTTCGCAGTTCGGCCATGGTGCAACGGTTAATTGATTTATTAACCCGATGGCGTGGCGGGCGGCCGCCGTTATTGCTGGATAATAGCCATCCGGAATTGGCGGTGGCTTACGGTGCGGTAAGTTATGCAGTTGCCCGCCGCGAGAAGAACTTGAAAATCGGCGGCGGTGCGGCGCGTAGTTATTTTCTGCTTGTTGATGCCACGGTCAAAAGTGGCGATGGTAAGCAAGGCGGTCGTGGCGTTTGTATCCTGCCGAAAGGTAGTGAGGAAGGCCATGAGATTTTGTTAAGTGATCGGCAATTCGCTCTCCGAGTGGGACAACCGGTACGGTTTCATTTGCTGTCCAGCAGCGGAGACGGTAATTACCGGCCCGGCGCAATAGTCGAGCTAGATGACGAGCGGTTTCACAGTCTGCCGCCGTTGGCAGTGGCGTTCGAAGGCCAGTTGAAAACTGAAGTTGCGGTGCAATTGCTGGCGACATATACCGAAGTCGGTACTTTGCAATTGCAGTGCGTAGCGGTGGCAGACTCCAACCAGCGTTGGGATGTAGAGTTTCAAATTCGCAAAAAAGCCCAAACATCCATAAATGCCGAATTACCTGGTCAATTGCCGCAAGCGCTGGAGAAAGTCCAGGCCGTATTCGGAGCCAAATCCAAACAAGTCGATCCGCAGGCGGTAAAAACCTTGCGCGCCGATCTGGAAAACGTTCTCGCGGCACCGCGAGGCGCCTGGCAAACCCCGTTACTGCGCGAGTTGTTTACGGCCTTGCTGGACGGCAGTAAATACCGGCGGCGTAGTGAACAGCACGAACGCCTCTGGTTGAGTTTGGCTGGCTTTTGCCTGCGTCCGGGCTTTGGTTATCCGCTCGACGATTGGCGGGTAGAGCAACTCTGGAAGCTATATGCAGAAGGGCTGCAGTTCGTTAACGAAAAACAGAACTGGGCCGAATGGTGGACCTTATGGCGGCGCGTTGCCGGTGGCCTGGGTGCGGATGCTCAACATCGTATCTTTAACGACATCGCCAAATTCATCAATCCGGCTGCCTCGCGCCAGCCGGGTGTCGCGAAGCAACTGGCTACACGAGGTTACGAAGATATGGTGCGACTGGCGGCGGCACTAGAGCGGTTGAACCTTGTCGATAAAATTCAACTGGGCGAGTGGCTCTTGAAGCGTCTGGAAAAAGCCGGAGAGCCTGAGCAGAGTTGGTGGGCGGTCGGACGTATCGGTGGGCGGATTCTGTTTCACGGCAACAATCATCAGGTAATTCCAGCGAAGACTGCCGAAATCTGGCTGAAACAGCTATTGAGAGCTGATTGGAAAAAGCTAACCCAGGCCGGCTTTGCCGCCACCTTGTTGGCGAGGCGTTGCGACGACCGTGCTCGGGATATCGACGATAGCCTGCGAGCGCAGGTGATCGACAAGCTCAAACAAGCTAAATCCCCTGTGTCGTGGGTAGACATGGTTGCCGAATTCAAACAACTGGATGAACAACAGGAAAAGCAAGTCTTCGGCGAAGCGCTGCCGCCGGGCTTGAAACTAATTGTTTAATGCTAAGCTTTGTGATGCCGATATAACAATCAACAGCGGCACGTTACCTGAACCGGTTATTGGCATAGAAATCGCTTTATCCAGTTCAATAGCGGTTTTTCACTCTGAAAGCACATTAAACGACAAAAATATGGCAGACAAATACGGCATAGACAGTCATAAACTGGTGTATCACCCGCAGCGGGTGGCGCAATGGTTGGATGGCAGGCACGATTGGCAGCAAGCGAAAGCCGTGTATCCTATCTACATGGAGGTCTCTCCGGTAGGTGCCTGTAATCACCGTTGCACGTTTTGCGCAGTGGATTACATCGGTTATAAAGCGCAGCGTCTGGATGTCAAAATTTTGGCGGAGCGTTTGACTGAGATGGGTAAGCTTGGTGTGAAAAGCATCATGTACGCCGGCGAAGGCGAGCCTATGCTGCACAAGGAGATCAATGACATCGTCAAATGGACTTTCGATGCCGGTATCGATGTGTCTTTCACTACCAACGGCACCTTGATGAACCAGCGTTTTGTCGAGCAATCCTTGCCGCTGGTATCGTGGATAAAGGTGTCGCTGAATGCCGGCAGTGCCGAAAATTATGCAGCCATTCATCAAACCAAGGCGTCCGATTTTGACTTGGTGCTGAACAATCTGCGTCGTGCGGTCGACCATAAGAAAACCCAGCAATTATCCTGCGCTCTGGGAGCACAAATTTTATTGTTGCCGGAAAATCAACATGAAGTAAGCACGCTGGCAAAAATCTGCCGCGAAATCGGTTTGGATTATCTGGTCGTCAAGCCGTATTCCCAACATCTATTCAGCGAAACCCGCCGCTACGAAGCCTTGCGATACGACAATCTACTGGGAATGGCCGAGGAACTGGCCCAATTCAACGGCGACGGCTTTAACGTGGTATTTCGCGAACAGACCATGAAGAACTACAGCCAATCGGAAACCGAGCGTTACAAAACCTGCCACGCCACTCCTTATTTTTGGGGCTATATCATGGCTGACGGCGAAGTCTACGGCTGCAGTGCCTATCTCACCGATCAACGCTTTGCTTACGGCAATATCCATCAGCAGTCTTTCCAAGCCATCTGGGAAGGCGAGAAACGCCGGCAGAACTGGCAGTACATCACCCAGGACTTGGATATTAGCCAATGCCGCAAAAATTGCCGGATGGAGTCGGTTAATCAGTATCTGGACAAGCTCACGGCCAATCAGCCGGCCCATATCAATTTTATCTAGGACAGACGCATGAAAGTATTGGTTACCGGCGGAGCGGGATTTATTGGCAGTCATTTGAGTCGCGAGTTATGGCAACAAGGCCATCAGGTCAGCGTGATCGACAGTCTGGTTGGCGGCCGTAAAGAAACTATTGCCGATTTGCTCGACCAAGAGCGTTTTGAGTTTCATCACGCCGATATTCGCGACGCCGAAACCATCGCGCCATTATTTGCAGGTATTGACTGGGTTTTTCACTTGGCCGGTCTAGCCGACATCGTACCCTCCATCGAGCAGCCGCGCGCGTATTACGAGACCAATGTCAGCGGTACATTCAATGTATTGGAAGCGGCTCGCGCCGCCGGTATCAAGCGATTTGTCTACGCGGCGTCGTCATCCTGCTACGGCATTCCAGATCAGTTTCCCACGCCGGAATCTGCGCCCGTTCAGCCACAGTATCCTTACGCTTTGACTAAATACTTGGGTGAGGAACTGGTGATGCACTGGGCACAGCTCTATGACTTGCCTGCAGTGTCGCTGCGCTTATTCAACGTCTACGGCCCACATGCTCGTACCACGGGCGCTTACGGCGCGGTGTTCGGGGTGTTTCTGGCGCAAAAGATTAATGGTAAACCCTTTACCGTGGTCGGCGACGGCACCCAGACCCGCGACTTTACCTACGTCACGGATGTGGCCAAAGCCTTTATCGCCGCTGCCGAATCGGAACTTTGTGGCGAGATCATGAATGTCGGTAGCGGCGGCACCTACAGTGTCAATCAACTGGTGGGATTATTGGGCGGTGCGATCGAATACATTCCCAAGCGGCCCGGCGAGCCCGATTGCACCTTTGCCGACACCCGTAAGATCAAGACAAAACTTGGCTGGCAACCGCAAGTTAGTTTCGAGCAGGGTGTGGCCAATATGCTGGCGCACATCGATTACTGGCAAAACGCCCCGCTGTGGACTTCGGCTTCTATCGCTGACGCTACTGCGGGCTGGTTTAAGTACCTGGACAAATAGGGAGGAGCCCATGGCTATCGGACAAGCGGCAGCGGATTTTGCGACTTTGCTGAACAACAGCGTATTTACAGACGCGCAGGGCCAAACCCTGGACGGCGAATCGGTGATACAGCAATTGCTTGCCGAGTTTGCCAGAGTCCGCGACCAGCAGGCTAAGATCATGGTGTTGGGCAACGGCGGCAGCGCTGCGATTGCCAGTCATGTGATTACCGACTTACGGAATGTCGGCGGCTTGTGCGCCTTGACCTTGCACGAAGCCGCGCCTTTGACTTGTTTTACCAATGATTTCGGTTACGAGCAGGCCTTCGCCAAACAAATTACCGCATTCGCGAATCCGGACGATTTATTGATCGCGATTAGCAGTTCCGGGCAATCCTTGAATATCGTCAACGCGGTACAAGCTGCCAACGCCAAAGGCTTGCCGGTCATGACCCTAAGTGGCTTTAAGGCCGACAATCCGCTCCGTAAACTGGGGCGCTGGAATTGCTGGCTGGACAGCAGTCATTACGGCATGGTCGAGTTGGGGCATCTGTTCGTGTTGCACCATATTACCGATCATCTGCTCAGGAAATAAGCTCATGTCCACGGAAAAAATTGTCTCCATCGAACAACTGGCAAAACGTGCCGCCGAGTTGAAAGGCCAAGGCAAAACGGTGGCTTTATGTCACGGCACCTTCGATTTATTGCATATCGGCCATATTCGCCACCTGCAAAGCGGCGCGCGGCAGGCCGATGCATTGCTGGTCAGCGTTACCGCCGACGAATACGTCAATAAAGGCCCAGGGCGGCCGGTGTTCAACCAATATTTGCGTGCGGAAAACATAGCGGCACTGGCTTGCGTCGATAGTGTGGCTATCAATCATGCGATTACCGCTGTGGAAGTATTGGACCAGGTCAAGCCTGATTTATATGTGAAGGGTAGCGATTACAAAAGTACCAGCGACGATTTGACCGGTAATATCCAGCACGAAAAAGACGCGGTAGAACGGCACGGCGGCAAGATTTACTTTACCGATGAACTGACATCCAGTTCGACGCGCTTATTGAACGAATATTTTGAGGTGTTCTCCCCGGAAATCTCCGCGTACCTGGATCAATTCAAGGAAACTGTCGGCGCCAACGAGATTATTGATAAACTCAAGGCCTTAAGCGGTTTGAATGTATTGGTGTTGGGCGAAGCAATTGTCGACGAATACCATTACACCTCGCCCCTGGGGCAGACTGGCAAGGGCAATGTGTTTTCGGTGAAATACAACGACTACGAACGCTTTGCCGGTGGCGCGATAGCGGTGGCGAATCACGTCGCGGAATTTGCCCACAACGTCACTTTGCTGTCGGGTTTGGGCGCCACCAAAAGTCACGAAGATTTCATCCGTACCAATCTGAACCCGGCGATTGATCCGGTGTTCTTCTTCAGTCAGGATCGGCCGACGATCGTGAAGCGACGTTATGTCGATGCCGACATCGCTAAGTTATTTGAAGTGTATTTTTATAACGATGCGCCCTTGCCGGAGGAAACCAATCGCAAGATCGTGGCTTGGCTGGAAAAGCATTTGCGCGATTACGATGTGGTGATCGTGCCGGATTTTGGTAATGGCTTCATCTCCAATCAAATGGTCGCGGCCTTGTCCAAAGGCGCTAAATATTTGGCGGTGAACGCGCAGGTCAATAGTGGCAATCGGGGTTATCACTTAATCACGCGTTATCCGAACGCGGATTTCTTGTCGTTAAACGAACCGGAATTACGATTGGCGAGCCACGATAGAGGTGGTGCCATCGAGGAATTGGCCGGCCAGTTGGCCGACAAATTAAGCGCCAACCATATCGCCATTACCCGCGGTACTAAAGGTGCGTTAATGCTGGATCACGCTAAAACGGCATACAAGATTCCCGCTTTGTCGTCCAAAGTGGTGGATCGGATCGGTGCCGGCGATGCTTTTCTGTCCGTGGCGGGTTTATGTTTGGGCGGAGGGCTGTCGCCGGAGCAAGCCTTGTTTGCCGGCAGTGCCGCCGCCGCGCTGGATGTGCAAATTGTCTGTAACCGCGAGCCGGTGCGGGCAGTGGCTTTATTCAAATACATTACCACCTTGTTGAAATGACCGTCATGAGTCCAGCATCTGCCGACTTGAAGCACCTGTATTATCAAATGCTGCGCATCCGCCGCGCTGAGGAAGCGATTGCTCGGCGCTATGCCGAGCAGCAAATGCGTTGTCCCACGCACCTTTGCATCGGCGAGGAAGCTATCGCAGTGGGGGTTTGCGCGCATTTGACAGTTCAAGACAAAGTGTTCAGCAATCATCGCGGTCACGGCCACTATTTGGCCAAAGGCGGTGATTTGCCACGCCTGTTGGCCGAGCTCTATGGTTTTGCCGAAGGCTGCTGCGGTGGTCGAGGTGGATCCATGCATCTTACCGACTTGGACGCCGGCTTTGTCGCTTCCACGCCCATCGTCGGCGGCACTGTGCCATTAGCCGCCGGTTATGCCTGGGCCGAGCAGATGAAAAAATCCGGCGCCGCACAGGGATGTGCCAGTGTCGCGGGAGGCAGGATGCCGGAAGCGACCAACGTTGTGGTGATTTTCTTCGGCGATGGTTGCTTTGAAGAAGGGGTGATGCACGAAACCTTGAATTTTGCGGTTTTAAAGCAACTGCCGTTGCTATTTATCTGCGAGAACAACCAATATTCGGTTATGACGCCGTTGGCGGAGCGCCAGCCCAAACGCGATATTTATAAAATAGCCGCTGCCCACGGTTTACACGCAGTTAGCGGCGACGGTAATCGGGTTGATGAAGTATATGAACTGGCGCAAGCGGCTGTTGCCAACGCCCGAAATGGATTGGGTCCGCAGTTTTTGGAATTGCATACCCATCGCTGGCCGGAACACTGCGGACCTAACGAAGATGACGACTTAGGTTATCGCAACCCAGGCGAATTGGCGGCTTGGAAATTGCGCTGCCCGTTATTGCAAACCCGGCAGACGTTGCTTGACGCACAATTGAGCGATGATGCCGAAATAATACAAATGGAAACCTGTTTGGCCCTGGAAATTGAACAAGCCTTTGCCTGGGCTTTGCAAGGGACACGTCCCAAGATCGACAGCATGAGGCAGCACCTGTATGCGTGATGTTAGGCTGATGAGTTATGGTGAGGCGATCCGCGAAGCGTTGGACGATGCTTTGGCCCAGTTTCCGGACATGTTATTAATCGGCGAAGGCGTGCCGGACCCGAAGACCATCTTTGCAACGACCCAGGGTTTGCGCGAGAAGCACGGTGCTGATCGGGTATTAGACATGCCGTTGGCAGAAAACGGCATGACCGGGATCTGCATCGGTGCGGCCCTGGCGGGTATGCGGCCGGTGCTGGTGCATCAGCGTATTGATTTTGCCTTGCTGTCGGTTGATCAATTGGTCAATAACGCCGCGAAATGGCATTACATGTTCGATGGCCAGCAACAGGTGCCGCTGGTGATTCGGGTGATTATTGGAAGGGGATGGGGGCAGGGACCGCAGCATTCCCAAAGTCTGCAAGCTATGTTCGCGCAAGTGCCGGGCTTGAAAGTGGTGATGCCGACCACCGCCGGCGATGCCTACCACTTTATGTTGGCGGCAATTGCCGATAACAATCCGGTGCTGTTTATCGAACATCGCTGGTTGCATCACATCATTGGCGAGGTGGATAAACAGGCGCCGGCGGCTGGCTTGGACGGCGCGGCGGTAATGCGCGAAGGCCGGGATGTGACGTTGGCGGCGTTCTCGCACATGAGTATTGAAGCCTTGAAGGCGGCAACGACACTGGCCGAACACGGCATTGATGCCGAAGTATTGGATATGCGATGCGTCAGTGCGTTGGACGTAGAGAGTGTTGCCGCATCGCTGGCTAAAACCGGCGGTAAATTGTTAATAGCGGATTGCGCGCCGGAAATGGCGTCGAGCGGCCATCAGTTGCTATCTAAGCTCGTGTTGGCGCACGGGGATAGCCTGAAGCAAGCGCCGCGCTTGATTGTTTATCCTAATCACCCGGTACCGACCTCGCATTATGTCGCGAACCACTATTATCCGGGAGCCGAGCAGATCGCCAGTGCCGTACTGGAAATGCTAGGTCGATCAGAATTAACAGCCTCGGTAATCGGCGCTTTGCAGTCCGATTTGCCCAAAGATCAACCCGACCGCAGCTTCGTCGGCCCGTTTTAACGAAAAAGAGCATCAGACCATGGCAAAAATTGAACAAACCAATCGCTTCGGCAACAGCGCCGTCACCGATATACCCGACAACGTGCCCATGTTCAGCCAACCCGGACATAAACTGCGCACGTCCAATAACATCGTGGACCGCAGCGCCTTGTCGAGCGACTATCAGGTGATCGACACCAGCCAGTTGGCTAAATTGCCAGGCCAGAAATTACAAAGCATTTCCCACGACGATCAAGAAGGCATCATCCGCCTGGAAGCGGGCAGTGAGCAGGAACAGCACGTTCCCAACCAGTTTACTGGCCCCAGTTTCCGCACCCAGCGAGAACGGTTTCGTTTCGACGGTCACAAAATGATGCACCATTTAGACAGAGTGCAGGCTTGGCAAAACGGCCAACGTTTTGCGCCGGTGCATATCGATATGGGGTTGACCAAGTTTTGCAATACCGCCTGCCTGTATTGCTACGCCGTGGTACAGAACATGACCAAGGGCACCATGATAGGCCGGGATGCTTTGCTGAATTTTGTCCGTGATTGCGGCAAGTTGGGTGTGCGCTCCTTGGGCTTTATCGGCGATGGCGAACCGACGCTGAACCCGACCCTCTACGATGCTACTGTGCTGGCCGGCGAACTGGGTATCGATACAGCGATGGCCACGAATGGTTTGTTATTGGATATGGATCGGGCTCACGACTTACTGAAAAATATGAGTTACATCCGCTTCAATCTATCCGCCGGTACCCCGGAAGGTTTCAGACGAGTGCATCAATCCAAAGAAGTCAATTTTCATTTGCTGATCGACAAGATCCGCGAACTGGTGAAAATCAAGAAAGAAAACAATTACAAATGCACGCTGGGCTTGCAGATGGTGCTAATCCCGGAATGCTTTGATGAGGTATTGGACGAGGCTAAACTGGGTGCCGAATTGGGTGTGGATTATTTCGTGATCAAGCATTGTTCAGATTCAGAATACAAGGAAATCGGTATCGATTACGACGCCTATCTAAAAATCGGCGATACCCTGAAACAAGCTGAGGCGCTGAGTAATGACACCTACGTGGTTCAAGCCAAATGGAACAAGATCAACGCTGCCGGTGAAACAAATCTTTATAAGGACGGCTACCGCAAATACGACCAATGTTTCGGCACGCCGTTTTTATTGCAGATTTCCGGTAACGGCAAAATTTATCCTTGTGGACCGTTTTTCAATAAAGAGCGCTTTTACATCGGCGATCTACATACCGATTCGTTTTACGATTTGGTAGCCACCAGCGAACGCTACTGGCAGGTACACAAAGATGTGGCTGAATCGGTAGATGTGCATAAAGACTGTGCGATCGGTTGTCGGCAAGATTATGTGAATAAGTTTCTGTGGGATTTAAAAAATCCGCCTGAACATATCAATTTTATTTGATCGACCCGGACGCTCTGATGACCTCGGTGTTGGCAGATATATTTTTTCTGGATATCCAGGATGCTTATGCTGAGGCGGCCAAGCAACAATGGCTGCGCGATGTCAATGGTGTTGAGCGCCTGCAATATTGCTATTACGACGGCTTGCTCACCGACATCGTACTACCGAATTTTATTCAGGTCCCCGCCGACAAGTTTGTCGAATTTTTTTCGCACAATCAATTACCGATACCTCAGCTGATCGCCATTTCTCAAGATGGCGACGTACATTTCAACAATATGCCCAGCGATGTTATTGACGAAGTGATGCAGTACCGCAGTCAATATCGCGTGCCGGACTATGTGCATTTCGATACTTATTTTATCGATCCGCTGCAGGCACTGAATGCGGCAAAGCAGCGCAATCGGGTGGCTTGCGATCATCCGACCATAGATGGCTTGCAGGTTTGTTATTACCGGGGCGAGTTACCCTCGCATGGTTTTGAGAATCTGATCCATCTGGAACTACCGGATTTGCAGGATTTTTTTATTCGCTCTCGCATGCGGTTCCCGGAGAATTTAGAGATTCCGGAAGAGTTAGACGAGGACGTTAAAGCCGAGCTCAAACAAGATATTGCCGCCGTCCGTAGTGCGGTCGAACGTCAGCGCCGGATCTTACTTCAGCAGCTATTGAACAAAGCCAAAACCTTAAAACCGCGCTTAGTCGGCAATAAACCGCCCAGGATATTCATTCCTACCAGCCGTTTGACTACGGTCATGCAATACAGCTCGCGGGGCGTAGCCAAGGCTTTTGCAGATCTGGGTTGGGATGTGCTGCTTTACGTTCAAGACAATGAAATGGAAGGCAGCAATATGGTGGATATGCTGGAAAAATATATCAGCTTCGATCCGCATGCCTGTTTTTATGTCAACAGTTTGAACAACAGCTTCATGCACGATGACATCGTCAATCTAGTCTGGTGGCAAGATTTGATGCCGCAGCTGAAGAATCGGCAACCGCTAAAATGGCGAGCTCGGGATTTCAATTTGTCGATTTCGCCCCTGTTCGACCGCTATCTGGAGCAATGCGGGGCATCGAAAGTGGAACGTCTACATTTCGTGATCGACGACGAGATATTCCATGGCGACCAGCAAACCGCCCGGACAGACAAAATTGTGTTTGTCGGCAGTTCCTATCTGCCGGTGATAGATCCGGAAAATAGTCAGCATAAACTGGCGTTGGCTGCACTACTCGCGGTTATGGAGCAAGGTGGCCGCTTTGACGAAGCGACGGTTACCCAAATCGCCGCAGCCAGTTCTTTAAGCTATGAGTTCGTATTCTGGAAGCTGCTGCATTACGTAATCCGCGACCATGCCGTGAAATGGTTATGCGCCGCACAGGGATGTGCCGGTTTGCCGGTGGATGTCTATGGCCGCTATTGGGATCAGGACGCCGAGGTGGCGGCCTATTATCGCGGCGAGTTGCAACATGGCGTGGCGGTGGCGGATGTTTATCGTTCGGCGCGCTATGCCTTGGTTTGCCATCCTTTCGAAATCAACTCCCAGCGCCTTGCCGAAGTAGCCGCCTGCGGCTGCATTCCGTTGGTATACGATTGCCGGGATGTCGCCGAGCCGCCGCATTGGGACGAGTATTGCCTGTTCTTCAAAACGGCCGAAGAATTGCAAAACATCTTGCGTCAGCGCTTGCAGCCGGCCAAGCCGCCGGAGGGTCTGGCCCGACAGTTTACGTACAAGGCCGCAGTCCGGCGTTTAATCGATTTAACCGATTTACGCGCGCTGAGTAATGCCGAGCATATCAGAGCACCGGAGTCGGTAGCCGTTTTGCCTGGACTCTGTGGCGAGAACGTATTGCTAATCAGTAGCTTGGAGTTTGCGCGGCAAACGTGTCTTGCCAATTTGCAAAACAATCTGTTGTGCCTGGCCGAATATCGCCCCGAGTTAGGCCAAGCCTTAATGGCCGCTTGGCCACGGCAGCAGATAGCCATCACGGTCGATCAAGATATCGCTGGCGAATACTGGCGGATTTCGGTGGAAAGGGATGGCAAAGAAAGCTATCGGCTCGACAACATTGCACTGCTCGAGCATAAAGGTTTGATCGAGAATAATATTGCCGAGATGACCCGTGAAAATACCTGCTGCTATGCTTTAGTGGGTTTGGGTTCTGGTTATGAGTTATTAGCAGTATTTAACGCGACTGCTCTACCGATTACAGAGATGGCAGAATTTGAAGTACCCGTTTATCTGCTCGAATCCAAGCCGGAAATATGGCTCTTGAATCTGCTATTGCATGATTTACGACCTTTATTGCTTGCCCCGCGTGTGCGCATTTATCACGATGAACATGCCGAGGCCGATTTATTTGTCGAGTTTTCGAAATTCGAAGCCGCCGTACCGGACGTGTTGTTCAATCTCGATCCGCAAGCGCCGATTGGCGCAGAGCGAGTTTATCAATTATCCATGGCAGCCAAGCAAGATAAAGCCGAGCGGCATCTTGTAAATTTGCAGCAAATTGCCGATTACTATAGCCGTATCACAGCAGATGAGTGGCGACGGAAATTTAGTCCGGAACACGCCGGCCAACTGCGCGTGCTGGGGTACATCTCGCGTTTCTCCAGTTTTCTCAAATACTGCATGCGCGACTGGCTGGACGGGTTCGAGCGTTTGGGTGCGACGATCCGCTTATGTAGCGAAACTGAAAATTATTACTTAAGTAATATCGAGCATTTAATAGGCGAGATTAATTATTTCAAGCCGGACATTATCCTGATAATAGATCATTTTCGGCATGAAATTGATGGCGTTCCCGAGTCCGTGCCATTTGTAAACTGGATACAGGATATGTTGCCGAATATTACGGACAACAAAAACGCAATGCATGAGATGGATTTTACTTTTGTATTTTCTAAGCAATGGCTGGCAATGAACGGTGGAACTATATATAAGGATTATCCTGCGGAATATTTGCCTATAGGATTTAACGACACCTACTATCGCCCTGAAAATAATCACCAATATGATTATGATTTTTTAGTGATTAGTCATTTGGGGGCGATCAAGGATACATATATTCCTTTCGATGAAGATGAGCCTAAAGATGAAATATTGAATAATATTGAAATAGCATGTTTGAAAAGCAATCAAATATCTTTTCAGGATTTGTCAAGGTTGTATAGGGTTATTTCTGAATATTTGAATTGTCTTGATTTGAATTCCCTGCATAAGTTGCGTATGGATGGTCAATTCAATGGATTCAAAGAGCTAAAAGAGGTATTACGTAAGGGCAGGTTTAACATAAATGAAAAAACTTTTGAATCATTGATGGTCGGAAGCAGTAGTAGGTTCCATAATCACTATTTGTTTAAGGTCAAGACAGCGCCGATTGCGGCTATAGTTAATTCCGGTATGAAAATTCGACTCGGAATTTATGGAAAAAACTGGCAAAATATTAAATTATTCGAGCCATTTGCCAAGGGAATAGCAGAAAACGGTGAGGTTATCAATCGTCTTATGGCAAGATCTAAAATTTGTTTCAATGGAAGTCCAGGGTCGACATTGCATATGCGCTCTATCGAGATTATGGCGGCGGGCGCGTTCATGATTTCTAGAAGAATATATCAAGATAGTTCACCGTTGACTGATTATTTCAATGAGAGCGATATTGTTTTTTATGAAAACGAGGCAGAGTTGATAGAAAAAGTAAGGTTTTTTCTTGAAAATGATGAACTGCGTGCCCAATTAGCAAACACACTTCATGAGCAAGCAATAAAAATATTCTCATATAAGTCGATTGCAAATATTGTAATGACCGCAATTGTAGAAAGATTAAATTCTAAAGGTTAGAAAACACATGATAATAACGATGGAAGATTTTCGAAAAATTCGTGGAGTTCCGGTGCGACCTAACTTGCACATGGAGGTGTCGCTTGGTTGTAATATTTCATGTGAGATGTGTACTTTTCATGATAATTTGAAAAAGTTTTCTTACATGTCCTTGGAAAGCCTAAAAAAAATAAATGGTGGATTTGATTATTTTGGTGCGGTTCATATGGGCGATGGTAGTGAGCCGTTTATAAATCCTGACTTAATAGACATTATAAAGTATTTGTCAGAGAAAGGGGTCTTTGTATCAGTCCAGACAAATGCAAAGTTAATTCGAAATGAAAGTGATGCGGAAAAAATCGTTAAATCCGGGCTAAACATGCTGTTAATTTCTGTAGATGCCGTATATGACGAAACGTTACATAAAATTCGTGACGGAATGAGTTTTTCGCATATTGCTAGAGTTATCGATCTTGTCAATGAAGCAAAGCATAAACTAAATTCAAAAACGCCATATCTCGGTTCTAACGCGGTTGTAATGCGTCGGAATTTGAATGAGATTCCTCTATTGGTAACACACCTTTTAGATAATGAATTCAGTTTTATACGGTTAGGTTTCCTAGAATTGAGAAAACCAAATAATAGTTTGGCTGGAGAATTGTTGATCTATGAGATGGGTAAAGCTTTGGAAATAATAAATAAGACAAGATCCCAGGTTGAGGTGCATCGGAATTCGGTAGTGTTTGACACTGATATTTTTAATGGTGGAATGAGTTCAATTCGACGAGGTCAATGCAGTGCTTATCGAGATAGGGTTTACGTGACGCATATTGGTGATATGTGGGCTTGTTATGGAAAACAACGAATTGGTAATATTTTTGAATCAAGTATTGATCAGCTAATAAATTCTGCTACATATAAGGAGTATATTGAGAAAGTAACGACTCCTGGAAATCCAATTTGCTCGGCATGTACTTTTTGTCACATCATGTCGATGGATAATATTGGAGATCATTTCGGGCGAAACGCCATAAATCACTACGGGATTGAATTGATTGAGAAATCTCTTGAGTTTGCCGCAGCAGGAGGTGAGCCGAGGGAGTTCTGGGCAAAACAATCTTTGGCTTAATCGATGTCTTCGCGACAATTTACATGAATAAGCGCATTTCTATATTTTTTCCAACCGCTAGTGTATTTCATCAACGAATTTTTGGGTTTTTGAAAATATCATTTTTACGTCACGGTTTTGAGGTTAGTGGTGATTGCCGATTATTAGATGCAGATGAAATGAACATTTGGCTAAAGGAGTATAAGCCAGATGTTGTTTTTGAAATGAATCGAGTCAAAGACGAAATTCCGTTGTTGCATGAGTTAGGTATAAAGCACATATCGTGGGTGGTCGATATGCAAGGACGAAGTGAGTCTGAAATTCGCGGAAGCGAAATTACCTATACATTCGATCCCAATTGGGAGTTTCATTTCGATACTGGAGGACATACTGAATGGTTGCCGCCAGGTGTGTGCACTGATTCGTTTTATTTTGATCCAAATACAATCAAGGAAATAGATTTTAGTTTTATCGGACATATCCCTTATCCTTGGAGAGATTTCGAGTTATCAAGAAAGATAAGGCATGAAGAGCGGGAAATCTATTTTTCCGATCTACTCGCGTCTTATGTTGCTCACATGGCGAAGGTATCGTACAAGCAACACAATCACCAAAAATGTGTTACTGTCATCGATGATATATTGACAGAGAAGTTGGGAGAGGCTGTCGAATTATCCAAAGATATGTATTACGACTTATTGGTGAGGATCAAACGAATGAGTAATCGTACAGAATTGATTGATTTTGTACTGGAAAGAAGTAAGTCTTTGTTGATTTATGGTAGTGAAAATTGGAAGTTTTGGTCTAAATATGGAAAGTATTATTCAGGTTTTATCGATAATACTGAAGAAATGAGACAACTATTTATAAAGTCGAAATTCAACTTGCACGATGGTGTAGGGTTTCATTTTCGGTCTATCGACTGCCTAGCTTCTGGTGGAACGCTGTTTTGGTACGATGATAACGGCGGTGACCGTTTCGATGAAATTCCTGTGCTTACAAATACCATCCCGAGAAGAGGTTTACATAGTTTTTTTGAGCCGCAGCGGCATTATTTCGAATTTCGTTGGGAGTCATTCGATGCAGTTTACGAGATGGCTTGCGAAAGATCGCAGCAGGATTGTAAGATAAGACAAGAGGTAACAGATATTATTAATAGCGCACACACTTGGGATTGTCGAGTACGAAAAATTATACAAGATTTGCAGCGGTTTTAAGAGGGTGTTAGTGGTTTGTGGGTAGAAATTTTCAAATTTTATTTTTGGCAATGATTCAGTATTTTTTCGCAGAAGTTTTTCAAGCGTCTTTGGTAAGGCTTTCGTTGGTTAAGGAGTTGGTTGTACGCTTGTCGGGCATCAATTCTCACATTGAAATCTTTTTGAATTAATTGTGTTTTGATAACAGGCTAAGATAATCAGATAATATGTTAGAGAACTCGCGATATAGGTTTGATAAAACTCCCGGGCCACTATCTAAAATAGATATAGAGCGTTTTTGTGCACAGGGTTTCGTTACCATAGATAATTTTTTCGATAAAAAATTACTTAAACAAATAGTGGACGAATGGCATGCTTTTTCTGCAACCGATACTCCTTCCTATTTGCCATCTGCCGAACCCGCTGCTGTTTTTTGGCGGCATGTTCAGGGCGATGTCAAGCGAATACGGCCGCTTGCTGAGTTTATTGCGCTGCGAGAGATTGCCTTGGGAGAATCTTCCAGCCAAATTGCCCGGCAGTTAGCGGTGGCCAGCCAAGGTGAAACCGAGTTACGTTTGTTCGAGACTATTGTGTTTTCCAAGCCACCATTGGAAGGCGGTATGCTGAGCTGGCATCAGGACAATCCGTTTTTTCCGTTTGAGCCGCAGAATCAAATTGCGTTATGGATTCCACTCGACGATGTTGACCCGGAGAACGGCGGTCTGGAATATGCGATAGGTAGCCATAAGGCGGGTATCAGCGCGCCGTTCGATTTACATTCCGGGGCTAACCTTGGAGACGGAGATATATGTTTGACGCCTGCCGATATTGCAGACGACAAATTCGATACTGCTGCGGTTAGCCTGCGCGTGGGCGGTGTTGCCGTGCACGACGGGCGCACCTGGCATCGCTCATTTCCAAATACTTCCCCGACCCGGCAGCGGCGTGCGATCTCCTTGCGTTACTTGGTTGGCCCCACCCGTTATTCGCCGCGTCAAGGTACGGCAGCCAGCATGAACGCCCAAATAAATGTCCCGGCTGGCGCCCTGATCGATTGTCCGACTTTTCCGTTGGTTTGAGCATTGGCTGAACAACCGAATTTAAGCACGCCGGATGGATTGGAAAGCCTAGTTTGTCACGCTTGTGGCGCAGACTCGCTCAGCGTATTTGATCAGTCGCGCGGACTGGCTGCGGTCACTTCGGACTGCCGAGCCTGGCCCGCTTCATTTTTAGTAGCGATTTGCCCAGTGTGCGGTTTAGTGCAAAAAGTGGTGGATGCCGCTTGGCGTCAGTCTGCCTCACGAATTTATGGCAGTTACGACCTTTATCATCAAACCCCTGGTCGTACTGAGCAGGTCATATTCGACCAAGGTAGCGGCCTTGCCTTGCCTCGCTCTGAGCTGATGTTTGGACATTTTTTTCGCCATCGTCCGCTGGCGACCAGCGGCACGTATTTGGATTTAGGATGCGGCACCGGTCCAACGCTTACCGCTTTTTCTAAGCTTGCCAGTGGTTGGCAATTGTTTGGCTATGACCCGCATTTACCCGACGCTCAGCGCGTGTTAGCGATACCTGGGGTTGTCGAGGTGTTTGCCGGAGATTTACGTGAAATTTCTGGCAAATTCGATTTGATTACGGCGGTGCATGTACTTGAGCACGTCACTGAACCGCTGCCGTTCCTGCAGGCAATGCGGTCGTTGATGCACGCCGACAGCCGAGCGTTGATTCAAATCCCGCATTTTCCCTCTTCACTATTTGATTTAGCAATTTTTGATCATTGCTCGCATTTCACCGGCAGCAGTATTTCGCAGCTGTTGGCAGAAGCCGGCCTAGCGATTGAAGCAATAGATATCGAATTGATACCGAAGGAAATCAGCATTGTGGTTAAGCGCGGTGAGCCGCATTTAACTCGCCCGGTTGGCGATCAAGCTGAGTCACGTGCTGCGGTGGTGTCCAGTATTGCTTGGTTATGTGCTCTCCAGGCGCAGGCTATTGGGGTTGATACTGAACATGTGGGCGTTTTCGGTACCTCGATCGGGGCAAACTGGTTGCACGGTTTGTTGGCCGAACGGATTGAGTTTTTTGTCGATGAGGATCTATCCAGGCAAGGACAGCTGTATCGCGGTTGCCCGGTTTTGGCACCAAATGCGGTGCCGGGTAGAGCGCAAGTATTAATGCCTCTGCCGCCAGTGACGGCCGCGCAAATACGCCGTCGACTCGGCAGCCTGTCTGCAGACTACCTGTTGCCGCCGGGTGACACATTTATAAACTGATTTGCTTAATTTAAAGGTTTAAGACACGCATGAGTACGTTCGATGGTTTTCGAAAAACAGGCCCTGATCAGGCGACAGAGGATAGTCTACGAGACCATTGCGCCGATTTCGGAATCGATCCGCTAACTGCGGTCAAATTATTTCCGGTTCTGGCTCGTCGACAGTGGTTAAAGCGTTTTTTGGCGCATGCCGAGCTTTTTAAACAAACTTTGAATGTACCGGGCGATATTGCCGAGTTCGGAGTGTTTCGGGGGCTGAGCCTGATGACCTGGGCGAATTTACTGGAAACATATGCGATTGGTGACCGGACTAAAGTTGTCTATGGTTTTGACAATTGGCAGGGTTTTACCGGGTTTTCCTCAGAAGACGGTCAGTTGACGCCAGAGGTGAATAAGGTTTTCGGAGGTTACGATTCGTCGGGTTTTAAAAGTGAATTAGAAGCAGCGCTCGCTATTTTCGATGCGGATCGGTTTGTTACTTGGAAGCCTAGGGTGAAGCTAATCAACGGAGATATAACCGACAGCGTGCCGCGTTTTGTGGCCGATAACCCCGGTGTAAGGTTTTCATTGGTGCATTTTGACTGTGATTTGTACGCTCCAACCAAGGCAGCGCTTACTGCGATTTGGCCGAAAGTCAGTCGGGGCGGCTTGGTACTGTTCGATGAATATGCATTGAAGGAATGGCAGGGAGAAAGCCAAGCGGTTGACGAATTTTTTGTCAATCAGCCGGAAGTAAAGTTACGTACCCTAGAGTGGACCAACTCGCCGGCCGCCTATCTGATCAAGCCGTAGCGAAGTAGTGAAGGAAGCGCCGCTATGAAATTCTGCGATGCGATTACCGACGCCGCTGCACTTAGACCCAGCGCTTTGGCTGCGCTGGGTGACGGTTGGCGTGAGTTACTGAATGGCGAATCGTTCAATCATGAAGCTTACGCAAACGCCTTAGTCTGTGTATTACAAGAGTATTTGCCCAGGGGCACGGTCACGATTCGCGGTATCTCGCCGGTTACAAGCCTGTTATGCGAACAGTTGACCGCACTACCCTATCAGGTGGAGATCGATCCACTCGACAATCCTACTAATCGTCGCCACTTTTGCGGGGTGCCTCTACAGCGCGGTGGTGCTGGTGACGCGGTGTTAGAAGGATTTATCTACGATGACTGCAAGTTGGCACCTGCTAATGTGTTCAGTATCCGCAGCGCCAAGGTGCAAAAGGCGTATGCGTTGTTCTTGTACCAGCATCGATGCCGCTTAGCAGGGCGCTTAAATCAGTTGTTGACCGGCGACAATCCCATGGTGATTTTTGTTGCTAAAAACGCTTATTACAACCAATTGCGGATGAGTGCCAGCTTACGTAAGCGGGGCGTCCATACGGTTGCCGTCACCTTTAATCCCGATCTACGTGATCACAAATCCGGATATTTCGATGATATTTTGACTACCGACCTGCTTAGTTTCTTATTGTGGTTGCAAACTGCACAAGGGGCGGTGCTTCATACTCAAGGTTGGTTGTTTCGCTATCACATCCCCGTGTTGATTGACGCGTTTTTACCCGACAACTGCCGGCAGTTTGTAGAGTTGATGGATATAAACTCGTTTTTTTTACCGACTGATACTCTCCCAAAGTTACTTCCTTACATGCGTCAAACTTGGGGCGAGGAGGTAGCAGAATTGCAAAGGGTGCAGCTAGCTTGCGAACAATATTTGGTCATTCATGCTGACGGTATCATTTACCAAGGTAGTAGCCGTATTGTCGATTTGTTTGGCGGACTCTCACAGCGGAACCGCTGGTTACAGTTTTTGTGTTACCCGTTGCCGGAATTTTGCGTTGCGGATCGCTCGAAGCGGTCGATACCTAAACATGCTCGATTAGTATTTGCCGGGGGGGTCCCGCCCCTGAATTCCAAACATCCCGCTGCCTTGTTCGGTGATGCTCAGTTGGTCGATACGGTCAAAACCATTGTCAGCCAAGGTTTGGAGTTGGACGTCTTCAACAATCCGCTAAAAATGGCTGAGGAGGACTATCTAAACGTCTACGCGGCCCATCTCGAGCTGGCGGAACAGTACCCGAATTACCGTTTTCTAAAAGGTGAATTGCCGGGGCGTATCGCTCAAATCATTAGCAATTACGACTTCGGGCTGATTGTTTACGATTATTCTGATGAGTTGTTGGTCGGACCGGAACATTTTAAAACTTTGATTCCGGCCAAGTTGTTCACGTATCTCGAAGCTGGTTTACCGGTTTTGGTCAGTTGCCGGGCCGAGGCAACTGCTGAATTTGTCGAGCGGTACGGCTGCGGGGTTGCGATTTCCTCCACCGAATTGCGTGACTTACCCAATTTCTTGCGAAACTTGGATTGGGACAGTTTGCGCGCAGGCGTGGTTGAGGCGAGGGAATGCTTGTCGATGGACAAACAAGTTCAGCGGCTGATTGATTTCTATAGGCTTTGTGAGCAGCAACGGGACACTGTGATGGCCAATCTGATCGGCAATCAGCTATAGGATAAACGGATGACGATACGGGTTTTGATTGTGGTGCCAGCGCGTTCAGGCTCTAAAGGTTTAGCTGATAAAAACATAAAATTGCTGGCTGGGCGCCCCTTGTTGGAGTGGACGGCCGCGAGTATTGCTCAGGCGGCAATTCCAGACAGCTTTACGATTTTATCCACCGATTCCGAAGAGTATGCAATTTTAGGGCGCCAAGCTGGACTTTGCGTACCGTTTCTCCGACCCGCTGTTTACGCCGGAGACAACGTGGCAGCAGTGTCGGTGTTAGAGCACGCCGTTGCTTGGTTCGTCGACCACTATGGCTATCAACCCGATTTCACGATGTGGTTGCAACCTACGTCACCTTTTCGTTCTCCAGCTATACTTCGTCAGGCTGTTGCGATCACTAGTGACAGGGAAGCTGACTCGGTGATCGGCTGCAAAGAAATCCACCGCGATCTGACCACACTGTTTAACTTGGAGGGTGGCTTCATGGTGCCGCTGAATACCGACAAGCCGACTCAGACATCGCGTCAGCAGACTGAACCATTGCTGACGCCGAACGGCGCAATGTACTTGTGCAGGACGGACCATTTATTGACATTCAAGTCGTTTTATCCGCCAAAAACGGTGCCATTGATTATGGATACAGTGCAAAGTCTAGATATCGACACTGAAGAAGACTGGGCTATTGCCGAGGCTTTTATTAAACAAGGACTGGTATGAACAAGGTTTTAGTCACTGGCGCCGACGGTTTTATCGGCTCGCATTTGACGGAAATGTTGGTAGCGCGCGGCTTTCAGGTGCGGGCGCTGGCGCAATATAACTCCTTCAACAACTGGGGTTGGCTCGAAGATGTGGTCTGTAAAGACCAAATTGAGGTAATTTGTGGTGATGTACGCGACCCGCAGTTTTGCCGCCTTGCCTGCCGTGATGTTGATACGGTGTTCCATTTGGCGGCATTAATTGCCATCCCGTATTCCTACCAGGCCCCGGACAGTTATGTCGATACCAATATCCGCGGCACGCTGAATATATGCCAGGCGGCGCGCGATAATGGCGTCGGGCGAGTGATTCATACCTCCACCAGCGAAGTTTACGGCACCGCGCAATATGTGCCGATAGACGAGAAGCATCCGTTACAGCCCCAGTCGCCTTATAGCGCCTCGAAAATCGCCGCCGATGCAATGGCGATGAGTTTTTTCAACGCCTTCAATCTGCCGCTGACGATCGCTCGGCCTTTTAATACCTATGGCCCCAGGCAATCTGCGCGGGCGGTGATTCCGACCATCATCACCCAGATAGCCAACGGTAAAAAACAGATCCAGCTCGGCGATGTGTCGCCGACTCGCGATTTCAATTATGTGGAAGATACCTGCCGCGGCTTCATCGCCTTGGCCGAATCGGATAAGGCCATAGGTGAGACGGTCAACATCGGTTCCAATTTTGAAATCTCGGTCGGCGATACCTTGAATCTGATAAAAAGAATCATGGCCAGCGATGTCGAGTTTTTGGTCGATGAGCAAAGGCTGCGGCCGGAAAAGTCGGAAGTAAACCATTTATGGTGCGACAACAGCAAGATCAAGCAACTGACGGATTTTGCGCCGCAAGTGAGTTTGGAAGAAGGTTTGCGCCGCACCGTGGCTTGGTTCTGCAACGCAGACAATCTGAAAAGATATAAAGCGGATATTTACAATGTTTGACAGTTTTATCCGCCTGGTCCGCGAGATTTATCAAACCAATGATTTTATTCCGCTACACGAACCGCGCTTTGCCGGCAACGAGAAGCAGTATTTGCTGGATGTGATCGACAGTACTTTCGTATCCAGCGTTGGCCCTTACGTCAGCCAATTTGAAATCAAAATCGCCGAATACACAGGCGCCAAACACGCCATAGCGACCGTCAACGGCACGGCTGCGCTACATATTGCCCTATTGCTGGCCGGCGTTCAGCCGGGCGAAGAAGTGATTACTCAAGCCGTGACTTTCGTTGCCACCTGCAACGCCATTCATTACTGCGGTGCAGAGCCGGTGTTTGTGGATATTGAGGTTGGGACGCTGGGTTTGTCGCCGCTAGCCCTGGCGGAATTTTTAGAGCAATACTGCGAGCGCCGTGACGATGGCGTTTACAACAAAACCAGCGGTAAGCGCATCGCCGCCTGTTTGCCGATGCATACCTTCGGTCATCCGTGCGATATGGCTGGATTGTTACGAGTATGCGACGACTACGGCATACCGTTGGTGGAAGACGCCGCCGAAGCCTTGGGCAGCCGACTTGACGGCCGGCATTGTGGGAAGTTCGGTAAACTGGGCGTGCTCAGTTTCAACGGCAACAAGATCATCACCACGGGCGGTGGTGGGATGATCTTGACCGACGATGATGATCTCGCGCGGCGGGCCAAACATCTCACAACCACCGCAAAGCTGCCGCACGCCTGGAAATTTACGCACGATCAAATCGGTTTTAACTATCGGATGCCAAACCTCAATGCGGCGTTGGGGCTGGCTCAACTTGAGCAATTGCCGACTTTCGTCGAACGCAAACGCGTGTTGGCGCAGAGCTACCTGGAATGGGCGGCGGGCGCGGGTGTGGAAATCGTCTCGGAACCGAGCGATGCTTGTTCTAATTACTGGCTGAATGCCTTGTTACTGGATGATGTGGTGCAACGCGATGCCTTCCTTGAATACAGCAACGCTCAAGGCGTCATGACGCGCCCGCTATGGGATTTGATGGTGGACCTGCCGATGTATAAAGATTGCCAACGCCACAGCTTGGTGCAATCAAGGCGTTTGGCAGAGCGACTGGTCAACGTCCCCAGTAGCGTGGTCTTGTGATGGCTAATGTGCCGCGCAAAATTTGCGTTATCACGGGCTCCAGGGCTGAGTACGGTTTGTTGTACTGGTTGTTACGAGACATTCAGGATGATAGTGAATTGGCGTTGCAATTAATCGTAACCGGCATGCACCTGTCGCCGGAGTTTGGTTTGACCTGGCAACAGATTGCCGCCGACGGTTTTGCTATCAATCGCAAGGTCGAAATGCTGTTATCTTCGGATACACCGGTGGGTATCAGTAAGGCCATGGGTTTGGGCTTGATTGGATTTGCCGATGCTTTGAATGAATTGCAACCGGACATTGTCGTCGTGTTGGGTGACCGCTTCGAGATTTTTGCGGCAACACAGGCGGCGATGAACTTACGCATTCCCATTGCACATGTCCACGGCGGCGAACTCACCGAAGGCGCGGTGGACGATGCGATTCGCCATGCCATTACCAAAATGGCTCACCTGCATTTCACCTCAACCGAGGTTTATCGGCAGCGGGTGGTTCAACTCGGCGAGCAGCCTGATCGGGTATTCAATGTTGGCGCGCCGGGACTGGATAATGTTTATCGCTTGCCGTTGCTCGACAAAGAACAGTTGGAGCAGGTGCTTGGTTTTAAGTTTGGCAAACGTAATTTGTTGGTGACCTTTCATCCGGTTACATTGGAAACGGCTACCACTATCGAGCAGTTTGATCGGTTATTGCGGGCCTTGGATGAGTTCGATGACGTTCATATCATATTTACCCACGCCAATGCCGATGCCGATGGCAGGGCCATAGCCGGGATGATAGAAGATTATCGGCAACGTCATGCGGATCGGGTGACCAGCTTTGTTTCCATGGGCTCTCAGCGTTATCTATCTGCATTGAAGCTGGTCGACGCTGTAGTTGGCAATTCTTCCAGCGGTATTTTAGAAGCGCCGGCGTTTAAGGTTGCCACCGTCAATATTGGTGATCGCCAGCGAGGACGGATCTGTGCCGGTAGCGTAATCCACTGCGCGCCGCAAACCGATGCGATCCGCGCCGCCCTGCTAAAAATATTTTCCGGCGAATTTGCGAATACCCTGAAGTGTGTCGAAAACCCCTGCGGTCAGGGCGGCGCTTCGGCGAAGATTAAAGAGCTTCTCAAACTTACGCCTGTGGATGGGCTGCTGAAGAAGCGTTTTTACGATTTAAAGGTGGTTGTATGAGTGTTTTCATCATTGCTGAGGCAGGTGTCAATCATAACGGCAGTTTGCAAACCGCCATGGAACTGGTCGATGCGGCGGTAGCTGCGGGTGCCGATGCGGTGAAATTCCAGACTTTCAAGGCAGAGAAATTAGTGACTCGGGCTGCGAGCAAGGCCGAGTATCAGAAACAAAGCACTGGTGCAGCCGAGAGCCAATTGGATATGCTGCGTAAGTTGGAGCTGAAATACGAGTTTCATTTTCAGTTGCGTGACTATTGCCAACGCCAAGGTATTGAGTTTCTTTCGACCGCGTTTGATTTCGATAGTTTAGCGTTTTTGGTGGACGAACTCGGTCTATCCAGATTGAAAATTCCGTCGGGTGAGATTACCAACGGGCCGTTTTTGCTGGCCCATGCCCAAACCGGGAAGGATATTATTGTCTCTACCGGTATGGCCACTCTCGGTGAAGTGGAAGCGGCGCTGGGTGTATTGGCGTTTGGCTTTTTGGGGTGGGAGCAACCGTCTCTGGCTGCATTTCAGCAAGCCTACGGCTTGGAAGCGGGACAAGCGGTTTTACATGAAAAAGTCACCTTGCTGCATTGCACCAGCGAATACCCGACGCCGATGACAGATGTGAATTTGCGGGCGATGGACGTGTTGCAGCAGGCGTTTGGATTGCCGGTCGGCTATTCAGATCACACCGAAGGGCTGGTCGTGCCGATTGCCGCTGTGGCGCGGGGTGCAATATTGATCGAAAAGCATTTTACCTTGGATCGCAGTCAAAAAGGTCCGGATCACCAAGTATCATTGGAACCGACTGAATTAAAACATATGGTGCGGGATATTCGCGCCGTCGAACAGGCGCTTGGTCGTCCGGGCAAGATGCCGCAAGCCTTGGAATTACAAAATCGTACGGTCGCCCGCAAAAGTTTGGTGGCGCATACATCAATAGCCGCGGGTGAAATTTTTAGTGCCGAAAATTTGACGACCAAGCGGCCCGGAACCGGTCTGAATCCGATGGAATATTGGCGATTACTTGGTCAAACCAGTCATCGTAGCTATGACGTGGATGATTTGATCGAATGAGTAAACCGGTCATTTTACTGGGAGGCGGTGGGCATGCGCGGGTGTTGCTCGACATGTTACGGCGGTTGGAAATCGAAATACTGGGCATGGCCGATCCGCACCGACTGCCAGGAAGCGAGCATTTTGGGGTCAAAATACTGGGCGGAGACACGGACGTACGGGCTTACGCTGCAGGCGGCGTCGAGTTGGTTAACGGTATAGGTTCTTTGCCACGCGACGCTGGCTTGCGCGGAAACCTATATGAACAATTTGTGAAGCAAGGGTATGTGTTTCAAACGTTAGTTGATCCGCGCGCGTTTACAGCCGGTGGCGTGCAACTCGCACAGGGCGTACAGGTCATGGCCGGCGCCATTATTCAGGCAGGCACAAAAATTGCTGAAAACTGCATAGTCAATAGCGGGGCGATTGTAGAGCATGATTGCCGCATTGGTCGTGATGTGCATATAGCGCCGGGTGCGGTGCTGAGTGGGGGGGTGGAGTTGGGCAATAACGTGCACATTGGCACCGGCGCCACCATCATTCAAGGCCTAAGAATCGGTTCCGGCAGCGTGGTGGGCGCGGGCAGCGTGGTGACGCGCGATATCGGTTGTAAGCAGATTGTCTATCCACCGCGTTCGCATATACAGGATTTGTAACTGGATTAATAAATGAAACAGCATTGGCAGCAGGTTTTGATTCGACCAGAAGCGACGTTGCGAGCGACTATCGAGGTGATTGATCGTGCCGCCTTGCAGATTGCTCTAGTCGTAGACGACCAAGAAAAATTGCTGGGTGTCGTCACGGATGGTGATATTCGTCGGGCCTTGATTCGCGGATTGTCTTTGGAGCATCCGGTTTTTGAGGTGATGAATAAGCGGCCGAAAGTTGCCCCTTTAAGTGACAGCAAGACCCAATTGATAGCCATTATGGAAGGCCATCATCTCTACCAATTGCCGGTTGTCGATGAACAAGGCCGGGTGGTGCGCCTGGAGTCGTTGCAAGCGCTGTACAAGCAGCCGGCATTCCCAAACCCGGTTTTTTTGATGGCGGGTGGATTCGGTACGCGTTTACGGCCCTATACGGACGAATGCCCCAAACCACTCTTAGAAATCGGTGGCAAGCCGATTTTGGAAACCATTATTGAGAATTTCGTTAAGTCGGGTTTTCGGCAGTTTTACATTGCCGTGCACTATCGCGCGCAGCAGATCAAAGACTATTTTGGTGACGGGGGGCGCTGGGGCATCAAAATCGATTATATCGACGAGAGCGAGCCTATGGGTACGGCGGGTGCGATTGGTTTAATGCCGGACAATTTGCCGGACGTACCCTTGATTGTGATGAACGGCGATATTCTGACTCAGATCGACTTTTCCAGGTTATTGGCCTATCACAACGAGCAACAAGCTATCGCTACCTTATGCGTACGCCAATACGAATACCAAATTCCCTACGGCGTCGTGAGATTGGAGCAGCAAAGAGTCGTAGGGATAGAAGAAAAGCCCTTGCAAAGCTGCTTGGCCAACGCGGGAATTTATGTGCTGGATCACAGTTTGATCAACAGCATCGCAATGCAGCAAAAGCTGGATATGCCGACCTTATTAAACCAACAAGTGGCTGCAGGCGAGATAGTCTCTATGTTCCCGGTCAATGACTATTGGTTGGATATAGGTCGCGAAGCCGATTTTCTAAGAGCACAGGGCGAATTCGCCAAGTATTTCTGAATTAGAGGGTTAAAGTTCTCCAAACCCGGGCCGATACATCATTCGAGTTTGAAACAAATCTTTTTAATTCAACACAACACAAAATCTTCGAAGCGCTGAACGTTCTCGAAATTTGGAGGGTAACATCATGGCAATGGTAATCAACACAAACGTCAATTCGTTGAACAGTCAACGTTTTTTGAATAAAACCAATGATTCGCTAGCAACCTCAATGGAGCGTTTGTCTTCTGGTTTGCGGATTAACTCAGCAAAAGACGACGCGGCGGGTTTAGCCATCAGCGATAAAATGACATCGCAAATTCGCGGTATGACCGTAGCAGTGAGAAACGCCAACGACGGTATTTCGATGGCGCAAACAGCGGAATCCGGTATGGGTGCTATTACCGATACGTTGCAACGTATGCGTGACCTTGCGGTTCAAGCGGCCAACAGGGCGGCGGTAAGTGGTTCCGACAGGGACAAACTGCAAACCGAATTTAAACAGCTGGGTCTTGAGATCAAAAGGATTATTCAGAACACCGAATTTAACGGTAAAAAAATCTTGAACGGCTCATTGGCGGGTGCTAACTTCCAAGTAGGTGCCAATACCACGACAGACAACCAAGTTTCTGTTACTGTTTCGAACTTGGAAAAAGTTAACAGTCTTAGTGCCTTGTTTGGCGCTGCGGGATATTCGATCGGTTCGGGTGCGGCTTCCGCCAAAGTTAGATCGGCAATTTCAGCTATTGATAGTGCGATCAAAAAGATCGATACTTTCCGTTCAACATTGGGTGCTATTCAAAACAGGTTTACTACTACTGTAGCCAACCTGCAGTCTTCGATAGAAAACCAAAGCGCCGCGAGATCCCGTATCCTGGATGCCGATTTTGCTACAGAAACATCCAATTTGAGCAAAACGCAAATATTGCAACAGGCCGGTACAGCGATGCTGGCGCAGGCTAATCAGTCCGGTCAATCCGTGTTGAGTTTGCTAAGGTAGTTTTGATAGGGGGGTTGCGGACCGTAACCTCCCGTTTAATACGAAAAGCATAAGGTGAATGTCATGAACAGTGAGATTTCAAATGTGTTAAAGCTATCTCCCGTGACTGTTGCTAAAGCTGATAAGCAAACGGATGAAAAATCATTTGCGGGAGCCAGGGTCGATGCTGACAAGCGTAACCCTGGTGTTTCCGCGTTGCAAAATGACTCGACTGTATCCTCTTCAGTTTCGAACCAAGATCAGGACAAACAGAATGAAGTTAAGCCTTCTTTCGATTCGGTAAAAAAAGCGGCGGATAAAGGAAATTCGTTGCTTCAATCGGTTAACCGTAATCTCCAATTCAAAGTAGATGATTCAACCAAGGAATTAGTGGTGAAAGTCGTTGATAGTGAAACTGGTGATGTCGTGCGGCAAATTCCGTCCGAAGAAATGCTGGCGTTTATCAGAAGAATGCAGGAGTTGGATGGCCAGCAAGGCTCTATGATTCAGGATCGTGCTTAGCAAGTTAGTCGGGTGAGGAGAGTGTCATGAGCATCGTGTCGTCAACGGGTATTGGTAGCGGTATCGATATTGGCACACTGGTTAGTCAATTAGTGACCGCTGAAGGTCAGCCGGCACTAAATGCGATTCAGCGGCAAGAAGACGCGGCAAATACCAGATTAAGCGGAATCGGCAGCTTGAAAAGTGCGTTGTCGGATTTTCAGACTGCGGTCAATAAACTGAAAGATGGAAATCTATTCAAAACGCATAAAGCCGCATCTGCCGACGAGTCAATCTTAAAGGTTGCCGCGGGCGCGGGGTCCGTGGCGGGTTCTTATGCCTTGGAAGTTACGCAGTTGGCAAAGGCGCAAAAATCCATTTCGGCCGAGTTTGCCAGCTCAGCTGCCACTGTAGGCACAGGATCTTTGACTATTGCTACTACGGCAGGAGCCTCGTTCAACGTGACGATTGGTTCCGGTAGTAATTCGTTAACAGGTATAAGGGATGCTATCAACAACGCTTCCGGTAATACCGCCGTTACCGCAAGTATCGTTAATGTCGATAACGCTACCGGCACCGGTACAATTTCCAAGCTGGTCCTCACAGCCAAAAATTCCGGACTTGCAAACGCATTTACCGTGACGGGTACTGATGATGATGGAAACAACACCGATACCTCTGGATTATCCCAAATTTTTTCGTCTAATTTGAGTGCTCAGGCGACTGCTACCGACGCTATTATCAAAGTCGATGGTCAGACCGCAACGCGCAGCACCAATTCGATAACAGACGTAGTACAGGGGCTGACTTTAGACTTGAAATCCGCTCAAGTGGGTACCAAGGTGAACGTTGATGTCAGTTTGGACAATGAAGCCATCAACAAAACTCTGACAAGTTTCGTGACCGCATACAACAAACTGCACACTACCGCCAAAGATTTGGGTAAATACGGTGGCGGCACCGGCGGTAGTAGTTCCGGAAATGGCGCGTTAATCGGCGACGCTACGTTGCGTTATGTGACTTCCCAAGTCAGACAGGATTCGGCAAATCCAGTTTCGTCAGCGACCGGCAATTACAATTCATTAGCCATGATAGGCGTGAAAATAGATAAAGATGGTGTGATGTCATTGGATAGCACGCAGCTTAACACTGCACTGAGTGCCAGCTTGCAGTCGGTTAGCGATGTGTTTTCGTCGTCTGACGGTGTGGCGACTCGGCTTTACTCAAAATTAGATAATTTGTTGCAATCGGGTGGACCATTGGATAGTCAGCAAACATCGCTGAAAAAACAATTGTCTACCTTGGAAGATCGCAGAGCCGACGTGCAAGTTAGATTAGATAATTTGCAAAAGACTTTGCAAAAGCAATTCACAGCCATGGACGTCAATGTAGGTAAATTTAAATCAACCGGTTCTTTTCTAAGTAACTGGATCAGCAAATTGTAATAAAGAGGTTTTCCCATGTACGTTGATGCTCATAGAAAAGGTGCTAGACAATATGCTGAGGTTCATACCTCCAGCAATTTTGGCGAGGAATCTCCCCATCGATTGATACAAATGTTAATGGAAGGATTTTTGGCGCGAATCAATTCTGCTAAAGGTGCAATTACTCATGGCGATATGGAAGCGAAAAGTATCTATATATCCAAGGCAATTGGCATAGTAGGTGGGCTGAACGAGGTGCTGGACTTAGAGCAGGGTGGCGAAATTGCTGTCAATCTTCGCCAATTGTACGATTACATCAACTTTCGGCTGTTACAAGCAAG
Source organism: Methylomonas sp. MK1 (assembly GCF_000365425.1). NCBI lineage: Bacteria > Pseudomonadati > Pseudomonadota > Gammaproteobacteria > Methylococcales > Methylococcaceae > Methylomonas > Methylomonas sp. MK1. The sequence goes on from NZ_AQOV01000002.1 coordinate 519,053, forward strand.
CAGTGAAAACAGCGAAGACATCCTAAATGAGGTGACCGGGTTGATGAAAGACGTTAAAGAGGCCTGGGATGCGATTGCCTAATGTCTGTTGATTTCCCTGATCCTAATTTCTTGGAGTGGCAACAGCAGTTACAAGGTTTTGCCGACAATATCCAAGAGTGCATACTAAAGTCGGAATGGGAGAGTCTGGCTGATATTTTGGATAAAAGGCAAGTTTGTTTAGAACAGTTTTTTGCGGGCGTAGCGTCCTTACCCGAGCATAAAAAACTACTTATCAAGCAATTAGCTCAGTCCATGCTTGAGCAGGATGCTGTTTTTATTTCTTATATCGAAGAGCAAAAGTCGCTCTCTGCTGCTCAGCAATCGGTCTTGGATCGCGGCCGCAAGGCAATGCAGGCTTATAGCAGTTACTAAGTCATCTGATTCATACCTATCCTCGTTTTTTCCAGATCATCCCGTTACAACACGCTGTTCAGCGTATCGATATACCCCTTGATTTCTTGATTGTGGTCTTGGCGGCAATGAAATGCCGCTCCCCTTTGCCTTATTCTACAATCATCAATTGCTTGTCTGATTTCAGCTTACAGCTTTCCTCGACGTTTTTGTAACCCTTTCGTATATTGAATTAACGATTCTCAAAATATGTGAAGGGTATGCATATTGTTGATTTAATTTGATATTTTGTATTTTTATTGGGTGTGCTTGGCATGTGGGTTTTCTAGACAATAGATTTCGGAGGGGCGAGTCAAAAAAATGTCGTTCTAATTGTCTTAAGGCTGGTTAATTGGCGAAAAGGCCTTTGATCTGGTGTCTTTCAGCCGTGTTTGATGATATTAATAGCGTTTTATTTTTTTAATTATTGAATTTAAAAGGGATTTTTATATGTTGGCATAAAAAGTGATTGATGTTTGGTGGCGGCAATAATGCCTATTCCACTTAGTATCAACCGGGAGAACGATCATGCCATCATCAATGGTCATCAATACAAATATCGCGTCATTGAATAGTCAGAAGTTTCTGACGCGGACTAACGATAGTCTGCAAATGTCTATGGAGCGCTTATCATCAGGTCTTAGAGTCAATAGTGCTAAAGACGATGCCGCCGGTTTGGCGATTGCCGACCGGATGACATCGCAAATTCGCGGTATGACTGTTGCCATGCGCAATGCCAACGATGGTATCTCCATGGCCCAAACTGCGGAAGCTGGGATGGGTACAATCACTGAGACTTTGCAGCGGATGCGGGACTTGGCGGTCCAGGCGGCCAATAGAGCGGCTGTCAGTGGCGAAGACAGGCAAAAGCTTCATACCGAATTTAAGCAATTGGGTGCAGAAGTTAAAAGGATTATTCAAAATACCGAATTCAACGGCAAAAAAATTCTAAACGGTTCTTTAAAGAATGCGAACTTTCAGATTGGAGCTAACACGGCGGCAGACAATCAGATATCTGTTACGGTATCCGATTTGATAGCTGTGACAAGTTTAAGCGCGCTTTTTGGTAACAAGCATTCAATTGGATCAGCTGCTACCTCTGGAAATGTGCGCTCAGCAATCAATGCTATTGATACCGCAATCAGAAGAATCGATACATTTCGTTCGAATTTAGGTGCAATTCAGAATCGGTTTTCCACCACTATATCGAATCTACAGTCTTCCATTGAAAATCAAAGTTCAGCTCGTTCGCGGATTATGGATGCCGATTTCGCTGCCGAAACAGCAAATTTAAGCCGCAGCCAGATTCTGCAACAGGCGGGTACGGCGATGTTGGCTCAGGCGAATCAAGTAACCCAAGGCGTATTGCAATTATTGAAATAGAAGTAACCGCAATATTTAGCCTGAATAGTCGGTGCATTTGAATATAGGAATGCTAAGCTGATACGTAGCTAGTGAGATTCCGTAAACTTTAATCAAGAAGTAGCAAATGGTTGATGAACTTGATCAGGTGAGACAATATGACTTAGGGCCAATATGCGTAAATAACTTTGGCGAAAAATATTTTTTCAACCTAAATAGAAATAGCTTCGATAAAGTTAGTGCCGAAGCGCTGTTTGACGCGAAGTACGGTAAGGATCTGTTTGCTGAAGATGCGCTTAATGTGATTATCGGCACGGATTCCGGGTTGCTGCCAAAATACTTGCAAAGCAAGTTTTTACCAAAAGGTACGCGCTACATCTTCATTGAACCGGAAGGCGTGTTGCAGGGGTTAAAATACAACCAATTGCTTGATGGATTGGATGAGAAGATTCTGTGTATCGGTTTGGAACAATGGCCGGAGGCTATTAAAAATTTCAAAATAAACGATTATCTATATATCAACGCAGTACGATCCTACAACGCAATTTGTGCGCAAGACGATTATATAGAGGAGTATGCAGAGTTAAGTTGGTATATCACGGAAGTGCTATCGCAACTGCATTGGCAAATTAGTGTTGAGTTGGGTAGCGAGGCGTTTATCGCCAGACAGATTATTAATTTAGCCGATAATGGAAGGCCGGCAAAATTGCTCGAAAAGGCCTTTGTCGACAAGACGGTGTTACTTTTGGCAGGAGGCCCCTCGCTTGACGAGGTTTTGCCCTGGCTCAGGTTGCATCGCAACGAGGTTGTGGTTTTTGCTGTTTCCAGAATTTCTCGCCAGTTATTACAGGCCAATATCGAGCCGGATTTTGTGTTTTCGGTGGATCCGACTGAGCTGAGCTTTGATATCAGCAAGGAAATGCTCGAGTTCAGCAGCAAGCCGATTTTTGTGTATTCATACCACACTGTCCCCACTTTAGTTAACCAATGGCATGGTCTTGGGTTCTATCTTGGTCCGCGACTGCCTTGGCCGTCGCCACTGAACGTAGCGAATATTGGCAGTGCGGGGCCTACCGTGACCAATACTGCGTTGAGCGTGGCGTATCATTTTGGCTTCAAAAGAATGGTGCTCGCCGGCGTAGACTTATGCTTCACCAAGGAAGGCTTTACTCACGCCACCGGTAGCGACGAGCAAATGGCCGGGCCACGCTTTAATTTGACATCCTTGCAAGTAGAGACAAACGCCGGATTCATGGCGCCTACTAGTTGCGACTTCGCTCAAGCCATTCTCTCACTGAGTTTCCAGGCGAAACAGTTGTCTGGCATGGGATGTCGGATTTTCAATATTTCCGGCGGTTCTGCCAAAGTCGACAATATTGAGTATTTACCCATATCCGAAATCGAATTTGGGGATGGTTCCATTAATGTGGCTAAAATTGTAGCCGAGCGGATTAGCGAATCCGCTGAACATAATAATTATCATAAACAAATTCTTGATGAGTTGGGACGTGCCCAATTTCAGATCAAAGGAATTGCCCGTCTGGCGGAGAATGCCCGCCGTGTCAATGACGAGATGTATAGTGCCGATGGAGTCATTGAAAACTATAAGGATAAAAAAAGACTCGATCAGATCGAAAAGAAGTTTAAACGCGAACATAGGCATTACAGCAAGTTGGTAAAGAGCTTTGGTATCAGAAGTTTTATCAAGTTGACTAAAGCATTCAACGATGAAGCATGGAGTGCGGAAGAGGCGAAGCAACTTGGCAACGTTTTCTACGATGCCTATCGGGAAGGCGCTACAAAATTGATGTGCTTGTTGGATGGCGCTGTCGAAAGAGTTCAAGCCAGACAGCAGGAATATGCGGATGCCCCGAATTTTGGTTTGGTAATCGAGCAATATCGAAAGGACAGAAGTTTTGGGCGTGTAAGATTGTGGAAGGCTATTGCCGCAGAGCTACCGGCAGATGTTCAGGTTCAATTTGCCGATTTTGAAAAACGCTTCGTAGAGATTGTTCATGACAAAAATACTCGGCATTTTGCCAAGGCCAAAAGTCAGGGAAATCTTTCCAGTCTGAAGCAAAGGGCTGGCTTGTTATTCAAGCATAAAAAAATCGAAGAATTGAGTGATTTGCTGACCAGTTTGGACAAACACCAGGATCAACAGGCGGTCGAGCCTTATCGGCAGCTGATTACCGGTTACTCGGCTGAGTTGCAGCAAAAACCCACACTGGCTCTGGATGCATATCGACAAATTGTTGACGGTGGTGGTGTGTTGGTCGAGCAGGCACTGATAAGAATTGCGGATATTGGTATCGATAGCGATGACGCTCATACCGCCAATTTAGCGTTACAGTGTTTGTCGCAATTGAATCCTTTCTACTTGCCCTTGTATGCGGAAATGCAAAGGTTGCATGGCGATGTGATGGTCGCGATAGACGCCTACAATAATTACATCGGTCAATTCCCTAACGATACATTGGCGCAAATAAAGTTGGCTAACTTGTATACGGAGCAAGGGATCTATGATGCGGCTATCATGATGCTGGATTATATTTTGGCTCAAAAACCTGATCTTGAAGTTGCTGTCACCATGAAGGCTGCGTTGGTTTCCGCCGGATTTTAGCCGCGGATATGGTGCCTCGTAGTCTCGGGCTATTTTTAAAGGGTCAAACTTTTTTCAATATCAATTCCAAAACCAATTTACTGCCGAAATAGGCCAGTAATAATGAAGTAAAGCCTATAAGGGTCCACTGAATTGCGCTTTGTCCACGCCAGCCGTAGCGAATCCTGCCGAACAGTAGTGCGGAAAAAATTATCCAGGCCAGGATTGATAGTACGGTTTTATGCACCAAATGCTGTGCAAATAAATCCTCGACGAAAAAGAAGCCGGTGACCAATGATGCGGTCAAAAACAGTAATCCCGTCGCAATCATTTGAAACAGCAGCGATTCCATGGCCTGTAAAGGCGGTAAAGCCAACATGAAGCGTTTGGGGTGGTGATGGCGTAATTGTTGATCCTGAACGGCCAATAAAATGGCCTGTAAAGCAGCGATATTTAACAGGCTAAACGCTAATATCGATGTCAGGATATGGGTGCTCATTTGCCAATTATGATTAATCAGCAAGTGTGGTGTTGCCGGATAGCTCATATCTAAAGCCAGCATCGCTCCCGCCACTGGGAAAATCAATACGCCAAGTTTTGCTACCGGTTTGTCCAGCGAGGCAATTAACAGTAGAAGGCAAATAACCAAACCTGCCAGCGATGCCGTGCTGAAAAAGCTGAAGTTGAATCCTTCATGATTTTGCACGTTCATCACGGTATAGACACTATGCAGCCCTGCGCCAAGCCAAGCTAGTTGCATGGATAACTGGTGCTGTCTGGCTCCAAAGATTTCTCTAACGATGAATGTCGCGGCAATCGCATAGCTTAATATCGAAAATAGGCCGACGGGTGTGGTGTACATGGCGATGGCAGGGGAATAATCAAAAGGTGTTGCGATAGGGTTATGTTAAACTAAGCAGACCAATTGTTGTAATCCGTTTGTGTTGGCAGACATCCGCCGGAACCCTATAAAAATAAAGACGCAGCTATGTTTGATAATTTATCCGATCGCCTCAGTGGCACGCTAAAAAAAATTAAAGGCCAAGGTCGTCTGACCGAGAGCAATATCCAGGACGCCATGCGCGAAGTCCGAATGGCTTTGCTGGAGGCCGATGTTGCTTTGCCGGTGGTGACCGATTTTATCGATCAAGTTACTCAGCGCGCGTTGGGTCAGGAAGTTCAAACCAGTTTGACTCCCGGGCAGGCACTGATCAAGGTGGTGCAGTCTGAATTAGTCAAAGTGATGGGCTCGGCGAACGAAGAGCTGAACTTGCGTACCAATCCGCCGGCAATTGTATTGATGGCGGGCTTGCAAGGTGCCGGTAAAACCACTACGGTGGCAAAATTAGGCCGCCATCTGAAAGAAAAGAAAAAGAAAAAAGTTGGAGTGGTTAGCGTTGACGTTTATCGTCCTGCGGCGATCAAGCAGTTAGAGACATTAGCCGCTGATGTTGGCTTGAAGTTCTTCGAAAGCGATGCCAGCGAAAATCCGGTCGACATTGTTAATAGAGCTATAGATGCGGCAAAGCGTCAATTTTTAGACGTGGTTATCGTCGATACTGCCGGTCGTTTACATGTCGATGACGAGATGATGGCTGAGATCAAGGCTTTGCATGCCGCGATCAAGCCGATTGAGACCTTGTTCGTGGTTGATAGCATGACAGGCCAAGATGCTGCTAATACCGCTAAAGCTTTTCACGATGCCTTGCCTTTGACTGGTGTAATTCTGACCAAGGCCGACGGCGATGCGCGTGGCGGTGCGGCGCTTTCCATCAGGCATATTACCGGCAAACCTATCAAGTTTATCGGTGTCGGCGAAAAAACCGATGCTTTGGAGCCTTTCTATCCTGATCGTCTTGCCTCCCGCATTTTGGGCATGGGCGATATGTTGTCGCTGATCGAGAATATCGAGCAAAATGTCGACAAGAAAAAGGCCGAGCAATTAGCCAAAAAGCTGCAAAAAGGCAAAAGCTTCGATTTGAACGATCTGAAGGAGCAGCTTGAACAAATGCAGAATATGGGCGGGCTTGGCGCGATGATGGATAAGCTGCCGGGTATGGGCGGAGTGCCCAAAGATATTAAGGATAAAGTCAACGACAAAGATCTGGCGCATCAGATTGCCGTAATCAACTCAATGACTAAGCAAGAGCGGCGTTTTCCCGATCTGATTAAAGGCGGTCGGAAGCAGCGTATCGCCGATGGTTGCGGCTTGGACTTGCAGGCTGTAAATCGTGTGCTGAAGCAGCATCAAATGATGGAAAAGATGATGAAAAAATTCAGCAAGGGCAATATTGCCAACATGATGCGCGGCTTGAAGAGCAATATGCGCGGCATGAGAATGTGATTGTCGTAATTTGTCCTTCACTTATTGTGAAAATCGCGTAGAATAGTTTGATTAAGTTTTTTGATTCAATGTTATTTAAGGTATCCAAATGGTAAGCATTCGTTTGTCCAGAGGCGGCGCTAAGAATCGTCCTTTCTATCACGTTGTTGTTACCGACAGCAGAAGCAGTCGAGATGGTCGTTACATTGAGCGCATAGGTTTTTTCAATCCTTTAGCCCGCGGTGGTGAGCAAAGATTGGTATTGGATAGCGAACGCGTCCAATACTGGAAATCCAATGGCGCGCAACCTACTGATCGCGTCGCTAGATTGATCAAAGACGCCGATAAAGCAGCCGCTTAATTTTAGTTTTGCCAGCAGGGGAATTTTTGAACGTCGGTCAAGTGTCCGGCGTTTTTGGTGTAAAAGGATGGGTAAAAGTCTATTCTTTCACTGATCCCCGCGAAAATATATTGCAGTATTCGCCGTGGATTCTCCAAAAGAATAGCCAAATCCAAGAAGTTAAATTGCTTGGTGGCAGGCGGCAAGGCAGCTTAGTTGTCGCAGAATTGCAAGGCATTAACGATAGAGATCTTGCCGCTGAGTTGATGGGGGCTGATATTCTGATACGCAAGCAACAACTACCCAAAGCCAGCGATGGCGAATATTATTGGGCCGATCTGATTGGACTGGAAGTACGCAATCAAGAAGGTTGCAAATTAGGCAAGGTTGATCATTTGTTAGAAACTGGCGCTAATGATGTGTTGGTAGTAGTTGATGGCGACGTAGAGCGCCTGATTCCGTTTTTGCAGCAGAGTACTATTTTAAAAATTGATCTTGACGATGGTCTGATTATCGTCGATTGGGATCCTGACTTTTAACTCTCAAGGCATGCGTTTCGATGTTATCAGTCTCTTTCCTGATATGGTATCGGATGCCGCTGGTTACGGGGTAACTGGTAGAGCAATTGAGCGAGGCTTGGTTGATTTGTCCGTTTGGAATCCTCGTGATTACACGCACGATAAACACCGGACAGTGGATGATAGACCTTATGGCGGCGGGCCGGGCATGGTAATGAAATGCCAACCTTTGCTCGACGCGGTAGATGCAGCCAAACAGCATAATGCCTTGGCTAATAGCAAAGTGATTTGCTTGAGTCCGCAGGGGCGTTTGCTTAATCAGGAGTTGTTGTTGGATGCGAGTTGCTATGACCAATTGATCCTCGTATCCGGTCGCTATGAAGGTATAGACGAGCGTTTTATCCAGCATGCTTGCGACGAAGAATGGTCGCTGGGGGATTACGTCATCAGTGGTGGCGAGCTGGCAGCCTTGATAGTAATCGATGCAGTTACCAGGCTAATTCCTGGCGTACTTGGCGACGAAGAATCTGCTAAACAAGATTCGCATTTTGATGGGTTGTTGGATTGTCCGCATTATACGCGGCCCGAGCATAGTGATATTGGCGACGTCCCGGATGTACTGCTCGGCGGAAATCATGCCGACATCAAACGATGGCGTATGAAACAGGCGTTGGGACGGACTTGGTCGAGGCGCCCGGATATGCTTGGAAAAGTAACATTAAGCGCAGAGCAGGATGCTTTGTTGAAAGAATTTAGAACTGAAGTTGTTTAATAGGGTGTGGTTATGAGTAAAATTATTGAAGAATTGGAAGCTGAACAGCTGAAAAAAGATGTACCGGAATTCGGACCTGGCGACACTGTCGTGGTGCAAGTTAGAGTAACTGAAGGCACGCGGGAAAGATTACAGGCTTTTGAAGGCATCGTGATTGCTAAACGTAATCGCGGTTTGAATTCAGCATTTACCGTCAGAAAAATTTCGCATGGCGTGGGTGTTGAGCGTGTTTTCCAAACCCACAGTCCATCGGTTGGCAGTATTGAAGTGAAACGTCGCGGTGACGTTCGTCGCGCTAAACTTTATTATCTGCGCGACTTGGCTGGTAAAGCCGCACGTATCAAAGAGAAACTTTCTTAATACGTTGCAATCTGGTTCGTTTATAGCGAATCAGTTAATCAGAAAAGGCGGCCTGCTTAGCTGCCTTTTTTTTTGCCGATAGCAAGAGAGAAGTGATGCCTTTACATATCGTTTGGCAAACTGTTGCGGATGGCGAAGAGTCCTTGCTCGCAGTGCCACTACTCGATGCGGAATTGAGATTAACCATGGTCGGTGAAATCATTACGGATGCCTCTTGGCATGTTGGTGGCGAGTTAACCAAGACTTTGTCATCGCAGGCTGCCCGCGTGCAAAGTTATCTGTTAAACCCGATGCAAACTGAGCTGCATGTCAACTTGCTAAGCCAGGGTAGCGCATACGCCAATGCCGTTTGGAGCGCGCTATTGGCCATTCCCGTCGGGCAAGCAGAAACATACTCGGGATTGGCTGAGAAGTTGGGCTCAGGACCTAGGGCAATAGCAGGAGCTTGCCGCAATAACCCTTATGCGGGGATTATCCCGTGTCATCGGGTGGTGGCAAAGCGTGGCATCGGCGGTTTTATGGGGCAGGCTGATGGCGAGTTTGTCGCGCTTAAACACCGTTTACTTGAGTACGAGCGTGGTTTGGGATTGGCCGGGGAATGAATTCGGCGCAGACCATAGAGTCTTTCTTAAACGCGTTATGGCTGGAATTTGGATTAAGCGACAATACGCTATCGGCTTATGGCTGCGATCTCAAATTGTTTGCGAAGTGGCTGAAGGATAAGGATATAACGACTGTTGACGAAACGACGATCAAGCGCTTTTTGGCTAACCGACAGCAACAAGGTATAACCAGTCGTTCGTCGGCCAGAATAGTGTCCTGTTTGCGGCGCTTTTACGGTTATCTGCTGCGCGAAGGTAAGATTAATATCGATCCTACTCAATTGATAGATGCGCCACAGCTTGGTCGCACGTTGCCGGATTCGTTGTCGGAAGCCGACGTCGAGTTATTGTTAAACGCTCCGGAAATTACCGATAAGTTGGGTTTCAGGGATAGAACCATGCTCGAAATGCTTTACGCCACCGGGCTGCGGGTTTCAGAATTAGTCGAACTTAAGTTCGGTCAAATCAATTTCCGGCAAGGTTGTCTGCGTATCGTCGGCAAAGGTGACAAAGAACGCCTGGTGCCGGTTGGCGAAGAAGCCATGGATTGGACCGAGCGCTATTTGTCTACTGCCAGACAAGCAATTCTGGGAAATAGACAAAGCGACTATCTGTTTGTTACCAACCGGGGCACATCTATGACCAGACAGGCTTTTTGGCATATTATCAAGCGCTATGCCGCGCTGGCCGGTATCGATAAACATCTGTCGCCGCATACACTGCGCCATGCGTTCGCCACGCATTTGTTGAATCATGGTGCTGACCTTCGAGTCGTACAACTATTGCTTGGTCATTCGGATTTATCCACTACCCAAATTTATACGCATATTGCCCAACAGCGTTTGAAAGCGTTACATACCCAACATCATCCAAGAGGCTAACTATGACTGCATCGATTCATCCAACTGCTTTTATCGAAACCGGCGCCAGGCTTGGAGAAAATGTCAGCGTTGGGCCGTTTGCGGTGATAGAAGCGGGGGCTTTGATTGGCGCAAATAGTCAAATAGGCGCCCATGCCGTAGTGCATGCGCATGTCAAAATGGGCGACGGTAATGTGTTACATCCACACGCGGTATTGGGCGGATTACCGCAGGACTTGGGGTTTGATGCGCAAACCGAGTCGTGGCTGGAGATTGGCGACAATAACGTGTTTCGAGAAGGATTTACCGCGCATAGGGCTACAGTAGCTGGCAGCGCTACCAGGATCGGGTCAGGTTGCTATTTCATGAATAACAGCCACGTCGCCCATGATTGCTCGGTGGGCGATAAAACTATTTTTGCCAATAATGTGGCGATTGGCGGCCATGTAGAGGTTGGTCATAACGTGTTTATGGGCGGCGCGGTAGTTGTACATCAATTTTGCCGGATCGGCGCTTACGCCATCGTGCAAGGAACAACAGGGATTAACATGGATGTGATCCCGTTTATGCTGATAGGTGGCCGGCCCGCGAAGCATTATCGGCTCAACATCGTGGGATTAAGACGAGCCGGTATAGTGGGCGAGAATTACAAAGTACTTTCCGCCGCGTTCAGATTGTTGAAAAATAAAAAAAGCCTTGAAGAATTGCAATCTACCGAAGAGCTGCAATACTTACGGCGTTGGTTGGCAGTCGATTCCAAACGTGGATTGCACGGATTTATCGATGTTACCAACTGAATAGAATAGTCAGGGGCAATGCCGTAGGAATTTAACCAATTAGTTCCGGAAGCTATAGTTGCAAGCCAGTCCGCTAACAGACAGCAAGATTTATCATGAAAATACAAGTAATCGATAACATCGGTCAAATCCAGCCACTGATGCTGATGGCGGAAGCGGATGTTGCTTTCTATTCAGATGAGATTCAGGCCCTTAATGCTGCCGAACAGCTCCAACCCAACATCATTTTGCTGAATTTTGCATTGCGCGGTAGCAAAACGCCCGACTATACCAACTTGTTATTAGCGGCCAGTCCGACCAGTAATATCGTGATCATCGGCGATGACTTACATGAAGAGCAAATTCTGCACTGCGTGCTGGCCGGTGCCAAGGGCTATCAAAACAGTCTGTCATTGGCGGCCTATATCAATAGAATGATCCATGCAGTCGCCGCGGGCGAGGCTTGGTTGAGCCGTAAGATCGTCGCTTACCTTCTGGACGCCATTCACCGGAATTATTCGGTTCAAGCAATTAGCTAAAAGTGCAAACCCGCTTCGAAATAAAAAGTTTGTCCGGCGATGGGCAAATTGTAAGGATAGCTGGATGTAGCCGGTTCCTTTCCGCGGCTATCGAATAGGTTCCGAGCCGATGCAGTTAGATCCAGATAGCCCATCAGTTTTTTAGCATTTAAAGTTAAATCGACCGTTTCATAATCTTTCAAAACGCGCGTATCTCCTGGGCTGCTAAGGCGGTGACCTATCCAGTTGATTTGCGTTTGAAGCTGCCATTTTGGCGCAAAATTCCAAGCGAGTGCGGTGTAAACATGATGTTCGGGGACATTGCTAACCCGGGTATGAGTCGCTTCGTTGCGGGCAAATTGCCACGCATAGTTACCGCGTAGATTCCAATCTGAGTGAAACTTCCAATCCCATTCAAACTCGCTGCCGTAGCCGTCTTGACCTGACGTGTTACGCTCGGTCAGGGTGCCTGCGCCGGAAATCGGGCCGCTAATCAAATCGCGGATCTCATAATGGTACAAATTCAACGCGGTTCTCAGATTCTTCGTCGGACGATAATCGAATGCCAGTTCGGTAGTTGAGATGGTTTCCGGGCTCAAAGCCGGATTGCCAAGGAAAAGTGGGCTATTTTGCTGATACTGCTCTAAAAAGCTTGGCGCTCTATAAGCCTGACCATAGAGCAATTTAGTAGTCAATTCAGAATTGATGTTCCAGACCAGTGCGGCGCGGGGGTTCAATGTGCCGCCAAAGTCGGAATAGTGGTCAAAGCGCAAACCGGTGGTCAGGTGCCAGTCTTCGGCAAATTGCCATTCGTCTTGTATCGCCGCGGACCAGATGTCGCGATGATGGTCGTCGATAAATGTAAGAGGGGTCCCGGTTAAGTCTTGTAAGCCGCCGGCAAGGTTGATGGCGGGAAATGCAGATAGCCCGGCGCCGTTGATAACGCCTACGCCATAATTGCGCGCTTCCTGAGTGTTCATTTCCTCATAGCGGAAACCGGCGATCATGCGGATCAAATGATCGGAGAAACCTTTGTAAATACTAGTGAACTCAAAACTGGGTACGGTATTTTTAAAACCGGCTACGAAACGTAGGCCCTCTGGAAATAGAATTAAGCCTCTAGTCGACGCCAGCTGGTCGGTGACGTTGCCGTCCGCGCCAGTTGGTAAAACCGATCCAGCCGGAAAACCGTATATATTGGCCGAGACATCGGTATGTAAAAAGCTGGCGTGAGCTTGCAATTCCCAGTTTTCCATGTCGTCCTCGGTCGAGTAACGCACATCCGCCAAGTAATTGCTGCCATTGCCCTTGCCTTTGTTATCCAGGGCACCATAGGCGCCGGAGCGAAAGCCGTAATCTGATTCGTTAAAGGCCCAAAAGCCCAAATCCCAATGCTTGCGCTGTAAATTGAGATGGCCGTTCCAGCGTTCGTTTTGGGTTTGCATGGGGCCGGGAGCTAGCGATATATTCGTACCCAATACTTGGTCGACTTGGGTTTGCGCGTCGGCAGCGATGACCCGATCCGGATCGACACCGTTATGGCTATATTGCAGGCTGCCTGCTACATCCCAGCCTTGCCATTTGCCACCGTATTGGCCCCAAGTGCTTTTAGTATCGGCGTTACCGCCGCGTGCGCCGACCGTGACGCCATCAATATCCGCTGCCTTTTTGGTGACGATATTAATCACACCCGCGAAGGCGTCCGCGCCGTAAAGCGCCGACCCCGGCCCTCGGATCACCTCGACGCGTTGAATATTTTCGACGGGAATAATCATCCCAGCCATATGCGTGCCCTGATAAGGCACGGAGAAACGCGTGCCGTTAAGCATGAGCAATACTTCGGCATTGGTTTCGTTGCGCATGCCGCGCATCGTGTAACTATAATCGTTAGTGACCGGTTGGATCGTAACATGCATGCCAGGTACGGTTTCCAGCACCTCGTGCAGATCGGTAGCACCCATCGTGGCAATTTGCTCGGCGGTGATAACGGTGGTCACTGCTGCCGATTGCGACACCGATTTGGCGGTGCCCGAGGCAATGCTCACTGAAATATTGGCTAACTCCGCAGGCGATAAATCCAGCAGTTCATTTACAGTTTGTTCTGCATGGGCCTGCTGACCGACGAGACTAAGGACTAGAGAGTGTTTGAAAAGCTGCTTCTTGACTGTTTTCAGCATAGGATTTCTCATAATTCCCGCAGGGGTACCGGCTTGGCAATACCGTAGCCTTGCGCGTAATTCACACCCAAGGTTTGTAGTAGATCGAAAATATTTTGGTTCTCCACAAATTCGGCGATGGTCTTTTTGCCCATTACATGAGCGACCTCGTTAATGGCCTTAACCATAGTCAAATCTACCCGATCATCCAGTATGTCTTTTACAAACAGCCCGTCTATTTTTAAATAATCGACCGGTAGGTTCTTTAGATAAGCAAATGACGACAAGCCGCTGCCGAAGTCGTCCAGGGAAAAAGAACAGCCCTTTTGGCGCAGCGAATCGATAAATTGCCGAGCATAGGAAAGATTGCTGATGGCAGCTGTTTCGGTGATTTCGAAACAAATTTTGTGGGTTGGTATCTGCCATTTGCGGAATTGCTCATCGATAAAGCCCAGCATGGCTTGGTCCGACAGCGACAAACCGGACAGATTGACCGAGCACATTTCCAAACGATCCAGGAAGCCGGGCGTAGTCGCCAAGTACTGGAACAAACGGGAGATCACCCAGCGGTCTAAAGGCGAAGCCATGTTGTAGCGTTCTGCGGCAGGTAGAAAAGCACCGGGCGGAATCACCTTATCTTGATCGTCTCGGTAGCGGATCAAGGTTTCGAAATGCAGACCGCCGCGATTAGCTGCTATAGGCACGATCAATTGACCGAATAACTGGAAGCGGTCTCGCTCGATTCCCATGCGGATTTTTTCCACCCATTGCATTTCGCCTTGTCGGAGTGTCAGCTCTTCGTCGTCCGGACTAAAGATATGTACCCGGTTGCGGCCTTTTTCCTTGGCGGCGTAACAGGCGGCATCGGCTTCTTTCAATACATCCACGGCATTGCCGCAGGCGCGATTGATTGGGGCGATGCCGATACTCACCCCGATGTTGAAACTACGGTTTTCCCAGGCAAATTGGAAGTCGCATACCGCATTGCGCAGTTTTTCGCCGGTGATGATGGCTTGTTCGAGGGAGCAATACGACATCAGGATGCCGAATTCGTCGCCGCCCAGTCTAGCCAATATGTCCATTCTGCGCACTTGTTGGCGCAATACTTCGCCGAGCTGCCTTAGTAGCTCGTCGCCCGCCAGATGGCCGCAGGTATCGTTGACGATTTTGAATTGATCCAGATCCAAATAACATAAAACGTGGTGGCTGTCGTTGGCTTGCGCCTCTAACACCAAATTCTGAATATGGATGTCGAATTGGCGGCGGTTGACCAGGCCGGTCAATTCGTCGTGGCTGGCCTGATAAGCGATTTTTTCCGAGAGGCGTCGGGTTTCGGTAATGTCTTCGCAAACCAGTAACAGGTGCGAACGATTGTTTTCGTCTTTCACCAAGCGCGCGGTTTCCCTGGCCCAGATAATGTTACCATTGCGGCAGATGATGCGGCTTTCCAGCTTATGTACTTGCTCGGGATGATTACGGCAGATTTGGAAGAACTGGTTACAGTTGTTTATATCTTCGGGATGGGCGAAGTTGAAAATAGAGCAGCCTTGCAGTTCCTCAACGCTTAAACCCAGCTGGCGGGCGCCGAAGCGGTTTACCGAGATGATTTGCCCTTGCATATCCAGGTTAAACACCATGGTCGGATTGTTGTCGTACAAGGCCTGGAAGTTATTTTTGACGCTAATCAAGGCTTTGTTTTGAATCTCCACGGTATCCAGCATACCGTTGAACGCATCGACCAAAATTCCCATTTCATCATTGCTGTGCTTGGCTGCTCGCAAGGAATAGTCGTGTTCCTGGCTGACTTTTTGCGCGGTTTTAGCCAGTTGGGCGATGGGCTTGGCCACCCGGTTTAACAAGGGTGCGGTCAGAAAAAACGTAATAGACAAAGCGACAAACAATACAATCAGGACGACGCCGACAAATTGCAATTCTCGCCAGAACGCGGCACTGAGGTCGGAGGATAGAAAAATCCCGCCGACAATTTCGTCATCCAGGCGCATGGGCTGATAAACATAAAGGTTGAGTTTATCGAAATAATTACGCAAGCCATGCGATACGACCGGGCAGGTAGCGGATTGCTTGTCCAGCGAGGTGAATAACTGACCTCTTTTGGTGTAGACGCAAGCGCTGCGCAAATCGGGGAGATTATTCAAGGACACGAGGTTTTCCTTGGCCAAATTCGCGTCGTCAAACATCACTGCGGCGACACTTCGGTTGGCAATCAGGCTGGCAACGGCGATTAAGTCGTTTTGGGCTTTGCGCTTTACTTCGGTGACGTTCACCGTTACCAAAATCACCAAGGCCAACAGCATGGAAAATAGACTGGAGGTAATGGCGATGCTAAACAATTTGCCTTTGATGGATAGCCGCGAGAAGAATCTACTCATGCTCGGCCCCCTCCACCAGTATGGCAACCTCGATGAGTTTGGCGCTGACGTTAAAACCGCTTTGCTTCAAAGCCTTGAGGTTGAGGTGCAGTTTGACTTTGCCGTCGTCGAGCGCAAAGCCGATCATGCCGCCGGATTCGGCAAAAAACGGCTCGCTGCTGACCGTTAGTGACTTTTTCAGGGAGCCGACCAGTAACACGCCTGGTAAAGCAAGGTCTGAGCGCTGCTCGGGATTGTCGAAATAGACGATATCGCAATCTTTCGCCTGTTTGGGAGTATCGAACTTGAACAACCGAATGGGTTTTTCCTGAACGGTCTTGCTCTCCAGCGGGCTCAGCAGACTCCCGAAGGGGTCGTGGCCGATAATGCAGATATTAAAGGTGGGGCTGGCTTTTTCCGGCCAAGTAATGAATTTGGTGAAGTTATAAAGATAGGCTGCCTTGACCTTATACTCCAGGTTCAGTTCGTCTGCCGGCGAAGGCTGACTGACAAAGCAAAATAATATTACCCACTTTACGAGCTCAAAGGCGCGCCGCAACGACAATGCGTCATCAGTGGAAAAGACGGAAACCAAGGTTATTCCCTACCGGATAAAATCATCAGGCAAGGATAGTTGAAAAATTATCGGTTGCTTAAAAATCCCCGCAAGGCCCGAATCATATAGGCATGATCGAGTACGCCGGCGCTTTCGCGAATGCTGTGCATGGCCCACATTGGCGACCCCACATCGACACTGCGTATGCCTAATTTCGCAGAGGCTATCGGGCCTATCGTGCTGCCGCAGGGCAAGTCGCCGTGATGCGCGTATTTTTGATAAGGCACCTCGGCTTTTTGGCAAATGCGGATGAAAGTAGCCTCTGAAATACATTCAGAGGCATAACGATGGTTAACATTTACCTTGATGACCGGTCCGTGATTGACGATGATTTTGTGGCCGGGTTCGTAGGCACCGGGAAAGTTTGGTTGATAGGCATGCGCCATATCGGCGCTGATCATAAAGCTATTGGCTAGCGAGCGCCGGTAGTCGTCCGGGGTATTGCCGACTGCGTTGGCGATGCGCGCAAGCACATCGGGCAGGAAACTGCCGGCCGCGCCCTTGCAGCTCTCACTGCCGATTTCCTCATGGTCGAAAAACGCGCAGACCAGCGTACTGTTGCTATCCAGTGTCGGCGCATCCAGCAAAGCCGTCAGTCCGGCATGGCAAGACGCCAGATTGTCCAATTGGCTATCGGCATAAAACAGTTGCCCGTCACCCCAAAGAGTACCTTTCTGGGTGTCGTAGGCATTCAGCTCCCAACTTAAAATTCGCTCGGCAGCAATGCCGCTAGCGTGTTCCAGCAATTGCCGAAACTTGTCAGTGGGTAATTGTTGCTCGACACTGGCCGAGAAAATTAGCGGCAACTCGCTTTGCTTTTTCAGCTTTAAGCCGTCTTCGTTGACGCCGCGGTTCATATGAATCGCCAGATTAGGCAGGCGTAGCAGCGGTTCGGCGAAGCGCAGCAGTCGGCTGGCGATGTTGCCGTCGCTATCCAGATAGGCAATGCGGCCGGCCAGACTCAGGTCACGATCAGCAAACGTGGCGAGAATCGGGCCACCGTATACTTCAACAGCCAAACGCAACAGATTGTCCGAGTCGAGCAGCGGCTGCGGTTTGACGCGCAGCCCCGGCGAATCGGTATGGGCGCCGAGTATTTTGAAGCCGGTTTCCGCCAAGGCTTGTTTACCGATGACGAATGCGGCAATTGAAGAATCGTCTCTGATCACATAGTAGCGCCCGCCGCTAGCCAATGACCATGCATCGCTTTCCCGGATGCGTTGGAATTGATGCGCCTGCAAGCGCTCTTCTATGCTGGCGACCGCATGCCAAGGGCTGGGACTGGCGTCGATGAAATCCAGTAAGTCTTGGGCTTGGTGCTGGGCTGTCATCATTGCTTATCCAGCGTTAGCGCCACGGAATTGATGCAATAGCGCAGTCCGGTTGGTTGCGGGCCGTCTTCGAACACATGCCCCAGATGGGCGCCGCAGGATTGGCAGGTTACTTCTACCCGGCGCATGCCATGGCTGTTATCGGGATGCTGATCCAGACTTTCCGAATTTAGCGGGTCCCAAAAGCTGGGCCAGCCGCAGCCGGAGTGAAATTTTTGCTCGGAGGTGAATAAGGCGTGACCGCAGCAGACACAGCGGTAGATACCGGCTTCGTCGCAGTCGGTATATTTGCCAGTAAATGGTGGTTCGGTGCCTTTTTCCCGGCAGACATGATATTGCTCGGGAGTTAGCTTCTCGCGCCAGGCTTGTTCATTATCGTGTTTCTCGGTCATCTTGGTGTTCCGCAGGCTAGGTGTAGTGGGCATTGTACTCAGTCTACCTCGGCATAAAAAGCAATCAAAAGCCGGGAATATTTCAGTTGATTACATCAGGAGGTTCTAATATTCTTGAGCTGCATGGTTTTGAAGCTTATAACAACAATATAAAAATAATAAATTCGCAGATAATCTTCATCTAAACAGCAGCGAGGAGAATGGCATGGCAAGAATTGTAGTGTTGGGTGCGGGGATCGGCGGTGTGCCGATGGCTTACGAAATGAAGGAAACAGTGGGAAATGCGCATGAAGTCGTGGTGATTTCCGATTCGCCGACTTTCCACTTTGTGCCCTCCAACCCTTGGGTGCCGCCGAAATGGCGCAAACCCGAGGATTTGAAAATCGAGCTGGCGCCGGTGATGGCAAAAAAGGGGATCAACTTTATTCAAAAGGCCGCAATCAAAGTCGATCCGGCCAACAACAAAATTGATCTAGCTGATGGTTCCTCGGTTGAATACCACTTTTTAATCATCGCTACCGGTCCACGCCTGGCCTTCGATGAAGTGCCCGGCCTTGGGCCGCACGGTGGGCATACGTCATCGGTCTGCCATGTCGATCACGCGGCATTGGCTGCCGAGGACTGGGATAGATTTATGACCGAACCCGGTCCGATTGTGGTGGGCGCGGTCCAAGGTGCGTCCTGCTTCGGCCCGGCTTACGAATATCTGATGATTCTGGAAACCGAGCTGCGTAAACGCAAAATCCGCGACAAAGTGCCGATGACTTTTGTCACCTCCGAGCCCTATATCGGCCACTTGGGCTTGGGTGGGGTCGGCGATACCAAAGGTTTGCTGGAAAGCGCGTTGCGCGACAAAACCATCAAATGGATTACCAATGCCAAGGTGGATCGTATCGAAGCCGGCATGATGTATGTCACCGAAGTCGATGAAGAGGGTAACGAAAAGAAAAAACACGAAGTGCCGTTTAAACACTCGATGATGCTGCCGGCTTTTACCGGTGTCGATGCGGTGCGACACTCCGGCGCGGAAGGTTTGACCAACCCGCGTGGTTTCGTGATTGTCGATCAACATCAGCGCAATCCGACTTACAAAAACATTTATTCGGTCGGGGTCTGCATCGCCTTGCCGCCGGTGGAAAAAACCCCGGTGCCGACCGGCACCCCGAAAACCGGTTACATGATCGAGTCGATGGTTACCGCCACGGCCCATAATATTCGCGACGAACTGGCCGGCAAACAACCGTCTGATATACCCAGTTTAAGCGCGTTGTGCCTGGCCGATTTGGGCGACACCGGCGTGGCGTTTTTGGCCGTGCCGCAAATTCCGCCCAGAAATACCACCTGGTCCAACCATGGCAAATGGGTGCATCTGGCGAAAATCGGTTTTGAGAAATACTTCATGCGCAAGATTAAAAACGGCATCAGCGAGCCGTTTTACGAACGCATGATATTGAAATTCCTGGGTGTGGTTCGTTTGAAATAGGAGGCTATATGTCTATCGATCGCGTGGTAATGGCGTTTGCCGGCTCGTTTATCCTGATCAGTCTGGCGCTGGCGCACTGGCATTCGCCGAATTGGCTGTGGTTTACCGCGTTCGTCGGGGCCAATCTGTTGCAAGCATCGTTCAGCGGTTTTTGTCCGTTGGCGATTATTCTGAAAAAATTGGGTGTTAAGCCGGGGAGCGCGTTTTGAGTTGTTAGATTTTTGCTGGGGAATTGGGTTGGTAGCGTTTATACCAACCCTGGCAGCATGTTGATGAGGGGGTTAACTCGAGCATTAACCGCTCAGCTAACAGAGGAATCCTACACCAGCCTGACCCGCAATTTTAGCTGCTAGTTTCTCGAAATCTTCATAGCAACTTCTAACTGCTTCAATATGGGCGCCAATCGCACCATCAGCGGATTTCAGAAAAAAGATCGGTTTACGTGCTTCCATTGCCATGGGCATAAGGCTGCGGTAGTGTTTGAGCATGGATAGACAATATGGATCTTGTTCCACAACAAGTCCAGAACCGCTTTGCTCATCCAGTACGTCAGTTCGATAAACATCTGGAATACGTTCCATCCATCGTTTATAGGCTTTCACCGGGCGCGTGCTCATCGTACTGTGTTGCATTACGATATAACCGATCGGTTGCATAGAACCTTTGGGCATTGATAGATCGGAAGGTGCTGTTGGAAGAATCTCACTCCACACCCTTCGCCATTCTCGCAAAGTGGGCCCGAGGTTTTTGAGACCTTGCAAAGAAAAGAGATCGGGAGCCAAAGGCAAGCAAACTTGATCGGAAGCAATTAGTGCTGAACGGTTGATCGCTCCCAAATTGGGGCCAACATCTATGAACACTATTTCCGCTCCCCAGTCCGCTCCTTGCTGAATCAACCGATGAAAAGCCGTCATGGATCGAAAAGCCGACTCATCGTTGTTACGACAGCGCGGCCACGCATCGGAAAGTTTATCCTCAAATCTTGAAAGGCCCAGATCACCGGCTATAAGGCCAAGTCGTTCAGTAATCATTTCGACATGTGGCTTGTTAATATCACCTATGCCTCGCAGAATGGGGCGAATTGATCCGTACACAGTGTCGGGATGTTCTGCATCCGGCCAAAGCTCTTCCAGCCTATTCTCATCCAGAAACATACTGGTAAGGTTGGCTTGGGGATCAAGATCAGCCGCCAGAGTTTTAATG
This sequence comes from Methylomonas sp. MK1, assembly GCF_000365425.1. NCBI lineage: Bacteria > Pseudomonadati > Pseudomonadota > Gammaproteobacteria > Methylococcales > Methylococcaceae > Methylomonas > Methylomonas sp. MK1. The sequence continues at coordinate 540,068 of NZ_AQOV01000002.1, forward strand.
CCATGGTCTGCAAACATCCAAGCCAAATGATAAACGAGGGATGTTTTACCTACGCCGCCTTTGTTGTTAAAAAAAGCGACTGTCTTCATGTCAGCCTCCGGTAAACCTTAACTAGTACCGTATGCTCATCGAACACGAACTCGGCCGGACGATTGCCGTTCTGCGCTAACAGAGCTTGTGCTCTTTGAACGCCGTAACCGAACCTGTTTACAAAACCGAGCGATTTCATTGCCTCGGCAATAATCGGATTCCGATAACTATTGCGCGTTGGGAAGTTTTCCGGCGTTGCTTCACCATACAAACCGCCCGGGCTATGAATTTCGATGTGATCACTGAACATATAAAAGCGAATTGGCGTATTGCTGTCGTAGTTGCGATGCATCACTGCATTCATCAACAATTCCCTTAAGGCCCATTCAGGATAATCCGGGAGTAGTTTCTCGGCAAGTAAGCTGGTTGGGCGCATGCTGGTCTGGATAATGCTTTTTAGCCTGACCTCCAATTCGCGCAGTACTGAATGAAGATCGCCGGAAATTTCAGCCTGATCATCAGGCAGTTCGGTAAGCGTAGTGTTGGGAACCTTGAGATATTGGACATATGCCCCCGGCAGGAAAAAACGCGGGTTTTTGCCAAATAACAAAATGCCGGCATGAGAAGGACATTGTCGCTCCGGATCGTAAAGCCGAAAAGAGGCTAATTGTTGTTCGATGGGTCGATGGTTGGCAGCGATGGTTTCTGAATCGACCGCTTCGCGCCGATAAGCGTCGAATTGTCCTAGAGCCAGATCACTGATTGTTGATTCCGGGCAGGGGCGAGCGTCGAACGAGCGAGCCATGGCGACTCGGCGTTCGCTGAGGATGCGTTCTTCCTGTTCGGTGGCAATGGCTTTGCGCGGTCCGACCCTGATCCATACCCGGCCTTTGTAGCGCACCGGCGGCAGATCGGACGGCAAGACTTCGACGACTGCGATGTCGCCGTCGGCAAAGGAAAACTTGCTGACGGTCATGGGGGGTTGCGGTAGAACGTTGCCATCGGATCTGATGCCGCCGAGATTTTTCAATAATTCATCATTGACAGTCAAGCCGGCGAGTGTGCCATCGTCTTTAACGCCAATTAGTAAGTAACCGGGTTGTTTGTGATTGGGTAAGTTATTGGCGAAAGCGCATATCGCTTCGCAAAACTTGTCGGTTTTATTGATCGACTCAGTTCTTTCGATGTTGTCGGCTTCTAGTTTCAGTAACAAATCACGTAGGTGGCTTTCGGTCAACATAAGGGGATACAAGGTCAGTAGAGCCGTAATAGTTAGATGATCGGTCGATTATGGCAAGTTAACCGAACGACCAGCAAGCTAATAACAACAGCAATTGGCGATATTGGTCGTCCTCTCCGTGCTGATTGTAGTCATCATTCCTCCGTAAGCTCCGGTTTGTCGTGTTTGCTACAATTTAAATTCAATAAAACCAGATAAAAATCAGTGTCTTATCAAATGGCACACCGGTTGCTTTGTTATTAACAAAAAGCGAGGTGTCATGCCATGAAATCGACCAAAGACATTGCGGAACTGCTGGACGAACCGGCTTGCGAGCATAACAAGAAGGAAAAGTCCGGCTGCGCCAAACCCAAACCCGGCTCGGCGGCTGGCGGATGTGCTTTCGATGGTGCACAGATTGCACTATTACCGATCGCTGACGTCGCGCACATTGTTCACGGCCCTATCGCCTGTGCCGGAAGTTCTTGGGACAACCGCGGCACCCGTTCTTCCGGCTCAGAATTATACCGTATCGGTATGACCACCGATCTGACTGAGCAAGACGTGGTAATGGGGCGTAGCGAAAAACGCCTGTTCCACGCCATCAAACAAGCCATCGAGACCTATAACCCGCCGGCCGTGTTTATCTATAACACGTGCGTGCCGGCTTTGGTGGGCGACGATATTAATGCTACCTGCAAATCCGCCGCCGAACGCTGGGGCGTGCCGGTTGTGCCTATCGATTGCGCCGGCTTCTACGGCACCAAAAACCTGGGTAACCGCATCGCCGGCGACGCGATGGTCAACCATGTAATCGGTACCCGTGACCCCGACCCATTACCGCCTGGTACCGAACGGCCAGGCATCAAGGTGCACGACGTCAATCTGGTCGGCGAATACAACATCGCCGGCGAGTTCTGGCATGTGTTGCCGCTGCTAGATGAAATGGGTCTGCGCGTATTGTGTACCCTGTCCGGCGATGCCCGTTTCCGCGAAGTGCAAACCATGCACAAAGCCGAAGTCAACATGATGGTGTGTTCCAAAGCCATGGTCAACGTAGCCCGTAAGCTACAACAAAGCTATGGCACACCCTGGTTCGAAGGCAGTTTTTACGGCATTACCGATACTAGCCAAGCCTTGCGCGACTTCGCCAGGGTGATAAACGATCCTGATTTAATCGAGCGCACCGAAGCCATCATCGCCAGGGAAGAAAACCGCATCCGCGAAGCCTTGGCGCCCTGGAGAGAACGCCTAAAAGGCAAACGCGTGTTGCTGTTTACCGGCGGCGTGAAAAGCTGGTCGGTGATCTCGGCGCTGCAAGATTTAGGCATGGTCGTGGTGGCCACCGGCACCAAGAAATCCACCGAGGAAGACAAAGCGCGGATTCGCGAACTGATGGGCGAAGACACCCTGATGATCGAAGACGGTAGCCCGAAAGCCTTGTTAAAAGTCGTTGCAGATTACAAAGCCGATATTCTGATCGCCGGCGGCCGGAATATGTACACAGCGTTGAAAGCGCGCATCCCGTTCCTGGACATCAACCAAGAGCGCGAGTTCGGCTACGAAGGCTATCAAGGCATGCTGGAGCTGGTCAGACAATTGGCCTTGACCTTGGAAAGCCCGGTTTGGGAAGCCGTGCGGGCCACACCGCCTTGGCGCACTGGCGGCCTGAAAAAGTCGGCTGCCGCAGAGATTCAAGCAGAGCCTTTATCGGCTCAGGCAGCATAACATGGCCGAAATCGTCAAACGCAACAAGGCCCTGTCGGTCAATCCCCTAAAGGCTAGTCAGCCTACCGGTGGTTCCTTGGCTTGCTTGGGCTTTGATCGGGCGATCCCGATGCTGCACGGTTCACAAGGTTGCACCGCGTTTGCCAAGGTGTTTTTTGTCAGGCACTTTCGCGAACCTATTCCGTTGCAAACCACCGCGATGGATCAAGCTAGTTCGGTGTTGGGTGCGGACGAGAACGTCATCGAAGGCATCAAAGCCATCGCCGAAAAATCCAACCCAGCCTTGATCGCGGTTTTGACTACCGGTTTGGCAGAAACTCAAGGCTGCGACGTACATCGCAACGTCCGCGAATTTCGTGAGCGTTATCCGGAATATGCCCATGTAGCTGTGGTGGCAGTCAATACCCCGGATTTTACCGGCTGCGTGGAAACCGGTTATGCAGCGACGATTTACGAAATCGTCAAGGCCTTGGTGCCGGACGCGGAAAGTGCCGGGACCAAGCCGGGCAATCGCCAGCGCCAGATCAATTGTCTGGTCAGTCCTATGTTGACGCCGGGCGACCTGGAGGCTTTGCGCGATTTGATCGAACAGTTCAATTTACGCCCCGTGCTGGTGCCGGACTTGTCCGACTCGCTGGATGGCAGCCTGACCGACGACGATTTTTCGCCGGTCACCATCGGCGGCACGCCAGTGTCGGAGTTGGCGACTTTGGGTGAAGCTAAAGCCAGCTTGATAATCGGCGCGTCCTTACGCAAGTCCGGTGAGCTGTTGCAGGAAAAAACCGGCGTCCCCAGTTTCTATTTTGATCATCTTTATGGCCTGCAGGCTAACGACGCCTTGATCACTACGCTAGCTGACATCAGCGAAATGCCGGTGCCGCAAAAGATTGAACGGCAACGTGCGCAATTGCAGGATGCGATGCTGGATACCCATTTCATGCTCGGTCAACTGCGGGTGGCTATCGCTGCTGATCCAGATCAGCTCAATGCCTTGATTCATTTGGTGCAAGGCATGGGCGCGGAGGTGGTTACCGCAATCTGCGCCGGCAATACCCCGGTGCTGGCGACCGCACCAGTGGACAGCATCAAGATCGGCGACCTGGAAGACTTGGAAGTGATGGCGAAAGAGCGCAAAGCGCAATTGCTGATCGGCAACTCGCATGCAGTCGCCAGCGCTGAACGGCTAGGTATCCCCATTCTGCGCATCGGCTTTCCACTCTACGACATCATTGGCGGCTATCAAAAAACTTGGATTGGCTACCGGGGCACTCGGCAAACCTTGTTCGATTTAGCCAATCTGGTGATTAATTTTGCTCACGAAGAGATCGAGCCGTACTACTCGCCCTATGCGCAAAAACCCGAATCCGAACGTCAAGCCTGCTCGCCGTCATGTCATTAGCCCGCCGCATTCACGTTTTGCATACAAACGAACAGAGGATTTCCATGGAAACCGCTATTAAAGTCGCTTTTGCCACTACCGACATGGCGCACGTGGACCAGCATTTTGGTTCAGCCAAATCGTTTGCTGTCTACGCGGTCGATCCGGAACAGTCAGAATTCATGGAAGCCGCGCAATTTGGCGAACTCGCGCAGGATGGTAACGAAGACAAGTTGTCTGTAAAGATTCAGTTGCTGGAAGGCTGTGCGGCCGTTTATTGCCTGGCTATTGGTGCCTCGGCAGTGAAACAAATCGTCGCGCAAGGCATTCAGCCGATCAAAGTTCACGAAGGCAGCACTATCAAGGATCTGATAGCGGATTTACAGGCCGAAATGAAAGCCGGCCCATCCAGTTGGCTGGCCAAAGCCATCAACCAACACAAGGGACCGAGTCCTGAGCGCTTTAATGCGATGGAAGAGGAAGGCTGGGATGAATAGATTGGGTTGGGGGTAGCTCGTAAATAGTTAAAAGCCTTGGCGCGTCGGAATGGTTTTGCCCCGCATGCCGCGCCGAGCACCGGAGCTTTTGAACGGACAAATCGGCAGGATAGCCGATTTGCATGCGAAGCACCCGAAGGGCGAGGTACAGGGATGTACCGAGTGAGCAGCCCGGTAGGGGCGCCGCAGGGGCAGGAAGCCCCTTTCGGCAACCCCGTTCAAAAGCTAGGAGCGCAGGGAATAAGCGGCATCCGGGTGTCTTTTCTTTTGGATACTTTTCTTTGGACAAGCAAAGAAAAGTATCTCGCCTGTCGGTGCGAGAACCGACATTAAAACTGTCGTCGCGTTAGCGACACTCAATGAATACTTTTCAGTTAGGCCACAAACCTAACCAAACAAAAAACCAAAGGAGAACCACCATGGCCCAACCCGCATTAGTCGTCGAAGCAGGCGACCCGTTCATGAACTCGGAAATCGTCGTCGAGATGGTTAAACAATTACGTGCACTCGATACCTACGATACATATGAAGGCTGGTCGGAAGAAAAGATTATCGATCCGCTAGTGATGACCAAAGAACGCAAGCGTGAGATTCCGATCATCGGCGATCCAGACGAAATTACCTTGGCGCGCGTCAAAGCCTATTACAACTCCATCGCGTCGTTGATCGAGAAGAAAGGCGGCTTGATGGCGGTGCCGGTAATCAACATCACCCACGAAGGTTTTGGCCGGGCTTTGGTGCTGGTCGGTAAATTGATCGTGGTGGATAAAGTATTGCGTGATGTGCATCGTTTCGGTTTTCCTAGTCTGGAAGATTTGGCGGCAAAAACCGATGCAACGATCGAAAAAGCGCTGGGTTTGATCGCAACGTATAGAGAAGTAGCCGAAGCTTGAGGTGATTTATGAGCGACGAAGAACTGAAAGTATTGGAAAAAGACGTCAAGAAAGCCAAACGTATTGCTAGCGAGGCGGCATCCGTGTTGCATGATTTGATCGAAGACAGGCTGCCGGATGCCTATGGCGAATTGATGGGCATCGCGCAGGCGACTTATGACGCCTGCAAAGCCTGGGACGATGCCAACAAGAAGTTTTTGGCTGCCAGCAAAGAAACGGCCTAGGAGACGATCATGAGCGAATTTGTAACCGGCGTTACCTACGGTGGCACAGTCTGGACACCATCGTACGTTACCGATATCAATCAGCGTACCTGTATTGGCTGCGGTCGGTGCTTTAAGGTCTGTCCGCGTGATGTGTTCGATTTAATCGAAAAAGACGAAGCGTTGTCGGCCGAAGATTTCGGTGACGACTACGGCGACTTTGAGGACGATGACGATAACACCATGGTAATGAGCTTGAAGAACGCGGCTGATTGTATTGGTTGTGAGGCGTGCTCCAAGGTTTGTCCTAAGGATTGTTTTACGCATGAGCATAAGGCGGCGGCTTAGTTTGTGTCGCTAGCGCGATCGCTTATTTAGTTGCGTAGGGTGGGCACGGTTTTCTGTGCCCACGCGGTGAGGGGTAATGTGTCGCTGTTGCGACGGCTTTTTAGAAGTCGGGTCTCGGCCCGACGGCCGAGATACTTTCTTTTGCTTGGCCAAAAGAAAGTATCCAAAGAAAAGGCCACCCCGATACTGCTCAGATCCTGCGCGCCGCAGCGTTTATCGAGGGTCGGCAGAAGGGGCTTCCCAGCCCCTCCGCCGACGTGCGGCATCCCTGCCGCACCCCTTCGGGCTAATCTCGATAAACGCTACGGTGCTCGGCGCGGCATAGGGGATGAGGCTTGTCCCGTAATTACTAGGTTGCCCTAATAAATTCCAGATCGGGCTGCCGCAAGTTGAGGTAGCTTCACAATGTTTTGTAAAAGCCCTTTTTAGTTTTCTGGTGCTGGATGTAAATGTACGTGCATTGAGAGTAGAACGCTTGTCTCCCGTATGCTGCGCCGAGCACCGGAGCTTTTGAACGGACAAATCGGCAGGATAGCCGATTTGCATGCGCAGCACCCGAAGGGCGAGGTACATGGATGTACCGAGTGAGCAGCCCGTAGGGGCGCCGCAAGGATGCGGCGCGTTGCCGTAGGGGCAGGAAGCCCTGCGACCCCGCTCAAAAGCGAGGAGCGCAGGGGGTAAGCGGCATCCGGGCCGCCTTTTCTTTGGATACTTTCTTTTGGCGGAGCAAAAGAAAGTATCTCGGCTGTCGGTCCGAGAACCGACATGCAAATATCCGTCGCGATAGCGACACCAATTTTTCATTTTAAAAAGGAAAGCTATCATGCCTCGTCCCGATAAACACGTATTCGTCTGTACTCAAGCTCGTCCGCAAGGCCATCCGCGCGGCTCCTGTACCGCCAGCGGCTGTGCCGAGGTGATGAACGAGTTCATGAACCAAATTCAAGCGCGGAATCTGTTCGAGAAAATTGGTCTAACCAACACCGGTTGCATGGGGCCTTGCATGCTCGGACCCAGCGTGCTGGTCTATCCCGAAGGCGTCATGTACGGCAAAGTTACCAAAGATGACGTCAAAACCATCATCGATCAGCATTTGTTGGGTGGGGAGCCGGTCGCCGCCTTGGTCGCGCCAGCCGAGGTTTGGTAAACCATGAGTCAGCTCGGCTTTTTTGAAGAACGGGTTTTATTCAGTCCGGATGTGCCGGAAGAGGTGAATAAGCTGTTGCAGATGGCGGTGGCCGCCAGTCATGCCGACAAGCCCTTGGCGGAAAAGTATTTCAGACAGGCGCAAGCCTTGGATGGTACTTGTCTGCAAACCTATTTTGCCTTGTATAAGTTTTATTTTTACCAAGGCCGGTTGCTGGAAGCCGAGTGTGAAGTGATGGCGGCGCTGAATGAAGCTGCTCGACAGGGGGGATTTCCTGCCGACTACCGGCAATTGGGGCGCGAGTTGGAGCAGTGGGATATGTATGTCAGCGACATCGCTTTGTTCTACTTGTATAGCCTAAAAGCCCTGGCCTTTATCAAGTTGAGGCGGCAATTGGACGCGGAAGCCCAATCGATTCTGGTGCTGATGCGCGCGCTCGATCCTGAAGATCGTTCCGGGGCGTCGGTGATTATGGATTTGGCCGACGCCGTGATGGAGGATGCCGCATGAGTGCCGAGCAGGTCGCAGAACATGTGGCGGCAAGACGGGTTTTTGGGGAGAAAGTCTGCCAACGCATCACTGAAAATATCGTCAAGCTGGGTTTTCCGGTACAAACCGAACTCAGTCTGCCGAAATTTGACAGTGCCGAATTCAGCTTGGTGACCGATCCGTTTACCCAAACCCAAGATCTAGTGGGTTACTGGTACAGCGCTGGTAAGCAGCGTATCGGCCAGATCAAATTTCATGGCGACGGCAGTTTTTATGCCGAATATGACGTTGTGCAGCCGCACCCGACCAAAAAGCAGTGGTTTGTCGAAGCGATCAATGCCTGGGGGCAGCAAGACAACATTAAAACCGAAGCAAAATTGCTAGACATCCCGCAATAAGGGGGGGCAATGGCTAATCCAAAACGTTTGTACGAATTGCTGTTGGATTATTGCAGCAGCGATGCCGTGGTGGACAACCTGATGATTGGTTTAGTCTGGACTGTGTGCCAATCCCAGGGCAGGGCTACCGCCGGCTTGGCGATGAGTCCGGGTCAAAGCACGCGCACCTTGCCGTGGTCCGGTACTTTGGTTGGTAAACCGGTGACGGATTTGGCTGCTTGGATTACCGAATGGGAACCTTACAAGGCCACCGTGGCGATGGCAGCGATTAATAGCTGTATTAACGCCCGACCTTTACCGGAATCGGTGGTGCTGGACAGTCACGATGAGCACGCTAATCTGGCGGTGTTCGAGCATTTTTTGCCGCAATTGCAGGCCAAAAACGTGGTGGTGATCGGCCGCTATCCGGGTATCGAACGCTATCAGGACAAGATGAATTTAACCATTCTGGAGCGGCAGCCGTCGGCAGCCGATCTGCCGGATTCCGCGTGCGAGTTTTTATTGCCGCAAGCCGATTGGGTGTTCCTGACTGCCAGCAGCATTCCGAATAAAACCTTTCCGCGTTTGGTAGAGTTGTCCAGTCACGCCAAAACCGTATTGATGGGACCCACCGTACCGTGGCTGCCGCAGTTGCACGAGTTTGGCATCGATTATCTGGCTGGCGTGGAAATTGTCGATCAGGAAGCCTTGTACCACACCGCAGCCCAGGGCGGCGGTGTGCGGATTTTTAATAACGGTTTGCGCTATCGCGTCGCGGAATTGGCGCCACAAAGCAGTATCAGTTGGCTGAAACAACAAATCGCCGACTGTTTCAACGAAAGAACCCAACTCACTGAAGCGATGGAACAATGGTATCGCGACGGCAATAAGGCGCGTTTCCCGCATTACTCGTTGTTGGACCAAATTAACAGCCGGCTGTCGCGCTTGGATAGCAGCTTTAAATCGTTGTGGGATAGTTGTGCGCCTGGATAAGCAATGAATAACGCAGTACCGGAGGCGTTTCATAGTCACCGATTGTTATTGATGTACAAAGGCGATATTAGCGCCCTGACCCTGTTCGCTCAGCAGGCCGGCGGCAGCGTGTGCTTTCCGCAGTCCTTGCCGCCGCTGTCTGTCGCCTTCGATGAGGATGCGACGGTAACTGAAGGAAAAATCACCGTGCATCCGGCAACGCTGATCAGCGCCATCAATCGTCTGCTGGGGTTCGATAACGATTTACTGTATGCCGAAGCCGGTTATAAGGAATACGTCGATACCCCGAGAGGCGTCGTCACCGTCTACATGGCTAGGTTCAAACTATTGGACCCGCCGCATCGCTTGATGCAGACCTTAGGCTGCCAGATGCGCACACTACCGGAACTTCGAGGGCGTCCGCCCGCCGAAATGGAGTTGTTGCGTCGGGCTTACACCAAAATGATGGAGGGCTAATATGTTCGATATTATGGATTTTGGCATTGGTGAATTCACGGGCGATAACGGCTCGGAATCGCCTGCGCCCAACGGTCCGTATATCCCCGAAGCCAGCGAATGCATGCGCTGCGGTATGTGTGTCAGCAGCTGCCCGACCTTTCGTTTGTTCGAAATCGACGCCGAAACGCCCCGGCAGCGCATCCGTACGATCAGCAAAGTCTTGGTGGAGGAGGCACCGATCAGCGCTGAAGAGCGCGCCCATTTGGATAATTGTCTGCAATGCCGAGCTTGCGAAACCGCCTGTCCCAGCCGGATGAGTTACGGCGCCTTGTTCGATCAGGCCAGAGCGAAACTCCAGCAAACCGCTTCGCAGTCCTGGCTAGCCAAGCTGGCGATGTACCTAATAGAACATAAACGTCGGCGGCGTATGCTCTTGCCCCTAATGTCTTTGTATTTGCGTTCGGGTTTGCGAAAACCGCTGAGAGCCAGTGGCTTGCTGCGCAAATTAAAATTGGCCACCGCCGAAAGCTTGCTGAACGAGCCGGCCTTAGGCAGCTTGGCAGGGATTTATCCGGTCGGCAGACGCCAGCGGCAGCGCGGGCGAGTGGCTTTGTTTACCGGTTGTCTGGCCGAACATTTCGACCGCGCCACCCAGCGCGCCGCCATCAAATTACTCAATACCATAGGCTACGAAGTCGTGGTGCCGGAAGGTCAAGGCTGTTGCGGAGCGATTCATCAGCACAACGGCTGCTCCGCGCAAGCCTTGAAAGATAAAAATATCGAAGCGTTCTACGAGCTGGAAGTGGACGCGGTGATCTATGTCGCCAGCGGTTGCGGCGCCATGCTGACTGAATATCAAGGTGACGATAGCGAAACCGCCGGGTGGTTTGGCAAACGCTTGCAGGACATCAACGAATTTTTGTTGGCGCATTGGCCGGATAACCTAGAGCCCGCTGCCTCCAATTTAAATGTCGCGGTACACGAGCCTTGCAGCCAGCGCAATGTGTTGAAAAACGGCCGCGCCGTTCACGAGCTGCTGCGGAAAATCCCCGGTTTGAATATCGAAGCCTTGCCGGACAATCAACTCTGCTGTGGTGCCGGCGGCAGCTACATGCTTAGTCATCCCGAAAATGCCCAGCCACTGCGCAACGCCAAGCGCCAAGCCATCGAAGGCTCAGGGGCCGATGTGGTAGTGAGCAGTAATTTTAGCTGCGCGTTTTACCTCAATGCCGATCGCGCCGAAACCGCGCGAAAGCTGGTGCATCCGATTCGCTTGTTGGCCGATAGGGTGTAGTTCTGCGATTGTCTTAAAGCCCGGAGTGATTCGGCCGGGCGCATTGATTTGGGCTATTTTTTTGAGTTCGATATTCGAGCTCGCGTCATTTCAGCCACCACAAACTCTTCTTCCTGAAGATAACAAACTCGCGTGAGACCGGCGGTTAAACCACGAGAACGTTCAGCATTTTCAGACTTGCCGCCGTTGTATACAAAAGATCACCTTCAAGTGATTTTTACAAATATCGCCAGTCGATAAAAGTTGATTAAAAAGTTCAGTAGATTTACAGAGAATTTTGTGATAAAGATTGCAAAAAATTAATCAAGTCCGTCGCAAAGCGAGAATCGTTTTTTGCTGTTAACCTCGGCCGACATGTTCGTTTTGGGGTCGTAAGTGTTAGCCCCACAGTCAATCGAGAATGGCCGCGTATTCAGCCCAGTAAGGCGAAATCAAGCGTACGGTTGCCCGGAGACTGTCTATTGTCGGCTGACAAACCTATCACCCTAGCGGCAATGTTAGAGCGTAGCGGACACTTGGTTATATGCCTAAAGCTGTTGATCTTCCCGGCGCTCGCCTGAATGTTGTTTATCTGCGGCTCAACCGCAGCGCGGACAAGCGCTTATCCCAAAATTAAGGTTTCGCAGTAGTTTTAAAGTTTACGTAATCAAGGCACGAATGCATCAATAACTTTCAACACAAATGGAGGGATTATGAAAATCCGTCGACATCTTTGCTGGTTGTACGCTATAGACAGATCAGTTTTGCCGTTACTCATATTTAGCGCGTTGCTGCTGTTGGTTCCGGTGGCGCGCGCGGCCCAGCAAGATGGCGACGACAGGGCGACAGCGCCGCAAGCTCCTAGAATATTATTCCGTAGCGCCCTGGGGCCAAGAACTTCGCCTTTCGATCCGCCTACGCAAGACGTCTTTTTTACGGATGGCGGTGCAGGGTTGGATACCGGTTGCACCTTCAATAACGACCCCGGTCACCCGCTGGTAATCAGTGTGGTCATAGACAAGTTTGTGGGTGATGTCGATGCCAACGGTTATCTGGTCAATCCGGCGCCGCTGGTTTCGGCCGGTATTATTCCCGCCACTGTCGACATTATCATGCCTGCTTACGACATTGATGTTAATGGAACGCCGCCGCCGGAACGAGATGAAGCGTTGTTCAACGGACAAAGCCTGGGTTTTTTAACTGGCGACAACAACATTTGGAAGCTGAACAGCTTCAGCGTAGATATTCGTAAAATAAAGTTTCCTTCCCGTCCCGCCAGTGGCGGCAACGTGGTTCCGGTAATCAACAAAGTTCAAATCAATGTTGACACTTTGAGTAGCGGTCGTTGGTGCGCCGCTATCGACTGGGTTGCCTTGGTCATACCGGTGCGGCCTAAACTGGCGTTGGAGCTCAAGGTTATTGACGGCAACAAAATAAGGCAGAATGCCGGCTCTGCGACGATCGACACGATTTACCAGCAGGATTTCGATGCGGCCTGCAATGTGAGTACCCGCATAGGGCCGATTAACGAGTACCCCTTTTCCGGGCCCGCGACTTCAGGACTGTTTGGCTGGTTCAGCGGAGAATCGAAGCTCCGGGCAAAACTCAAAACCTGCCCCGAAAACAGCATCGATCCGCCGGAAATCAAAGCAGAATGGACCACCAGCGGTGGAGGGCCTGGCGGCACTACTACCTGGAACGGTTTCGAGGGAGACGTTACTGTCAAAATGCCGGACAAGGTTGGAAGTTATACGGTAGATTTCACCTACACCATCAATGGCACGCAGACTCTCACAGCAAGCCGTAAATTGTTTGTAACCAAGGGGTCACCTTTAGCTACTGTTGACCCGCCCCGATTAACTTGGTACGAAAAAGCTACCGATTGGGCTTCGGGGCAATCCGGCGACGATGCCATCATCAAGGGTGTGCTGGACGGCTTATATAGCTTTGGCGGCGCGAATTGGCGATATGGATACTGCAATTTTGTGCCCGGAGCAATTGCCAGCCGGTATGGATGCATCAACGCCTTTGGTGTGCCTATCCCTGTTATTCCCAAATGTATGTGGGAAGAGCTGCTTGTGGATCCAATTACGTGCAACTACTCCGACTGCTATGTTTTTAGCGATGTATTGACCCATATGACTGCTACCCTTGGTGTGAGTGGATTGTCAGCTGTGCCACCGGTAACGGCGCCGGGCGACAATCACTTCATAACTAGCGGTTCACCTTCGCTTGACCCGGCATTTCGCGGTAGCGCCAAACCGCTCGGTGGCGGAGCGTTTGATCGCTACTTTTTTTCGAGCCACAGCCTCGTCAAGCGCGGATGGTTTTTTCCGGATTACTACGACGCCACGTTTGATGGAGTCTACGGCAACAAAACTCAATTCATCGCATTCAACCTAACCGGCGCAACCGCAAACGATGCCGGGGGGAGAGAGTATTTTGTTACGTCGGAAGGAGCCAGGGTCTACGACCTTTTCAGCAGCCACTATGACGGTTGGGGCGACTACGAATATACGCTGCCGGCTGCTCCCGCTCCGAGGCTGTTAGCACCGGTGGTCATGGCCATGGTGAGCACTGAGCTGCAACTTCCGGGTACGGCAAGTTTCCGAACGCTGGATAGCAATGGCGACGGCGTATATGAAGGCCTTGCCACCGATATTGACGTGGAGGTATTGACCGCGGGTACCTACACCATAGTTGGACGGCTGGAAAAAAACCGCAATGTGGTGGCAAACCGGCCGGCTTACGAATCTCAGTTATCTAGTCGCGTTACCTTTGAAGCGAGCGCCACCGGTAGCCGCAAGGTCACTATTGTCTTTTCCGGGGAACTGATTTACCAGTCCGGGCAAGACGGCCCTTACGATCTGGTGTTGAGAGGTAACAACATCAATACTTCCCTGCAAACCCCGGCTTATGATCACCGTTCCTTCGGCGAGATACTGACCGCTATTACCGCAGTCAGCGATCAAGGTATTGATCAAAACAACGACGGCAAGTTGGAAGGGATTCGCGCCGATATTGACGTGAGTGGTCGCGCGGCCGGCAACTATCGTTTGCTAGGTGCATTGATCAAAAACGGTACAACTTTGGTCAACGCCAATGCCGAGGTCTCCATCGTGGCAGGCCAACAGACTATATCCTTGACTATCCCCGGGTTGCCGCTCAAGCGCTCCGGGCAGGACGGTCCCTATGAAGGCGTTGTGTCGCTGATCGACAGCAACAGTCATACCGTTTCCGACTTCGACTTCGTCACGGCGGCCTATCCGGCCAAGGACTTCGCCTCGGTGATCGAGCCGGTTGGGGCTCAGTCCGATCAAGGTGTCGACAGCAATGGTAACGGGCTTTACGACACCCTCTCCGTCTCCTTTGGCGCGTCGTTCTCCCGTGGTGGTACCTTCCTGCTGACCGGTACGCTCGGTAATGCTGCCGGGACCAACACCGTGTTTAGCGAACAGTTGATCACGGTAACGCCCGGCGTCAGGCAAGTGACGCTCAACTTTGCAGGTCCGGATATTTACGGGCAGCGTATCGACGGACCTTACCGCATAGAGGTTTCGCTTCGCGACCCGTCGAGTCAGGAAGTCATCGACCGGCTGGCGCTGCCGGAAGAAACCAAAGGATACCAATATACCGACTTCGATCCGACTCGAAATGTATCGGCGATTACCCTGACTGGTGCTTCGAACGACAACGGTGTTGATACGGATGGAAACGGCTTGTTTAATCAACTTCATGTCGGCGTCGCCGTCAAACTGATAAACAGCGGTACTTACGAATGGAGTGCTCGACTGGTCGATTCGCGCGGTACGGAGATCGGTTTCTATACGAGAAGGGCGTCCTTGAATGCCGGCAACAGCCAAATTGATTTTGTCTTCGACGGCACCCGAATCGGCAAGAATGGTAGAGACGGGCCTTATTTCGTGAAGAGCCTGTTGATGTACGGGACCAACACCAATCTGGTAGCCACCGATGTGGCCGCGACTTCGGCATATAAGGCCAGCGAGTTTGAAGGTTACGTAGCCAAAATGCCGGGCGATATCAACCTCGACGGTAAACTGGATCAGGCCGACGTGGCGTTGTTCCAGCAAAGTCTGGGCAGCGTAGTCGGGGATCCGAAGTACAATCCGGACGCGGACCTGGATGGCGACGGACGGGTTACGGTGAACGATCTGCGCATACTTCGCGATTTGATTAAGAAATCCAAACTATAACGCAATGTACGGAGCGGCCGGCGTCGTGGCCGCTTCATTTTGTTGATCGAACGAGCATAAACAAACCATGGGGTATTTCATGTCAAAAAAATCAACTCTTTGCGGAATTCTTTTTCTAAGCGGATGCACATTTTTGCAAACCGCAAGTGCGGCCTTCATTAATTTGACGCCCTCCAGTACGACGGCATTACTTGGCGATACCGTACAGGTGGCAATTTCGGCGGATATTGATGCAACGGAAGCTATCATCGGATTCGGTTTCGACCTGTCTTTGAGTCCGGGCGGGGTATTTGATTTTATAGGGTTTACCCCGGGAGCTCAGTTCGCCGACGACCCGTTAAATCTGGCCCCATTCAGTGATAGCGATGGGATTCGCGGTGCGTCGAACGGCGATTTGTTCTCCGGACCCGGCATTTTCGGAAATGGCATCCTGCTCGGCACGATAGACCTCAAGGCAGTCGGTATCGGGACCGGGATTCTTGGCCTCTTGGCCGACGATCTGAATTTCTTTTTCACAGAAGGACTTATTCCGGAAGACCCAGGATTAGTCAATTTTCTGCCACCGGTTACCGACACAAGTATAAGCGTAAGCGCAAACGGCAATATTCCCGAACCGTCGTTGCTGGCGCTGATTGGCGTTGGGCTGGTGACGATGGCGTTCGCCGTATCGGCCCGGCGAAAGGGCAAGGCAAGCCGCTGAGAAATGGCTTGCGGGCAATAAGTGCCTATCGTCGATTACCTCGTTCCACAAGCGCTCCAGGATAAGTAAAAAGGTATATCACCCGCTACCGCTGAAAATCCTGGAAACCGAGCGAGAAGGTTTTAGTACTCGATAACCGCTCAGGACAGGTTTTCTTCGATTAGCTACGAAAATCTGCACGGCATCGGGACTCCCCGCGTCAAGTCAACAAGAGCCTATGTTTCGACCCCGTGTTGGGTCGGAACGAGGTGACGCGGACGAATCGCTACGCCGAAGGCATAAGCTGTCGTGTAGTTTGTGCCAATTTTTTAGCGGGATGTCCGAAAAAATCCCCTGGCAAAAATAGTGACTTTCCGGGCCGTGAGTCTGGAAAAATGCCAACAATCAGATGCAACCCCATTCCGGAATCTGACAACACTATCTTCAGAAAACTCCTTCATCCAAAGTTAAGCCGTTCCTAATACATTCTTAATTAAACCCTCAGGCTTTCTCTCATCTTGCCTGTGTAATCTACAAACCCAAGCGAACAGGGATTATTAACCCGTTCGCATCAGGTTGGGTTTCCAGGGACGGTGACCCTTAGTCATTGGATAAAGACGATATAGGGGTTAAGCCATCATGCCACTCGGTTTGGGAAATATTTTCAACGGGCTTTTTAAACAGTACGGTCACACGGTCATTCTGTTGCTGCGCGTCATTGACGTTGCCATGTTGTTTGCTGCCGCTTGGGTGACTCACTATTTCTGGTTGCGCGAATATGTTGTGGATCAGGATTACCGGATCGTCATCGCGCTGGGCATACTCGGCGCCATCATCTTCTTTGAAATTGGGCAGGTGTATCGGCCATGGCGTAACGACGCGATGCGCGGCGAGATTGCTCGTATCGTCAGAGGCTGGATCTCTGCTTTGGTGGCGGTGGTGTCTATCGTCGCCTTAATCAGACTGCATTTTTGGTTCGGTTCCAGTTATCGCTGGATTGCTTCCTGGGGCGTGCTGGGCTTGGTCTTCGTGCTGGTGGCACGCGGGGTGCTGTCGCAAGTTTTACTTTTCTTGCGGGCTCGCGGCTGGTCGCAGGGCCGCATTGTGATGGTGGGTTTGAATCAAATGGCGGTGGCGGTGGCGCGGCAGTTGAATCATTCGTCCTGGGCTGGCCTGCAAGTGATCGGTTATGTCGATGATCGTTCGGAAGAACGTCAGGCAATCAGCGATTACGTCTTACCAAGACTGGGTACACTGGACGATTTGCCCAGCATTATTTCCAGTCAATCTATTGACGAAGTGTGGGTGGCCTATCAAGGCGAATCGTTGACCGAACGTGCCCAATATCAACTGCGTCATCTGCCGGTCAGTATTCGCTTGGTGATCGATTGTTTTGCCTTCAAACAAAGTAAATTCCTCAGTTTGAACACCGTGGCGGGTATTCCCACGCTGGATTTCTCCGTGTCGCCGCTGCACGGCATCAATCGCTACATCAAAGAGATTGAAGATCGTCTACTGGCTTTGATCCTGTTATTGCTGATCAGCCCCTTGATGTTATTTCTGGCGCTGGGTGTGAAGCTGAGTTCACGCGGTCCGGTGTTTTATCGTCAGGAGCGGGTGGGTTGGAATAATCGTTCGTTCACCATGTTGAAGTTTCGCTCGATGCCGGTCGATGCCGAGGCTAAAACCGGCGCGGTTTGGGCCAAGCCCGGCGAGAATCGCGCGACGCCATTTGGCGCTTTCTTACGCAAAACCAGCCTGGACGAACTGCCGCAATTGATTAATGTGTTGCGTGGCGATATGTCTCTGGTAGGTCCACGCCCTGAGCGTCCTGACTTTGTCGAAGTGTTTAAGGATCAAGTCCCCAACTACATGAAAAAACACATGGTGAAAGCCGGCATCACCGGTTGGGCGCAAGTCAACGGCTGGCGCGGCGACACCGATTTGAACCGCCGTATCGAACATGATTTGTATTACATCCAGCATTGGTCGCTGTGGTTTGATCTGGAGATCGCCTTCCGCACCGTGCTGACCGGCTTTATCAATAAAAACGCCTACTAAGGAAACGCTTACATGTTTAGATTGATTCCCATCATGCTGATTTTAACCTTGCCCGGTTGTTTCCTGGCGCCGGGCATGGATATGAATATCGATAACGGTCTGACCGAAATCGAGATGCCGATGAAAAAAGACGGGCAATTGGTTAAGGAAAAAGTCCGCATCGTGCCGATTACCGCCGATTTGATCATCGAGCGGGAGAATAACCGTCAGCAGGCCATTAATAGCCTGCCACCTGTAGACCCCAACAAAACCAGCTACCGCATTGGTCCGCAAGATAGATTGCAGATTACGGTCTGGGAGCATCCGGAACTGAACGATCCCGGCGGCGAGAAAATCATGCCGGAACTGGCCGGTAAAGTCGTGGATGAGAACGGCGACCTGTATTACCCCTATGTCGGCAGCATTCATGTGGCTGGTAAAACCGTCAGCGAAGCCCGCGCCGACTTGACCCGCGAACTGTCCAAATATTTCAAAAAGGTCAAGCTCGACATTCGCGTGCTGTCCTTCCAGGCCCACCGAGTAGCGGTGGTGGGCGAAGTCGTGCGTCCCGGTGTGCAAACCATGAACGAAACGCCTTTAACCGTAGCGGAAGCCATCACCCGCGCAGGCGGCTCGACCAAAGACTCGGATTTTGCCAATGTGGCGCTGGCCCGCGACGGCAAACTTTACAAGCTGGATGTGCAGTCCATGTACGAAAAAGGTCTGACCACCCAGAACCTGCTGTTGAAAGACGGCGACGTGCTGAATGTCGGCGATCAAAAAGACAGCAAGGTGTTTGTGATGGGCGAGGCCAATCGCCAGCAAGCCATTCAGATCAACAAGGGCCGCATGAGTCTGTCGCAAGCTTTGGCCGAAGCGTCCGGGGTTGATTTCAATACCTCGCGGCCTGGCGATATTTATGTCATTCGCGCCGGCGACATGCATCCCGAGATATTTCAACTGGATGCCGAATCGCCCGACGCGATGATTCTGGCCGACCAATTTCCGCTGCAAGCCCACGACACGCTGTTCATCGGTACCGCCGGTGTCACGCAATGGTCGCGGGTGCTGAACCAGATTTTACCTGGCTCGTTTACCGCAATCATGTCGCAAGCCGCGATGATGGGGATGTAACAAATGATTTACTCACAAAACGAAGCCACGCCGGTATTGCAGCCGCTCAGTCAGTCGCGGATGACAGAGCCTAGCGTCAGTATTCGCGACTACGTCGATTTGCTGATCGAAGGCCGTAAAACCATATTTATCGCGCTGTGTTCGGTGTTGCTGGTCACCACGGTTTATCTGGTGCTGGCGCCGCGCACCTACAAGGCCGATGCCTTGTTGCGGATCGATAAAAACAAGGCCTTGCTGTCCGCGACGTTACGCAGCGAAAACAACCAAGCGCCTGCGGAAGCGGAAAGCCCGCGCGCACAGCGGGAAGTGGAGATTTTGCGCTCGCGTTCGGTGTTGGGCAAAGTCGTGGATAACCTGAATTTGACCATAGAAACCGAGCCTTACTTTTTTCCGTTGATCGGCGAAACGCTGGCGCGCCGGCACGATGCCCATGACGGTATAGCGGATGCCTGGTGGGGCTTCAGCCGCTGGGCCTGGGGTGGCGAGAAATTGAAAATCGCCGCGTTCAGCGTGCCGGATCGCTATCTTGAAAAGGAATTTACCTTGATCGCGCTGGAAGCCGGTCGTTTCCAATTAATCGATCCACGCGGCGACGAATTGTTGGCGGGCCAAGTTGGCGAAGTATTGAGTGCCGAAATCGGCGAGAAAACTCCGGTGACCATTAAAGTCGAAACCCTGGAAGCGCATCCAGGTACGCATTTTGAATTAACCCGTCGCACCGCGCTGTCGGCCATTGAAACGCTGCAAAAAGCCTTTGCGGTCAAAGAAGTGTCCAAGGACACCGATATTCTGAGCGTGGAATTGAAAGGCCGCGACCCGGAGCAACTGGCCAAATCGGTGAACGATATTGCGGCAATTTACGTGAATGCCACGGTGAATTGGGAGTCGGCGGAAGCCTCGCAAAAACTGGGCTTTCTGGAAAGCCAGTTGCCCATCGTCAAGGAACGTCTGGAAAAAGCCGAGCAAGGTTTGAGCGCGTATCGCCAGCAACATGGCGCGGTGGATATTTCCGCGGAAGCCGAGATCTTGTTGAAACAGGCTTCGGATATGGAAACCCTGGGCATTCAACTCAAACAAAAATACGACGAACAAAGCCAGCGCTTGGAATCCGAGCATCCGGACATGATCTCTACCAACGCGCAGATCAAACGCGTGAATAACAAATTAGCGGCTTTGGAAAAGCGCATCAAGGATTTGCCGAAAACCCAGCAAAACATGGTGAGTTTGTCGCGTGACGTGCAGGTAAATACCGAGCTGTATACCTCCTTGCTGAACAGCGCCCAGGAACAACGTATCGCTGCCGCCGGTTCCTTGGGTAACTCGCGGATTGTGGATTTTGCGGTCACGCCGGAAAAACCTTATTGGCCCAAACCGGGCTTGTTGTTGGCGATTGCCGGTCTGTTTGGCTTGAGCCTGGGCTCGGCTTTGATTTTCCTCAGACATTCCTTGCAACGCCACGATAACTATCCGGCCTTACTGGAATATCAAGTCGGCTTGCCATTGTTTGCCGCGATTCCGCACAGCAAAAAGCAGCATAAACTGGGACGCTTGCTGGGTAAGGATAAAGACAACGGTATTTTGGTCAGTCAAGATCCGCTGGATATTTCCGTCGAGTCATTGCGCGGCCTGCGCACGACGCTTGAAGCCACGTTAGCCCAACACGAAAGCAAGGTGATCATGGTTAGCAGTCCGGCGCCGGGCATGGGTAAATCCTTTGTCAGCGCTAACTTGGCGGCCTTGCTGGCCAGTATCAAAAAACGGGTGTTGGTGATTGACGCAGATATGCGCAATGGCCGTTTGCACGATACCTTTTCGATAGGCAAGCAACCGGGCTTGTCCGATTTGTTGGCCGGTCGGGCCACGCTGGGCGAAGTGATCGTCAGCTTGCCGGGTGTGGGTATCGATTTGATTCCGCGCGGCAATATGGTGTTAAACCCCGCCGAACTGCTGGTGCTGGGCGAATTGTCGGAAACCCTGGAACAGCTGAAAAGCTTTTATAACCATATCGTGATCGATTCCCCGCCAATTCTGGGTGCCACTGATGCAGCGATTTTAGGCAAACACGCCGACGCCACGTTCCTGGTGGTGAAAGAAGGCCGCTACACCGCGCAGGAACTGGAAGTCAGCGCCCGCCGCTTCCAACAGGTTGGTATCAAACCCAACGGCTTCATCATCAACGATATGAAAGAAGGCTCGTCTTACTATCCGTATTACGGCTATGCCTATCAACGCGCCGATCAGGAACCGAAGGACGAATCCAGCTGGAGCGATAAATATCATGCGGTGGGCGATTGGCTGGGTAAACAGTTGGACAGGGAGCTGTTGCCGGTTCCTGCCGAGTCCGACGAGCGGGTTTAAATAACGCCGATGATAATCCGCCTGGAAAAAGACCTGCCGGTGCTGTTAATTGCGCTGGTCGGCGCGTCAACGGTGGCATCGCTGCCGCAAGTAGAATCGGCTTGGGCCGGTATCAAGGAAGTCTACGGCGAACAGGAAATGGGTTTGCGGATTCTGCGTGAGGCCTTGTTGGCTGTGCTGATCGTTTACGCCTGGCTGGAACCGCGTCTACGCAACGGGATTTTTACTAGTTCGGTATTGGCGTTTCTGGGGGTGATTTGCACCTATGTGTTGTTTGAAGTGGGTTATGCCTTGTATCTGGATTTGCCGCTGGTCGTGCCGATGACCGGCCTGCGAGTGTTCGAATATTTACCGGTGGCCCTGATCGGCTTTGTCACCAGCCGCTTGGGCGCCGGCGATTACGTGTTGCACAAGTTCGCCAGCTATCTGCGCTATTACCTGGTGTTGCAAACCGGTCTGGCCCTGGCCCAAGCCCTGTGGGCGCCGCCCTTGTTCGGCGTGTCGATGTTGGGCGGTGGCCGGCCGTTTGGCACTTTCGTCAGTCCTAATTTATTCGGGGCGACGATGGCGACTTGCGCGCTGGTGTTTGCGGTGGTGCCCGGCATGCGCCGCTGGTTGGCGTTAAGCGTATTTTTAGCCTTGCTCAGCGGTTCGCGTACCGCGTTTATCAGTTCGCTGTTGGTGGTGTTTTTTCAGGTTTACGCCGCATTGCGGCCGCGCGATCGCTGGGCTTTAGTGATGCCGGCGCCAATTTTGGCGGTAGGCGCGTTGATTTTGGCGTCCAGCCCCTTATTGAGCGGTCGAGATGATGCCGATCCCACGCAAGACGGCCGGATTGATTTATGGCAAAGAGTGTTTGCCAATCATGTGCACGATCCGATGGATGTATTGTTCGGTTGGGGTTTGGGTTTGAGTTCCAACACCGTCAATCTGCTGTTTGGTGCCGAGTATTTTCCTGGCCAGTTCGATTCCGATAGCCTGTATTTGTTCTTGTTGAACGGCTACGGCGTGATCGGCTTGTTGGCGTATCTGACGTTTTTATGGATCACGACACGGATGTCTGTCCACCCCAATAAAGGTCTGGTGACCATGTTTATCTTCGCGGCTGGGCTGACTTTCAATATGTGGGAGTATTTTCCGCAGAATGCCTTGTTGATGTTGTTGTGGGGCATGATGGTAGGTGCCGCGGCGAGAAAGCACGGAGTTGCTTCTTCGGACACCCTGCAAGCACCGGTATCCGCGCAAACCAATTATTCGCAGCATTGGCGATAACCCTTGCATATGTTTAGTACCTTAAAAAATTCCAAATTATGCGGCGATGCCTTTTGGGCTTTGTTCGGCCAGGCCGCGTCGGCGCTAGCCTTGTTGCTGGGAACACGCTTGCTGACCGAATTGGTTAGTCCTGCGGTTTACGGTCAAGTAGCGTTGTTGAACGGTTTTGTGGCGTTGGGCGTGGCGGTGTTTTCTTACCCGTTTATCTGCGCCGGCATGCGAATGGTGCCGGAATGCCAAAATCCGGCTGAGCGCGACGGTTTACATGTTGCTGTCTTAGGTTTGACCTTGCAAGCCACCGCGCTGTCGATTGGTTTGTTGATATTGGGCGGTTTTGCCTACGGCTATTTTACCGATAGCAGCTCCGTGCTGTTTTTGTTGGCCGGTGTATTGTTGGCGAGTACGGTACAGCGCGAACTGGGCATACAGTTGGCGATAGGCGAGCGCAAACAGCGCTTGGCCAGTCTTTGGCAAACCAGCGACAGTGTGTTGAGACCCGCGTTGGCAATAGCACTGGTCTGGTGGCTGGGCGGTAACCCGCAATCGGTATTGCTGGGTTATATCCTGGCCAGTTTGCTGTCCAATCTGGTTTGGATCGTGGTGAAACGCCGCAACGCCGAACGGATGCCAACGACCGCCAGTCGGTGTTTCCGCCGCGAAGTCTGGGTTTATGCCTTGCCCCTGATTCCTATGGAGTTGATTTTCTGGATCAACGGTTTGGGTGATCGCTATGTGATCGGCTATTTGCAGACCGCCGCCGACGTCGGTTTGTATGCCGCAACGTATATGATCGTCAACGAGGCCTTCAACCGCAGCGCGATGGTGTTGCTGCGCACCTTTCAGCCGGCTTATTTTCAAGCCTTTTCTGGACAGCAATTGCAAAAGGCCTTTTCTATTTTATGGCTCTGGATAGTCAGTGTCGCAGCTTTGGGCGCGGTCGGTTTGCTGCTGTTGCTGCTGACTAAGGATTGGGTGGCTTCTTTGGTATTGGCAAAATCCTATCACGCCGCGGTGGATTTAATGCCGGCCATGGCGCTTGGCTGCGCCTTGCATGCTTTGGGTACCGCAGTGGCGCAACCCTTACTGGCACATAAACGCACCAAAACCTTGTTGAAAGGGCGCTTGTGCGGTGCGGTGACGGCGGCGATGACGATTCCCTTACTGGTTAGCCAATACGGCTTGCCTGGCGCGGCTTGGGCCAATCCGGTCTATTTCGGTATCGAAGCCTTGGTGTTGGCGCTGTTGGCAAAACCCTGGCAAGCGGACCACCGCTCCATGCCTGAGACTATTCAAACATTGAGACAAGAGCCGCTAGCGGCGGATGCTTAAAAGTGACAACGGTGAACACGATGACATACGCAACAATGACAACAGAGATTTACGGCGAAGTGCTGCGCGCATGCGTGGCTTGCGGTGCTGAAAAAATCGGTTTTTGGCGGCAAAAAGACTATCTATACACCGATAGCGCCAGCAGAAAGGCGTTTCAGATTTATCGCTGCGCGTGCTGCGGCACCGGATTTTTGAATCAACCGCCGCATCGGCAGTGGTTGCAAGCCATCTATCAATACTCGGGGCAGGCGCTGACGCAACCGATTACGCTGGACGAAGTATTGGCAAGGGAAGAGGCTTTTCCTAACTGCATCGTGGATGCCAAGCGTATGGCGCTGCACGCCGATCAATTGAATAAGTCCGGCAATCACCGGGCTTTGGATATTGGTTCCGGCTTTGGCTTTTATACCCGCGCCTTGCGTTTGCTGGGTTATCGCACCGTCAGCATCAATCCCGGCCAGTATGAAAATCGGGTATTCCAGGATTTAAACGGCGACCAGCCTTTGCCGATCATGTTCGAGCAGTATCAGGCGGAGCAAGCCTTTGGCGTCGTGGTGATGTCGCAAGTGTTGGAGCATTTGCTTGAGCCGGACCGCACTATCGCCAGAGTGTCCGATTTGCTGGAAAGCGGCGGCGTGCTGGCGTGCGCGGTGCCTAACTACGCCTCGTTCTTGGTCAAATTACTGGGCACCAAGGAAAACGCCTGCCTGTGGGTGCCGGAGCACGTGAATTACTTTACCGAGCAAGGCCTGAAAAGCTTGCTGGAACGCAACGGTTTACAGGTGGTTAAATCCGAGCAAGTCACCCGGATTCAGTATAACGCGCTATCCAGGCGCTTGGGTCTGACAGGCGGCTTGGCAAAGCTGGCCGACACATTGGTGAAGTATGCGCAGATACCGTTCGCCGCTTTAATGGATGGCTTGGGTTTGGGTATTTATGTGAATGTTTATGCGGTGAAGAAATAAGTCATGTTGACCGTCGTTATTCTGACCCAAAACGAGGAAGCCAATCTGCCGCGCTGTTTGGCGGGCATACCGCAGCGCTACCCCATCGTGGTTGTCGATTCCGGCAGTACCGATAACACGCTAGCGATAGCCCAAGAACGAGGCTGTGCGATTCACCGTAATCCTTGGCCGGGTTTTGCCGAACAACGCAATTTCGCCATCCGGCAGTGCGGCATAGACACGCCGTGGATTTTATTCGTCGATGCCGACGAAATCTACCCGCAAGCCTTTTACGATTGGTTTGAAGCCAAACTGTCCGAAACACATGGCATCGACGTATTGATGGTGCCGTCGGTGTTGTATCTGCGTGGAAAGCGTCTAAATCATGCGCCCGGCTATCCGATCTATCACCCTAGGCTGGTGCGCCGCGAGACTACCCGTTTTGTACGCAATCACACCGGACATGGCGAAGCGGTGTTGGATACCTGCCGTATTGGTTATTCCGAAATTCCTTACGAGCATTATTTTTATCACGGCGAAATCATTGAATGGATGCACAAACACGTCGGTAAGGCCGCACAGGAAGTGCAGTTACAACCAACAGCCGGCGCGGTGATGACCACGCGTGGTCGCTTAAGCGTATTGCTCGGGCGCTCCTGGCTCCGGGTGCTGGCGCGGTTTTGTTACCACTATTTATTGCGCGGCGGATTTTTGGACGGCGCGGCCGGTTTGGAGTTTGCGCTGATGTTTACTTGGTACGAAGCCACAATCTATCTGCAAGCAAAAGCTCGTAACTGGGCGGGGAGTGCGATATGAAAATTTCGTTGGTGTTGGCAACGCTGGGTAGGGACTGCGAAGTCTTGGATTTTATGAAGTCCTTGTTGTTTCAAACCTATAAAAACTTCGAGCTGATCGTCATCGATCAAAATCGCGACGGCAAGCTCGACGCCATTCTGGAGTCCTACCGAACGCTGATGGACATCAAGCACATCAAGGTGGATTTTACCGGCAACGCCCGGGCCAGGGATTACGGCATCGGTCTAGCGCAAGGCCGCATTGTCGCCTTTCCGGACGACGATTGCGCCTATGACAAGGATGTGTTGGAAAAAGTGGTGGCGGAATTTAATCGCCGCCAAGACCTGGCGATTCTGGTGGCGGGTTCCTACGAGTTTTCTGCCACCCGCTTCAGTATTGGTGTGAATAGCCACAAAGCCGGCTATTTCAATCGTTTCCGGATGATGGGGGTGGAATTTACCCAGTTTTTTGATTTGCAACGGGTCGATAGGCGGCAGTTTCATCTGGATCACGATTTTGGCATCGGTTCCAAATATTCGGGTGCGGAAGGTTTTGAGCTGTTGTACCGCTTGTTGCGAGCTGGCGGTAACGCATTCTACACACCGGAGATCAAGATTTTTCACGCCAACAAGGATCATTACAAGTTAGGTACCGCCAGGATGTTGATGTATTCCACCGGCATCGGCGCTTATATCCGCAAGTTTACCAATCAGCATGACGCATTCATTTGGTATTACATCGTGCGCAAGATGTTTGTCGCGCCGCTGTTAAAAATGGCCTTGGCGCTGGTCACCTTCAATCCGCAAAAACTGGCGTATTCGTTCTATAACCTGGTCGGTATCTGGCGCGGGTTTTTGGCATATGGCAAATCAGAAAAATGTATTTAAAGACTGTTTCAGGAGAAATGAAATGGATGTAGGTATTGTCACGACGCATGTGCCGCCGGCTAAAGGCTATGGCGGAGTATCGGTCACCTGTGGGGTTCTGACCAAAGCCTGGGCGGAACGCGGCCACAACATGGCGCTGGTCGCCGCCGACGAGTCGATAGACGGTCGCTTGCGTGAGGAGGATGTAAAGCTGGGCAGGCAAGTCGATGCCAGACTTTACCGGTGTTACGCTTTTCGGCGTTGGGGTTTCGGGTTGGGAGCCATTCCTAAGATTTTCAAGCTCTGCTGGCAGGCACCACGAATCTATATCCACGGTATTGCCACTTGGCCTTCGACCTTGGCGGCCGCGTTTTGCGTATTGCTGCGCCGGCCGTTTATGGTGGCAGTACACGGCGGGTTGATGCCGGAACATGTCGCGCTGATTCGGCGGCAGAAGCCGCACAAATGGTTGTTTTACAAATGGTTGACGTTTCCGACCTTGCGCCGAGCTATTGCGGTGCATTGCACCAGCGATACCGAAGCGACCGGCGTAACCGACGTGCTGGGGAAGGACGCCAGGGTTTTATTGGTGCCGAATGGCATCGACAGTCGAGAGTTTCAAGTTTCTAGCTACCCGGAAGGCGAGGGCACGCAGCTGTGCTTTCTGGGCCATGTGCAGCAAGAAAAAGGCATCAACGCGTTTATCCGGGCCTGGTTAAAAACGCGCCGGCCCAATGACCGTTTGGTTGTGGCCGGCCGCAGTGTCGATGGCGCATATTTCGAAGAGTTTCAGGCCTTGCTGGCACAGGCGCAAGGGGCTATCAGCTATAAAGGTTATCTGCCGGTCGCTGATGTCAAGCAGTTGCTGGCCGACAGTCATTTCCTGGTATTGCCATCCGGTCTGGAGGAAACTGGCGGCATGCGCGAGAACTTTGGTAATGTGGTCGCCGAAGCGATGGCGGCTGGCCGGCCGGTGCTGGTCGCGAAAGGCTTGGCTTGGGATCATTTGGCAAGCTATGGCGCGGGTTTGGTGTTTGAGCGCAACGAGGCTTCGGTCTGTGCTGTATTGCGGCAAACGCAAGTGGTCAATCAAGCGACCTGGCAAGACATGTCGCTGCGTAGCCGTGAATATGTCGAACAGCAGCTGGACCCGGTTAAACTAGGTGATAAAGTCTGGAAAGTATTGACAAAAATCGATCAAGCTAAATTGCCGCAGTCTTTGATAGAGGGTTCTTCTTATGAATAAAGTGGGTTTGATCGTGCCAACCCTGAATGCCGGCGAACTTTGGGCATCGTGGTTGCAGGCCTTCGCCGCACAAGCGCTGAAACCGGATTATTTACTGCTGATAGATTCCTCATCGACTGACCATACCGTGGCTTTGGCGATTGAAGCGGGCTTTGACGTGCAGGTAATACCCAAATCCGAGTTTAATCACGGCGGTACCCGTCAATTTGGCGTGAATCGGCTGGCGGATGCGGACATTCTGGTGTTCCTGACTCAGGACGCCCTGTTGGCTGAACCCGATGCCATCGAAAAGTTAGTGGCGGCCTTCGCTGATGAAAAAGTCGGCGCAGCTTACGGCCGGCAATTGCCGCATCGGAACGCCGGACCAATCGGCGCGCATGCTCGTTTATTCAATTATCCGCCGCAAAGCCAGTTGCGCAGTCTGCACGATAAGGCGCAATTCGGCATCAAGAATGTGTTTATTTCCAATTCTTTTGCAGCTTACCGGCGCACTGCTCTAATGGGAGTTGGCGGGTTTCCGCTGAACACCATCATGAACGAAGATACTTTTGTGGTCGGCAAGATGTTGCTAAACGGCTGGAAAGTGGCATATTGCGGGGATGCCGCCGTGTTTCATTCGCACGATTACGGGTTTTCCGACGAATTTAAGCGCTATTTCGACATCGGCGTGTTTCATGCGCATACCGCTTGGTTGCAGCAAACCTTTGGCGGAGCTTCGGGCGAAGGCCGGCGTTTTGTCGTGTCAGAGCTGAAATATCTGCTGAAAAATGCACCTTGGCTGCTACCGTCGGCATGTTTGCGCACCGGTCTGAAATGGCTGGGCTATAAAATGGGTGGGACAATGCACGCTAGAATGCCGCAGAGTGTGAACAGATGCTTTAGTTTGCATAAAGCGTATTGGGTAGGCGCTATTTCTGAAAATATCGGTAACGGCAGATCGTAACGCGATAATTTCCGGACATCGACTAAGCCAGTATTTCCGCGGAATAACGGCAAAAATGGTTCTAAAATTAATCCAATCTTCATCTAATCCTAATCTAAATTACAGTTTTTCTTCATCTTGACTCTGTAGATTCCTAACCAACATTGTGTTTTTCCGGTCCGAACCGGTTTTTTATATGAATTGTATGTAGGCGTCTCGCCAGTATGGTTCAGCGAAGATTTGGCAAAAACACACTGTTGGATGTGCATAAAGGCCAATAGGGTCTTTCACTGATAGAGCGGGGATAACAGAACCATTGTTATCAATTCTTTGAGTTTGAAGAGTAGTGCCCGGATGTTTAGGGAATTTGATTAATTACGTTATGGAGTTTCATCTTGATTTCTGAAAAGCATTCATTTGATAGTTGTTTTGAGGTTTTTTTAGCTGACACGCCTGAAAGCAAACGAATTCATTACAATCTCAGATACCAAGTCTATTGCGACGAAATGGGTTATGAGGATAAAGAAAATTTTCCGGAACAAATGGAATTCGACGAGTGGGATCGCCATTCCGTGCATTTCATGGTTCGACACAGATACACCGGGCAATGGCTGGGTGCATTACGATTGGTTTATCAGAACCAAGCCGTTTTACCTTTCGAAGCCAAATGTGTTCCCGACCAACCGATAAGCGCTCAGCAATACCAGCAATCCATAGAAATATCCCGCCTCTGCGTATTGCGAGAAGCCAGACGCTTCGCGCCAAGGGCTTTCCCGCAACAGGATGCGGATGCGGAACAAACCGCGAAGGACAGCGGAAACATCAGATATCTGCACACCATCAAAAATCAGACTCGCAGCATTATGTGGGGCTTGTACCGTGCTGCGGTCGTCTACTCGGCGCAGAACGATATTAAACAGTGGTACATATTGGTGACGCCTTCCTTGGCTTACGCGGTTAAGAAAGAGGGTTTCGAAATGCAACAAGTAGGCGGCGCTTGCGATCATCGCGGTCAGCGTATTCCTTACGCCTTGGATGTCGAGCATATTCTTGCCAATCCTTTGTGGCAAAAAGACTATCAAGTGGATTATCGCAAATATTCAGAACTGCTTGAGCAATCTGTGGCTAAGCGGCAAAGAGCCTAGGATATTGGCGCGCGATCATTCCTTTCTCAGATACCATTTTTTCTTGCATCCAAAAACGCCCAGCTTGCGCTGGCGACCCATTTAACTTTGGCTGCGCGGCTGCCTGATTGGAATACACCGACTACTGCCGGCACTGATGCCGTGAACGTTAGCTTGCAGACAGCCCTTACGTCATGCGGCAACTGCCGTCCGCGAGGCTGGGTTTTTAAACCCCTCATAAATATTTCCGGTAATCTCCCTCTTTTGAAAGTAATTACGTCGCGGCTCTTCGTTAAGTCTTTACTTGCCCAACTCTACTAACGACATATCGAGCAAGCTTAAGCTGTTTAATTTGGCGCTAGCTGAAAAGAACCAAGCTCCCCATCCCCAAACCGAAACTTAATGCCTCAGGTTAAGCCGTTCCGGGAATCTACATAAGATATAGCCCGGACATAAACGATCCATTTTGAATTTGCTTAGGCTGCCGGCCATCGTTGCAGACACTGTGCAGCAGCTTTTGGGTCGGCGTTTTTCTGTCTTATTCCAGCAGCTTACGGTAAAGTTGCAGAGTCAAACTGATATACTGGCTTTCGTCTGTCTCAGCTTAGCTATCTGCTGTTCCGGGTCGGAAGCCTACGTCATTATTATAAAAACTATATTAGCCAGGATTATTTATGGAAGCTTATTTGCCCATGATTCAAAGCATACTGTCGGATTGGTATCGATTTACGCTGGAAAACCAGGAATATGCCGGCGCTTTAGCGCTAGCCGTGTGGTTGTTGACGGCGATGTTTTACAGTATCAGGATTTATTTTTTAAAGAAAACCAATGCCATCAATTTAAAAGCGCGCCTCGCCTTACAAGCCGATTTAGAGGCAGCGCAACAGCAGCAGCAAGCCTTGCAAGAGCAATTAACCGCGAACACCGAGCAGATGGAAGCAGCCAAAACCGTTGCTGATAACGAAGCGCAACGGGCAGCCGGTCTGGAAGAAAAACTGGTACAGGCAAATCGGCAGGTGATCGACAGCGTCAAAACCTTGGTCACCAGTTTCGAATTGACCGAGCCAGTCTTACCGGCGGCTAACGATCTGCAATCGACCGATCTGTGGCCGCGATATTTCGCGCTTACCGCGCAAATTACCGAACGCTTTAAAGCCGAACAACAAGGCAAAACCGAGCTGCAACTGGCCCTGTGGGCGGAAACCTCCAAACTGGCCGAAAAAGATGCGCTATTGGGGCCTTTACAATTACGCTTGGAGTCGCAAACCGAACTGCTGAATAAACTGGAATTGGCGGTGGAAGAGCAAAAAATTCTGCGCGAGCGCGATCAAGCCAGCGCCGAGAAATTGTTGGCGGATACCATCGCAAAACATCAAGCCGAACTGGCGCGTTACGCCGATTCGGCCAAACATTCGGCGGCGCCCGCGGTGGCTCACGCGCAGCAGGTATCCCAACCGGAGCCAAAAGTAGTTATCAGCGAAGCCCCCGCCGTTATCCAGCCCTCGCCGGCTGTTGTTGCTGAACCCGTTGTGATTCAGGCGCCTGTAGAGCCGCCAAAGCCAGTGGAGCGTGAAATTGCGCAGGTTGTCGATAAGCCGAAAACTGTAGTTGCCGAGCCGGCACCGGCAAAGCAGTCGTCTGTCGATAAATTGGCCGAGAAAAGCGGCGGTTTCGGCAAGTTCAAGCAAATGTTGAATAACACCATGCAGCAGATGGCCAAGTTGGACCAAAAGCTGGGAACACAGACCGAAGTCGCTGCCGAGGCCATCCAGGAAGAGTTGGAAGAAATCGCCGCACCTATAGTGGAAGCGGCTGTCGAGCTTAAAGACAATGTGGTGGAAATCGCGGAAACTGCGGCCGAAGCGGTTAAAGAACCGGCAGCAGGCGTTGGCAGTAAGCTGAAAGGTTTGTTCGGTAAAAAATCGGCAGAGCCTGCCGTTGCGCCTGAACCGGTAGCAGCCGAACCCGAGCCAATTGCCGAAACAGCTGCCGCAGTCGAACCCGCCAAACCTGCCGGGCTAAAAGGTTTGCTCAAAAAGTGGAAATGATAGTTTCTGCTGTTTAAACATCAGCCGGGCGGGCGCTGTTTGTCCGGCTGCTTAATCTGTCTGCACATTCCAATTTAAGCCGCCACCGATTCTTGTTTTTAAACCGCAGGTATTTCAATCGAAACCCACTGTGTGCGGCAACCCGCTAAAAGCAGGCGTAGGGAATGGAGAGTTTACGAGCCGCACCAACTGCGAACGATGCTCTTCACGCTGTTCAGCTCATCATATCGGCCTAACTCATTCCCTCCAACGGTTTGGTTTGTCTCATGATCCTGGGTAGGGTACGCATCGCGTACCTTGCTTGTTAAACTTTCCAGTTGCCATGCCTATTGTGGTACGCGGTGCGTACCCTACGTGGCTATTTCTCAAAACAATCCAAACCGTTCGGTTGTCACCTTACCCAGAGTTGTCTCTACTATCGATTGGTCTTGTGAAATTTGAATGCTCTTAACCATATTATCTGGAATTTCGGTTCTCTTAGAACAAACTTTACTAGTAGAAAAAGTCGCGAGCGGGCGAAATGTCTTGCGATTATAAACAGCTATAGATGCTCGCAAGCTATTTTCCCCCACTGGTTCACACATCTCAACTGAGGCATGAATAATGTAATGCTCTGAACAAAAGCCTGGTCGCACACGATCAGTTTTATCGGTTAGAAGGACTTGCCTTCCGTCCCAATCACGTAGACCATCAATGCCGTCGATGTTCTCCTTTCCCACGTCACAGCGAAACTCTGTTTTTTCTGCTTCCAGCATCGGCTTGTCGGGAAGACCGGTTTTCTCATGGCCGATCGCTTTTAAGATTGCGGTGTCGTAACCTTTTTCGGTATATCCGCTAGGCCTCGGACAGTATTCCGGCCGTTTATCCCATATTTTTGTCAGCAAGCGCTGTTCATATAATACGGTTGAAGCGTCTTTGTCGAGTAATCTGATAATGGCCCCTTCCCGAGTTGCTTTCGCCTGAAGGATAGGATGATTCGTGCGTTGCGGATAACGGACCTTAATTAAACAAGCGAAACAATTACCCTTATACGTTATCCAATCGAAACCCTTTTCCGAATAATTAGGCAACGTTGGCAGATTTAAATAAGGTCTGTCTCCATTCACGGGCTTTAACGCTGGATCAATATCGGTAACAACCATTTCATCCGGGCTTAGGAGTGGCGTTTCAGGCCAGTTAAGTGGCACTTCGCACAATGGTGCTACGGTAAACGCCATATCATTTGTTAGATAAGTTTCGCGATCTTGTTCCGTTGCCACAGAGAATTGGTAATCGCGAATTGCCGCGATACTGAAAACACCACCAAAAACCGCTATCACACAATACTTGGCAAACTTCACAGACATCCATTGGTTTTGAATCGCAGCTGCTATAGCCATAAACGCCAAGGATACCACCCAAAGTACGGCGCCCCATCCCCAGCTTTTTACGGGTATAGTCGCTCCACTAGCTTCACTTACTATCGGCCCAGGAAAAAACGGTAAGGTAGCGGCAAAGATCAGCATAAAAATCACCGACGCCTTTGGCTGCTTCTCATTGTTGAGGGTCGATACCGCTTTAAAAAAGAAGAGATTAGCATAGGCAGCCAGCCCCAAAGCCATCCAACCGAATAACAAGCCTAGTACTAAGATTAATGCGCCATAATAGGTCTCCGTTTTAGATGCAATCGAAAAGCCGGGGAGACAAAGTGAAATCAGCCAAACTAGCACTGAAGTTCGCGTTAGTCTTTGTATAGAATTTCTATTGCGATTTGTTATGAAAGCACTAGACAGGATGAGTATTAGGAAGCCAACTATAGCCGCAAGGAATTCCGTCATATTATCGCCAAAATAGTAAGCATAAAATCTCCTTCGCTGAAAATCTTGGAAACGGAGCGTTAGCGAAGTGAAGATTTTTAGTCCCCGATAGCCGTAGCGCCGGGCGGGTTTTCGCAGCGAAGCGGAGAAAACCTGCAAGGCATCGCGACACGGCGTTAAGTCATGCGAGAGCCTAAGTTTCGACCCCTTGTTGGGTCGGAACGAGGTGACGCGGACGAATCGGGGCGCCGCAGGCATAAGCGGTCGCGTAGTTTTTGCCGATTTTTTCCTGCTGGGAAGCTCGAAAAAATCTTTCGGCAAAAATAGCGACTCCCCGAATCCTCCGTTTTCGTTTATCCAGTGTGGACAAGAACGAACAATGGGCGTTAGAGAACCGATTTGCTATAGCTTAATCGGAGGCTCGATTGTGTATTTACGTAAGCTAATCGTACAAGTTGAATGGCCGCTTATTTGCCTTTTCTTGTCATTGCAAATTAAAGCTTATCTGGCAGCAGTGGGTCGTTATGGCCGTTAGTGACTTCCAAAAAGTCAAAATCACTACCGGCATAATCTTATCGAAGTTGGTAGCCGCCGCGTCATCGGAACACGGGAGCGGGCCTAAATCGGAATAGCCAATCCGTCTAAACTTCCGGCACAAAAAAGAACGGGCTGCCTTCGTGGCCGGCATGCTGTAAGGGGGCGTATTGCGGCATTTGTTCGAAACCACCTTTTGCCGCCGAAGCCCGCACTTGATTGGCCACATCCCGGAAGATGTCGTAGTCCTCAATGATACGTTTGTTACCGCGCAATACTTTCAAAAACGCATTGGCAAAGACCGAATGGTCGCCGCCGCCTTGGTCCATAACCGGTTTCACGCCGCCGGAAGTCAGCACGGTGCGGGCTTTGCGGCTATTCATCGCCTTTAACCAACGTTCGCGCTTCGCGTCGTCCATGCCTTCCGGCAATTTTGCTACCGCCGAACCGGTCAGTGCGCCGGAGTAGCAGGAATCGGCCACCACCATAATATGTTTGGCCGGCATGATGCTCAAAAACTCGGTGATGCTTTGACTGGAGATCCAGTTGGCGCTATTGCCGGTTTCCGAATCGACCGGCAGCCAATAGGCGGTCTGACTTTTCTTGTCTATCTCGCCGTGGCCGGCGTAATAGACCAATAAGTTATCTTGTTCGGTGAGTTTTTGATTCAGTTCGTTAAACGCGGACATGATCGTGTGGCGATTGGCGTTGATCAGCAATTTGGTTTTAAAACCGTAGCGTTCGCGCAGCAGCAATTCCAGACTTTTGGCGTCGGCGATGGGTGTTTTCAAGGATGGATAAGCACCGTATTCGTTGTTGCCGATGATGATTGCATAGAATTTGCCGAACTGAATATTGCCGGAGCGTTTCAATTCGCTGCCGTTGCTGCTCGGAAACACTTCCTCGGCCGCATTGCCGGACGCCAGCAGGCGCAGGCTTAAATCGCTGCTTTGATTGCGTTTGTCGGTAGCGACGATGCGCACCAAGGTTTCGTCGCCTTTTAAACTAACGTCGGTTTCAAAACGGCCGTTGGCATCGACTTTTATCGCTTTGTCGTTCAACAATAAACGGCTCAAGCCGGTCGCCGCGTCTATTTTGCCGACGATGCGTTTGCTGCTCTCGCCCAAGCCAAATTGAATGCTGGGAATACCCCGGGTGACGGTGACGGCGGGTTCCAGTAATTCGATATTCGGACCGTTGCCCGATGCCACCAAGTTGGATGATTGTTGTTGCAATTTTTCTTTTAGCGCGGCAATTTCCTTGGCTTGCTGTTGTAAGGCCTGCTTGCGCAAATCTATTTGGTTTCTGTCCAGTTTGTCCGATGAGGTTAGCCAGCCGGTCAGTTCCGCTGATTGTTTTTGATAGGTTTCGATTTTTTCGTTGAGCTTGTTCTCGATGTCGTTGGTTTTGCTTTCAGCGGCTTTCGCACTGGGGCTTTGCTGGCGCGCCGCTTCCAGTTCGCGTTTCATGCGTTGTCTTTCCTGGCTGAGCGACTGTGTCAGACTGCCCAATTTGGCTTGCTGGTCTTTTAACTGGCTTTCTTTTTCGTGCAATTGCTTTTCCAGCGATTCAATGTCGCTGGAGCCGCTAGGCGTAACGGATTTTTGTTGTTGTAGTTTGTTACGCAAGGCTTCCAATTCATCTTGAGCCTTACGCAAACTGTCCTGTTGATCCAGGGTTTGCTGACGGGTGCTTTGCAATTGCTCTCGCAGTTGTTCTGCTTCGCGGCGTGATTCGGCTACTTCGCTGCGCAGTGTCGCTAATTCTTCGCTATTGGCAATGGCTTGGGCATTCACGGCTGGGGCGAACTGGATGCCGGCGTCCTCCAGGCCGGCCGATTTGCGATACCAACGCAACGCGGCTTCCTTGTCTTCTGTAACGCCCAGCCCTTTTTCGTAGAGATGACCCAAGTTCAACTGCGCTTGAGAGTTACCTTGGTTGGCGGCTTTTTCGTACCACTGTGCAGCGGCTTTATAGTCGGCTTGCGTACCCAGGCCTTTTTCGAAAATCTCGCCGACATAGAGTTGGGCGGCGGCATCGCCTTCCTGGGCTTTGGGTAGCCAGATATTTAAGGCGCTGGCGTAGTTGGCGCGATCATATGCGACATATTCGCCGCCGCGTACTTCGCAATCGGCGGCGGTAGTACGAATCGGCCGGCGGGCACTGAGATAGGTCATCTGCGAGCCGAGCTTGCGTACCTGTCCGGGCAGCAAGCAATCGACTACAAAAAGTTTACTGGTGTCGGCCACTATATAACCTTCGGTAGCCTTGGCCATTTCTTCCTGGCTGACGTCGCGGGCGCAGGCGGACATTAAAATGCCGCCAATTGCCAATGCCAGCGTACGGTTCAATACTCTTTGTGTAGCCATGGGGTGCCGCCTTCGAATGAATGGTTTTATCCGCCAACCATAGCAGAAATCCGCTAGCCCGCAAATGACTAGGGCAGGTGGTCCAGGCGTTTTAACATTTGCGGCCAAATAGCTTGCCAGCCATGGCTGTGATCGGCATCGACGATTTGCACGTTGCTGTTGGGACGTTGCTGTAAGGCTTGTTGGAATAATGCCGGCAGAATGTTGTTATCGCGCTGCCCCAGCAGGTGCCATTCCGCAATGCCGGGTTTGACGGCGCGCGTAGCCGGGTTTAGCGAGTCGCTCAAGCGCTGATAGCCGTGATGATCGGCCCAGATATCGATGTCGTAATTTCCCGCCAGCGTCACTACGGCGACCGTTTGCGGCAAGCGTTCGGCTATCAGTAGTGCTAACGTGCCGCCGCCGCTATGGCCGATCAATACCACTTCGCGGTAACCTTTTAGTGTGCAGAACTCTGTTAATGCTTGGGTCATAGCCGCTACCACGCGTTCGCCGTAGCGGGCGCCGGTCCACAAGCTTTGCGAGCAGCCGGAGTCGCCGGCGTGACCGTTGTAGCATGGCCGTCCCAGGTACAAAGCCGGCTCGGGGTCGGAAGCCATTAATGTCAGAACGGTAGAGGTGCGGGTAGTCGGGTCAGTGGCCGGAAACAGTCCACGTTCCCAAGGGTGGCCGTCACCTTCAAGATAAACATGCAGGCGTTTAGCGGCGGATGGTGGTAAACGGGTAAAAGATGTCAGTTTGAATCCGGCGGCTTCAGATTCTAAGGCCTGAAAGCCGAACGCCGTGGCTTGCTCATGCAGGCGCATTGCCGGTGTACTGCAAGCTGCCAGGAAAAGCAGCAGACTCAGTTTAATCAGCAAATGTAGCTGCTTGACAGGCATGAGGTAACTGCGATTTGAAATAGACCACGCTGCTGGCGAGGCTTGCGGCATGGTCCTGGTGCGCGGTCGATTGACAATCGACCCGGTTTATTAAATGGCTGGATTGTTTTAAAACGACAGCCGCAAACCGCTGGAAAACGCGTGGTTTGAAACGTTTTCCCGGTCGATGATGGTGTTGTAGGCCACGAAAGCGGACATGCCATCGGCAAATTGGCCAGCCACGTTGAATCCCAGTTGCATGAAATCGCGGTCCGGATTGTCGGAGCGGATGTTAAAGCCGGCATTGTTTTGCACGAAGCGTACGACGCTGACTTGGGCGTTATAACTGGATTCATGTACCCATTCGGCATTGACTTGCGGCACGATGACGCCCCAAGGCAAGCTCCAGGCATAGGAAGCCCTGGCGCCGGCTTTGGTCAGCATGGATTCTATGTTTTGTTTGCCGTAGCTGGTGCCGAAACTGGCGCCGCCGGATTCCCGATAGCCGTCCACTTCGGTTTTGGCATAGTCGAAACCGATATACGGTCCGACTACTACCTTGTCGATGTGGTAGTTATAACCAGCACCTAAGCTGGAAGCATACTGCATGCCTGAGGTGCTGCCTTTTGCTGAGGTGTTGAAAAAACTCATGGCCCGCTCGGATTCGTAATCGATGCCGCCAACGCTGGCCAGCGCGTCGATATAGAAATCCTGAATATTCACAGTGCTGTATACCGAGCCGGTATAGGCTGCTGTGTAGAGCTGGCCGGCGCGGTTGCTGAAATCGGCTTTGTTGTGCGCGTTATTAAAGGCCAGGCCCACAAAAAAATTATCGGTGAACGCATAATCCGCTCCGACCGTGACTCCTTGGTTGTCGAAGCTGTAACCCTGTTCGTTGGCGGAGCGGTTCCGGCTACCAAAACTGCCGTCTATGTTGCCGTATAGGCCCAGGCGTTGGAATATTTCCGGCAGCTCATCGCCGCTGGCGCCGCCAATTTTGGTGCCGCCCAGGTTGATTCCGCCCGCATTACCGGCGCGCAAGGTGGCGATGCGATCCATTACGCTACTGAAATTCGCGCGGGAGGTGGCAACGGTGGTGGCAGCAATCGTATTGATCTCTTCCGGAGTGATTTGATCGATAACGTCGGCTTTTGCTGCGGTGCCTAGGC
Organism: Methylomonas sp. MK1; assembly: GCF_000365425.1. Classification (NCBI taxonomy): domain Bacteria; kingdom Pseudomonadati; phylum Pseudomonadota; class Gammaproteobacteria; order Methylococcales; family Methylococcaceae; genus Methylomonas; species Methylomonas sp. MK1. The sequence goes on from NZ_AQOV01000002.1 coordinate 578,780, forward strand.
TGGCGATTCTGGCGCAGTCGCTAATGACCGTGGAGCTGGTGGGTGAGGCGCATAAGCTGTTGATTGCCAGGGACGTGGCGCTGGCATTAGAGGTGGATTCGATAATTTGCGATTGGGAAATGACTGCGCCGCCGCTGCCGGCATAGCTAATCAATCTCGCGCTGCCCGAACCGGTGCCGGTGCCGGGAATGATCAGTCCCGAGTCGCCGACTATCAGTAACACATTGCCCGTGTCGCTGTTGATATTGGAACCCGCGATGGCGTCGGCTGACCCAAACGGGTAGTTTGCCAGCGCGACCGTATAACTGCCGGGACTCAAGGGGTAGTCGTTAATCAACGAGTTAAAATTCGGAGAAACGCCCGCCGCGCCGCAGTCTATTTGGTTACAGCCGTCGTCGTCCTGAGTGAGCACGGAGAGGCTGGTAAAGTTGCCGGTGCCGCTCAACAGGAAAATATAGGGATCTGTTGTCGGGCCGCTGGTGGCAATATCGACCAGCGTGGTCTGTGTCAGCGAAAAGGGCAGGTAGCCGACCGACCCAGTGCCGGAGCCGGTTAGATTGAATGTGCCGCTCGCGAATTCCACGCCTGCCGCGAGTGGCGACGCCAGCAGCAAAGTAACTAGCGAGCCTGCGGTTACGGATTGCCGTTTGTTCAATCGCGCAACAGCGGTTTTAGAACAGAATAGTTCAAAAAAAAACAGTGATTTCATGAGCATTTATCCGAAATAATTTTTGCAACTTATTATAGATGCATGTCGATGTTTTCAATAGTAATTAAATTTTGTTTGGAGATTCGGCATCGACCAATCGAGCTTGTTCATGCTCAATCGTGGTCAGTAAATTTCTGACGATCATTAGGCTCGGGAAGTAGCAGATGCAGTGGTGGAGCGAATTTTCCGGGCCTGGGCGTGATTTATCCCGGCCGATTTTGAGGCTGGAGGTTTTTAGATTGTAAAGGGCAATTGCAGCGACACGAACAAGCTCTTCGGCTAAAATCCTTACACTTTCCCTGACTGTTGTTTGCCATGTCCAGATTCGAGCTCGCATTGAAAGCCTTTCAGCAGGCTCAAATAGCCTATGAAGATTTGTTGGCGGTGGCGGCCGCTTTGAGCGCGGAACCAGAACAGATTTTAGATGCGGCCCGCCAATTTTTGGAAAACGAATATCGGAGCGGAAAAATTGGCGCGGATGTTTATCGCGGTTTGCAAGCTGCTATGCAAGACGAAACCCGGATTGCCGGCGAGCAAACCCAAATGGCGCCCTCGCGGGTATCCAATCAAGACGATGCGACCAGTATAGTTTCCGCGCCGGCTAAATCGGCGACGGTACTGCCGGTTTCACCCGCTACGCAAACACCTACATTGACGACCGAATCCTTATTGCAAGGTTTGGACCCCTCGCAGCCGCGCGCCGAGCTGACAGTCGGCAGCACCTTGAAAGGTCGTTTTGTGCTCGAAGAATTGCTCGGGGTGGGCGGCATGGGTATGGTGTTTAAAGCCACCGATTTGCGCAAAGTGGAGGCCTCGGATAAAGAGCCTTTCGTGGCTTTAAAGGTGCTGAACCAGGATTTTCAATTCAATCCGATGGCGCTGGTGGCCTTGCAGCGGGAGACCAAGCGCGCGCAAACCCTGTCTCACCCCAATATTATTAAAGTCTACGACTTTGACCGGGACGGCACGCACGTGTTTATGTCGATGGAGTACTTGCAGGGCAAGCCGCTCAGTCACTTGATCCGTGAGCATGTCGACAGCGGCTTACCCTTCAAAAAAGCCTGGCCTATCATCAGCGCGATGTCAGAAGCCTTGGCGCACGCGCATAAAAAAAATATCGTTCACTCCGACTTTAAACCGGGCAATGTGTTTGTCGGTGACGACGGCGAAATCCGCGTGCTGGATTTCGGGATCGCCTGCGCCATTGGCCGTAGTGAAAAAGACGGCCACGACGCGACGATATTTAATGCCCGGTCGCTGGGCGCGATGACCCCGGCCTATGCCAGTCTGGAGCAACTGCAAAATAGCGATCCCGATCCGCGCGACGATATTTATGCCTTGGCCTGTATCACTTACGAATTGTTGAGTGGCAAGCATCCGTTTGGCCGTTTGTCGGCGGAAAAAGCCATGGAAGTCAATTTGCAGCCCAAGCCCATCGCTCAGCTTAAGCGGCGGCAATGGAAAGGATTGCAAAAGGCTCTGGCCTTTAGGCAGGAGGATCGTAGCGCCAGTATCGATGAGTTTTTGACCGCCATCGGTCCGCATACCTCGGTATATTACGGCTTATGGTCAACAGCATTGTTTATCGTTTGTTTGATTGGCTTGAACGTCTATTGGACCTTAAACGAAAAACAAACAGCTACCGAAGTGGTAAAAGTTGCGGTTGAGCTCAATCCGGAGCAAAACCAAAAAATCAAAGATTTGCTGGAGTTGGCAGACATCCATTTCGATGTCGGTTATCTCACCGCGCCGACCGGTAGCAACGCGTTCTGGGCCTACCAGGAGGTTTTGAAAATCGATCCTTACAATAAAGCGGCTGTGGACGGTATCAATAAAATCGCCGATACCCTGGAACAGCAGGCGTGGGAGTTTTACGAAAAGAACGACCGCTCAGAGGCCTTGAAAAAAGTGCAAGAAGGCTTGGAAGTTAATCCTGTGCACAAGGGCTTGCAGAGTTTGCGAGATAAGCTCAGATTCAATTAGCCAATCGATTAACCTCAGATATTTCGCGGTTTGTAAGCGGATTTTTCGATCATGCGCTACCCGCTGCCATGCTAGAATTCGGCGCATTATGACTTCCTATGCGCCGATTGCCAGTGGCTTCCCAATTATTCCCAGTATCCGATGATGCAACGCCCGCGCGACTGCGGGAAATTCCTTATAACTACACTTCGTTTTCCGATCGCGAGATCGTAATTCGCCTGCTGGGCGAAGACATGTGGTGGGTGCTTGATTCGTTACGCGACGAGCGGATCACCGGGCGTTCCGCGCGGATGCTTTACGAAGTATTGGGCGACATTTGGGCTGTGCAACGCAATCCTTATCTCGAAGACGACTTGCTCGACAATGGCAAAAGGCGGCGCGCCTTGCTGCAAGCCTTGCGGCATCGTTTGGGGCAGATGGAAGGCCGACAAACTGAGTTGGAGAACCAACACGCCGAGCGGGCCGAGCGCGTGGGGCAATTGATCGCCGCGGCCCATCAGGCGGTGAATGAATTCGAAGCGCATTTCGAACGCACCGCGCAACTGCGCCGTAGCGTGCTGACGCTGCTGTCGCAATACACCCGTAAGGACAATATCAGCTTCGACGGCTTCGCCCGCGTTAGTCACGTTACCGACGCCACCGACTGGCGGGTGGAGTATCCGTTTGTGGTGCTGTACCCGACCTCCGAAGACGAAGTTGGGCATTTGGTGCGTGGCTGCATCGAGCTTGGCCTGACTATCATCCCACGCGGCGGTGGCACGGGTTACACCGGCGGCGCGGTGCCTCTCAACGCTTATTCCGCGGTGATCAATACCGAAAAGCTGTTGGCGATGGGGCCGGTGGAGCGGCATACGCTATTGCCGGGTGTGGAGTGCTCGTATGCGACGATCCATACTGGTGCTGGCGTCGTGACCCGACGGGTGATGGAAACCGCCGAACAGGCCGGCTTGGTGTTCGCCTGTGACCCAACTTCCGCGGATGCATCGTGTATCGGCGGCAATATTGCGATGAATGCCGGCGGTAAAAAAGCCGTATTGTGGGGGACTGCGTTGGACAATTTAGCGTCCTGGCGGATGGTGACGCCGGACGGCAATTGGTTGGAAGTCGAGCGCCTGAATCACAATCTGGGCAAGATCCACGAACAAGACAAAGCCGGGTTTTTGCTGAAACGTTTCGATGCCAGCGGTAAACAATTGCTGGGTGAAGAAACGCTGGAAATTTCCGGCAGCTTTTTCCGCAAGACCGGGCTGGGTAAGGATGTGACCGACAAATTTCTCGGCGGTCTGCCGGGGATTCAAAAAGAAGGTTGCGATGGCATCATTACCTCCGCGCGCTGGATTCTGCATGAAATGCCGCCGGTTAGCCGTACGTTTTGCCTGGAGTTTTTCGGGCAGGTGCGGGAAGCCGTGCCATCGATCGTCGAGATTCGCGACTACCTGGCCGGTCTGCCTAAAGAGGGCGCCGATCGGGTCATGTTGGCGGGTTTGGAGCATCTGGACGAGCGCTATGTGAAAGCAGTTGGCTATGCCACCAAAGCCAAGCGCCACGGCAGGCCGAAGATGGTGCTGATCGGCGACATCGTTGGCGACGACGAAAATCAGGTGGCCATGGCGGCGTCGGAAGTGGTGCGAATATGCAATGCGCGCGGAGCCGAGGGCTTTATTGCCGTCAATCCGGAAACCCGTAAAAAATTCTGGCTGGATCGTGGTCGGACAGCGGCGATTGCCAGACATACCAACGCCTTTAAAATCAACGAAGATGTGGTGATCCCCTTGCCGCGCATGGGCGACTATTGCGATGGTATCGAGCGTATCAATATCGAATTGTCGCTAAACAATAAATTGCGCTTGTGCAAAGCCTTAACCGAATTGCTGAGCGGCGATCTGCCGTTACGAGCCTATGAAGAAGGTGTGAACAAGTCGGAACTGCTGGACGAGCGGCGGGCTTTGGCTTTGGATGCGGTGGGCACGGTAAAAGCGCGTTGGCAATGGATATACGACAGTCTGGATTTGCCGTTGGCCGAAGCCGAAAAAGCCTTCGAGTCACAAGGTATCCAGGTCGGCGAACTGAGCAATCGCGCCGCCGAGCCGGTTCTGTTTCATCGCTTGCAGGATTACTCGCTGCGGGTGTCGTGGAAGCAGGAATTACTGCCACGCTTGCGGGAAATTTTTGAAGGCGATAATTTCCGGCCTATCGTCGAGCGCATCGAGGCTTTGCATAAAGAGGTCCTGCGCGGTCGGGTGTTCGTGGCTTTACACATGCATGCCGGTGACGGCAACGTGCATACGAATCTGCCGGTCAACTCCGATCATTACGAAATGCTGCAAGAAGCCAATGCCGCCGTGGCGCGGATCATGGCCCTGGCGCGTTCGCTGGGCGGGGCGATTTCCGGCGAGCACGGTATCGGTATCACCAAATACGAGTTTTTGACTGAAGAAGAATTGGCGGATTTTCACGCTTATAAAAACCGCATCGACCCGGAAGGCCGTTTCAATCGTGGCAAATTAATGCCGGGCGCCGACTTGCGTTCGGCTTATACCACCTCATTTAGTTTGATGGGCTTTGAATCGCTGATCATGCAGCAGAGCGACATCGGCGCGATCTCCGATTCGGTGAAGGATTGTCTGCGCTGCGGCAAATGCAAACCGGTTTGTTCGACGCATGTGCCGCCGGCCAATTTGTTGTATTCGCCGCGTAACAAAATTTTGGCGACTTCCTTATTGATCGAAGCGTTTTTGTACGAAGAACAAACCCGGCGCGGCATTTCAATTACCCATTGGAAAGAGTTCGAAGACGTCGCCGATCATTGCACGGTTTGCCACAAATGCTTCAATCCTTGCCCGGTGGATATTGATTTCGGCGATGTGTCGATGAATATGCGTAATCTGCTGCGCAAGATGGGTAAGCAAAGTTTCAATCCGGCCAAAACGATGGCCATCGCATTTTTGACCGCATCCAGCCCGAACACGGTCAAGGCCATGCGCACGGCGATGATCGATTGGACTTACAAAGTCCAGCGCATCGGCAATACGCTGTTAAAACCTTGGAGCAAAGTCCAGATCGCCCAGCCGCCGGCCACGGTCGGCAAGCCGCCGGTGCGCGAGCAGGTGATTCATTTCATGAATCGCAAAATGCCCGGAGACTTGCCGACGAAAACGGCGCGGGCGTTGCTGGACATCGAAGACGGACAAATCGTGCCCATCATTCGCGATCATGCCAAGACCCGGACCGATTCCGAAGCGGTGTTTTATTTCCCCGGCTGCGGTTCCGAGCGCTTGTTCTCACAAGTCGGCTTGGCGACGCAGGCGATGTTATATGAGATTGGCGTGCAAACCGTATTGCCGCCCGGTTATTTGTGTTGCGGCTATCCGCAACGCGCTGGCGGCCAGTTCGATAAGGCGCAGAAAATCACTACCGATAACCGCGTATTGTTTCATCGCGTGGCGAATACGCTGAATTATCTGGATATCAAAACGGTAGTGGTCAGTTGCGGTACATGCCAGGATCAATTGCAGGATTACGAATTCGAGAAAATTTTTCCCGGTTGCCGCTTGATCGATATTCACGAATATCTGCTGGAAAAAGGCGTCAGGCTGGAAGGCGTGAATGGTGCGCGTTATCTCTATCACGACCCGTGTCATAGTCCGTTTAAACAGCAAGATCCGATGAAAGTGGTCAATCAGTTGATTGGCGCGCCGGTAGCCAAATCCGAACGTTGTTGCGGCGAGTCGGGTACTTTGGCGGTGGCGCGGCCCGATATTTCCACGCAGATTCGGTTTCGTAAGGCGGAAGAATTACAGAAAGATACCGCTAAATTGCGGGCCGATGGCTACGACGGCGCGGTGAAGATGTTGACCTCCTGCCCGTCGTGCATGCAAGGTTTGCAGCGGTTCGAAGACGAGGTTGAGCAGATGGAAGTCGATTACATCGTCGTGGAAATCGCCAAACATGTATTGGGTGATAACTGGATGACCGGGTATCTGGATCGGGTCAGCAAAGGTGGTATTGAGCGGGTTTTGGTGTGATGTAGTGTTGTCGGTGGCGGCCGGCTGATTTTTCAGTCGGCTCTGCTTTCTGATTTGTCGATGATGAGGAATGTACTTGTCTTCGGACAATAAAAAAGCCGCGATAAATTGCGGCTTTTTAAATTTGGAGCGGGAAACGAGACTCGAACTCGCGACCCCGACCTTGGCAAGGTCGTGCTCTACCAACTGAGCTATTCCCGCAGAAATATAGTAATGGAGGCTGCGACCGGAATCGAACCGGTATATACGGCTTTGCAGGCCGCTGCATAACCATTTTGCTACGCAGCCTTTATAAGGACAATAAAAAAAGCCGCGATTTGCCGCGGCTTTTCAAATTTGGAGCGGGAAACGAGACTCGAACTCGCGACCCCGACCTTGGCAAGGTCGTGCTCTACCAACTGAGCTATTCCCGCTTGGCTTACTATCCTGCGTATTATAAAAAGATATTTTTTTGTGTCAACAGTTATTGCAGGTTTATTGCCGAAGTCCAGGCTTTTCGGCCTTGGCATTCGCCGGATTCAGTGATCTCTACTTCAGCCCACAGAACATTTTTATCCGTAGTATCTGCCTGAGCTTGGATCAGTTTGACAGGAGTATTAAGCGGCATGTGTTTGCACGCGCCGTCACGATCATTTTCTTCGGTATCATCGTAAGCCGCCATGGAGCCGGGGACAGCGACTAATCTGACAGTTGCATTAGGATCGTAAGTATTGGGGCTTTTCAACACGTAGTTTTGTCCGGGGACCATGGCTTTCGCTTGGTGAACCGGCAATTTGGCATCAGACCCGCCGCCCATAAACACGGCTACCACGATCAATGCAACTGCGCCGACACCGCCAAAAAATACTTTAGGGTTGGATTCTTTCAGGGCCAGCAGGTTAGCGATAATATTGCCGGCCGCATCTTTCGCCGCGGCGGCGGAATCAGAGGCTGGAGCTGTTTCCGGTTGCTTAGGCTCTTCAGCTTGATTTTGGGCTTCGGTCTCGTTGTTGTTTTCGTCAAGGCTCATGCGATGTTTCCTCTTAAGCTAGTTATTATTATGGTTAAGTGGCTAAAGTTACCACGCCGTTCGAACATTTCAAGCATTCATTTTTTAGTTATTTAGTCGTATCTTAAGGGGAACTGTAGCAAAAATGAACAAGCTGGGATAAAAAAGCTGATAGGGCTGCTGGTTTGTTGTCTTTGGATGTTGTTTGGCTATGCGATTATCGAAGTCGGCGTTGTTAGTTTAAATCCAAATTTTTTGGTTGCGGTTGTTGTGGTGCTCGGGTCTACGTTGGCTTTGTTGGCGCGGGCGCGAGCTTTGTGCCCACGCGGGGTGTGTCGGTTTGTTTGGATGATGTTTCGCTTTCGCGAGCCTTGATTTAAGGCCGGTTCTCGCACCGGCGGGCGAGATACTTTCTTTTGCTCCGCCAAAAGAAAGTATCCAAAGAAAAGGCGGCCCGGAAGCCGCTTTTCCCCTGCGTTCCTCGCTTTTGATAGGGGTTGCCGAAAGGGGCTTCCTGCCCCTTCGGCAACGTGCGGCATCCATGCCGCACCCCTAGCGGGCGATTCCTATCAAAAGCTCCGGTACTCGGCGCGGCATATGGGACAGAACCGCCCCCAAATTCATCGCTCGCTTTGGGTTTCCGCTATTGCTCCAACCAGTCTGTAGGGTGCACTAAGAACTAAAGGTCATTTAGTGGGAATACGGACGCAATATCGTTGTATATATCCTCTAATTGCCCCGCCTCTAAACCAAGAGATGCATAAAGTTTAAAATCAGCAGATTGCTCCGTCATTTCAATTTTCAAAGTGACGTGACCAAGGGATGTGGTCGCCGCAGAGAGATAGAGTTCGCCGTCGAGTGCGGACCATACCTTCTCACCTTTCCATCCTTTCCATGATTCAGCCATTTCTCGGAATAAGAGACTAGGTGGGCCCGAAAAATATGTTGTTGATTGAACTTCTCCAATGAACGGCGCGCCAGAAATCGAAGCAACAAAATCAATTGCATCGCTTGTGCTTCCCAACAGCCGAAAGCTCAATGTAGTGGAGTTATCGCATGATTTAATTGAAACAGAATTCATATTAATCGCGACGCTCTGAGTTAACCGGCTGGCCCGGCTTTATCGCGTAACCTCCTGCTAGCTCTAGTTCCGGTTAATCGTTGGGTTAGGCGTGCAAAGCCCCATGCTATAAGCCAAAAAACAATGGTGGCAAATATACTTGTAATTACCCAGCCAACTGTAGTTGGGGTAGGAAAAATGCCATCATCTATAAACATAGGCGCGCCAAATATTTGCAGCAAAAATGCAGGAATGAAAAACAAGCCCATTGTGTAAAATAAAAAGCTTGTAATGAGCGGGCCTGGGCCGATGACAAATAACCACAAGCTAGCATAACCGCTAACAAGCAAACAAAACCAAGTTAATGTTCTAAGTGAAAACATCGTTTCAAATTGCCTAACTAGTAATTTAGGATTTCTGTGTGCCTATTCCAGGCAGGTAATACAAGGTTTTAATCCTAACAGAATTGCAGAGCAGATTTGAATCCTTCGTCCCGATTCAGGAGAAAGAATACTGTTTATGCTTAGCTTCTAAGGTCTGTTTGATAAAGCCGGTTTTGGCTAAAGCGTCACCGAAATGCATTGAAATTCCTTCTTTTCGCCATCGTCAGTCAGCAATTCAACACGGTCATCCTGGTCCGGAAAAAAGAACGCCGCTTCAATGTTCAAATCTCCCAGATCGATATGCTCCAGTCGTTTCAGCTCTCCGGATCCGCTATCCCATAAATACAGCCAATGTTTCTCCAGGCGCTGTTCATTGGCATGGTAGGGGCCGGCGACGATGAGGTATTGATTGGCCTTGCGCCAGGCGATGTCGCGGATGCCTAAGCCGTCTAAATTCAACTCTATTGGCTCGGCGAAATTCGCAGCTTGCCCGTGCAGCAGTGTCAGCGGGTTGAGTAGGTGTACCAGGATGGCTTTGCCGTTTTTTAGGAAGCCGTTTTCGGTGTCGCCGCCGGCTAGCGGGTTTCTAAAGCCGATTAATAAGCCGTGCTCAGGGGTGGCCGCCAAGCCTTCTATGCTCAAGCCGCCTTTGCCTTTGGGTGGTATGCGCTCGGCTTGCTCCCAGTTATAGCGAGCAAAGCGTTTGTCCTGCTTTAGATCGTTAATTAATTGTGTGTAAATCGACCCATAACGCTGGGCGCTGAATTTGCCCGGTTCGATTTCGGTTAGATGGATGCCGAATAAGCGCCGCCTAGCCGGTCGTCCGTCGCCTTCGCTGTTGGTGCTGTGCGAGCCTATCTGTAGTGGTCTAATAAAAACGGACACCCGAATAGGTTGATAAACTATCAACCTTCAAGGTGAAACGAATGAAACGAGAAAGGCGAAGTTTTGATGCGGCGTTCAAGCTGCAAGTAGTACAAATGATCCATGAACAGGGACTCACGGTTCCTCAGGTTTGTCAGGAGCTGAAGCTGGGCGAGACTGCGGTACGTCGCTGGCTGAAGCAGGTGCAGGCCGAGCAATCCGGTCAACCGGGCATAGGTAAGCCGTTAACCCCTGACCAGCAGCGGATTCGGCAGCTGGAATTAGAAAATCGGCAACTGCGTTCGGATAACGAATTGCTAAAAAAGGTTTCGGCCTTCTTTGCCAAGGAACTGCGATGAAACACCAAGTGATTCACCAGTTAACGGCAGAGAAGGTCGTCACGGTGCAGCAGGGTTGTCAGTTACTGGGCGTCAGTCGGTCGGGATGGTATGCGGCCCAGAGACGAGCACGGCAGCCTCAAGCGCTTTGCGGCACGCGGGTTCGACTGCGCAGTCTGTTCGAAGCCACCGGTCAATGCTATGGCAGTCGTCGTCTGCGCAAGGAACTGGCGGAACAGGGAATCGAGATTGGCCGTCATCGGGTGCGCAGCCTGATGAAGGAACTCCAGATCAAGCCGATCTGGAAACCCAAGTTTGTGCATACCACCGATAGCAACCACAACCTGCCGGTGTACGAGAACGTGTTGGATCGCCAGTTTGAGCAAGCCGAGGCCAACCGAGCTTGGGTCTCGGACATTACTTACATACGGACCCTGAGCGGTTGGCTGTATCTGGCGGTGGTGTTGGATCTTTATTCGCGCAAAATCGTCGGTTGGGCCATGGCACCCAACATGCCGACAGAACTGGTCTGCACCGCCTTGCAAATCGCCATCGCCCAGCGCCGACCGCCGCCGGGCCTGATCGTCCATTCCGACCGGGGTAGTCAGTACGCCAGTCACGAATATCGGGCGTTACTGGCCCATCATGGTTTTCAGGGCAGCATGAGTCGTAAGGGCAACTGCTGGGACAATGCCGTAATGGAGCGATTCTTTCTGAATCTTAAAATGGAGCGCGTCTGGCACCGCCAGTATGCCAACCATACCGAGGCCATCCGAGACGTGACCGACTATATCGTCAATTTCTACAACAGTCGGCGCTTGCATTCGTCATTGGGCTACCTGCCGCCCAACGGCTATGAAATGAAAATGGCAGATCAACAACCTATTTTGGTGTCCGAAAAAAGTTGACCACTACAATCCAGAAATAGACATCTTCGATGCGGGCGCCGCCTTCCAGATCGATTTCCTGGTGCTTGCCGTCTTTGATTTCGCCATCGAAAACTTCTGACAGGGCAATTGCCGGCTTTAGGGTTTTTTCTGCGTGTTTGTCGAATACGCTGAGTTCGTTGTCTTCGTCGTCCGCAACGATGAAGTAACGGTCATTTAGGGCAATGGCGCCGGATACATTCGATCGGCCTTTGTAGGTTTTTATATCCATATCGGAATCGCTGGCGAAATTTTGATTTCAAGATAGGTGGCCGGTCGGCGATGCCTGAATTAATCCGGCCCTAATATTGTCGCTCCCGCGCAGGCGGGAACCCCGGTGCCACAATGGATTCCCGCTTTCGCGGGAATGATGAAGGGTTGCTGATCTGCGCTGAACTAATCTCAGGGTTTACTCGTCCGGGCTGCCGATAAAGCGATAAACCAACGCGCCTAAAACCGCGCCAATAATCGGTGCCAGCCAGAATAGCCAGAGTTGCGCCAAGGCCCAATCGCCGACGTAAACCGCCACACCCAGGCTACGGGCAGGATTGACCGAAGTATTGGTGACTGGAATGCTGATCAAATGAATCAATGTCAGGCCCAAACCAATCGCGACAGGCGCCAGGCCGGCTGGGGCGCGGGTGTCAGTGGCACCAAGGATGATCAGTAAAAACATCATGGTCATCACCACTTCGGTAATCAGTGCGGATAACAAGGAGTAGCCGCCTGGCGAATGTTCGCCGTAACCGTTGGAGGCAAATCCCGCCGCCACATCAAAGCCGGCCTTGCCGCTGGCGATTAAATACAAGACGCCGCCGGCGGCAATCGCACCGATCACCTGCGAGACGATGTAAGGCAACAATTGATTGGCTGGAAAGCGACCGCCCATCCACAAGCCAACCGACACCGCCGGATTGAGATGGCAACCGGAAATATGGCCGATGGCATAGGCCATGGTCAATACCGTTAAACCGAACGCGAGTGAAACGCCGAGCAAGCCAATGCCCACATTCGGAAACGCCGCCGCCAATACCGCACTTCCGCAGCCACCAAGAACTAACCAAAATGTCCCAAAGGACTCGGCAACATATTTTTTCATATGACTCTCCTGTGTGTTGTTATTGTTGTGCCTGTCATCGATCACTTGTTTTTGTTTAATAATCAATCGGCTAGCGCACTGTATTCTGTGTCTTTGTGTGATGTCAATCACAAAAAACGGCTAGATTCTTGCTTGGTGCTTGCTATTTTTGGCTAGCGACTCGGTTGCGTGGAAGACAGTGGGTTTTGTGGCGTCAAAAATTACCGAAGAATTAGTCCGGGCAAGTCTGTTCTGTATGGCTAATTTCCCTATTCGATGTGAAAATTAGGGTTTATCACCTTGCCTGTCATTCTTGCCGGTTTATCCATGCCCGATATTTCCCAACACGGCCACAGTACCAATTTGATCGGCATGGCGACCGCTTGTATGGCCAGTCATCTATTCAATGATTATCCCAAGCCCTTACATATCGCCGGTACCAGGGAGTCGGCACCCGGACTGTTCGAACAGTTGGCCGGCCAAGCCACGTTGGCCGAGTGCGGGCGGATCTTTCAAGATTATATGTGCGTGGTATTCGGTTTCGAAACCGAGCAGCGCTTGCGCGACGATGCCGAGGGCCGGCGCCGGTATCGCAACAGTTATCTGCGCCTGATTCAGGATTGGGGGCTGGATTCCAATAATGCGCAGGGCGCGGTGTTGAAGGGTTGGGTGGAGAGTCGCTTCGGTTTGTTTCCCAACTACCATAAGCAGCAGATCAGCAGTTTTATGAGCAAGGACTGGATAACCTACATCGAAGAAAAGATGAACAGCCGCTATCACAACAATTGCATCTACATGCAGCTGGATTTGCTGTACGAATTTTGCCAATGGGTGATCGAGCGCTTTCAGGTGCCGGCTGCTACCCACAAAACTCTGTATCGCGGCGTGAACGCCTTGGACGACTGGATCGTTACCGAGCAAGACAAGCAGCACAAAATCGTCCGCTTCAACAGTATTGTGTCGTTTACCGACCGCCCTGGTATCGCCAGCGAATTTGGCGGATATATATTGGAAGTGGAGGTGCCGATGGTGAAACTGGTGTTTTTTAGCGACCTGCTGCCGCGCCATGCATTGCGCGGCGAAGCGGAATATTTGGTAATCGGTGGCGATTATCGGGTGACGGTACAGCGATGAACGAGCGGTTAATGAATCGGGCCTTGGGCGCTTATTTGGGATTTGCTTGCGGCGACGCGTTGGGCGCGACGGTGGAATTCATGTCGCCGAAACAAATTCAGAAACGTTACGGCGTGCATACCGAAATGATAGGCGGCGGCTGGCTGGGCCTGGAGCCGGGACAGGTTACAGACGATACGCAAATGTCGCTGGCCTTGGGTCGAGCCATCATCGATCATCACGGCTGGAATTTGCGGGCCGTGGCGGACAATTTTCTGGCCTGGCTGGATAGCGATCCGCCGGATGTTGGTAATACTTGCCGGCGCGGCATCCTTCGGTATCGTGATGAAGGTTTATTGATGGGCTTGCCGCGTGAAGATGACGCCGGTAACGGCGCCTGCATGCGTAACTTGCCGGTGGTGCTGGCAACTTTGGACAGGCCGGACGATTTCGAAGTTTGGAGCCTGGAGCAGAGTCACATCACCCACCACAACCCGCTGTCCGATGGGGCGACTTTGGCTTTAGGGCGCATGATCAATGCGTTGATTAACGGACAAGGTCTTGAGTCCTGTTTGCTGGAAGTCGAGCGCTTGATCAACCAATACAGCGAATTTGCCTACACCCCTTATCCGGGCAAAGCCTCTGGTTTTATCGTCGATACCGTGCAGACGGTGCTGCATTATTTTTTCAACACCGATAGTTTCGAGTCTTGCCTGATCTCCACCGTCAATCAGGGCGGCGATGCGGATACGACCGGGGCATTGGCGGGGATGTTGGCAGGGGCCAAGTATGGATTGGAGCAGATTCCGATGCGGTGGTTGGCCCAGCTGGATAGGCGGGTCAGTGCAGAAATACGCGGACAGGTAGCGACGCTTATCAAAATGAATAGTTGAGAAACTCTGGGGTGCTGGCTCCTCGATATTTTTTGCTTACGCGGCCACCCCAAATAATGCCCCAACTCCAGCCGTCAACCCCATCGCCAACGCGCCCCAAAAGCTGACGCGCAATCCAGCAATCAACATCGAAGCGCCCCCAACGCGGGCGGATAGGGCGCCTAGCGATACTAACAGCAGCAAGGAGCCGCCGGCTACGGCCCAAATCAATACGGGTGCCGGCGTCCACAACACCAGCAATAAAGGCAATATTGCCCCGACTGAAAAACTGCCAGCCGATGAAAATGCCGCCAACACCGGGCGGGCGGCGGAGGTGTCGGTAATGCCAAGTTCGTCGCGGCTATGCGCGCCAAGGGCGTCGTGTGCCATCAGCTGGCGGGCAACTTCGGCGGCCAGCGCTTCGTCCAGGCCGCGTTCTACATAGATTGCGGTCATTTCCTCATGCTCGTGTTCCGGATAGGCGGCGAGTTCCCGGCGTTCGCGCTCCAGGTCGGCGTGTTCGGTGTCTGCTTGCGAACAGACTGATACATATTCGCCGGCGGCCATGGACATCGCGCCAGCTACCAAACCGGCAATGCCTGCGATCAAGATATGTTTGGCATCCACGCCGGCTGCCGCGACGCCCAAAATCAGGCTGGCAGTGGAGACTATGCCGTCGTTGGCGCCCAGCACGGCCGCCCGTAGCCAGCCAATGCGGTGATTTTTATGTCTTTCGATATGCATGCGGCTTCTCGTTGCCCAAGTAGGTGAGGATATGCTTGGATAGTAACCTGATTTTCCGGTCTAGGCCGAGTATTGTTGTCGGCTGTGAATGGGCTAGTTTGGTGCGTTACTTTCTGATTTATCGCAATCGGCCTAGAATAGCCGGTTCATATCTACAGTCATTGGACATCGATGAAAGACCAGTCGTTTACTTTCGAACAAATTCATATCGAAGTCGCCCGCAACGCGTCCGACGATTTCAACCTGTTTCATGACAAGCATAAATGGTTGCAGGTCACGCATAATCCGTTTAAAGGCCCGATTGTGTTGGGCTTTCAGTTGAATACCCTGATCGAATATCAGATGCGCTTATACCGGGAAGCGCATCACGAAGATCAGATTATCGCCGACAATCAGCTGCGTTTTAGTAATTATCAGATCATCTTCGTCAATGCCTTGCGGCCGCGGCAGGCGATGACGCTGGATATCAAAAAGACGCTGATCGCGACGATACCCGAGCTGACTTTGACCAATCGCATCGCCATCAAGTCGCAAGGTAAAACCATCTTGCTCGGGTATAAAAAAGAAACGAAACAGCCTTTGTTTTTAGCGGATACCGATTTAAGCGGTCTGCCGGATTTAAATGCGCTACCCGATAAAACCGTCGTGCCCGGCACCGAGTTTTTTTTGAAGCGTAAGTGGATGAATAACGGCAATGTGAAGAACTTTCTGTCCGGTTCGTTTGCGGAACAGTCCGACTATTTCGACGAGTTGTTGCAGGTGGCGCAATATCCGGAAGTGTTTCCTTGCAGTTTGACTTCCGGCGCTTTGCTGGAGAAAGCTCAACTGGAAAACCACGATTTCAAGCGCAATCCGATGGTGTATACCTCGCACGACATATCGGTCGATCGCGTGCATTTGGCTAAGCTAAAAAACAACGACAAGCTGCATATTCTGGTTAAGCAATTGCCGGAGTCGCCGGATAAAACCCTCAATCACACCAGCATCATGTTGCGCACCTACGAATGTTTCGGGGTGTTGGAGAACAAGGCGGTTTTGTTTCGTATCAAACTGAATTTGGTACCGTTGGAAGAAATTATTAAAAATTTGAGCGGGAAGACATAGCCTCAGGCCGCGAATCGCCTAGTCGCGGGCGAATGTTGTGAATTTTTTGGAACATAAAGTATAATCCGCGCTGTCGTTAGGCAAGGCCAGTGACGAGATTGCAAATTCAATTAATACAACACTAAAGATAAGGTAAGTGCTCGCAGTCAGGCATTTGCATTGTTCGAGGAAAAAAATATGAGTAATATCGAAGAACGAGTAAAAAAGATTGTCGCAGAACAATTAGGCGTAAAAGAAGAAATCGCGAACGATGCGTCTTTTGTTGACGATCTTGGTGCTGATTCTTTAGACACAGTTGAACTCGTCATGGCTCTGGAAGAAGAATTCGAATGCGAAATTCCAGACGAAGAAGCTGAAAAAATCACCACAGTCCAATTGGCTATCGATTATATCAACGCCAATCTGCAGTAAGTTGTTTCCAAAAGTTAGTGGGTGGTTTCCATCCACTAGCCGGTTTATCCCCCTTCTCTGGTTGTCTTCTTTTTTTACCGGTAGTTTACTGTGAGCACACGTCGAGTTGTTATAACGGGCTTAGGCGCCATTACGCCGTTAGCCAATAATGTTGCCGATACCTGGGATGGCATTGTCAACGGGAAGAGCGGCATTAGTCCGATCGATTCATTTGACATATCCCCTTTTGCAACGACGTTCGGCGGTGTCATCAGAAATTTTAATATCGGCGATTATATAGCCGAGAAGGATGCCAAACGCATGGACGGCTTCGTGCACTACGGCATCGCAGCGGGTTGCCAGGCAATTGAGGATTCCGGTTTTGAAGTCACCGAAGAAAATGCCGAGCGCATCGGCGTGGCCATCGGCGCCGGTATTGGCGGTATCACCGGTATTGAAGAATGCTATGCCACCTACGTGGCGGGTGGTCCCAGACGGATTTCGCCTTTTTTTGTGCCCGGCAATATCATCAACATGATCTCAGGCAATCTGTCGATCAAATACGGTTTGAAAGGTCCTAACTTTGCCATCGTCACCGCTTGTTCGACCGGTACGCATAATATCGGCGACGCGGCGAGATTGATCAAATACGGCGACGCCGATGTGATGGTCGCCGGCGGCGCGGAACGCTGCACGACCTCGCCGACCGCGATGGGCGGATTTGCCTCGGCAAAAGCCTTGTCGCGTCGTAATGACAGCCCTACCACCGCCAGTCGGCCTTGGGACCGTGACCGTGACGGTTTCGTACTCAGCGACGGTGCCGGGGTTGTGGTGTTGGAAGAACTGGAGCATGCCAAGGCGCGCGGTGCGAAAATTTATGCGGAACTGGTCGGTTATGGGATGAGCGGCGATGCTTACCACATCACCTCACCGTCCGAAGGCGGCGAAGGTGCGGCACGCTGCATGCGCAATGCGATGCGTGACGCCAAAGTTAATCCGCAAGATGTGCACTATATCAACGCGCACGGTACATCGACACCAGCCGGCGATATTGGCGAAACCCATGCGATGAAATTGGCGCTAGGTGATTCTGCTTATAAAGTGGCTGTCAGCTCCACCAAATCGATGATTGGTCATTTGCTGGGCGCGGCCGGTGGTATCGAAGCAGTATTGACCGCCTTGGCTATCCAGAATCAAATCGCTCCGCCTACTATCAATTTGGAAAATCCCGATCCCGAGTGCGATCTGGATTATGTCCCGAACATCGCCAGAAACATGAGCATCGATGTCGCCATTTCCAACTCGTTTGGGTTTGGCGGCACCAATGGTTCTCTGGTTTTCAAACGTTACCAATAAGCGCTTCCGCTTCCGCAGTGTCTGGCTATGTTTTTATTAAACGGCGAGCACAGACACTGTGTCGATGTTTCTGATCGAGGTTTTCAATACGGTGACGGTCTGTTCGAGACCATCGAAGTATTGCAGGGCAAGCCGCTGTTTTTTGATCGTCATCTAAAACGCTTAGCCGAAGGTTGTCGCCGGCTGCTAATTCCGATGCCGGATACTGCCTTGCTCGACGCTGAAGCGCGGCAATTGAGTCAGTCCAGTGAGAGAGCCGTGTTGAAGTTGATGGTGACGCGCGGTAGCGGCGGTCGCGGTTACCGGCAGCCGGATCACATTATCCCTACCAGACTATTCGGTCTGCATCCTTATCCCGATTACCCCCATCAGTTCCAAGCAGACGGCATCGCCGCGCGTTTTTGCGGCCAGCGTTTGTCTTTGAACCCGAGCTTGGCCGGCATCAAGCACATGAATCGACTCGAGCAGATTTTAGCCAGAGCGGAATGGCAGGATACGGCCATTCAAGAGGGTTTGATGTTGGATACTCAAGATCACGTCGTGGAAGGCACGATGAGCAACCTATTCCTGGTCAAATCTGACAGTTTATACACGCCACCGCTAGGACAATGCGGCGTCGCGGGTATTGTGCGAGAGTTGATTATGGAGTTCGCGCAGCGGATCAAACTACCGTTATTTGAGCAAGCAATTGATCAAGCTGCCGTTTTGCAAGCTGACGAATTATTTGTCAGTAACTCGGTAATCGGTATTTGGCCGATCAAACGGCTGGAAGGGCAAGTTTTTAAGGTCGGTGTTATCACTCGGCGTTTGCAAGATCTGCTCAACACAGCCCGCATGGCGGAGGTATAGCAGTGTTTAGAAGCATCATCGCATTTACATTATTAATGGTATTGGGCTTGGTGTCGATTTGGGCCGGCATGCATTATCAACTGATTCTAAAAAAGCCGGTGGTAATGACCGAAACTGTCATTGAAATTAAAAAAGGAGATACGCTGGAATCGGTGGTGAAAAATCTGCGTTCGCAGCAGGTGACGGTGAATCGCTTATGGTTTCGTTTGTTTGCCTATCGAAAAAATCTCGATCATTTGTTGAAGGTGGGCGAGTATGTGTTGGCTAAAGGTGCTACCGCCGCCGACATTCTGCAACAATTGACTGACGGTAAGACCCGAAAGTATTCGATTACGTTTCCGGAAGGTTGGTCCTTTAAGCAAGTGTTTAACACCATAAAGAACAACCCTAATTTGCAACACACGCTGACCGATAACCAACTGGAAGACTTGATGGCACAAATCGGTTCCGACAAGAATCATCCGGAGGGCTTGTTTTTTCCCGATACCTATTTCTTTGAAAAAAACACCTCCGATGTCGATTTACTGAAGCGCGCGCATGACCGGATGCAGGCGGTGTTGAACGAAGAGTGGCAAAAGCGCGACGATGGCGTGCCGTTGGAAAATCCGTACGAGGCTTTGATTTTGGCATCTATCGTCGAAAAAGAGACCGGCGCCGGCGAAGAACGCAGAAAGATCGCCGGGGTATTTGCGCGGCGCTTGAAGAAAGGCATGTTGTTGCAAACCGACCCCACCGTCATCTACGGCATGGGCGATGACTACCACGGTGATATCCGGCATAAGGATTTGCGCGAACATACCCCCTACAACACCTACGTCATCGAAGGACTGCCGCCTACACCGATTGCGATGCCTGGTAAGCAAGCCATTGTTGCTGCTTTACATCCCGATAATAGCGACGCCTTGTTTTTTGTCGCCCGCGGCAATGGCCGCCATGCCTTTTCTTCGACCTTGGCGGAACACGAAAAATACGTCGATCAATATCAACGATGACTCGCGGACGATTTATCACGCTGGAAGGTGGCGAAGGCGTCGGCAAGTCCACCAATCTGCAATTTATCAAACAGCTACTGGAAGAACGGGGCATCCCGTTCGTACTGACGCGCGAGCCGGGCGGCACCGGCATTGCCGAAAAGATTCGCGGCATTTTGTTGGAACATCAAGAAGAGAGTTTGTCGGAGCAGGCCGAGTTGTTGCTGATGTTTGCGGCTCGGGCTCAACATATTCAACAGGTGATTTTGCCGGCTTTGCAGCAGGGGCAGTGGGTGGTGTGTGACCGTTTTACCGATGCCACCTATGCCTATCAAGGCGGTGGTCGGAATATGGATTTGCAAACCATCGCTTGGCTGGAAAACGCTGTGCAAGGCCCATTAAGGCCGGATTTGACCTTTGTCTTCGACGCGCCGATAGAAGTCGGTATGCAGCGTGCCAAGCATAGGGGCGAGTTGGATCGTTTTGAAACCGAGCAGTTAGCGTTTTTCGAGAGAGTGAGACAAGCCTATTTGCAACGCGCCGCCACGGATGTGCAGCGCTACAAGATTATCGATGCCAGCTTGCCTCTGGATGCGGTGCAACAGCAGTTGCGCGATGAGTTGGCCAACTTATGGAGCGAGTGATGTCAGGCCAAACCGGGATTTATCCTTGGCAAGAGGAAAACTGGCGGCAACTCCGCGCTTACATCCAGCAACAGCGCATCCCGCAAGCTCTGCTGTTTTCCGGCGCGGCCGGGCAGGGCAGACGGCATTTGGCCGACTATTATGCGCAAACTCTGCTGTGTCATGCGCCGCTGTCCAATGCGAGTGCTTGCGGTCATTGTGTCGGCTGTAAATTGTTCGCCGCGCAAACTCATCCCGATTTTCTGACGATAGAACCCGACGAACCCGGCAAGGCCATCGGTATCGACAAAATCAGACAGTTAATCGTCAAGTTGGCTTTGAAACCGCAGTACGACGATGCCTACCGAGTCGTGATTATTCAGCCGGCCGATGCTTTGAATACCGCTTCGGCGAATGCGTTTTTGAAGTGTCTGGAAGAGCCGACCGAACGCACTTGTTTGCTGTTGATCAGCGAGCAACCGAGCCGCTTGCCGGCGACGATTCGTAGTCGTTGCCAGAAAATCGATTGCGTAACGCCCGTGCACGAATTGGCGATGAGTTGGTTGCAGCAGCAGGGTGTCGGAGAGCAAGCGGATTTATTATTAAAACTGGCCCAAGGTTCGCCGCTGTTGGCGAAGCACTATGCCGAACAGAATATGGTGCAGCTCAGACAGCAGTATTTCGAGGCCTGGTTACATATCGCGCAAGGCAAGGAAAATCTGCTGACGGTAGCCGAGCTCTGGCAAAAGCAGGAAAAAATCGATTTGGCGGTGGTGTTACTGTGGATGGCGAGCTGGGTGGCGGACATTGTCAAATATGCGTATAGGGCGGAATCGCCGGCGCTT